>ONCM01000020.1 GCA_900316305.1 uncultured Bacteroidales bacterium | reverse complement strand
GCGCCTCTCGCACTACCTGAACATCGGCATCAGCCAGAAGTTCCTGAAGGGCGCGCTCACGGTCTCCGCGCAGCTCACGGACGTCTTCAACACCCGCAAATGGGAGATCTTCGCCGACAACCAGTATTATCAGTTAGATAATATGTTACACGGCAAGAGCCGGATGTTCTGGTTAGGAGTGAGCTACAACTTCAACGCCTACAAGAAGGCCGGCGCGGGAAAGGTTGAAGGGGAGGACAGGAGCAAGATTCGGACGGGGGTGTGAAGTAATTCATCATCATGCTATATTTATCTGCGTAAGTCTGCGAGATCTGCGGGAGAAAATATGCCCGCTGAACCCGCGGATTTTCGCAGAAGCTATTCTATAAGCATTTTGGAATACAGTTTTACTTCTTTTCTATACACAAAATATTAAAAGTTTGTGGCTGGTCAAAGCAATTATGATAATTCCCGCTCAATGCTACATATACATTTTGTAAATTGTATTTCTTGAACGTGTTGCGAACACCTGCAATTAGATAACATAAATCGCCATTGTAAGGGTTGATGTCCTTATTTAACGCCTTTTCGATTTCTTCTTGAGAAGGATTCCCTGGCAAAATTAAAGCGGGGACTTTATATTGACTAACAACACCAAGAATAAGGGGATCATCATAAATTATTAAAACACCAGAAAGATTGATGGATTCTTCAATACAATCACATTTATTGTGTTTGGTACAGCCTACTTGGAATAGCAGGAGTGCAAAAAGTGTAGAGATGAAAACTATTTTTCTCATAATATTTGTATGATTATTTGTGTCTGTTAGAATATTCAATGCTATACATGGTTATTCGTTTATTTTCTTCAGGTAGTCGTCAAAGTCTTTGCATTTTGTGGTGTTGCCAGTCTTGTAGTCTGCAATAGCTTCACTGAGAGATCCCTTTTTGGGTGTTTCCACGATAATCCCAAGGCCTTTCAAAAACAGTAACAGCTGTTTTCCGAAAGTTGTTCTTTCATTGATGTTGATAGTATAAGTTGCCATAATTGTTTCCTTTCATTATTTCGCGGCAAAGATACGCTTTTTTCAACAAATGGTAAGGTGGTCAAATTTTTTGACCACCTTCTAAATACTCGGATTTTTGCGATAACGAAAAATAACTCTCTCAATCCCCCTCTTCCAGCATAAACAGTTCCTCAACGGTTTTGCCGAAATACTGCGCCATCTTTAGCGCTAGGAGGGTGCTGGGGACGTATTTCCCTAATTCGATGGAGTTCACCGCCTGGCGGGTCACGCCGATCTTTTCCGCCAGTTCGCCTTGAGTGATGTTCACCTCGGCACGTGCTACTTTAATCCTGTTTTTCATAGCGAATGGAACGTTTGTTAAGGTACAGACGAAGGTAAAAACAAATGATGAAGACATAAAGGATAGAGAAGATGTTGATCATCATCACCCACAGGAAGGGAAGGCCCCATACGAAAATCAGACAGAACAGCACAATTCCGCTGTTGATGTACAGCGACAGAATCAGCGACTCATACCGAAGTTGCTCGATGAACTCATCGTCTTCCTTATTGCGGGAGAAACCGATGAAAATGCCTGCCACAATGAGCAAGATGCCGATAAATGTCAGCAGAAGGTCGTCGTTTGGACCGAAAGAGGAAGAAAGGAAGCCGGAGAACAGATCCCCTTTGCCTTCCAGACGTTCCATTCCGAAAAGCTCTCGGAGGTTGTTTAGACTGAAGTCGCATTGACTTTGGAAGATGAAATGGAGGATGATCAGCACAACAGTGATACCGAATATCCACCAACCTGATT
Organism: uncultured Bacteroidales bacterium; assembly: GCA_900316305.1. GTDB lineage: Bacteria > Bacteroidota > Bacteroidia > Bacteroidales > WCHB1-69 > F23-D06. Next base: position 149,377 of record ONCM01000020.1, on the reverse strand, counting down.
TTTTGTAACCGCTTGGTAACAAGAATTTTGTGTTTTTCATAACTTTAAATTTTTAAAATGAATGATGATAATTTTGACGCTGCAAAAATACACAATTCTTGACAAAAAGCAAGTATAAATTACAAAAAGTAATGTTTTTAATACAAATCAATATTCATCTATCTGTGAATCAGTCTTTTAAAATTTCATTTTTTTCTTTCTCCTTCAGCAGCTCGTCAATCTTCTTTTCGAGGTCGTCCAGCTTTTTCAACACGTCGTCGTTGTTGTCGGCTACCATCGCGTCCACGAAGACGGAGTTGATGAACGACATGCCGATGATGCCGCCGAATACCAGCAGCAGGCAGAAGTAAAACCGTACGATGCGGCCGATGGCCGGGGAGGTAGCCGCCGCGATGGTGTCGGGGATGTCGTACCAGCCCTCCACCGTGCAGATGCGGAAGACGGAGTAGATAGAGTCTAGCGGCGTGGCGAAATAGGCCGGCGCGATGTCCTTGAACAGGCTGCAGTTGACGAGCCCGAACACGATGATCAACACGAGGAAGCAGAGCAGGATGCCGTAAGATTGCTTCACAGCCAGCTTGAACCCTTTGGCGATTTGGTCGAAATTGGGGAAGAAGTGCAGCACACGCAGGAACCGGAGCGTGCGCAACAGCCTCAGTACCATGAGGAACGACAGATCCATCAGATGCTCGGGGACGAATAGCGCGATGACGGAGGGAATGGACAGGATGACCAGGATGCCGTCCAGACGGTTCCACCCCGACGACCAGTAGCCTTTCACGCCGTATTCGACATGTTTGGTGATCATCTCCATCGTGAAGATCAGGGTGCATGCCACGTCTATAATTTGAATCCAGATATTGTCAACGTTGCTGGCTTGCAGGAAGATAATTATGGCATTCAGCAGGATGATGCTGAAAATGAATTTCTCGTTGAGGAGCAGATTTTTTAAGCGGTCCATTGCAATGAATTTTGGGGTGCAAAAGTAAAATAATGGCTGCAAAGTCGGCTACACCTACCTGCTCACCACCTTCTTCACCACCGCTCCCTCTTTCATTTCGCAGACGAGGAGGTACACGCCGGGGGTGGGCATGGTGAGCTCGAAGGTCTCCTTGGTCGGGATAACCTCCTTTACTAGAGCGCCCTCAAGCGTGTAAAGACGTGCCACTTTGGGGGGTTCTTGCTTGAATTGCACCATGCACTGTCCATGGGTGGGGTTGGGGTAGATGAGCAACTGGTCGGTGGTAAGGGTCTGTATGCCAGTGCTGTCCTCGGGCTCAACGGGAGGGGCGGGCGGCACGAGGGTGTCAGTGTGGAAGGTGAGTATCGCCCATTCGCCATAGAGGTCGCTGTCGCAAACGCAACGCACATAGAGGTCGTACTTGGTGTCGGGCTGCAGGTTCGAGAGGTGCAGGAAACTCTCCGTGGTGCCGACGGTGGTGCCGCTGCCAAGTTCAAATCCCTGCACGCCGTATTCCGCCTGGAAGTGGTCGGGCTCACCCTCGAATCCCCATCCGATGGTGGCATTCATGGTGTCCACATCGATGAGATGCAGGTTGAAGACTGCGCTGCAGGTGTCCTCGGGAACCACTTCTTGTTGGGTCCAGAGCTGCAAGTTGTCAAGATAAAGGGCCGAGCCTTGCTTGGGGTTGGTGTTGGCCGACGAAAACAAAAAGATGACCACGGAATCGGCCTCCATGTAGGGTAAAGAGGGGTCCATCTCAGAGAGAGGGGCGTAGAAGACGTCAAAAGGAGCGTATTCGGACGTGTCGGTCAGGGCTAGGGAGTAGCCGCCGCCGACCACCTCCCGCTGCATGGTGACTGGATTGTGCCGGGTGCCCAGAATCACAATGCCACCGTTGTCGCCACCGGCGGCCGATGTATATTTGTAATAGCCGCTCAGTCTGTCTGGAGTGGCTCCATTCAAGGGAAGCCCGCCAGTTACAATGGTGTTCATGTCCACGCTCGACAAAAGGGAAACCAGTTGCGAGAGGTCTCCGAGATTGGAGGTGATGTTGTCCATCAGGGGCAACAAATGGTCGATGTCAACCACGCCAGTGGATAACACGGTAGGGAAAACCGAAGCGGTCAGCATGGGATCCAATGAGGATTCCGCCAGGTTATATACAAGCGGATTGATGAGGTCGGAGAGCATGAAACTCTGCAGCTTGAGTGCATGGCTGCCGTCGGGAGCGCCGCTGGTCACATTGGAAACTTTCAGCAGCGGAACGTTGGTGTTCACATTAACGTTTAAGCCGCTGTAGGTGATGTTCTCGTTCACGGGGTAGGTCGGATAGTCCCAGCCGGTGGGGTAAGTGTAGCTGTCGTAAATGGACAGGGGAAAGTAATAGACCGTGACACTGTAGCCGCTGCCTGTGGACCACTCCTCGAAGCTGGGGTTCGGGATGGCGATGGTGCTGTCAGGGGTTTGTGCTATCGAATTCAGTGACAGGAGCATGCAGGATGCAAGCAGGAAGATGTAAAGCTGTTTCATTCTCAGAATAATTTGAAGGTGCAAAAGTAAGAAAAATCTTCACTACCTCATCCACCGCTCGTAAATGTTCCAAGCCGCGTCGAATGAGGAGTACGGGATGTTCAGCAGGGTGGTTAGCATTGTGCGGAATGCGGCCAAAAGCATCCTGAAAAACCTCGTTTACACCCTGAACAGCTATAAGCAGGTTCTGCGATATAGTATTTTTCAAGTATAAACTAATTGGTTATCAACAATATATTTTTAAATTCAATAGAGAATCAAACTGCAGTTCGGAATAAAAAATTATGTATCTTTGCAGCTTTTATTTTCAAGTTTTGTTCAACGGATCTCGTATGCTGTGGAGGAATGGCGCGAAAAATGGTAAAAATAGAGGTCCCTTTAAATTCTCAAAAGCCGACCTGAGCCGTGCAATGGTGCATAAAGGCTCTGGCTTTGCCGTGTTTATTACCAGTGAATCGAGCCTCACTTGGTTAACATCAAAACTTTATTTTTTTGTGAATAAAGAAGTTAATATTTCCGACAATGCCAACTCAGGCTATGCAGATTTGCATAGAGGTTTGGGAATTGTCGAATCTGATGAAAAGTGGTACATAGGCGAATGCAAGCCCACCAGGGAACGCACCATCCGCAAATCGCTTGAAAAGAGCTACGAAGTCTATGTGGCGAGTCTCAAAGAGACCAAGGTCTATGCCAGCAGGAATCGCAGGGAAGTGGAAAAAATTGTGATTCCTGGCAAAATCTTCATCCACACAACCGAAGCCCACCTTTGGGAAATCCTATTGGACTACCCAGGCATCTATCGTTTTATGATTAACCTGGCGGCCTCCGACCGGGAGAAAGGGAAACGGGTTTTCGCATACGTCCGCGATGAGGAGATGCAGCAGCTGCAGTATGTCCTGAACAACGCCCCCAACCCGGTGATGATCACCACCCAGCGGCTTTCCTTGGGACAGAAAATCGAGATCACGCGAGGCCCGCTGATAGGGCTCCAAGGAGAGCTGGCAAAGATTGAAAACACCTCTTATATCGTCCTGAAAATGGAAATGGGCGAAAGAAACTACGTCCTAACAGAAATATCCGTCCAAGACATCCGCCCCGTTGAAACCTGAAACCTGAAACTTGAAACTTGAAACCTGAAACTTGAAACCTGAAACCTGAAATAAGCAACGTAAATCAATAATATGTCTGAAGAAAAGAATTATTCTATTTTAGATGAGCTGGAAATGCTTGACAAAAAAGAACATAAGCGTTCTATCAATTTCCAGAACATCTACAAGATACTGGTGCTGAACTGGCAATGGTTTTTGCTGTCGCTACTGATCTGCCTCGGCGGTGCCATGCTGTATCTGCGCTACAAGACCCCCACATACGAAGTCAGTGCGAAAATGCTGGTCAAGGACGAACAGAAGAACCGCCCTGGCGGCAATATGAGTCAGATGCTTTCCAATATGCAAGATTTCGGCATCATGACCAATTCGGCGGGTGTTGAGAACGAAGTGGAAATCCTGAAATCGCATCTCCTTGCCCGAGAGGCCATTGTAAAACTTAAGTTGTATGCTTCATACAAATTGGAAGGCCTTGTCAAGAACACCGAAATTTATAAACACCAACCGGTGAATGTGGATTTGAGCCAAGAGGCACTTAACCAGATGGATGCAGACCTTTTGGAATCCATTAATACGTTGAAGGTAACGGTGACAAAGGAGGCTGATGGCTATGTCATAGAGGGAACGGTTTTGCGAAAAGGCAAAGAGAGCGATAGTTTCCACAAAACGGTGAAAACGCTGCCTGTCTCGCTGAAGACTTCTTTGGGCACAGTTACCGTCAGCTCGAACTTGGCAAATGCTGACCCCGCGACACTCAAGAAGTTTGAGTCCGGCCGCTCTTTGTATGTGACATTGGAACCTCCGATGTACGTTGCCAAAAAATATGTGAGTGGCATGAACGTGAAACCCAAATCAAGAAAGACTTCTATAGCTAAAATTACGGTAAACAGCAGCAATAAACTCCGTGCCATCGACTTTATCAAAGCATTGGTCGAGAGCTATAATGAGCAGGCTAATGAAGATAAAAATGAGGTTGCCCTGAAAACCGAGGAGTTTATCAACGGGCGTTTGGAGAAAATCGATGCCGAGTTGGGCTCTACAGAAGGGGAACTGGAAAGCTATAAAAAGCGAAATCACGTGACACAATTCCAATTAGATGCATCCCAAACGCTCAAAGAGGAGAGCGCGTATGCTGCCAAACTGATGGAAGCGAATACGCAATTGCAACTAATCAGCTATTTGCGTGAGTTTGTAGATAATCCTGCCAACAAATATGAGATCATCCCCTCCAATGTCGGCCTGACGGATCCCGCATCGACAACATTAATCGCAAATTTCAACCAAGCGGTGCTTGACCGCAACCGCTTGCTTAAAAGCGCGAGCGAGCAGTCTCCTCAAGTGCTGACGCTGACGCAGACCCTTGATGAGATTCGCCCCACCATCCGTACGGCGTTGATTCAAGCGCAACGTTCTACTGAGATTTTGCGACAGGGTATTGAGGAGAAGTACAATATTTATCAGAACCGCATAGCGAATTCACCCGAACGGGAACGTGTGCTGACGCAGATTGGCCGCCAGCAGGAGGTGAAGTCCGGACTTTATCTGCTGTTGCTGCAAAAACGAGAGGAAAACAGCATATCTTTAGCCGCCACGGCCGACAAAGGCAAACTGATTGATGAGCCACAAGTGGAGGGCAAAGTGAGTCCGAAGAAAAAAATGATTCTTGCCCTTGCCCTTTTACTTGCTTTAGGCATCCCCTCTTTGGTGCTCTATTTAATCCATCTAATGCGTTTTCGCATCGAAGGCCATGAGGATGTGGAGAGCCTAACACGTTTGCCGATTGTGGCAGATGTCCCAATGGCAAGCGACAGCGTGAAGACATCCGCCGGCATCGTGGTCCAGGCCAACAAAAACAACCAGATCGACGAAATTTTCCGCTCGATGCGTACGAACATTCAGTTTATGATGAGGGAGCGCGACCAGGTCATTCTCTTCACTTCGAGTACATCTGGCGAGGGTAAGACATTTTTGGCGGCAAACTTGGCTATGTCGTTTGCACTGTTGGGCAAAAAGGTGGTGCTCTGCGGCTTGGATATCCGCAAGCCCGCCCTCGGTCGTCTTTTCGGCCTGAAAGATCGCTCAGGTGGCATCAGCCTGTTGTTAGCGAAGAATGAGGTGACAGAGTCGGACCTCAGCACCGCCCTCCGTTCTTCCGAGGTGGATGCGAACCTCGACCTGATGCTGGCCGGCCCTACTCCCCCGAACCCGGCGGAACTGTTGGCACGTGAGAACATGCACCAGGTAATCGAACTGCTGAAGCAAAAATACGACTACATTATCCTTGACACCGCTCCTGTTGGTCTGGTGACCGACACGCTTCAGCTCGCCCGTTATGCCGATGTGAGCTGCTATGTCTGTCGTGCTGACTATACGCCCAAGGCGAATATCGGCATGTTGAACACTTTGGTTGAGGAGGAGAAACTGAAAAATGTTTGCGTGATTCTCAACGGCATTGATATGTCCAAAAAGAAATACGGCTACGACTACGGTTATGGCAGGTACGGCAAGTACGGTCGCTATGGCAATTATGGGCATTATGGCAACTACGGCAATTATGCCGAGTCGCACTACTCTAACAAGAATGATGACAGTATTAAAAAGTAACATATATGACCATTGCAGTAGATTTTGACGGAACCATTGTCACTCACAAATATCCGAATATCGGCGAGGAAATCCCTTTCGCCGTCGATACTTTAAAGATGCTCCGCCAGGACGGCCACAAGTTGATTCTGTGGTCCGTCCGTGAGGGCGAGTTGCTGGATGCGGCACTTCAGTGGTGCCGTGACCGCGGTTTGGAGTTCTACGCCGTGAATCGTGATTATCCCGAAGAGACGACGGGCAACAACCCGCATTTCTCCCGGAAGTTGAAGGTCGATATGTTCATCGACGACCGTAACCTCGGCGGACTTCCCGACTGGGGCACCATCTACCAAATGATTAGCCAGCACCAAACCTGGCAAGATGTCATTGACGAATCCATTTTCCAGACGAGCATCACTCATACGGCCCCTCCCAAGAAAAAGCACTGGTGGCAGTTTTAAATAGTAAATTCCAAAAATTAAAACGATATGAAGAAATATTCCCTCTTGGCAATCCTTTGCGTCACCGTATTGTTGATGTCCTCCTGTGTCAGCATGAAGAAGATTGCCTATTTGCAAAATAGTGACACCATTACCTACGAGGTTAGCGATTCCCTCTATGATGCGCACATCATGCCTAAGGATGTGCTGACGATTACGGTGAGCACGACAGATCCTGAGGCCGCAACTCCTTTCAACCTGTCTGTCCCTACCGCTATTAATATGAGCAACCGTAGTTCGACCGCCCAACCTGTTCTGCAGGCTTATCTGGTCGATAACAACGGCTGCATCGAATTCCCGGTGGTGGGCACGCTGCAGGTCGGCGGTCTGACGAAATCTGCCTGCGAACAGCTGATCCATGACAAGATCAAGCCTTATTTGAATGAAAATGAGAGTCCTATCGTAACGGTCCGTATGTCGAGCTATTCCGTTTCGGTGTTAGGCGAAGTGGCCCGTCCCGGCAGCTTTCAGGTGACGCGCGAGAAAATCACCATCTTGGAAGCGTTGGCATTGGCAGGCGACCTGACCATCTATGGTGTACGCGATCGTGTGAAACTGGTACGCGAAGATGCCAAGGGCCGGAAGAAAATTCACACCCTGGATTTGACGGACGCCAACATTGTGAATTCCCCCTATTACTATCTCCAGCAGAATGATGTGGTGTATGTGGAGCCCAACAAGGTGAAGTCACAAAACGCCAATGTCGGTCAGATAACGACTTTGGCGCTCTCTGCAACGGGTATTGTGATTTCCCTTGCTACGCTTATCTTCAACATCCTGAAATAACAGTGTCAGGGCAATTTTTTCCCATAGGGATAGAGAAATGGAGAACTTTATGCGTGTGGCCTCAAAGACTGACAACAGTGTGACGTTCCTGAATGACGAGAGCATTATTGGGAAGGCAAGTATGTGCAGTTTGTGTGCAGCAGTGTTACTTTAGTAAAGAATAGTTCCAATTATGGTCACAACAGCTGATAACGTTTTGTTAGCCCTCTATACATTACTTTGGGTAATCTCTTTTATAGTATATCACTACCGAAACCGCCACATTGACGGTGGTAGTGCCGTTATGGCCAGTTATATTGCTTACTGTTTTTTTTCATTCATCACTTTAAACGATGAGTTCTTCGGTAGCTTAAACGAATTGTTATTCGATAGCACATACGAACAGCTGCGCCTGTTCCCCTTTATCTATCTGTATGTGATGTTGATGTTAGCTCTGTCACCTGCAATCAAGTTACATTATAGTCCTGTCATAAAAATAAAAGATCCTCACTCAAAGGCGTTGCTTATCCCATGTTTTGTTACCATCCTATGCATTATTGTGCAGTTACCGTCTATTTTGTCGAATTTCAACAGCAATTTTGTTAGTCTCCTAATGGATATCGATGCAGGAAATGAAGCTTATCTGGATGCATTCGAGAATGCCGAAAGCGTGGGAATCGCAATAAGAAACCTACCTGCTGTATTATTTAACATGTTATATGACTGCACCGTATTTATTTTCTTTTTTCTCCTCACACGAAAAGACAAAAACGTCATTTTTCTCGTCGTTCTGTTTCTCGCCATTGTCATCGGAATGATAATACCCGTCATGGACGGACAGCGAGGTTCGGTTATCAAATCCGGCTTTACTATTGTTGCGGGCTATATGCTCTTCCGCAAATTCATCTCTAAACGAATTGATCGCATCATACAAATTGCCGGCATTATACTAACTGTTATAGTGGCTATACCCATTATAGCGATTACCGTCAGTCGCTTCAGCGACAGAAAGGACAGTCCCGATACAAGCGGTTATGTATATTGGTACATAGGCCAAGCCAACATCTATTTCAATAACTATGCCCTTGATGCAGGTGGCACAAGACATGGCGACCGCACTTTCAATTTTGGGAAAAGGCTTCTATTTTCCGACACACCGAGGAACTATACGGAAAGACGTGAAAAATATAGTGATTTGAGAATTGATGACTTCTGTTTCACAACATTTGTGGGCGATTTTGCCATTGACTTCGGCCCTTGGGGTGCCTTTATTATCTTCGTTGTGTTCAACGGGTGGGCCCTCCTCCAGATACGACCGCGATACGGTATCATCGAACTACATCAGCTTCTTCTTGTCTATTTTGCCCTGTGCGTCAGTCTTCAGGGAGGAATGACACTCTTTATGTATTCAGACACTGGCAACCTGGGCGTTGGCGTAATGATTTTGTTGTATATATGGCTTAGGAACCATGAGGCCCATAACTATTACTTAGGGTGTCATCGTACTATTTATGGAAAATGGTAATCAGAACAGGTCAACAGACTCCAAAGTCTAAACGCATTGCATCAAATAGTTTAATGCTGTTTGTAAGAATGATGGTTATCACAGCCATCAACCTATATGCTGTACGCCTGCTACTACGAGACCTGGGACAAGAAGACTATGGCACTTTCAATGCCGTTGCAGGTGTCGTGCTGGCCAGTACCTTCATTACAACCACACTGGCAGTCAGCATCCAGCGCTTCTATTCATATACGCTGGGAGAAAGACGAACCGACAGACTGTCAATGATCTTCTCAGCCAGTATGAACATCATTTTGGTATTGTCTGTAGGTTTGTTGATTATCTTTGAGACTATTGGTCTTTGGTTTGTCAACAACGAATTGCCAATACCACCAGAACGTCTTTTCGCTGCCAATTGGGTATTTCAATTCTCACTAATCACATTATGGTTTGGCTTATTGCAACTACCCTTTACGGCAGCTATCTTTGCACAGGAGGAAATGGGGGTTTTTGCCCTTATTTCCCTAACCGAATGCTTACTACGTCTCGGCGTGATATTATTTATCGGCATCACCGCCATGGACGGCTTGATTTTCTACAGCATTGGCCTTAGTGCCGTTGCTGTGATTATATTCTTACTCTACGCATTTATCGTTCGTCACCGCTACCCGGAATACAAATACTGCAGGAAAATACCCAAAGAAACTTATCGTTCACTGCTGACCTTTTCCGGATGGACCATGTATAGTGCTTTGGCCGCAGTAGGTATGACGCAAGGCATCACCATCTTGCTCTATATGTTCTTTGGCCCGATAGCCACTGCAGCCTATACCATCTCACAACAAGTGTTTCACGCATTAACAGCACTAAGTAACAGCATTGTTGTTGCCTTCCGCCCCGCAATGGTTAAGTCATACGCTGAGAAGGACTACACTTCACTCAACAAGATGTTCAGTGCCAATAATAAATTAATACTCTATCTACTCCTGATGGTTGCAATACCCCTTATATTGGAATTGCGCACCATTTTCGAATGGTGGTTGGGCAATGTATCAGAAGAAGCCATCACCTATACCCGACTTACCATCATATATATACTGTGCTTCTCCATGCATAACCCTGTAACAACTATTGTCCAGTCCACAGGTCAACTTAAATATTATAGTCTATTTGTCGATAGTATAATCATTTTATGTCTTCCTGCCACATGGTTAGCTTTCCACATTGGAGCATCTTCCGAAATAAGCATTATACTTATGATAGCGATGTGTATGATAGCTCATCTTGTCAGACTTGTCATTTTACGCCATCAATATCCCTCTTTTTACTATGCCCCTTATATTTCAGAAATAATTCTGCGGGGGCTATTCGTTGCTGTATGCACCTTCTTTGTCGTTTACCTTGTTCACCAAGCATTACATCCAGGCATTGTCAGACTAGTCACAGTTTTTGCATCTACATTCATTACGATGCTCATTGCCGTCTATTTCATAGGAATTTCTGCCAAAGAACAACAAACGCTACGCCAATTCTTAATGCAACGAATGAATAAATTTTCAGAAAACTAATATGTCAAAAATCATCAACTACTTCTTAATCAGAATCTATACACTGTTCTTACGTCCACGCTTTGCCCATTTGGGAAAGGATTCTCATATAGGATGGAAGGCTCTGAGACTGAAAGGTCTTCAAAATATATCAGTAGGCGACAAAACATTCATTGCTTCAGGTGTACAACTTACAGCCTGGGACAGCCACAACGGCAAAAGATATAACCCATCGATCACTATTGGTAACTGTTGTGCTATACGTGAAAATTGCCATATTACTGCTATTAATAGCATTACCATTGGCGATAATCTACTGACAGGCACCAACGTGCTTATTACCGACAATAGCCATGGGCAGAGCATTCGCGAACACATGAGTCTGCCTTTCACAGAGCGCCCACTGTACAGCAAAGGACCTGTTGCTATCGGCAATAATGTATGGCTGGGAAACAATGTCTGTGTCATGTCAGGAGTGGCCATTGGCGACGGAGCCATTATCGGAGCCAATAGCGTTGTTACCCATCATATTCCTGCATATGCTGTAGCAGCCGGCATACCTGCGAAAGTTATCAAGCAATTATAGTATTCTAAAAGATATGAAACCAAGAATCATAGGATTATATCTCCCACAATACCATCCCATCCCAGAGAACGACGAATGGTGGGGAAAAGGATTCACAGAATGGACTAATGTTGCTAAAGCTCGTCCGCAATTCCGAGGTCATTACCAGCCACGCATCCCTGCCGACTTGGGCTTTTACGACCTTCGGCTGCCGGAGGTGCGCGAGCAACAGGCTGAATTAGCGCGTGAGGCAGGATTAGAGGGTTTTTGTTACTACCATTACTGGTTTGGCAACGGCAAGCAACTGCTACAACGTCCGTTCGAGGAAGTGCTGGCCAGCGGCAAGCCTGACTTCCCCTTCTGCCTTTGTTGGACAAACCACGACTGGACGAACAAAACATGGACAACGGGAACAAGCTTGCGAAAAGACGCGATTATTGCACAAATGCACTATGACCGCAACGACTACATTCGCCATTTCAACTATTTGCTTCCTGCTTTTCGCGATTCGCGCTACATTAAGGTTGACGGCAAGCCCCTGTTCGCAGTCTGGGCTCCACGAGACATTCCCGATGCAAAACAATTCATTGACCTCTGGCAACAGTTGGCAAAAGAGAATGGTTTTCCAGGTATACATCTGGTTGGATATACTCAGAATGCATCTAGTCATGCTACAAAGAGCGGTAAGAAACTATGGGATGCAAATCAAGCCGCTGAACGCTACCAAGAAATACTCGATTTAGGCTTCGATGCTGTCATTTCGTCAGGACTTGGTCGTGCACAGACCATCGTCAAAGGTAAATGGCACAAAGCTTTGTTCGTTGCCACATACAAAAAAATACCATGGATGGCCATGCGTTCCGACTATGCCAAAACTATGGAGCATTACTACGTGGAAGAAGATACCTGGGAAAACGTTTACCCCACCTTGATGCCCCAATGGGATAGAACACCTCGTGATGCCCACAACAGCGACCCACTCACAAATTCCACACCTGAAAAGTTTAAAGAAACAGTTGAAAATGCCCTTCGCTTAGTAGAGCATAAACTGCCAGAGCATCAACTTCTCTTCCTAAAAGCTTGGAACGAATGGGCTGAAGGCAATTACGTAGAACCTGACCAGAAATTCGGACATGGGTATATCCAGGCCATTCGCCAAGCAATAGAGAATCACAACAAGGAATGAGCATGAGGACAATAGCTATCTTGGGACACTTTGCCTTTGGTAGAGACAAGGCCAATGGCCAAACTGTCAAGACCAAAATTGTCGGGACCACTCTACAGAAAGAGATTGGAGATGAACAGGTGACCTTTTTCGACACGATGGGAGGATGGATATTTCTGATTAAATTACCATTCGTTTTGTTACGCATCTTGCGAAACCACCGAAATGTCATCGTCATGCCAGCCTACAAGGGGGTACACTTGATAGTTCCACTAGCAGTTTTACTAAACATGGTATTCCATCGTAAACTACATTACGTCGTTATCGGAGGCTGGCTACCCAAGTTTGTCAGAAAATATCCCATTCTCCAATGGGCTGTCAGAAAGATTGATGTGGTGTATTTAGAGACGCAGCACATGGTTGAAGAGATGGAACATGTGGGGTATAAGAATCTGAAATTGATGCCAAATTTCAAGAACATTATCATAAAAGAGGAGGAAAAACTAAAGTCTGTAGATACTCCTCCATTTCGCCTCTGTACATTCTCAAGAGTCATGAAAGAGAAAGGCATTGAGGATGCTATACTTGCCGTAAGAAAATGCAACGAATTGTTGAGCGGACATGTATTCAGTCTTGATATCTACGGACTTGTCCAAAAAGGGGAAGAGCAGTGGTTTGAACAGTTGATGCAACAGCAACCTAAAGACATTAAATATTGCGGTATTGTACCCTTCAACAAAAGTACAGAAGCACTTGAGAAGTATTTCTCACTTCTTTTCCCCACCCATTTCTCAACAGAGGGTTTTCCAGGAACACTCATTGATGCGATGTCAGCTGGTGTACCTCCTATTACCAGCGACTGCCCTTCATGTAAGGAACTGATTACTAATGGTCAGACGGGATTACTCTTTTCAATGGGTAACATTGACCAGCTGACCGATAGGCTGATTGAATGTGCCAAGAATCCGGCACTCATCAACAACATGAGACCTTTATGCATTAAGAAAGCCCGAAAATACAAACCGGAAATAGTCATAAAAACATTAGTATCCGAAATTGTATAAAAGTTCACCACACTCATCTCTATATGGCTCTCAACGCATATAACATCAAGAAATGGAGTCTTATGCTCACAGGACGCAGTATTCTACATGTCAATCAGAATCTTGGTCAGTTTTTCTCAACTACAGAGTTAAAAGGCTACTATAACAACCTGACAGAAAAAGTAACTAGATTGGAACATCTCTTAGACACCGAGGAGCTTCCAATGTCACCTGATGAGTCAGGGGGAGAGATACTTTTTCCTGTTGCAATCTTCCAGTATGGCTTAGGAGCATACGATCTTTATCTGGCGTCAGAAAAGACCGACAGCAGGTTTCTACGTAAGTTTATGCAGTGTGCCGAATGGGCTTTTAGTAATCAGGAGCCTTCGGGAGCATGGAACAATTTTTTCTTCCGCTATCCTCAAAATCCTTACGGAGCCATGGCTCAAGGAGAGGGGACGTCACTGCTATTGAGAGCGTACGCTCAGAGTGGTGAAAAGCGATTTTTGTTATCTGCAAAAAAAAGCATCGACTTCATGTTGAAACCTTTAAACGAGGGGGGGACGGCAGATGGTAACATACTTTTGGAGTACACCCACCTGCCAGCAGTCTTGAACGGTTGGATATTCGCATGGTGGGGACTTTACGATTATGTATTGGTAACTCACGACAAGGGTTATTATTATGACAGCCTTGAAAAATCGTGTCAGGAATTGGAAGACCATCTGACAAAATTCAGCAACAGTTACTGGAGTATGTACGACCTTGCCGGTCATATAGCAAGTCCTTTTTATCACCACTTACATATTTCCCAAATGCATGCAATGTACAGACTCACTGGGCACAATATATTTAAGGATTATGCCGAGAAATGGCAAATTGAGGAACATAATTGGATTTCACATACACGTGCTTTCATCAAAAAAGCTTGGCAGAAGATAATGGAATAAGTATTCGTGTATAAAAATGTATTATTGCAACGAATTATGAATCATAATATAAACCAAGAACTTGTATCAGTTATCATGCCGACTTTCAATGCCAGTAAGTATCTTGCTGACAGTATTGAGAGTATTCTTAATCAGACCTATACTAATCTGGAACTGCTCATTTCCGATGACTGCTCTCAGGACAGCACAAAAGAGATTTTAGATCGTTATGTTAAGAAAGACTCACGAGTAAAAGTTGAGTACCTTGAAACAAACTGTGGTTCTGGTATTGCTCGCAACAAATCTATTGAACGGGCTAATGGGCGTTATATAGCCTTTTGTGACTGTGATGACCGTTGGATCCCGGAGAAATTAGAGAAGCAGATTGCACACATGAATAGGAAGGACTGCGCCCTTTGCAGCTCATCATACCTCATCTGTGATGAGAACAACCAAGTAACAGGCATCAGCCTCTCACCTAAGCATCTGACTTTAGGCATGATGAAACGCGATAACAAGATAGGCTGCCTGACAGCTATCTATGACATCAAGCGTCTTGGACACAAATTCTACATGCCTGCCATCCGCAAACGTCAGGATTGGGCACTATTCCTCAACATCATGAAAGAGTGTCAGATATGTTTTTGTGTAACTGAACCGTTGGCATATTACAGACAGCGTAAGGGTTCTATTTCCAGCAACAAGCTTTCACTTATAAAATACAATGTCGATGTATATCAAACGGTTTTTGGATATACTAAGATTCGTGCCTATTTCCACTTCCTGTTTAGCTTCATGCCAACTTATTTACTGAAGATTCTAAAGAGACAGAGAGACAGTAGAAGATACATGAAAGAAAACGAAAAGGGAGACGAAAATAAAACTATATGTAAAAGCTGAATTATTTATAAATAACTAAACTTTCGGAAGTTAAGGAGTTACGATGACAGTTATATTTAACTGTAATCAATAAAAACTGTTATTTGCAAACGTCTTAACTTCTGTCTGAAGGACAAGCGAAGCGATAACTCCATAATTTCTTAACTCTGGAAATTGAATAAATAATAATATGAAAAAGGATTCTGCGCCGAAATATAATCTAAATCAAGATAAAGTCTATCCGAAATATATCTCTGATGGTATGAATGTGTTTGAGCGAAATATCAAGCGAACATTCGATTTTATCCTTGCCAGTTGCGCATTAGTGATATTATCACCCTTATTCGTGTGCTGCTACATAGCAGTAAAATGGGAAGATCATGGTCCTATAATCTTCAAACAGGAGCGTATAGGATACTTTGGGAAGCCATTTTACATCCTGAAGTTCCGAACAATGAAACTGGATGCCGAAAAATGCGGACCTGAGCTATTCCAGGGAGAGGGAAAAGATCCACGACTGACAAAGGTGGGTGAATTCCTTCGTATGCGACATCTGGATGAATTGCCCCAACTTTGGAATGTTGTCAAAGGAGATATGTCGTTCGTTGGCCCTAGGCCAGAGCGTAAATTTTATATCAAACAGATCGAAGAGAAAGATCCTCGCTATTATATACTGTACCAGATTCGCCCAGGACTGACGAGTTATGCAACAGTGTATAATGGCTATACGGATACAATAGAGAAGATGGTAACTCGTTTACGTTATGATTTGTTCTATTATCAACATCGCTCATGGGCTTTTGACTTAAAAATCTTATTTAAAACTTTTGCATATATGGTTTCTGGGCATAAACCCTCCTGGAAATAAACCGGTTTGTTTATCTTATTCTGGGCTTTGGTATAAATGGCTCCAATCAAATTATCCTGTTCTCGGAGAAGCGAGTGAAGAATGTTTCCGGCCGCAGCAGGCCGCTGCGGAGCGGGCGATCTCCCCTTCTATTTTAGAAGGGGAATTGTCCCGCATCGGCACGATGTGCCGTAGCCGGAAAAAGCGTGCGGACGCGAGTCTCGGCATCGGGAATGACAACACCTTTGCAAGAAAAGGCTTTTTTCTGAGATACATATAGTTGACAACAAACATGCGAAACTTAAATTATGTATCCTCAACGGCGTGGACATGTCGAAGAGGAAATACGGCTACTACTACGGCTACGGAAGATACGGCAAGTACGGACGCTATGGCAATAACGGGGCGTACGGGAACTATGGCAGTTACGGCAACTACGCCGCCTCCCATTACGGCAACAAGGAGGATGACAGCATAAAGAAATGACCTCTCACCAAAGACCTGCGCTGAAGAATAGCGACAAGAAAACGGGAAGGCCGGTTTGATGAACACGACAGATAGCATGGGGAAAATGAACAGCAAAGAGCCAAAACAATCCTGGACAATGAAGATCCGCCCACACGAGAAGCTGTGGCACATCGATCTGGGCGAGATCTGGCGTTATCGCGACCTGATAGAACTGTTCGTAAGGCGCAATATCGTGGTGCAATATAAGCAGACCGTCCTCGGTCCGCTGTGGTATCTGATACAACCCGTATTGACGGTCATCATGAATATGGTAGTGTTTGGAAATATTGCCAAGATGAGTACCGACGGGATGCCCCAGGCCCTTTTCTATATGGCAGGCAATATCTGCTGGTTCTATTTCTCCTCTTGTCTGAACGGGTCGTCAAACACGTTCATAGCCAACCAGAATATGTTTGGCAAGGTCTATTTCCCCCGTCTGGTGGTGCCCATCGCGGTGGTGATATCCAATCTGCTTCGTTTTGTCATACAGTTAGGGCTCTTTGCGGCGCTCTACCTCTATTTCTTTGTGAAAGACGCTCCGATTGCCCCAAATTGGACCCTCCTGCTCACGCCCCTTTTGGTCGTGATGCTGGCAGGTCTTGGCCTTGGCTTCGGCATCCTGATCTCCTCGCTCACCACGAAGTATCGTGACTTTACCATCCTCTTCACCTTTATCGTCCAACTCTGGATGTACGCCACGCCGATTGTCTATCCGCTCAGCATGGTGGAAAAAGGTACGCTGCGCACGCTGATTATGGCCAACCCGATGACCTCCATCATTGAGGCATTCAAGTATGCCACGTTGGGACAGGGCTATTTCTCTTGGCTCGCCTTAGGCTATAGCTTCCTGTTTATGAGCGTGCTGCTGCTGTTCAGCGTGGCCATATTCAATAAAGTACAACGTAATTTCATGGATACTGTATGAAGGCTATTGAGTTTAATCATGTAGGCAAGCAGTATCGCTTGGGTCTGGTATCCACAGGTACCTTCAAAAATGACTTGAGTCGTTGGTGGGCCATGAATGTGCTGGGCAAGGAAGACCCTTTCCTGAAGATTGGCGATACCAACATACGTTCTACGAAGGGCGAGAGCGAATTCGTATGGGCGCTTAAGGATATCAATTTCAGTGTGGAACAAGGTGATGTGGTTGGTATCATTGGCAAGAATGGAGCTGGTAAGAGCACCCTATTGAAACTGCTTTCACGAGTAACAGCCCCCACCGTTGGCGAGATTAACGTCTGTGGGCGCATCGCCTCGCTGCTTGAGGTTGGTACAGGCTTTCATCCAGAGATGACAGGCCGTGAGAATATCTATATGAATGTGAATGGTGCCATCATGGGCATGACCAAGGCAGAGATTACCCGCAAACTCGACGAGATTGTCGATTTCTCTGGTTGCGAACGCTATATCGATACGCCTGTGAAACGCTATTCGTCGGGTATGAAGGTACGCTTAGGGTTTGCCGTAGCCGCTTATTTGGAGCCAGAGATTCTGGTGGTTGATGAGGTGCTGGCCGTAGGCGACGCCGAGTTCCAGAAGAAAGCCATCGGCAAGATGCAGGATGTGTCGAAAGGACAAGGAAGGACTGTTCTATTTGTGAGTCATAATATGGCTGCTGTCCGTAGCCTTTGTCAGAAAGGCATGGTGCTTCGCGATGGTATGACAGACTTTATCGGTACTGCAGATGAAGCCATCAACCATTATCTGGAATCATCCACACCTCAAGCAGAGGAACAGAAACTGATGACAGATTATATTACCAACTGCAAAAGTTTCTTGAAAATTAACGAAATACAGATCAACAACACACCATATAACTCCACATCACTCGCTCAAGGTCAAGAAGTGCTTGATGTACTTATTAAGGGAAAAACTCAAGAACCTATGAAGTGCGACATTAAATTGATCATAAAAAAGTTGGATGGAACTCCAATGGCCTGTTTTATGGAAGGTCGCTATAAAGGGCATCTTTACGATATCCTGCCTGGTGAATTTGCGATTAGTCGCCACATACGTCTTCCGAAATATATGGCTGATGGTGTTTATACCATAGACATGTTTTTATGTGAACCCAATCGCCAACATTTTTTTCAGGCTCCAAATTGTCAAACCATCCGTATTGAAGGTTTTTATGACCAATATGCTCATCCCATTAAACTGTCAAAGGAAGGCTTCATTGGTCTGAAATCTGTCTAAACCCATCATAATAATCTATGGCAAATTCAAGATTTCCAATTATATCAGTTCATGGAAACTATTTCGAAGTTAACTATGGTGATATTTTGTTGATACGCCTCTACAGTAAATGGATAAGTGAAGCGTATGGAGACAAGGTTCTGATAAACTATCCGCTTGCGGACCAAAAGACAATAAAAAATTTCACTACCAATAGAGGATTAACAGGCCTAATCAATCTATGCCGATCTAAAGCATTAATATATGTTGGAGGAGGCCATTTTGGTGAACCGCCAAATAATGTAACCCATTGGTCAAAAAGAAATTTTAAAAGACATATTGTTGTTGGATTAATAGCTATTCTTTTTCGGATTCCAATCGCCATCATTGGTTTGGAATATGGTCCGTTGACGAATAAAATATATAGATTCTATGTCCTCCTTATAACAAAGTATGCTAAACTTGTTGTAGTGAGAAATGATGAGTCGAAATCCTTTCTTCAGGAGAATGGATTTAAAAAGGCTATTGTATGCCCTGATGCCGTCCTCGCGCTTTCGGAATATATTAAGCCCGCCAAAAACGCAAATAGTATTCCTTTCATATTATTACACTTATGTCGCATATATAAGAATATTGATTTGTTAGATGTTTTACTTGAGCAGATCTGCCAACTGAAGAATAGCAAAACCATACTCATAAGTGATAATCGGGGTAGTTATTATAGCAGTCCACGGTATAATAATGTTCTAGAGAGATTCAATAAAAAAGGAATTGATTATGAAATCATAGCATATCCGGGTGTGGATGAATTAATTGACTTAATCAATAAATCCACATTTGTCATTACGACTAAACTACATGTGGGAATAACTGCCGCTGCACTTAATAAAAGAGTTTTCTCGATTTACAATCACCCTAAAACGAAACGATTTCATCGTCAGATAGGTAATATTTACTGTATTCCATTATCTGAGGGTGGAGAAAATAATAAGGAATTGTTTAGATCATTCTTTGAATCAACAACATTCTCTCTTTCTGATGAATTAAAACAAAGTGCTCTCCAGAACAAAATATATCTTGTTTCTTTTTTGAATAGTTCAAAAATGAATTAACTCTTATGAAACCTCTGTTTAGCATCATAATACCTCATTACGATATTCCAGACTTGCTGATGCGGTGTCTAAAGTCCATACCTGTATCTAAAGAAATACAGGTCATTGTGGTGGATGACAACAGCCCAGAGGCAGATACCTATTTAGAGAGGTATTCTGAACTATCGCGTCCTTATTTGGAGTTTATCCGAACGACAAAAGGAGGAGGTGCTGGTTATGCAAGGAATGTTGGCTTAGAACATGCAAAGGGTGAATGGCTACTGTTTGCTGATGCCGATGATTTTTATGTGGAAGATATGTATGATATCATTTCTTCAAATGCAGACTCGGAAGCGGATGTCATATATTTCAAGAAAGAATCTGTACTTTCAGAAAATATTATCCAAAAAACAGATAGGGATATTTATATTGATAGAATGATTAATAATTATTATGCGAATGGTGACGAATGGCCTTTAAGATTTATGTATTGTCCTACATGGGGCAAGATGATCAAAAGAGATTTGATTAATAAATTTAACATCCGCTTTGAAGAAATAAGATACTCAAATGATGCGTTTTTCTCTTTGTTTGTAGGATATCATGCTGAAACTATTGAGGTAGTTAATAAAGTCCTTTATGTCTTGACTTCCCGCCCCGATTCGTTAGTGGCTAATTATTGTTCAAAACCAAATGAGTTAAGAATAAGGTCAGAAGTGCATTATCGTTCTGATCTGTTTTTGCATCAGCATCAAATGTGTAAGGAAAGGTCCATGAAACAATATTTGTTACTCATGTTCAATAATGACCGGAAACTGTTCAAATACTACTTCTTTAAACTTGATGAGATTTATCCGTCAAAGTTATCGGCACTGCGGGATTTTTGCAAGAACAAACCCCTAAGATTCAAGATTAAATTCTATTTATATTCATTTTTAGTATGGACAAGGATTCTGTAAGTATTGTCGCAAATATTAAAACGATGATTCCAACGTATAGTATCATCATTCCTCATAAGGAAATACCGGATCTGCTGATGCGGTGCTTGAGGTCCATACCTGTATCTGAGGATATACAGGTGATAGTAGTGGATGACAACAGCGCGGATGCTGATACTTATTTAGATACGTACCCAGAATTGTCGCGACCCTATCTGGAATTTATCAGGACGAAAACAGGAGGAGGGGCTGGCTATGCCAGGAATGTAGGATTGGATCATGCCAAAGGAAAATGGATTCTGTTTGCCGATGCGGATGACTTCTTTGTTGAAGATATGCATGACATCATCAGCTCATACGTTGATTCGGAAGCAGATGTCATATACTTCAAAAACAAGGCGGTTCTTTCGGAGAATATAAACATAGAATCAAATCGATGTTCTTGGATGAATAGAAAGATTGATCAATGTTTGAAAGATGGTGATGAATGGCCTGTAAGATTTAAGTTGTTTGTTGCATGGGCCAAAATGGTTAAAAGGGATTTAGTTATTAAATACAATATCCGATTTGACGAAGTAGTGTATTCGGCTGATGTATATTTTTCCATGCTTGTTGGTTATCATGCAGGAACCATCAAGGTTGCAAATATAACCCTATATGTCGTGACTTTTCGTCCCAAATCATTAAGTGCAGAATTTTGCACCAAGCCAGGTGAATTGAAAACAAGGGCAGAAGTGTTTTTCCGAGAAGAAAAATTCTTGATTAGGCATAATATCTGTAGAGTTAGGTCTATGAGAAAATATTTATTGATAATGTTGAAGAGAGACCATTCTTTATTCAAATATTACTTTTACCAGTTAGATGAATTATATCCATCAAAACTATTGGCATTGCATGATATAGGAAAAGGTACATCTCTGCTTATTAAAATCAAGTTGTATATATATTCATTGCTGATATGGGCAAGGATTCTGTGAATATTCAACAAACACTAAAAACAATGCATCCTACATTTAGTATTATCATTCCTCATAAAGAGATACCGGATCTTCTAATGCGGTGCTTACAGTCAATCCCTGTATCTGAGGACATTCAAGTGATTGTGGTAGACGACAATAGTGCAGATGCTGACACCTACTTGGAGAGGTATCCGGAACTGTCACGCCCCTATCTGGAGTTTATCAGAACGACAAAAGGGGGAGGGGCTGGCTATGCCAGGAATGTGGGATTAGAGCATGCTAAAGGCAAATGGCTGCTGTTTGCCGATGCAGATGACTTTTATGTTGATGATATGTACAGTATCATCTGCTCATACGTTGATTCTGATGCGGATGCCATATACTTCAAAAAGAAGTCGGTTCTTTCGGAAGATATAAGTATAATAACGGAAAGGTGTTCTCACGTGAATAAAAATATTGACAATTTCCTATCAAACGGTGACGAGTGGCCTATTAGAGCACAAATGTATGTACCATGGGGTAAAATGGTTAAAAGAGATGTGATGGTCAAACACGACATCCGTTTTGACGAAGTAATGTATGCTGATGATGCCTATTGTTCTTTACAGATAGGCTATTACGCAAGGACAATTCAGGTTGTCAATAGAGTCCTTTATGTTGTCACTTATCGTCCTAATTCCCAGATGTATCATTTTTGTTTGAAGCCTAATGAGTTGAGACTAAGGGCAGAGGCAGCCTTTCGGATGGATAAATTTATGCTGCAAAATGATTTTTGTAGAGAGCATCGATTGAAATTTTTTTTAGTTAAGATGTTAACGCATGACAGGAGGTTGTTCAAGTACTACTTCTTCAAGTTGGAAGAAATCTATCCGTCAAAGTTATCGGCATTACGGGATATTAGTAAAGGCAAATCACTAAGGTTTAAGATCAAGTTCTATTTATATTCAATTATGGTATGGGCAAGAATTCTGTAAGTATTACGGCTAATATGACATCGGTGAGTCCTACGTTTAGTATCATCATACCTCATAAAGACATACCGGATCTGCTAATGCGGTGCTTGAGGTCAATTCCTGTGTCTGAGGACATCCAGGTGATAGTAGTCGATGACAATAGTGCCGATGCTGACACCTACTTGGAAAGGTATCCAGAGTTGTCGCGCCCCTATCTGGAGTTCGTCAGAACGACTAAAGGGGGAGGGGCTGGCTATGCCAGGAATGTAGGGTTGGATCGTGCAAAAGGGAAGTGGCTGCTGTTTGCCGATGCTGATGACTTTTATGTTGATGAAATGTATGATATTATTACTACGTATGCAGAATCTGACGCCGATGTTATCTATTTCCAGAAACGGGCAGTTTATTCTGATAATCTGAACTGCAAATCATCCAGAAGTGGCTATATTGATAAAATAATGGATATTTATCTCAAAACGGGTGATGAGGTGCCAGTAAGAACCAGATATAATGTACCATGGGGTAAAATGATTAAGAAAAGTCTGGTAGAGAATCATCACATTCGTTTTGAAGAAATCAAGTATTCTAATGACATTCTTTTTTCCGTACATGTAGGTTGTTTAGCAAAGAAGATCGAAGCCATTGATACTGTTCTATATGTCGTGACATCTCATGAAGGTTCAGCGACTTATGAATTTTGTAAAAAACCTGATGAATTAAGAATTAGAGCAGGAGCTGCATTCAGATATGATTCTTTTTTATTTCAACACAATATGAGCCAAGGAAGAGAAATTGTATCTTACATAAAAAGGATGTTAAGCCAGGACAGGAATTTATTTAAGTACTACTTCACAAGATTGGACGAAATCTATACATCAAAGATAGCCGCGCTCAAAGACATCAGTAAAAGTTGTTCTTGCAGATTTAAAATCAAATTGTACTTGTATTCGTTTCTAATATGGATAAGCCGTTGTTTAGTATCATAATACCTCATTTCGATATTCCAGACTTGCTGATGCGTTGTCTGAAGTCGATACCTGTATCTAAGGATATTCAGGTAATCGTGGTGGATGACAACAGCCCAGAGGCAGACACCTATTTGGAAAAATATCCAGAACTATCTCGGCCTTATTTGGAATTCATCCGCACGACAAAAGGTGGAGGTGCTGGCTATGCCAGGAATGTTGGTTTAGATCATGCTAAAGGGAAATGGCTACTGTTTGCTGATGCTGATGACTTTTTTGTTGAAGGTATGTACGATATGATTCTTTCTTATAACGATTCAGAAGCAGATATCATAATCTTCAAAATGAAGTCAGTTCTTTCTGATAATGTTAATATAGAAGATGTTAGAGATATTAATTTAAATAGGGTAATTGATCAATATTTTTTAGATGGAGACGACTGGCCTATTAGAGTTAAGTTGGATATTCCATGGAGCAAATTGATTAAAAGAGATTTGATAAACAAGTACAATATCAGATTTGACGAAGTAATGTATGCTAATGATATATTATTTTCTATACAATCAGGTTATCATGCTAAAAGCATTAATGTAGTCAATACAGTCCTCTATGTTTGCACTCTCCGTCCCAACTCTTTAGCTTCAGATTTTTGTTCTAAACCAGGAGAGTTAGAAATAAGGGCAAAAGTGGTTTTTCGTGCGGACAGATTTTTGATACAAAACAAATTTGACAGAGAACGTAAGCTAAAGCCTTATCTATGGAGAATGTTAAAACAGGACCGCAGGTTGTTTAAATATTACTTTTATAAGCTCGACGAGATATATCCGTCAAAATTGAAAGCAATTAACGACCTTTGTAAAGGCCATTCTATGATATATCAAGTCATGTTATACATATACGCTTTTTGGTTATGGATATAGTTGCTTGTACTGATAAAAGAAATGTGATGCCCACTGGCGTCATGATGATCTCCGTCTGCGAGAACAACCCAAAGGTGGATATACATTTTCATCTTGTAACAGATACGGACGTCTCAACCAGTCAATGCAATGACCTGGAGGAGTTACTTGCTTCCTATAAGGGCAAAGCCATCACATTCTATCCAATTCCCCTCAATATGATAGATAATCAGTTCCCCAATATAGACAAAAGGATCCCAAGAGCTGCGTATTATCGCCTGTTTCTGTCAGCATTACTTCCAGAAAAAGTGGACAAGGTGTTATATTTTGACGGAGACATCATCGTCAGACACTCTTTGACGGAATTATGGAATACGGATGTTTCGGGCTATGCCCTGGCTGCCGTTCCTGATATGCGAGAGGGTGTTATTGACAGATATAACCGCTTAAAATACTCGCCATCGTGGGGGTATTTTAATTCTGGCATGTTGCTTATTAATTTGAAATACTGGCGAGAACATCATACTTTGGAGCGATTTCTGGACTGCATACAAAAACACCACGCGCAACTTGTCTACCATGATCAAGATGTGCTGAATGATGTGTTCCATGAGCAGAAAATCATGCTTCCCATTAAATTTAATTTTCAGCATGGGCATCTCTGGAAAGAGCCGCTATACGATTATTGGAAGTATGAGCAGCAAGTGTTGGAGGCTCGTAAGGATCCTGTGATTATCCATTACACAGGAGGAAAACCCTGGACGAAGTATATCAAGTACCATAATCCTTATAGTAGTTCTTTTTATAAATACCAAAATTTATCGAAATGGAGGGGAATAAAGGTAGATAACAGGTCCATTTATACAAAGATAAGAACTGCTGTAGGTGATGTTTTACGGTGGATGAAAATACGTCCTACTGATAAGAATAATTTTATAGAAATTAATCCAATTGATTAAGGTAAATTAAGATGAAACAGAAAATATGGAAGATGACAAGGCCTGTGCTGAGGCCAGTGGGTGGGGCAATGATAATTGTCTTGTTCTACCTGTTGCGCATATTTCCGATAAAGAAGAATAAAGTCTTGGCTTGTGTTTCAGCTGGCAGCCGCTATGACGACAACCAGAAGTATATCATGGAAGAGCTTCATAAGCTCATTCCTGATTTGGATATCGTCTGGGTGAAGGATCCCAAATATGAATACGAACTACCAGCATGGATTCGACCTGTGAAATGGCGCAGTTGGCAATGGCTGTATGAGTATATCACGGCCAAGATATGGAATAGTAATGTTATAGTACCCGACTATTTCGTAAAGCGCAAAGGCCAGCTGTATGTGGAAACCTGGCATGGCGGACTGGGCATCAAGAAAGTGGCCGGGGATTGCATTGGCCTTTATGCTACCGAGGAAAACGCCGTATTTCTGAAAAAAGCCTCAAATATGGCAGATGTCTTTATCTCAAACTCCGACCACCTCTCGAAAATATACCGGAGAGCATTCAAATACCATGGCCCAATTTGGAAATGCGGCTATCCGAAAAACGATATTCTCGTACGGAATGATCCTGAGGATGGCGAACGGACTCGTAGGGAGCTCGGTATTCCGAAAACCCACAAGGTGTTGTTTTATGCCCCCACTTGGCGACTTCGGTTCGAAAAAGAACAACATGTCGATATGAAGGTTTACGACTTGGATATGCTGCGATTGAAACAGGCTCTGACAGAGAGGTTCGGGGGAGAATGGACGATGCTCATCAGATTCCATCCCAAACTGAGACACTACGCGAAAGGCTGTCTGGAAGCGCAGCCAGAGGTGATGGATGTGACGGACTATCCCGACATGCAACGGTTGCTGATGGCGACGGACGTGATGGTGAGCGACTATTCGAGCTGTGTTTTCGACGCCGCCCTGAGGCGCATCCCCTGTTTCACGTACGCCACAGACTTCGAGGCGTATAAGTATGAGGAACGGGGCGTCTATTACGAAATGGAAGAACTCCCCTTCCCGTATGCCAAGAATAACGACGAAATGGAGCAGAACGTGAAGGCTTTCGACATGGAGGAATATCTGAAGAAGTGGGATGCCTTTGCCGTGAGAATGGGGCTGAACGAGACGGGCCATGCAGCCAAGGACATCGCACAGAAGATGGCGGATTTCCTGAATGGCAAGACAGTGGAATGGCCCAATGATTATCCGATACAAATACCTAAAAAAATATGAATATAGCCGTAATATTTGCAGGAGGACAAGGGAACAGACTCTATAACCATAGTCGCCCCAAGCAGTTTCTGGAGTTCCGGGGGAAACCTATCGTGGTCTATACCATCGAGGTGTTTCAACATATCCAGACAGTTGACGCCATCGTGGTGGTCTGTCTGGAAGACTGGATTCCTTATCTGCGTGGTCAGGTGGAGAAATATGCGTTGACGAAAGTGGCGGATATCGTACCCGGTGGCGCAAAAGGGCAGGATTCCATCTATAATGGGCTGGTATGCGCCAAACAACATTTCTCGGAGGATTCTTTGGTGCTGATACACGACGGTGTGCGCCCCTTGGCGATGGAGAAAACGATTGTTGAATCCATAGAAGTCGCCAAGAAGAAAGGGAACAGTGTCGTATGTGTGCCCGCGATGGAGACCATCGTCATCAAGGAAACAGACGGCTCGCTGGAGGTGCCCGATCGCGATTCCGTCCTGATGGTCAGAGCCCCACAATGTTTTGTGCTGAAAGATGTGCTGGCGGCCCATCAGAAAGCGTTGGCGGAGGGAAGGCATGATTTCGTGGACACCTGCTCCATGATGAAACATTATGGTTACGAACTGCACACCATCAGCGGAACGGCTGAGAATATCAAGGTCACGACGCCTGCCGACTACTTTATGTTCAAAGCCATCATAGAGGCGAGAGAAGAGAGTGCGGTGTTTGGGTTTTAAGAAGTGATTAGTGAAGAGTGAATTGTGATTATGAAAAGAGAGGTTGTCATAGAGGATCTGCGGGAAATGTGCGAGGCGAAGTTGCCGTGGGGTGAGCTTGACGGGAAGACCGTCCTCGTCACCGGGGCGACAGGCATGTTGGCCTCGTATGTCACTTGGCTGTTGCTCCATCTGCATGAGCGGGAAGGCATCCATGTCTCAGTGGTGGCGCTTTGCCGAAATCGCCAGAAGGCAGAGCAGTTCTTCGGCTCGTATGTAGGCGAGCCTTATTTCCATCTGTTGATTCAGGATGTCTGCGAGCCCATCGCATACGAGGGGAAGGTGGACTACGTGTTCCATCTGGCCGGTAATGCCAGCCCGTATTTCATCAATTCTGACCCTGTGGGCATCATGAGGTGCAATCTGGTGGGAACGATGAATGTGCTGGATTGGGCTCGTGTTTCGGGAGTCGCGAAAGTCATCTTTGCCTCCACACGCGAGGTCTATGGCAAGAACGAGGAGGCAGAGCTGTTGGATGAGCAGGCATACGGCACGCTCGACCCGCAGGATGACCGCTCGTGCTATCCCGAGAGCAAACGGGCCGCAGAGACCTTGCTGAGGAGCTACTTTCTGCAATATGGCATTCCTTATAACATTGTCCGTATTGCTCATTCGTATGGCCCGACGATGAGATTGGAGAACGACGGAAGGGTGATGGCCGACCTGATGGGCGATGTGGTGGCAGGCCGGGATATTGTGTTGAAAAGCAGTGGAGAGGCTGTCCGCGCATTCCTTTATGTGACAGATGCCGTCGTGGGCATGTTTACCGTTCTCTTTCATGGGGAAACGGCCAAGGCCTATAATCTGGCTAATGAGACAGAACCAGTCAGTATCAAGGATTTGGCGCAGCTATTGGCAGTGTTGAGAGAAGATCGGAAGATTCGGGTTGTGGTGTCGGAAGGCGGGCAGAAAGGGTATTGTGCCTATCGTCGCACCGCCTTGGATACGACTGCCATTGCGCAATTGGGCTGGAAGCCTCAGATTTTCCTTAAAGAAGGGGTCAGCCGTGTGCTTCAATTTAATGAAGTGTGTTCGACACATCAGAAATGCACTATATGTTCATGAGCCATTCCAAATATGTTGATTGGCTGTTCCTAATATGTTCATAGGCGTAAAACAATTCTGAGCACGTCACGTTACTTCATCCACCGCTTGTAAATCTTCCACGCCGCATCGAATGCAGGGCACGGAACGTTCATGACGTTCGGCAATTCGCGTTTCAGCTCCAGTGGCTCGACGGGGTATTTCGTGTGATTTTCGGTCCAAGCGTGTTCGAATTTGGAAAGTTCCTCGCCGAAGGCCTTCTCGTCGAACTCTTTGCCCTCTTTCACGGCCTTTATGACCGCCTCGAAGAAGAGGTTCCAGCGTTTGGCGTAGTAGTCGCCGACCAAGCCGCCCCACATCCGGTTGGCGTAGTCGTTGAGAATGGGTCCACCCCAAATGGTGAGTAATGTACGAGCCTGACGTTCGTAGTAGTCCTTCTCCTCGTCGGTGGTACCCCAGTCGCGGGCCGACTCAACCCACGGACCCAACATGAAGGCGGGATGGGTGTTGAGTAGCGTATCGACATCCGCAAACAGCTGGTTGGCGATCTCTACCTGTCGTTCCATCTCCCTGATATCGCGGCTCTTGTACGCCATCGTGAAGTCGTTGCGGATGTCCATGAAGTGGTTGCCCATCCACTGCGAGAAGAGGTTGACAAGGTCGTATAGGTAGGTGTCTTTCCATGTCCACGGTGGTCCGAAGTAATCGACATTATCTTTGCTGGACCATTTGGTGACAAACGCCATGCAGATTTCTTTCAGCGTGTCGTTGCTATAGGAATAGTAGGGTTTGGTGTAGTAGGTTCCGTGACCCTCCAACGACGGCCGCGCTACCAACTGCGTGCCGAGTCCGTAAAATGACCAGTCCTTATAGACACTGTCGTTCAGCAGTTGCCAGTCATTCTTATAAATATGAGAAGCCGCTCGAAGGTAACTCCAATCATCAATCCATTGATGCACATCGGGTTTGCTCTCCCACGCGCGGTCGAAGAGGTACTCGTAGATTTGCGGACTTACGTCGAAGGACTCTAAGGTGGAGCCGATGCCGGTCATATTCGTCCCAGCCTCCTTCAGCGCGACATCCAGTTTCTTTTCCAGTTCGTTAATGTTGCCCACCAGCATGGTGTTGCCGCCGAAGTTACCGAGGTAGCACCAGATGAAGGGCTGCCCGTAGAAGCCCTCGGTGGTGCGCCACACCTCCGTCTTCTCGCAGAAGTAGTCGAGCAGTACAAGTTTGTCTTGTGGTACGGCGGTGAGGTAGGCGCGGAGTCGTTCGGGCGTCCACGACTTGCGTTTGTAGTAGAACACCCAGGTCATCTGCAGCCAGCGGGCTTGATGGTCGCTCTGCTGCAGAGAGGTGTAGATGTTGCGGGCCACGTTGGCGAGATAGTCGGGCTCCCAGCTGGGCGGGTCCATCTCGTTGAAGGGATCCACGCCGTAGATATGGTCGGTGCCGAAAAGGGCTATCTCCTTGTCCATGAAGGATTTTTGGATTTTGGCGAAGAGCGGGTCAGCGGAGTTGAGGAAGTAAGTGGGCTCGAAACCGCACCATGCGCTCAGCTGCTGGATGTCAGCATCGGGGTGCATCTCGGCGAAACGTTTGGGTACGTGTCCGGCGAAGGCGGGCAGCACCGGCGTCATGTTGAACTCGCGCTCGCGGGCGACGATTTGCTGTTGCAGATCCTTCTGTCCTTCCAACCACGACATTGGCAGTGGACCGCCGAAACCGTCGAGGTTGGCCATGCGGTGCCACGGGAGGTGCGCCGGTCCCGAGAAGTAGCTGCGGATTTCCTCGTCGGTCATCCCGAATTCCTTCCACACCTCGTACCAGACGGCCTCCTGCCCGGTGATGGCCAGCGGCATGTTGATGCCGTTCAGCGCCATCCAGTCGATGAACCGCTCCCACTGCGGCCATTTCCACCACGGCATTGTGTAGCCGTAAGTACAGTAGTTCAGGAAGAAGCGGTCTTTGACGAGCGCCTCCTTGCGGATGGTCTCGGGAGGAGTCGGGAACTCGACGGGCAGCTCTACAGGTTCGCATAACAGCCACGAGACATGCACGCCCGCAATGTGTTTGAGGTAGTAGTTCAGCCCCATGGCTAACGAATTGTCGTTGTTGCCGATAATGAGGATGTGGTGCTCGTATGCGGCTTCAATCTGAAAAAAATCTATAGTATCTGGTTGACACACAAAGATAAAATGGGTGTCTTTGTTGCCGAGAATACGGTGTGCCAGCCCATTGATAGGGCGCTGGGCTATCGCACCCATTGTAAGCAGCATGTAAATTGCAATCAGGGAGAGCGTTTTTCTCATAAGGTATTTTTGCAAATGAAAGTGCAAAAGTACATTTTATCCAAACAAAACCGGCGCAGAATGAAAATTCCGCGCCGGATGTTAATTACTACTACTAACTGCTAACTATTTCAGTCCGCGGTTTTTCAGCAGCGGCTCGATGGAGGGCTCGTGGCCGCGGAAGGCAACGTAGAGCGTCATCGCGTCAGCAGTGTTGCCGCGTTCCAAGATGTTGGTTCTGAAAGATGTAGCGGTTGCAGGATCGAAGATGCCGTGCTCGCGGAAGCACTCGTAAGCGTCATTGTCCAAGACGGCTGCCCAGGTGTAGCTGTAGTAGCCTGCACCGTAGCCGCCGGCGAAGATGTGCTGGAAGTACGGACTTCTGTAACGGGAGATGATGGACGGGATTAGTCCGATTTTGGCCATCTGTTGGTCTTCGTAATCAGGCAGTTGGAACTTTGCGGGCGCGGTGACCGTGTGGTAGTCCATGTCCAAGATGGAGGCGGCCAGCAGTTCGGTGTTGATAAAGCCCTGTCCGTAAGTGGCGGCGGCCTCGATCTTCTTGACGAGCTCGTCGGGGATTAGCTCACCGGTCTGGTAGTGGTGGGCATAGACCTTCAACACTTCGGGTTCGAAAGCGAAGTGCTCCATGAACTGCGAGGGCATCTCCACGAAGTCGCGCGGGACGTTGGTACCCGACAGGGTGGGGTAGTGGCAGCGCGACAGGATGCTGTGCAGCGCGTGACCGAACTCGTGGTAGAGGGTCTGCGTCTCGTCGATGTTCAGCATCGAAGGTTTGTCGCCGACGGGCTTGGTGAAGTTGAAGACCAACGACACCACGGGAATGTGGTTTTCGCCGTCGCGGTCGTAATACTGCTCGCGGAAGTTAGTCATCCACGCGCCGCTGCGCTTGCTCTCGCGCGGAAAGAAGTCCATATAGACCACGGCGATGACCTCGTTGTTGTCAATGACTTCGTATGCCTTCACATCTTTGTGATAGACAGGGATTTCCTTGTTTTCCTTGAAGGTGAGACCGTAGAGACGGTTGCAGACGTAGAAGAGACCCTTGCGGGCGGAGTCAAGGGAGAGGTAAGGACGAATGGCCTCGTCGTCGAGGTCGTATTTCTCCTTTCTGAGCTTTTCGGAGTAATAGCGCCAGTCGTAGGGCTGCAGGTCGCCGGCGATGCCGTCTTTCTTCATCATCTTCTGATAGATGGCGGCCTCCTCCTTAGCTTTGGCGAGAGCGGGTTCCCACACCTTCATCAGCAGTTCATAGACGTTGTCGGCGTTCTTGGCCATGCAGTCGTCCAGCACGTAGTTGGCATAGTTGTCGAAACCGAGAATCTTGGCCTTCTCCAGACGAAGGTTGACGATCTCGTTGATAATCTTCTTGTTGGAGAGATCGCCGTTCAGACAGCGGGTGGAGTAAGCGGTCCAGAGCTCCTTGCGCAGCTCGCGATTCTGGCAGTTCTGGAGGAACGGCTCCATGGAGGGGATATGCACCGTGAAGGCGTACTTGCCCTTGGCGTTCTCCATACCGGCGGCGGCCTCCTTGGCGGCGGCCAACTGTCCTTCCGTCAGACCTTTAAGGTCTTCCTCGTTGTCCACGAAGAGGGCGTAATTGTTGGTGGCGGCGAGCACGTTGTTGCCGAACTTTTGGGTGAGTTTGGCGAGTTGCTCATTGATTTCGCGGAAGCGATCCTGCTTGTCGGCCGGCACATTGGCACCGCCGCGCTCGAAGTCTTTGTAGATGACCTCCAGCAGACGTTTCTGCTCATCGTTGAGGTTCTCCTTGTCGCGGTTGTTATAGACTGTCTTGATGCGCTCGAACAGTTTGGCGTTCAGCATGATGTCATCGCCGTGACGGGTGAGCAGCGGGTAGATGGTGTCGGCAAGTTTCTCCATTTCCTTACTGTTCATGCACTCGGCGAGGTTCATGAAGACGGCGGAGACCTTGGTCAACAGTTCGCCGCTGTATTCGTAAGGAATGATAGTGTTGGCAAACGTCGGGGCTTCCTTGCTGTCGCAGATGGCCTGGATGTTCTCGGCCTGCTGACGGATACCTTCCTGGATGGCCGGCAGATAGTCGGTGGTCTTGATTTTGTCGAAGGGCGGCACGCCATACGGAGTGTCCCACTCCTTCATGAAGGGGTTGTTGGCCAGTTCGGGGTTCTCGGCCGTTTTCTTCTTGCAAGCGCCGCCTAACACTGCGGTCGCCATTACTAAACTCATAATGAATAATTTACGGTTCATATTGTTAAAAATTTATTGATTTGCAATCAGACGTACAAATAATCGGCAAAAATACGGATTACTCCATTAGAAATGGGGCGATGTTGATAAATAATAATAAGTTTTAAGTCGGAAAAAAGTGTATCTTTGCCGTTTTGATTAAAATCGCAAAATTATGTTAGGAAATTTCACATACGAAAACCCCACCCGCCTGCATTTCGGCGAAAACAGTCTGGAATTCTTGAAAGAGGAACTGACCCGATACGGCAAGACCGTTATGCTGTCGTATGGCGGCGGATCTATCAAGCGCACAGGACTTTACGATCAGGTTGTGGCCATCTTGAAAGAAGCTGGCAAGACCATCGTGGAGGATCCCGGCGTGATGCCGAACCCGACGGTGGAGAAACTCTACGAGGGTTGCAAACTCGCTCGCGAGAATAATGTCGATCTCATCCTCGCGGTGGGCGGCGGTTCCGTGTGCGACTACGCCAAGGGCGTGGCCGCCTCCGCTTGGCTCGACGGCGACCCGTGGCAGACTTACTACGTGGAAGGTAAGAATCCTGCCCCCGACTTGCACATCCTGCCCGTCGGCTGTGTGCTGACTATGGTGGGCACTGGCTCCGAAATGAACGGTGGCTCCGTCATCTCCAACCACACGCAGAACCTCAAGCTCGGCAAGGTCTTCGACAGCCGTCTGATGCCCAAGTTCACGATTCTGAACCCGAAGTTGACCTTTACGGTGCCGCAGTACCAGATGGTGGCCGGCATTTTCGATATCATGTCGCACCTTCTGGAGCAGTACTGCAGCAACGAGGACGACAACACCAGCGACTACCTCAATGAAGGGCTCATGCGTTCGCTCATCCACAGTTCGCGCATCGCCGTGAAGAACCCGCAGGACTACGAGGCACGCAGCAACATTATGTGGACGGCTACCTGGGCACTCAATACGTTGCTCAAGCAGGGCAAGCGTCAGGACTGGATGGTGCACATGATCGGCCATGCCATCGGCGTGGTGACCAACGCCACCCACGGCATGACCCTCGCGTCGGTCTCCATCCCGTACTACAAATACATCATGCACAGCGGGTTGCACCAGTTCGTGCGCTTTGCCAAGAATGTTTGGAACGTCCGTCCTGAAGGTAAAACCGACGAAGAGATTGCCTTGGAAGGTTTGGCTGCGATGGAGGCTTGGATGCGCGAAATCGGCGTGACGATGAAGGCTTCCGAACTGGGCGTCACCCCCGACAACATCGAGACTATCGCTGATGCGACGGTCCTCGGTGGCGGTTTCATGCAATTGACACGGGAGGACGTTGTGGAAATTTTGAAACGGGCACTGTAGAGACGCGCCATTGTAGAGACGCGCTGCAGCACGTCTCTACGACGGACCATAAACCACCAATTACAGATTACAGAAAAACAATGGAAAAACGCTTTTGGAACGAATATCAGAAGGAAATCGCGGATGACCACTTCTTTTACGAAAGGAGCTGCATCCGGCAGACCTTCTTCCCTGGGTCGGAGGCGACCTTCCTGAACATCATGCGCAATGACCTTGGGAAGGATATCTACGACTCCTCGCACCAGCACACCTGCACGGGCATCGGCTACCACTCCGACGTGGTGCCGTTCGAGACAACCATGACCATCGTGGCGCGCCTCTTCTCGCTGATGACCGAACGCGGCTACAAGAACTACGTCCCCTCGTGCGTCACCTCCTTTGGGGTGATGACCGAGCTCATCGAGAAATGGAAAGAGCAACCCGAGATCCTGGAGAAGGCCCGCGAGTACCTGTACAAAGCCACGGGTAGGACGTTTGAGATGCCCGAGAACATCGTACACCCGTCGGACTTGATCTTCAAGTTCCGTTTCGAGCTGAAGGAGAAGATGAAGTACCAGCTGATTAACCGCTTCACGGGCAAGCCGTTGCGTGGCGTGGAGCACATCGGTTGTCACTACGCCAAGATTTTCCCGAAGCACGGCATCGGCAACGCGGAGTTTCCCTACGTGCTCGCCGGCATGATTGAGGCCTGGGGCGGCGAGGTGGTCGATTACCCCGAACGCCGTCACTGTTGCGGCTTCGGCTTCCGCCAGTACCTCGTGCAGGAGAACCGCGGCTATTCCATCGCCAACTCCAAGAAGAAGTTCGAGTCGATGGAACCCTACGAGCCCGACTTCATCGTGGCCAACTGCCCTGGTTGCGCCATGTTCCTCGACAAATGGCAGTACACCATCGCCGAGATGGAGCACAAGACCTACGACAAGGAGGGCTACGGCATCCCGGTGCTCACCTACGAAGAGCTCGCCGGTTTGTTGCTCGGCTACGACCCGTGGGTGATGGGCATGCAGCTCCACCAGGTGCAGTGCGAACGCCTCCTCGACAAGATCGGCGTCGCCTACAACCCCGACGACAAATACCGCGGCGCCTCCGGCAAAATCCTCCGCGCACCGGAAAAACCGGACGTGCTGAAGGTGTGACGAGTTGTAGAGACGCAAAATTTTGCGTCTCTACGGAATGACGAGGATATATAAGATGCTTCTTTGAGCAGCCTCGGAGAGGCAAAACGCGCGAAGCGCAATTAACCCCACACAAGGCGGAGCCGCAGTGTGGGGATGAAACAAGAACGAATAACAAAGAGAATATGACGATAGCAATCATAGGCGCCGGCCCCGCCGGCATAGAGGCCGCCTCCGTGCTGGCCAAACAATATCAGGTCATCCTCTTCGAGAGGGAGGAGAGACCGCTCTGCAACATCCGCGACAAGGCCTTCCTGTTCCCGGACTTCAGTTCCGCCGACGAGCTGGCCGACAAGCTGGAATCCAAGCTGTCGCACGAGAACATCACCCTCAAGACCGCCACGCCGGTTGTCTCCATGCAGCGCACGGGCGAACAGTGGACGCTAACCACCGCCGACGGCACCACCGCCACTTTCGATGCGGTGCTGTTGGCCACGGGCTACAAGGTTTTCGACGCGCACCAGAAGGAAGAGCTCGGCTACGGCATCTACAAAGGTGTGATCACCTCCTTGGAAATGGAGAAGATGATCAAGGAGAACAATATCCGTAACAACATGAACGAGATCCCGAAGCAGATCGTTTTCCTGCAGTGCGTAGGGTCCCGCGACGAGAAGTCGGGCAACCACTACTGCTCGAAAGTCTGCTGCGTGACTGCCGTGAAGCAGGCCATCGAGATCAAGAAGCAACATCCCGAGACGGATGTCTATATTTTCTACATGGATTTGCGAATGTGGGGACAGGGCTTCGAGGAGATGTACCGCGAGGCGCAGGAGAAGTACGGCGTCAGCTTCGTGAGAGGACGCATTTCCGAAGCCGCCTCTACCTTCGACAACCGCGTGCAGATCAAGGCCGAGGATACCCTCATGGGCAACCCTATGACGATGAACAGCGACCTGCTGGTGCTGATGGTCGGCATGTGCGCCTCCGAAGGCACTGCCACCCTGTCGAAGTGTGCCGGCATCGACGGTCTCTACCGTTTTGCTCAGAGCTTATCGCCCCACACCGAGGACAACCTCACCGCCCAGCCGAACCTCTTCCTCGCCGGCTCCTGCAAACGTCCGATGTGCATCGAGGATACGATTCAGGATGCCCGCGCTGCTGCACTGGAGATAATGTAGAATGATGAATGATGAATAAGGGGGATAAGAATTTTTTGTCAGATTATGACATTCTCCCACCCAACTGCTAACTACTAACTGCTAACTGCTAACTAAAAAATGATCAAATGAAAAAAATACTAACAATAATCCTATTTGTTGCCGCAAGCCTCTGCTTGTCCGCCCAAACCAATTACACGTTCATTACGCACCATAACGTAGTGAAAAACAGCTACAACTTCTGGGTTTCCGTGCCGGACACCTACGAAGAACAGAAGGGCGAGATTCCGGTGGTGCTGTTCCTGCATGGCGCCAGTTTGCGTGGTACCGACCTCAATCGTGTGCGCCGTTACGGTCCGCTGGATGCCATTTCCATGGGTCGCGACATCAACGCCATCATCATTGCTCCGCAGAATCCCGGCGGCGCGTGGAACTCTGTCAAGGTGCTGGACATCCTCAACTGGGTGTGCAAACAGTATGATGTTGATACCAACCGTATCTACTTGATAGGCATGAGTTTGGGCGGTTTTGGAACGATTGAGTTCTTAGCCAACCATGCGGAAAAGATAGCCGCTTCGATGGAGTTGTGCGGCGGCACCATCCGCAAAGATCTTTGCAAACTGAATACGGTGCCGTTGTGGATCATCCACGGTACAGCGGACAGGGCCGTGCCCGTCTCCCGCGCGCAGGAGATCTACGAGTCCATGAAGAAGTGCGGTCCTACTGATTTGCTGCGTCTCGACAAGTGGCCGGGTGTCAATCACGGCGACTTGGCCCGTTTGTTCTACCTGAAAGAAACCTACGACTGGCTCTTCGCGCACTCCAAAGCCGACAACCCGCGTCAGGTCAACAAGGAAATCAAACTGGCGAAAGAGGATATGTCCCGCGCCTACAATGACATCACCCGTGGCTCCAACGTGATCACGGTGAAGAACTATAGCCGCAAGAAAGTGCAGGACACCACCGACATGCGCCGCGCCGACGACGATGACGACGAGGTAACCGCCACTGACGCTGCTAAGACAGATGTAAAAACGGAGGCTCCCGCCAACAACCAGACCGTGCAGAAGCCTGAGCAGAAGTCGCAGCCCGCCAACAAGCCTGCCACTGGTGCCAAATACCACACCGTCAAGCAGGGCGACACGCTGTACGCCATCGCCAAGAAATACCATACCACGGTCGATAAGATCTGCAAGCTGAACAAGATTAAGGAGACAACGATATTGCAGATTGGCCGTAAACTGCGAGTGAAGTAATTCAGAATTATGAATTATGAATTATGAATGAAAAATGAATCGGTCTATATCGGGATTATCTTGGCGGGCGCAATCTTTCTGTTTGTCCTCTCATTCAATAACCAATAACCGATAACCAATAACCATTCAAAATAATATGAACGAAAACATCAACAATGTCAAGCGCCGTTTCGGGATTGTCGGGT
The DNA here is from genome assembly GCA_900316305.1 of uncultured Bacteroidales bacterium. Classification (GTDB taxonomy): domain Bacteria; phylum Bacteroidota; class Bacteroidia; order Bacteroidales; family WCHB1-69; genus F23-D06. The sequence continues at coordinate 111,365 of ONCM01000020.1, read as the reverse complement.
TCGATCCCGCGCTCGACCATGTCATCGACGTGGCGATGCAGGTGGCCGTGACGGACCTCTCCGTGCTGGTGACTGGCGAGAGCGGCTCCGGCAAGGAGGTGGTGCCGAAGATCATCCACGCCTACTCGCCGCGCAAGACCAAGACTTATATTGCGGTGAACTGTGGTGCCATTCCCGAGGGCACGATCGATTCCGAACTTTTCGGGCACGAGAAGGGTGCTTTTACGGGAGCCATTGATTCCCGCAAGGGCTACTTTGAGGAGGCCAATGGTGGCACGCTCTTCCTCGATGAGGTCGCCGACCTGCCGCTCTCCACGCAGGTGCGTCTGTTGCGCGTGCTGGAGACCGGCGAATACATTCGTGTGGGTTCCTCCAAGGTGATGAAAACCGATGTGCGGGTGGTGGCCGCCACCAACGTCAACATTGCCGACCGCATCGCCAAGGGCAAGTTCCGCGAGGACCTCTACTACCGCCTTAACTCGGTGCCGATCCGCGTGCCCGCGCTGCGCGAGCGTCCCGGCGACATCTACCCGCTGTTCGTTAAGTTCGCTGCCGACTTCTCCGACAAGTACCACGTCCCGACCATCGCGCTCACCGAAGAGGCGCAGGCCGTGCTGCGTGCTTACCGTTGGCCCGGCAATGTGCGCCAGCTCAAGAACGTCACCGAGCAGATTTCCATCATTGAGAAAGAACGGTTGATTGATGCGGAGACCTTGAAACCCTACCTGACCGGTCCTGTCGGTTCCAACCTGCCGGCAGTGATGCCCACCGACAGCGAACGTCAGGACAACATGCAGCGTGAAATCGTCTTCAAGTTTATCGCTGAACTGCGGCGCGAGGTGAATGAGCTGAAGGCCACTGTGGCGCAGCTGGCCCAGAACCAGCCGGTGTATGTCCAGGGCACGCACCACCACGTTCTCCCTGACAACGCCCTGCCCGCCGACGGACAATACCCGTTCGTGACCACCCACGAGCACCACGGCTCGGAACCCGAGCAGTACGATGACTCCGAGGTCATCGAGGACACCGCGGACTACTCCATGGAAGGCTTGGAGAAGCAGGCCATCATCGCCGCCCTCCGCCGCAACAAGGACAACCGCAAGCTCACCGCCCAGGAACTCGGCATCTCCGAACGCACCCTGTACCGGAAAATCAAGGAATACGGAATTAGTTAGTAGTTAGCAGTTATTCCAAAAGGGCTGAAGGCCCGACGTATGTTAGCCTAGGGTGAGGCAGAGCAGAGCCCTAGGAACGAATGACGATGAATGAACGATGAATGAACGATGAATGAACGATGAATGAACGATGAATGAACGATGAATGAACGATGAATGAACGATGAATATGAGAAAACGTATTATATATAGTATAATGATAGCCGTAGCGATATTATTGGCAGGTTGTCGCATGTCCGTCTCCCTCACCGGCGGCACCGTCGATGCGCGGGCGAAGACCGTGGCCATCAACACGTTCCCGAACAACGCCACGCTGATCAACCCGACGTTGAGCCAAAGTTTCACGACTGTGCTGAAGGACAAGATTCAGGGACAGACCCCGCTGACCATTGTGGATCGTGACGGCGACTACGAAATTGACGGTGAGATTACCAATTATACCGTGAACCCCGTGGCTATCCAGGGCAACGACTCCCCGGCCATGAACCGTCTGACCATCACCGTGCGGGTGCGGTTCACCAACAAATTCAACGAGGACCAGAACTTCGACCAGTCCTTCTCTCGCTATGCCGACTACTATAGCTCGCAGAACCTGAGTAGTGTGGAGGCCGGACTTGTGGCCGAAATCTCTGACGCTCTTACGGATGATATTTTCAATAAAGCCTTTGTTAATTGGTAGAGACGAATGATTGCTGACCCTATGTTGAGCAAGCCTTCCCAATGAAAACCTCAATTTTCCGTTGAGATATTCTTATAAAACCTATAAAACTCGAGCCGCCACATTGTGACGGCTCGGGTTTCATATTCTCAGTCAGCAACAGCCTCTCAGCCAACTGCTAACTTATAACTGCTAATTATTTGCGGACTTTCTTCACGAACTCCTCGACTTCCGGCACGCCGCCTTGATAGACGAGGTAGCCGTCGTAGGGTTCGCGTTTGGTGATTTCGTCGTTGATGGGGGTAAGCATCAGCTTCTTCACATCTTCGCGCTTTTGGCCGCTGTCCTTGGTGAGGCCGAGCGCCCAGCCGAGCTTAATGTAAGAGCTTTCCGCCAGCATGTTGTCGGCGGGGATGATGCCGCGGGCCATCATGTCACGGCCGGTGTCATAGACGAACATGTGAGTGTAGCCCCAGATGGTCTGCACGCTCATGTACTGGTGTACGCCCGCGTCGGTGGCGCGTTGGATGGCATCGAACATGTGCTTGTTGACGTGGCCCAAGCCAGTGCCGTCCCACACGATGCCCTTGTATCCGTTGTCGATGAGCGCATCCAACACATCGGGTTTCATGCCCGGATAGTAGTAGAGGATGGCCACGCGGTCGTCGAAGGTGGGCACGATGCGGGTGACGTTCGGGTCGTTGAGGGCCAAACTGCGCTTGTAGTCCTCGTAGTTAGTGATGACCTCGACTTGACGGTGTTGACCTTTTCTACGGTGGTTATAGACTTCCTTAATGGGCTGCACGCCGTCCTTGCGGTTCACTGTCGCTAACGGCGTGTCGCCGATGGTGCGGAACGTGGAACGGTAGGAGCTGTGCATCTTGCGCACGCGAGTACCGCGGTGCAGGAAACCGTAGTCGTCGCTGGTGGGTCCGAACATGCAGACCATCACCTCGGCGATGTCTCCGTGACCGGCGGCCGTCATGGCGTGCATGAGGTTCAACGCCGCGTCGGAGCTCGGACGGTCGGAACTTCTTTGAGAACCGACCAGCACCACGGGCATGGGCAAATTCTGGCACATGTAGGTGAGCGCGGTGGCGGTGTGCGCCAGCGTATCTGTACCGTGACCGATTACGATGCCCTCGATGCCTTTTTTCACCTCATCGCCAATCTTTTGTGCTAAGGCTTTGTACTCCACGGGCGACATGTTCTCGGAGAATACGGCGAAGACCTTTTCGGTCTCCAGGTTGCAGATGTCGGCCAGCTCGGGCACGGCACCATACAGCTCGCCGGGCGAGAAGGCGGGAATTACGGCTCCCGTACGGTAGTCCAGTCGCGAGGCGATGGTGCCGCCGGTGCCTAACAGTTTCACGTGCGGCAGACCGGGTGTGTAAGGGAACTCCTTTTCCGGAATCTTGAAGACGGGCTGCGGGTCGCGCTCGCCCTTCATGTCGGTCACCGTCTCGATATCGATGCCGATGTTGTAGCCGGTGGCCACCTTCATGACGATGTGGATGTCGTCGGTGTTCTCGGCTCTGGGCAGGATCTTGCCCGAGAAGTGTCCGCGGGTGGTCTCGACCTCGGCCTTGTCCCACACATGGACATCGTATTTTTTGAGCATTTCCAGTGCTCTGCCTTTGTATCCTTGGAATGTGACTTTATCGTTATTTTCCATATTTCTTTGTTTTTGTTGTCCCAGGGCTCCGCTTCGCTTCACCCTGGGTTGACTTAGGTCGGGCTTTCAGCCCTTTTTGGAATATGTTCGTTAATTATTTCTTGGCTAATTCGGTAAATGCGGCGTTGCCAATAGCTCTGCGTCTAACCCTACCGATGGCATAGTTGCGTTTATCGTTGTCGTTGCTGCGAGTCCGGTAAGGTTCGAAATCACTGATAGCCATGTTGTACAGATCTTCGATTTCCTGCTTGGTCATCTTCTTATAACCGGCGAGTCCTAGTATCTGCGGCATTTCTGCATTGGGATAGATGAACATTTCCTCCAACATATCGCGGGCGATGGCCTTGTCAATGCCTTCTTGTTTTAGGAAAGCAAAGAGGTCGTATATACGATCCGTGTAGAACGGGATGTTGCCGTATTGACCGTTCAGGTACTTGAGCCGGTGGCCGAAGAAGGTGCCGATGAATTTCGGGCAGACATCCAACTCGTTGACAATCCGCTTAATGAGCGGGAAGAAGTTGTAGGTGAAGATGTATTTGTAACAGTCTTTCGGAACGCCCCAGCTGTCGAGTTGCGCGTAACGGTCGGCGATGGACTCGGGAATGTTCTTTCTCAGCTCCTCGATGTAGTCGTTGGTCAACGGGATGGGCGCGGAGTCGGTGTCGGGGTACATGCGGTCGGCACCGGGCAGCACGCGTTCGAAGATGGTGGTGCCGTCGGGCAGCACCTTGCGGGTCTCCTGCGGCACGCCGTCGAAGGCCATCAGCGCACGCTCTTCGATGGTCTCTAAGGCGGTCTTCACGTCGTCTTCGGGACCCCAGAAGATGATCTGCGCGTCGTTGTCGCCAGCGTTGAGGGCTTTCGCTGCCTTCTCGAAGACGCTGCGGCTCACCACATCTTCCAGATCTTCGCTCGTGGCCATGTTCGGACGCTCCAGACAGGCGATAACCTTCAATCTGTCAGCGAATTCGCTGTAGAACGGATGACCGGGTTGGGTAAAGTGAGAGAGCAAGCCTGCAAATTGCGGCAAATTAACAATATAGACCTTTTCTCCGCGCTTGATGGCGTCGGTGATGGGATCGAAATAGAAGTGGAACTCCTTGGGACAGAGTTCCATATAGCTCATTTTCCAATTTTCCTTGCTGATGCGGGACTTGAGTTGCTCACGGATGGCGAGCAGCGCCCACTGGCGGAAGCACTCCACGTGGGTGACCTCTGGAATCCACTTGGTGTGGGCCACGCCCTTCACCTCGATACGGGTGCCGCCCTTGCAGCTCACGTTCACGTCCTGACGGCCGGCGCCGATGCCGGTGCGCACGCGGCCGGTGCTGCGGTTAATGAAACGGATGACGTTGCCGGCTTCCTCCACCTCGTCGGGATTGATCATGTCGGGATACGTAACCGTCTCAATCAGAGGCATTCCCAGGCGGTCGGTGCGGTAGATACGGGTATGTCCGATATCGGAAACCTCACGGCAGGCATCTTCCTCCACACTGAGTTGGATGAGGCGCACTTTTTTCTTCCGCAGCTGGATTTCGCCGTCGATGCCGAGGATGGCGGTGCGTTGGAAGCCCGTCGGGATGGAACCGTCGAGGTACTGTTTGCGGGTGATGTGGACTTCGCCCACGATCTTCAGCTTGGAAGCGAGGGCGATTTCGAGGGCGTACTGCAGCGCCTCGGGGTTGATGGGGAACGGCGGGGTGTCATCGACCTCGTACGTGCACGCTGTGCGGTGCGCGATGCGGTAGATGATGTTCTTGCGCGTCTTAAACTCCATGAGCGCGGTGCCGTCGTACTCGCCCATCTCGGAGAGGGTGGGGCGCATGTGGCGCAGCAGCTCCGCGTCAAATTGGTCCGGTTTCTGGAAAATGCCGGCGGGACAGCGGCAGAACAGTTTCTCCTTGGTGGCCAGCTGCTGGTGCACTTCCAGTCCCGACATGAACCCGATGCGGTCGTAGTCGGCCTGCGTGGCCTTCTTCCGGTCAACATAGCCGATGGCGTCTCTGCTGGCCTCGTAATTCTTCTGTGGATTAATCGTTTGCATTCTTGTCTTAATATTTATTAATTCAATATATATATTCATTAATTTGATGCTTCCCTCCATTCCGTCCGACGTTAGGAGGGCGGAACCCCAGACTCGCCAGAGCACAGTCTAGCATCAGACAATTTTAAGCCGCAAAGATAAAAAATTAATTTTTTTGTTTTCCAAATTCTTTCACAAAAAAAAAGCGGCCCGGAATAATCGGACCGCTTTTCGCGTATTGGAGGTTTGGAATTATTTACCTTCCTTTTCGAGATCCTCTTTCAAAGATTGCAGGATGTTCAGATCGCCGAGAGTGGCTTTTTCCACGTTGCTCTCGTTAACTTTCTGAATATCACGCTCTTTTTGTCTTTCCTCATCGTTCTTGGCTCTCTCTTCAGAATCTCTGTCGGGTTGCCAGGTCTTGGTGTGGGAAAGGTGGATCTTCTTGGCGTCCTTCGAGAAGTCAACCACCATGAAGGGCAGGGTCTCACCTTCCTTAGCGGTGGACTTGTCCTCTTTCTGGAGATGACGGTTGAAGGCGAAACCTTCGATGTTGTGCGGAAGCATCACGGTGGCACCCTTGTCGTTCATGCCGGTGATGGTACCTTCGTGCACGGAACCGATGGTGAAGATGGTCTCATAAACGTCCCAAGGATTCTCCTCAAGCTGTTTGTGACCGAGGCTCAGACGACGGTTCTCGGTGTCCACTTCGAGGACGACCACGTCGATGGACTCACCCACTTTGGTGAATTCAGCCGGATGTTTGATCTTCTTGTTCCAGGAGAGGTCGGAAATGTGGATCAGGCCGTCAACGCCTTCTTCCAGTTCGACGAAGATGCCGAAGGTGGTGAAGTTACGCACAGTAGCGGTGTGACGGGAACCAACAGGATATTTCTCAAGGATGTTTGCCCAAGGATCGGGGATGAGTTGCTTGATGCCGAGGGACATCTTCTGACCTTCGCGGTCGAGCGTGAGGACAACAGCTTCCACTTCGTCGCCGACTTTGAGGAAGTCGTGAGCGGTGCGGAGGTGCTGTGACCAAGACATCTCGGACACATGGATGAGGCCTTCCACGCCGGGAAGAATCTCCACGAAGGCGCCGTAGTCGGTGATGACGACCACTTTACCCTTGACTTTGTCACCCACCTTCAAATTGGGATCGAGTTTCTCCCAAGGTTGAGGAGTGAGTTGCTTGAGACCCAGGGCGATACGTTTCTTACCCTCTTCGAAGTTGAGGATAACGACGTTGACCTTCTGGTCGAGCTCAACCACTTCAGAAGGATGGTTGATACGGCCCCAAGAGAGGTCGGTGATGTGGATGAGACCGTCCAGACCGCCGAGATCGACGAATGCACCGTAGGAAACGATGTTCTTGACAGTACCTTCCAAGATTTGGCCGACTTCGAGTTTGCTGATGATCTCAGCCTTCTGGGCTTCGATTTCAGCCTCGATGAGAGCCTTGTGGGAAACGACAACGTTCTTGTAGTCGTGGTTGATCTTGACAACCTTGAACTCCATGGTCTTGCCAACATACACGTCGAAGTCGCGGATTTGCTTGACATCGATCTGGGAACCCGGCAGGAAGGCTTCGATACCGAAGACGTCCACGATGAGACCGCCTTTGGTCTTGCCCTTGACATAACCGGTGATAACCTCTTGGTTGTCGTATGCTTCGTTGACGCGCTGCCATGATTTGAGGATGAGGGCGCGTTTGTGGGAAAGTTGCATTTGACCGTTGGCATCTTCCTGACTTTCAACGTAAACCTCGATTTCGTCACCGATCTTGAGGTCGTGGTTGTAGCGGAGCTCGGAAGCGTTGATGACACCGTCGGACTTGAAGCCGATATTGATCACCACTTCGCGGTCGTTGATGGAAACCACCTTGCCGGTGATGACGTCACCTTGTTCAAGGGATTTGAAAGACTTGGTGTAAACGTCTTCCAAACGAGCTTGCTCTTCCTTCGGATAACGGTCGTTGCTTTCAGAAACTTTGTCCCAGCTGAAGTTTTCGAGAGCGTTAGCGTAAGCGTTCTCAAAGTTGCGCATTTTGCGGGCGGCCTTGGGGGCTTTTTCCTCGACAGCTTCGGTTTCGGGGAGTTGTTCTTCCACTACGGGAGCAGCGGTTTCGGCAACATTTTCCACGTTTTGTGCAATTTCTTCAGTTTGTTCAGGAGCATTCAATAATTCTTCTGACATAAAAATTTGTCTCAAATTAGCCTGAGACAGGGGCTTTTTAAGGATGAAACAATGAGGTTAATTATTTAATAATCAATTGAAGAGCCTCTTTCAATTGAGGCGGCAAAGATACAAAAAAAACGATATGAAAAATTTTTTTTCGACAATTATCTGTTGAATACGAAAAATGTGTATTTTTGCGGCCTGAAACATTGCGGGGTAGAGCAGTGGTAGCTCGTCGGGCTCATAACCCGGAGGTCGCAGGTTCGAGTCCTGCCCCCGCTACTAAATCAAAAGGCGCAGAATTCTGCGCCTTTGTTGTTTTTATCTGTTCATCTCCCACATCGTCAGCATCTTATAGACTAGCGTCGCGGCTAACACGTCCGAGACTTTGTTGTCTTCTTGCGGGCATAATTCCACGACATCGAATCCGACGACGTTTTTGTTCTTAAACACTTTCTCCAAGAAAGCGAGGGTGGGATACCATTGCAGTCCGCCGGGCAGCGGTGTGCCGGTGGCTGGCAGAATCGACGGGTCGAAACCGTCCAAATCCACAGTTATATATATATTGTCAGAAAGCCGCCCGAGCGCCTTCTCCATCCAATCTTCGCGATTGTGGATTAGGTGAGCATAGAAGATGTTTTCAGGAACTACGTTCGGAAGCTCCTCGGAGCAGACGTTGCGGATGCCGATCTGTACCACTTTGGCAACTTCTTGGGCTCGACGCATCACGCAGGCGTGGTTGTACGGTGAATCGTGGTAGCTGTCGCGCAGGTCCGCGTGCGCATCAATTTGCAACACGGTGAGATCCGGATAGGACTCTGCCATCGCCCGGATTGCCCCGACCGATACAGAGTGCTCGCCTCCCAGCAGGATGGGGCGCTTGCCCATTTCCATGAAGTGCTTCATGCGACGATAGACCGAATCCACCATGGTCTCCGGCGTTTGCAGGTCGTAGTCGTGATGGTCGGTGTGGATGCCAGCGAGCCACCCTTCGTATTGATATTGAATGTCATAAAGCTCCAGACTGTCGGACGCGTCCAAGATGGCTTGCGGCCCTTTGTCGGCGCCTTTCACGAATGTGCTCGTGCCGTCGTAAGGCACACCTAAGATTACATAACGAGCGTTGTCCAGCTCGTAGAGCCGTTCATCGTCCATATCCAGGAAGTGGGGCATTCTTTTTACTGTCATGATGTCTTTATTTTTGTGGTTGCCCCACACTGCGGCTAACGCCTTGTGTGGGGTTATTTGCGCTCTGCGCGTCTTGCCTCTTCGAGGCTGCTCAAGGAAGATGTCTATAGGAGAATAACCGGTTCGATTTTGTTCAATTCGTCAAGGGTGTGGCGGACGAAGTCGCAGAGGTTGGGGGAGAGTTTGTGGACGCGCTCCTGCCAGACCGAGAGGTCAACGTCCAAGTGGTCGGAGACAATCTTGAAAGAGACGTACGGTTTGTTGAAATGCCGTGCGATGCTGTAAAGGGCTGACGATTCCATGTCGAAACAGTCGGCCTTGGTGGTCAGATCTTTCAGAAAATCAGCGGAATAGACGTGATGAGAAACGAAACAGTCGGAGGAGAACAACTTCCCGTCAATAGCCTTGGGCGTGGGAACGGGGAGCGTGTCCGTCAGCATCGGGTGATCCAAAAATGCGGCACCTCCAGAGACAATCTCGGTGATGCGTACCAGGCTTCCGACCGGGGCAGAGTGGGCACCGGCTGTTCCCATATTAAATATGGTAAAATCTTCATTATGATGTTGTTGCATGAACTTTAGCATCGAAGAAGTCGCGCTCTCCCGGCCGATGCCGGTTAGGTGGACCTGCTCTTTCATGCTCAAAACCTCTTCTTCTACAGCTGCAAATAATGCGATTTTCATATTCCTTTCTTTGTTTGGTGATTTTTTCGCGGCAAAAATACGAAAATCCCCGATTCCTTTCCCATACAATATTTTCGGCTTTCGAGCGTTATGGCCGTCGAAAAATTTGTAGAAAATGAGACATAATATTCTGATTCTGACCGCGCTGTTCCTGTTCGGCGCCATTACAATGAAAGCCCAAACCGAAGAGATGTGTGTGGCGAAAGCACCTGCGGAAGTGATTGTGAACCAACAATTTCAATATACGGTCACCACTTCGGAAAAGGGCACGATTTTGGAGACAGACTTCGGCAAATTCGAGTTTGTGGGAGGTCCGAGCATGGGCTCCAGCACGTCTATCTCCATTGCCAACGGTCATACGGAACAGAACACGCAATACACTTATACTTACGTGCTTATGTGCAAGCGGGAGGGTACGTTTACCATTCCCGGCGTGTCGGTTTCTGTGGATGGCAAGGTGCTGCGCAGCAACGCCGTGGAGGTCCGCGTGGTGAAAACGGCTGCCAAACAGCAAGACAACCAAGATGACGGCTTTTCCAACTTCTTCCATTTCGACTTCCCGGATCTGAACCCCTTCAATAACCAGCCTTCCCAGCAGCCCAAGTCCAAGTCGGAGCGCGTGGAATACAAGGATGAGATCAAGAAGGACGATATTTTCGTGAAGTCCGAGATTGCCCAAGCGGAGGCGTGGCAGGGCGAGGCCGTCGTGGTCACGCACAAACTTTTCATCAAGCAAGACATCCGCGGCTACGAGATTGCACGCGCCAACTATGCAGCCACTGATGCCCTCTGGTTGGACCGCTTGGACCTGAACTACAGCGATGAATCCACAGAGACGATCAAAGGGGTGAGCTACCATGTCTACACTATCATGCAGACGGCGGCTTATCCGCTGAAAACCGGCAAAGTGACGATACCCAAGCTCGATCTGATTGTACGCATCGGGGTGCCGGCGGTGGTTAACAATCCTTTCTGGGGCACCATGACGACCACCCGTGCCAAGGATTTTCATCTGACGTCTAATGAGCTGTCTCTCAAGGTGAAACCACTCCCGGGCGCTCGTAACGACGGAAAAACCGAGATTGTGGGCCATTTCGATATTTCGGCCTCCATAAGCAAAACGGAAGTCAGTGCCAATCATTCGGTTACACTTACGGTGACCGTCTCGGGCAACGGCAATCTCCATCATATAGAGGCTAAGGATCTGAACATAGAATTCCCATCCGATTGCGATATCACCTATCCACGGGTCAGTCAGCGCATCAGCGCGAAGGGCAATCTGGTGAGCGGCTCCAAGACGTTCCAGTTTACGCTGATTCCGCGCTCCGAAGGCGAATATTTCATACCTGGAGCTCAATTTATATACTATGATGATGAAATGGAAAATTATAAAACCATCATATCGCAAGATTTCCGCTTAGACGTGAAGCCGGGCCGTCAGCAATCGCCGAAAGAAGAAGAAAAAACAGACAAGCCACAAGGCAAAGTTTATAAAATATGAATCTTTTTTGTATTTTTGCCCGTTCAAAATCCAATATAATGAAAAAGCTAAGAGCCTTATTGCCAGTATTGTTTGGCATCGTTGTCTTGCTGAGCAGTTGTGACAAAATAGAACCACCCTATTATTACATGCAATTTGATGAAGATGTTACGGTGGAGTTCCCGCCGTTGGACGAATCAAAAGTCTATCGGAAACTGTATATGGAGGAATTTACTGGACACCGTTGTGTCAACTGTCCTGCCGGTCATGAGGTCATTGAGCAGCTGAAGAATCAGTACGGTGACACGCTGGTGGTCGTGGGCATCCATTACGGTACGCTGGCCAAACCGCAAAGCAGCGGGCTCTACACCTATGATTTCCGTACTGCGGAAGGCAATACACTGGGTGAGTACTTTAATATTGATGCCATCCCATCTGCCATTATCAATCGGGGTTATGAGTTGGGTGGCTGGCAGCGTGACGAATGGGCCAATGTCCTTCGCAACCAGAGTCGTGAGGTTAGTGCTGCCCTCCAATTGATAAATGAATATGATCCGGAGCTTCAAACGGTGAAAGCCAATGTCAAAGTTACCGCATTGAAACGTAGCAATGTGCCATATAATCTGATTCTTTTCCTTATTGAAGACGGGGTCGTGAAGCCTCAAAAGAACGGTACGGAAAATATTGAGGATTACGTACATAACCATGTTCTCCGTGCGACCTTCAACCAACAACCTATGGGTATGCAGTTGAACGGCGGGGCTGTACTTGAACCGGGCAGCAGCTGTGTTTATGCTTCTACGTTGGATATGTCGAACACCGATTGGGTACCTGGGAATTGCTCTGTGGTGGCGGTCCTTTATGACTATGAATTGCATGAGGTATTGCAAGCCGAGACGTTACCTGTTATTTCCAGATAATTTTTTGAGTATATGAAGATTGTAGCGGTTGAACCGATAGGTATTTCCGAGTCCAGAGCTCAGGAAATCAGACAAGAATTGGCCCTCAAAGGGCATGAGTTTGTGTGGTATGGCGACCGTAAAGAAGATGCCGCCACCTTGATAGAACGGATGCGGGATGCCGAGGTCGTGATGATCTCCAACATCCCCGTGCGTGAAGAGGTGCTCTCCCAGTGCCCGAAACTGCAGTTTCTGAATGTGGCCTTTACGGGACTTGACCATATTGATATGGCTTATTGTCAAGAACATGGCATTCAGGTTAAGAACGCTTCAGGTTACGCGACTGAGGCTGTGGCTGAATTGGCTGTAGGACTGATGATTGACGTATATCGTAAGATAACGTTCTTGGATGGCTCTATTCGCCAAGGCGGTGTACGCGGTGCTTTTCTGGGTCGTGAGCTTCATGGCAAGACGGTCGGAATCGTCGGCACAGGTGCTATCGGTATTCGCACGGCGCAGCTGTTGCAGGCGTTTGGCTGCAAGGTGATTGCTTGGAGCAGAACTCAAAAACCTGAGGTGGTCGCTATGGGAATCCCATATGTGAGTTTGGAAGAGTTGATGCGCACCAGCGACATCATTTCCCTCCATGTTCCGCTGACCGCAGAAACAAATCATCTGATTAGCAGGGAATTGTTGGCTGTGTGCAAACCTACGGCTATTCTGATCAACACTGCCCGGGGAAATGTGGTGGATATGGATGCCTTGGCAGAATGCCTCCGTGATGGCAAAATCGCCGGCGCGGGCATCGATGTTTATGAAAAGGAACCTCCGCTTCCGGAAAATCATCCGCTGTTGAATGCACCTAACTGCGTGCTCGTCCCGCACGTCGGCTACGCCACCCGCGAAGCCTTCGATATCCGGATTGATATTATATTGGGAAATTTGGAGTGTATCCGTTAAAGTTTACAGGTTTACAAGCTTACAAGCTTACGAGTTTACAAGCTTACGAGTTTACAAGCTTACAAGTTTACAAGCTTACAAGTTTACAAGTTTACAAGGTTAAGATTGCGAGTTACGAGAATATTGATAATAAGGAAATAAGTCCGTCCACCAACTGCTAACTACTAACTGCTAACTGCTAACTGCTAACTGCTAACTGCTAACTAATTATAAGTTCCTCCCATTTCACTTTCGGCACGATATGTGTCCCGTTTTCACGATAATAGGCATGGCTTTCGTCCGCTGAAATCTCTTTCAGCTCAATTTTTTCGTTGCCTTTTCCGATAGCGAGGATCAAGACGGGCGGGTAGGGAAGTGCAAAAGCCTCTTCGATTTTTTTTGCGTTGAACGCACCGATAATCAGCCCGTTATAGCCTAGTTCGACGGCTTTCAGCAACATACTTTGCGCGGCAATCCCCACATCGACGTGTAGCATCTTGCTCTCCGGAGCTGTGCTGCAAATAATAATGAACGCTTTCGGCTCGGTACCGGCAAACGGCAGGTGTAACTCCGGCAGCATCCCACCTAATTTGATGTTATCCAACACAATATCAGCACCGGTCTCTTCGGTGACCAGTTTGAAACGTAATGCCTGCTGGTTCTTCGCCGAGGGCAGTAGCGTGTTAACTGCCACCAGTTTTTCCAGAACCGATTTAGATACTTTGTACGCCGGATCATACCCGCGATAACTGCGGTTCGCTCTCAACAGCTGGTCCAACGATCTCCCGGCGGATTTATAGACCACCTTCTTTTTGCTGTTGTACTCGTCGAATTTATTCTCTATGTAATTGTCTGCCATGAAGTTTCAGGTAACTACTAACTGCTAACTGCTAACTGTTAACTGCTAACTAATTACAGGCTCCAATACGTCATCTCATTGATCTTCCTGAGATACAATCCTTTCACGTCAACAAAGATACCGTTGCCATCGGAAATCTGCTGGAAATAGTTTTCGGGCAGGTTCTTGTATTCGTTGTGCGCGACAGCGAGGATGATGGCGTTGTAGGGACCTTCGGGTTGAGTTTTCAGGTCGATATTGTAGCATTTCTTGACCTCTTCGGGATCAGCGAACGGGTCAACCACATCCACGAAAACGCCGAAATCCTGTAACTCGTGAATAATATCGACCACCTTGGAGTTGCGGATGTCGGCCACATTCTCCTTGAAGGTGAGTCCCATTACTAGAACACGGGCGTTCATGGCGGGCTTGCCGGAGGCGATGATCTTCTTGACCACATTCTTGGCGATATAGCCACCCATGGAGTCGTTGACGAAACGACCGGCGGAGATCACCTGCGTGTGGTATTTCAGCTCGGCGGCCTTGTGCACGAGATAGTAGGGATCCACGCCGATGCAGTGTCCGCCCACCAGACCAGGGTAGAACTTCATGAAGTTCCACTTGGTGCCGGCGGCCTTCAGCACATCGTAGGTGTTGATGCCCATTCTGCCGAACAGGATGGAAAGCTCGTTCATCAAGGCGATGTTGACATCACGCTGGGTATTCTCGATAATCTTGGCGGCTTCGGCCACTTTGACGCTCGGGGCACGATGTACGCCCGGTTCCACGACCAGTTCGTATGTCTTCGCAATTTGCTCTAACGATTCGTCGTCACAGCCGGAGACGATTTTGACGGTTTTCTCCAACGTGTGTACTTTTTCACCAGGGTTGATGCGCTCGGGCGAATAGCCAAACTTGAAATCCGTACCGGCCTTCAAACCGGAGAGCTTCTCCAACAACGGGACGCAGTCTTCTTCTGTACAGCCGGGATAAACGGTTGACTCATAGACCACATAGTCACCTTTCTTCAGCACTTGGCCGACAGACTTGGTCGCACCGAGCAGCGGCTTCAGGTCGGGTTTGTTGTTCTTGTCGATGGGGGTCGGCACCGCCACGATATAGAACTTAGCCTCGGCAAGATCCTTCAGAGATGAGGTGAACAGGATGTCCGCATTTTCGAAAACGCTGTCGTCCAACTCTTTGCACGGGTCTTTGCCGCCGCGCATTACGTTGAGATGATCTTCGTTGATGTCGAAGCCGATGACAGATGCCTTGTGTGCGAAGGCCATCGCCAAGGGGAGTCCGACATAGCCCAAACCGATGACACCGATTTTGGCATTTTTGCTGAGAATTTCTTCGTATATGGTCATAATTTTATTATTGGCTTTTGGCTTTTGGCTTTTAGCTTTTGGCTAGTAGCTGTTGATAATCATTTATATGTGCTGCCGCCTTTTGGCAGATGTTGTCGTCCATCGCATCTTTGGTCTTGTATGGGAACATCGGGTTTGTCTGGCGGAATTCGGAGGTCAGGTCTTTCTTTCGCTCTGCGATAACCCGCTCATAGAAACGGATTTGCGCGTCGATGGCTTCCCGGCAAAGAGACAGGATGCGCGGCACGGTGACCTCGCCATTGCAGAGGTAAGTCATAATGCTGACGGCATCTTGTAAGTGAACGAAAGAGAAGTTCTCATCCACATATTCCAGTTGCAATTCATGGCTCTCTTTCAATGAAGTAGTATTGCAGATTTTCTGCCATTGTTCTGTCGTCAATACGTTTCCGCCTGCATTAATCCATTGTATATCAGTGCTTTCAAAATTTTCTACTAAGGTTTCAGGCTTATTGTTGAAAACGCCTTCAGCCAAGACGTAGCAGAGCATCATTTCACGGTAGGCGGCGACGACCTCCTTCTCTTTCAGTATCTTGACCGGCCGGTTCGACATCTCCATTTTCGGGAGCTCAGCCTCGCCCGCGAGATGGCGGGTCAGCAGCCGGTGGTTTTCCATTACAATATGTATTGTGTCAGGTGCAAGTGGCTTGTAGTCATAGTATTGCGTATGCTTTTTGCGTTTGTCGCGATTCTGGTACTTCCATTCGTTGCGCATCATCGCGTAGGCGTTGTGCATCCACCAAAAAGCGGGCATGATCTCCAAACAATTCTCCTGTACATTGTTGTTAATCAGGGAGAAAGCGAACGGAATGTGCAGCGGTCGCGGATAAGCTCCTTTGGCAATGAGGGTGTAAGGAGCGAAGGAGCAGGGGAATGCTAACGAGGAGCAAAGTCCGGGCCAGAAACCACGCCCGGCCGTCAAGTCAACGTCGTTCTTGCGACCGTTATGGTTGGAGCCGAGGGTCGCGCCGGAAGCGATGTTGCTCTGTCCTTGGATGTGCGCGGCGATCAGGAACGAGCTGCTGTGATGCTGCTCGTGGCAGGGGTAGAGGAACGAGTGCCCGAGTTCGCAGCCAGAGATGTGGCTGTTGTCGCCGATGGCCGACTGATAGACACGCGCTCCTTCGGCGATACTAACCTGCTGCCCGACAAGCACGTCCGAGAGGTAGGCGCGGGAGTCGAGGTTTGCCCCCTTGTGCACGATGGCGTTGCGGAGGATGACTCCGGCACCGATGTGGGTGGGCTCTTCCGCAGTGGAATCTATGTAGGCGTGTCGGATTTCGCAACAGCCTGACAATATGGCGTTTGATTCGATGTGGGTGTTATGGATGGTGGTGACGTTTTCGATGGTTACGTTGTCGCCGATGTGTCCCATCGTTTCGGGTTTGTTATCGGCGTAAAGATTTGGTTTTCCGGTGTATAGGGCGCAGAAAACGTCCGTGCTGTTCATGCCCGGCACGGCGGTGACGGTGAAACGACCATCCTCGTTGCAGAGTTCCAGCGGGTAGGCGAACCGCTCTTCCGTAAAGGTGAGCGTGCCGACATTGGAAATACGAGTGTTCGCCCCGATATGGTAGTTCTCTATATGTAAAACATTGGACAATAACACATTGTCTTCAATCTCGACTTTGCCTGCAAAGTGACAGTGGTGAATGCCTAAAACAGAAAAAGTGCCGACGACTGAAATTTTCTTCCAGTCGTCTGCACTGTTGTTCTGCTGAGTCAGCAAATTGATCTCAGACTCTGTGAGCTGTCGCCACATGGTAAGTGGAATTATTATTCCTCGTCGTCACCCATGCCGAGCATCTGTTTCAGATCCTCGGGAGCATCTTTGAAATCCTTTGCGTCAGAAGGAAGCAGGAACTCCGTGGCTTTTACCTTCTTGTCGGGAACGATTTTGGTGGCTGACGTGATGATGGTCACCTGTTCGCCGTTGATTTCAGTTTTTGCTTCCGTGCTGAGCGGGTAGCCTTTCAAATCCGGGTGCTCGGCGAAGTTGATGTCGTCGCCCAGACCGAGTTCATTCGTCACCCACAGCGTTGCGGTTTCTTCCTCATCAGTCTCCAGGTCGGTGGCGGTCACGATAACTTTTTTGCACGTGTAACCGGCGATGGTTTTGGTTTCATCGCTGTACTTGTAGTCGTATTTGGTGTTGGCCTGTTTCTTTTGGAGTTCTTCCGCCGTGATTTTGCGGTAATACTTACCATAGCCGGGGATGTTGAACACGGTCGTCACGGTCTTGTTGTTGCCATTGGAAATGACGCTCACGTCGATACCCACGCTCATGTCGAGGCGGTAGCTGTTGCCCATGACCGTGTATTCGACGGTCTGTTCGGCCAGTTCGGCAGCGACATTAGGGTCTGAACAGCCTTCGGCGGTCGTCTCAAAGGTGATGTGGCCTGCAAAAGGTTTCTGTGCAAAAGTGCTCACAGTACAGATCATCATGGCGATGATCATCATTAAACGGAGTTGTTTTTTCATTTTTTTTTACGTATTTTGGGTTAATAAAAATCGCATTTATTCAATCTGCAAAGATATAAAATTTATGGTTAAGTTTAATCGAAAAAAAAATCGTCGAAAAGTGGCTCGTTTGCAAAGTTTTTGTATTTTTGCTTTTTCAATTAAAATGCGGAAAAAATGGATGCGAAAAAGATACTTTTGGCCGAGGATGACATGAATTTAGGGAAAGTGTTGTCCACAGTGCTCACGGGCAAGGGCTTCGACGTGAAGCACGCAAACAACGGGGAGGCCGCGTACGAACTCTTTTGCACTAATGAGTTCGACTTGTGTCTCATCGATGTGATGATGCCCCTCAAAGACGGCTTCACATTGGCGCAGGAAATCCGGAAAATGGATATGCGTATCCCGATTATCTTCCTGACAGCGAAGACGATGCAGGAGGATATGATCAAGGGCCTCTCTATCGGCGGTGACGACTACATAACCAAACCGTTCACCATGGAGATCCTTCTGGCGCGGATGCAGGCGCTGTTGCGTCGCACGGGCATGAAGGAGGAGCAGGAGGACCATGTGGTCAGCATCGGCAACATCCGTTTTGATCGTAAACGTCAGGTGTTGATTATCAACGGGGAAGAACACAAGATGACCTCGCGCGAGGCGGCGTTGCTGGATATGCTTTACGAGAAGCACAACGACGTGCTTTATCGGAGCTATGCGTTAAAGAAAATTTGGGGCGAGGACAGCTTCTACAACAGCCGCAACATGGACGTTTATATCACGCGGTTGCGCAAGCTCCTCAAAAGTGAGCCAAACGTACAGATTATCAATGTCCACAGTACTGGCTTCAAGCTGGTCTGGTAAGCTATTTCAGGGCGGTTTCCATCACCACCTCGGCGGCTTTTTCCGAGGCGGATCCGTTGCCTAATTGGGTGTATAATTCCTTATACTGCGCTTCCATCCTGGAGATATTGTTCGCATCTTCTGTGATGAGGCGCAGTTCTTTTTCCAACCTTTCTGGGTTGTAGTCGTGCTGGATGAGCTCCGTCACAACAGGTGCGTCCAGAATGAGATTAGGCAAGGATATATAATTAATTCCCGATATTAAATGTTTGGCTATCAAGTAGGAGAACTCGCTTCCGGCGTAGCAGACAACTTGAGGCGTGCCAATCATCGCGGTTTCCAGCGTGGCGGTTCCGGAAGCCACGATAGCAGCCTTGGTGTTGGCGAGCAACGCGTATGTCTGGTCACAGATGGTAAAGACGTTGCCCTCCTGTAGAGACGTGCCGTGGCGCGTCTCTACGTGGCGCGTCTCTTTGTGGCACATCTCTTCGTGGCGTGTCTCTGCATTCAAATGTTTGTCGTACAGCTCTTTCGGAAGCCACGAAACCGTGGACACTACAAATTGGTATTGCGGGAATCGTTCTGCCATTTGCAGCATGTTCGGTAAGATGGCGTTGATTTCCTGTTTGCGGCTACCGGGCAGCAGGGCGATAATCTCCCTGTCATCCAGATGGTTGTTTTTCCGAAAGTTGATTACATCGGGACGTTCGGGCAGGTCGCGGCTCACGGCGTCCAGCAACGGATGCCCCACGTAATGCACCTCCATGCCCTGTTTGGCGTAAAAGTCCTTTTCGAACGGCAGGATAACCATCATCTCATCCACGTCGCGCTTGATCTGTTTGATGCGGCCCTTTTTCCAGGCCCAGATCTGCGGGGAAATGTAATAGACTACTTTGATACCCTGCTCTTTGGCAAATTTGGCGACACGAAGGTTGAAGCCGGGGTAATCGACCAACACTAACACATCGGGATTCCAGTCGAGGATATCCTTTTTGCACTTGTTGATGTTGCCGAGCACTTCGGAAAGGTGCACAAAGACCTCCCAAAACCCCATGAAGGCCATGTCCTTATAATGGAGCAGCAGGTCAGCACCGGCGTTCCGCATCAGGTCGCCGCCACAGCCTCGGATTTCGGCGGCGGGGTCCTTCTCACGCAGAGCCTTGATCAGATTGGAGGCATGCAGGTCGCCAGAAGCCTCCCCGGCCACGATGTAGTATCTCATTGGCTAAGTTATTGGGCCAAAAGAGTTTTCACGCTGTCGGACACCATCTTGTTGTCGGCCTTGCCAGCGAAGGTTTTGGTAGCCATGCCCATTACCTTGCCCATGTCCTTCATGCCGCTGAAACCGTTGTCGGCGATGATTTTCTTTAACGTGGCTTCTATTTCCTCTTTCGAGAGCATTTTGGGCATGTAGTTCTTGATGACGTCCATCTGGAACTGCTCCTCGGCGGCCAGGTCTTCGCGGTTTTGTGCCTTGTAAGTCTCGGCCGACTCCTGGCGTTGTTTCACCAGCTGCTTGAGGATCTTGATTTCGGACTCCTCGTCCAGGTCGCCGGCACCACCCTTCTGGGTCTTGGCCAGTAAAATAGCGGATTTTACGGCGCGCAAGGCGTTGAGCTTCTGTGATTCGCGGGCCAGCATAGCGGCCTTGATGTCTTCGTTGATCTTTTGTTCTAATGCCATAATAGTTGTTATTTTGTTAGTTTTATAATCTGCAAAATAAGATTTTTACATGGTGTACCGTACACCAAAATTCAAGCCCCAGTCGAACTTGTGGTCGGCGAGTCCGTCGGAGTTGAAAACACAGCGGTAGCCCGGCCGGAAATCGAACTGCAGCGTAAGCGGGATGTAAAACTTGTATTCCAGTCCGAAGATGCCGTTCACGCCGCCCTTGTAGTTGTTGTCGCTCACATGCTCGTATGGGGGCTTGTCGTTGAAGTACTTGAATTCCTGCCAGTTGTAGCCGATGCTTGCGCCCAGTCCCGCAAACCCGTACAGACCCTCGCAGAACCAGCCCTCGTACATGAAGTTTGGCGCGAGTTCAGCGGTCCACAGGTTGGAACCATACACATAGCAGTATTTGGTGCCCAGGTCGAGCTGAATGGCAAAATGTCGGGAAGGGAAGCTCTTGTAGGAGATGCCCTGCGTGGTGCCGATGGTCAAGCCATAGCTACGCCTGTAAGGGGCTTGTGCATTTGTCTGGAACAACGTTCCCGCGAACATTGCGATGAACAGAAGGATGATACCGTTTCTTTTCATAAGCCTTTGTTTTTCTGTTTTTGATCCGGCGGCAAAAATATGCATTTTTTGGACTCCAAAAGCGTGTGTTCCAACAAAAAAATGTGTGACAATCTGCGAAAATCTGCGTAGTCTGCGGGATGATAAAACGCCCGTTGAACTCGCAGAATGACGCAGAAGGTTGATTACAGGATTCGAGGGGATGATTCCGAAATTTTATATCTTTGCGCTCAAAAAGGATATGAAATGCATTAGAATACTTTAAAGTTTTATTTTATGGAAAAAATATCCCCTGAAGAGTTGTATTCGTTATATAAGGACACATTATATAAATGTCAAAGCAAAATATTCAATTATGCTGATGATATTATTGAGACGATGGTTTTTGAGGATTTTGTTATCGGTGCTACTAGTTTTTTACATGATGATTCTCTAAACACGCTCATTAACAATCATCTTATAGACAAAAAACAATATGATTTAAGTAGAAAAATTCGAGCATTGTTTTTTGAAATAGAAGACTGCGGAGAATTGACAATGGACTGTTTAAAGGGGCGATCAGAAAGATGGCAACATTTGGTTTCCCTTGTGGATGAAGCTGTTGCAGGGGTGAAAAATGAAGCAGTGTTGTTAGATTGTGAATTAGAGTATATTCACGACAGAATAGAGGAATTGTCAAGTGTGGATTTGCAAGAAAAAATGTGGCTAAATCGAAATAATGACACAGGGCGTATTTCTTCGTATGCAGAACTAATGTGTTCTTTATATGACGATTTAAATTTAGAACTAGTCTTAAGAAAAGTAATGGAGAAATATGGACACTCCAATAATGCCTTAAATGAATTATACAAATTGAGCACTTTGCTCGATAACTATGAAGAACCCTATACGAATGGACATATTGAAGACGAACTGATAATCAAAGATTCAAATTGGCAAGTGATCGTCAAGCAGGCGCAAAGGGTTCTTGCTAATTGGAATCAGATTCAACCTATGTTGTCGCAATATTGAAAGGTGCCGTCCTCCCACATTTGGTCTATCTCCTGTTGTGCCTTTTCGGCATACATAGCTGTGTCTTCAGTTTCGTCGTACAGATTGGAGATTGCAAATAGCGGCAGTATTTTCACGTGCCGTAGCGCACAGCTGTCCCTTTTGTCGTTAGGCTTATCCCAGTCGTTCTATATACATTTCTATTTTTTATCGTTGATGTTGACATCACGTTTTCCTCGGCCAGCCCAACTAGTTCCGCCAAATCACTGACTACCTGGCAGCGCTGGCAGTCCGTTAGGTCTGCCGGGCTCGGTAGGAATGGACGGTCGCGAAGGGATACGCACGCCGTCAGGTGTGCGGGGGATGGTTTCACGTTTGACAATCCCAATGGAATACATATTCTTTACAACACGCAGGCTCTAATGGTTTAATGTTTTTTTGCCCGCAGGCCTGACGGCCTGCGAAACTCGCGCATGGAAATCCCATTTGCTACCGAGCCCTTCAGCCCTTCGGGCTGCTTCGCGAACGGATTGATCTCTCATATCCGCACACGGCAGGAATAATCCACGATTCTACTTAAAAAAGTACTTATTGCAAAAAAATATGCGAAACTTGAATAACAAATTATGATAAAACCGAGACGAATAATGATGCATTTTTTGACAAAACCGAGATGAATCTTAATCAACAAACATTTTGTCCCGTTTCTGTCCCGATTTAAACGAACGTAGAGACGTGCCATGGCGCGTCTCTACAGATGAGCGGTAAACGGGGTTCGAACCCGCGATTCTCGGACACGGTCCCGACTACCTTTTGCGATTTTGTAATTCGCTGCAAGTGAGTAAATTATATTTTTCATAAAAGGCGATTTTGACTGCCTTTTGTCTCATTTCTGTCTCAGTACAAAGCAATAAAAATAACTGATTTTCAGTCAGTTATTGAAGGTTTCGATGCACCATTTCCGATAAGAAAAAAGCGGTGCATTTTTTTGTAGTTTCTCAAAGAACGCAAAATTTTGTAGCAAAAATTTGCTGCAAAAATATGCATTTTTTGGACTCCAAAAGCTAAAAGCGAAAAGTGAAATTGACGCTATTTTTTGCATGATGTTTCAATTGGAAAAATATCGGGCGTTGGGGATGAAAGTTCTTCCAAAGGACGCACAACTTATCCTGTTTGGCTCGCAGGCACGTAAAGATGCCCACGCGGAATCGGACTGGGATTTGCTGATATTGCTCGGGAACAACTATCAAAGTGCCGATGTATTTGGCATGTACGCCTATCCGTTTGTTCAATTAGGTTGGGAGTATGGTACTTACTTCAGCCCGAAGGTGTACACGTATGACGAATGGGCGATGCGGAAAGGCACGCCTTTTTATGAAAACATTAATAAAGAAGGAGTTGTGTTATGGGGATAGTTATTCTTATATGGTATCTGTGGAGTTTGTATTTTAGCATCAATATGATTGTTCGGGTAAAGAATCATAAGGGGGTTAAAAATCCGAAATTAGTGTTATGTCTCAATATTGTCAATGTCGTTGTCTTGGTGCTGTGGATACTGTGGGTGTTAATTGTTCTGCCGGGTCGTGAGTGCATGGTAATGTTGTTATTGTACCTTATTATCAGTATTCCAATCGTGGTTGTAAACATTGTACAATATAGGCGCTGCTTGCGTTAGCTTTTCAACTTATTGATGAATTTATAAACGACATAGAAAATGGATCAACAGACCTTCCTCGAGTTAATCAACAAGAGCATTCAGGACTCAGCAAGGCAGGCTCGGCTTTTATTGGGGCGTCCGTCATCGCGAGCTACGCTACAGGAAGCCTTACAGCAGGTGGCCATGCTGGAAGCGGCCAGAATGTCCCAAGCACCTGGGAAATAGACTATGTCACTACATTATAGTTTCAGTTGGTAGAAGATATGAAAAGAAACGTTCTGTTGATACTTGCAATGTCGCTTTTCCTAATAAGTTGTGACGAGAAAATTACAGTCTTTAATCAATGCGATATACAATCCATCGAGGTTTCTATGTACAGACAGGATGAATATCATCCAGTTTCAAGCAAAGAAGATCTGATAAAAGTTATCAATACAGCCAAGAAAGTCCCAGCAAAGTTCATCCCAAGAAAGGAAATTCGTGTTACATTGGACAATGATCAAATTTTTTATGTCTATTTGAGTGAAACATGTAGATATCTAAAAGTCAATGGGACAACTTTTATCTTAAGCAGGAAACAGGCAGCCAAGTTGTTACACCTTTTAGAATCAAATTAGACCTATGTTATCGCAACTTTGAACTTTTTTGATTTCAGCATCAACAACAAAAACATCTCCTTCACTATCAACCAAAACGTTGCGAGGAAGGAGATCCCAGGCCTCGTACTCTCCATTGGTGAAACGACCCTCTTCAGAAGTCTTTTCAAAACCAAGTGCAGCCATGTAGGTGTCAATCATTATCTGACTAGCTGGTTTGGCATTGGCAACGCGAGGTTGATATAGGACTGGCTGAACGGTACGTCCATCAAATCCGGCGAATCCGTGGAATGAATATGCCGTGTCAGGAAAAATGGCGTTATGTAATAAAATTTTCTGAAGCAAAGACACAATGCTGCCGTTATTGTTGAGGAGATTGTTTACCTTGTATATGCCTTGTTCTGAAACGTATGTGTCATTTTCATGGCCACTAGGTCCGGGAACACCAAGACGAAAAACATCCGCCATTGGTATCCAAAAGCCTTTGGATTTCGCCAACTGTTCCGCCGCTCGTTGTTCGGTTTCAAAAGTGCTTACATCACCTTTGCAAGCTCCAAATTGCGCTTCATGTA
This sequence comes from uncultured Bacteroidales bacterium, assembly GCA_900316305.1. Taxonomy (GTDB): domain Bacteria; phylum Bacteroidota; class Bacteroidia; order Bacteroidales; family WCHB1-69; genus F23-D06. The sequence goes on along the minus strand of ONCM01000020.1, from coordinate 86,888 downwards.
CTCGGCAAAGTCGGCAGAGCTCATCGGCGATTTCTGCGATGCGGCGATTTTCCGCTTCTTGCGCTTCGTCACTTCCTTGTGAAATTGGTTCAGATATGTCATAATCCATCATCATATTGGTTTTCGACCGCAAAGATACATTTTTTTCATTTACAGTGCTTGTTCTTCCCTTTGTCTTGATTATATAATTCCACTGGAACAATTTTGTCCCGTTTCTGTCCCGATTTTAAACAAGAAGTCAGCAACCCGCCGTTGTAAGTTGCTGACACTGATTGTTTTGGAGACGTTTGAGCGGTAGACGGGGTTCGAACCCGCGACCTGCGGCTTGGGAAGCCGCCGCTCTGCCAACTGAGCTACTACCGCTTTTCTAATGCAAAATGAAAAATGTAGAATGAAGAATAATAATGTCAAAATATCTCGGATAAATATTCTTCATTCTTCATTATGCATTATACATTAAATCGAATATGCAAGATGTCGCCGTCCTGCACTTCGTAGTTCTTGCCTTCGACCGCCAGTTTGCCGGCCTCTTTGCATTTGAGTTCCGATCCGTATTGAACCAGATCGTCGTATTTGATGACCTCGGCGCGAATGAAACCGCGTTCCAGGTCGCTGTGGATGACACCCGCCGCCTGCGGTGCCAGCATGCCCCGCTTGATGGTCCAAGCCCTGTTCTCCTTGCCACCGACGGTGAAGAAGGAGATGAGATCCAGCATCTTGTAAGCCGCGCGGATCACCTTATTGACGCCTGGCTCGGTCAAGCCCACGTCCTCCAAGAAGGCCTTGCGGTCCTCCTCGCTCTCCAACTCGGCGATTTCGGATTCAATCTTGGCACCGATGACCAGCATCTCGCCACCGTTCTCTTCCACATATTTCTTCACAGCCTCGGAATAGGCGTTTCCGGTGGCTGCGTCGTCATCGTTCACGTTGCAGACGAACATCACGGGTTTCTCGGTGAGCAGCATCATGTCGGCGACCACTGCTTTCTCGTCAGCGGTAACCTCCAAGGTGCGCACATTCTGGAAACCTTCGAGATGCTCCTTGTATTTCTTCAAAACTTCGTAGTCGTGCTTGGCGTTCTTGTCACCTATCTTGGCGGCTTTCTCCACCTTGCTGATCTTGCGTTCGATCTGCTCCAAGTCCTTGCATTGCAGCTCGAAATCCACAATCTCGATGTCACGGACAGGATCCACGGAACCTTCCTCATGGGGTAGGGCGGGGTTGTCGAAGCAGCGCAGCACATGGATGAGCGCGTCGCACAGACGCACGTCCGCGAGGAAACTGTTGCCGATGCCGGCACCCTGACTGGCACCCTTGGCCAGACCGGGAATATCCACCAAGTCCAAGTTGGCATAAACCAGCTTATCAGCGTGGATGAAGGTGTTGATATGGGTGAGACGCTCGTCGGGCACCTGGCACACACCGATGTTCGACTTGTTAGTGCTGTACGCAAAATCCGTTACCTCCGCCTTTGTGTTGGAGATGCAGTTGAACATCGTGGTCTTACCCGAGTTCGTCAGTCCTACTATGCCGCATTTCAATCCCATTTGTAAAGGTTATAGGTTATAGGTTATTGGTTATTGGTTATAGAAGTTTATAGTTTATGGTTTATGGTTTATAGTTTAGAGTTTAGAGTTTAGAGTTTAGAGTTTAGAGTTTAGAGTTTAGAGTTTAGAGTTGATCGAATAGATGGTTATAGTTGCTCTTCCCGAAAGTTAACAGCAATAGCCAAAAGCTAAAAGCCAAGCACAACGTCTTCCACGTGGTCAATCTCGGGTAAATAGTGCTTGATCGTCTGTTCCACGCCGTTCTTGAGGGTCATCTTGGCGTGGGGGCAGGTGCCGCATGCGCCTTGAAGGCGAACCTTCACAACGTTGTCGGGGGTGAGCTCCACAAATTCGATGTTGCCGCCGTCCTGTTCCAAGTAGGGGCGGATCTGGTCGATGATCGAGATGACCTTCTGTTCTAACGTGGCGTTTTCCATATCTTCAAATTTAGGCTGCAAAAATACAATTTTTTTCTTGATTCGCGATGATTATTTTTTAGGTCAATGGTCAATAGTCAATAGTCAGCTGTTGCAGTAGCGAGTCGGCGGCCATGGCGAGGGTGTCGTTAGTGGCCCATCGGCTTAAACTGGCTTCATTGCGGTAGAATGCGACCATGGGTTTCTGTTCGAAGGACATCAGGTACAAGGTGGTGTCCGGCGGCCAGGTGCCGTTGCGCAACTGCGTGACAGGAATCTGGTTGCAGTAGGCCACGTAGTAGTCCCACGTGGTGTCCAGCCGGTCATAATCCTTGAATACGAGTTCGAAGGCGGGGAGATCCTTGTAGAAAAGGGCGCAGGCGGAGTTGCCGTTGGTGGCAATCACCACGGGTCGCGAGGTGTAGTGCTTCCCGACATCATGCTCGTTGGCGTATGCTTTCATCCATTCGTTGGCCTCGCGATTCGCCTCGAAGTTGCTGTCCAGCGCGTATTTTGCGTATGCATTGTGGATGCCACCAGATATTTCGTTGAAGTAGAGGGAGATATAAGGGCTTTTGAACAGAATGTGGCGGATGGGCATGACCGAAAGCATCAGCATCAGTCCTAAAATCACAGGATTGGTATATCGGTCTTGGATGTGCCGCAACGTGCATTCCAGCCCGCTGACGGCAATCATCATGAAAAGCGGATAGATGCAATACAGAATGGCCCACAAAGTGTCGGGATTCATGTAGTGCGTTTTCACGCGGTTGCAGCAGAACAGGAAGGTGTAAATAAATATGAATATGGAGAAAGGTTTCAGACTTTTGATGGCATTTCCGAAAAAGATGAAGAAAAGCAAGAAGCTGATCAGCACGACCGTTGGAGTGGTAACATACAGATATTTCATCAGATAGCGGGTGGGGAAGTTGTCGGGACCGATGAAATGCCCTTCGAAGATCTGGTTCTGGTCGATGGGGATGTTGGTGGCTAGCGATGCGAATGCCTCACTGGGCCGGATGATGGAGGTCTCCAGGAAATAGGTGCACGCGGTGTGGATGATGCCGACGGTAATCCACATCATAGCCACAACCCCAATCATGATACCCAGCGAGCGGGCGTATTCTTTGGTGAATATTTTCTTGATTGGGTTGTAAAGGAAGAAGTTCAACAAGGTGAAGACCATGAACAGATGCAACAGGGTGGAGCCGGCATTGTGTACTGACAGGGTGAGCAGGATGCCGATGGCGATGCGGACCAGACGAGAGGTGCGGATCACAGGCAGTTCCCTGCTGTAATAATACATCTGCATGATGCTGTAGATGAAGAAAAAAGCAAAGGTAACATCCACCAGATTGGTCAGCGAATAGCCGAAAAACCGTGGTGAGATGACCAGAAAGAAAGCGGTGAAGAAGGCTGCCCGCCAGCTGAACGCTCGTAGGAGGATAAGCGACAGATAGGCAATCAACAACCATCCGAAAATTGTGCTTAAAAAATGCCGGAATGCATATATATCATTGAAATTCAGTGATTTTGAGACCGAATATGTGAGCAGGTCAATGATTTGTGCCTGCGTGTGTGCGTAAGGGTGGCTCTTATAGGCGTCGGTGTCCCCAATATTGTGGAAATGGTTGTAAAGCAGTTCAGAATACTCATGCTGCGCCACTTCCCGGTCGGAGATGCCGATCTGCTGGCTCAGCACCAACATCCACACCAGCGCAGCCGCCATAAGCAGCATCCAAAGATATTTGAAAACATCGTCGCTGGTCTTCAGCGAAAGCGAGAACTGACTTTTCTCGATCTTATATTTGATTTTTTTCTTGTTGCCCTTGGAAAACCGGATCTGCCAGACATTGTCATCAAAAAGATTGTCATAATAGAGAAGCTTATCCACAAAATTCTTGATGCGGATAAAGATACGTTCCCAAAATCCGGTGGTCTCCTTTTCCATAAATTACCTGTTTTCAAACTGTTGAAGGATGCTTTGCAGATAGAGCGCCGCTTGCGGTCCTTCATTGAACAGCAAGTCGATGACGGAGAGGTTGGGAGTGAATCCGAATTTGTCTTCAAAAACTTGATAATAAGGATGTTGAAGACGGAATGGGTAAGTGTCTTTCTTGGCGTTTTTGGGATGTATCAGCAGACGCAGGTCGTCCTGCGTGTAGGGCTCGAAAGTGGTGGTGACGGCAATTTCCTTCTCTCTCTGCAGCAGTTTGAGCAGCGTTTGCGTGAGTTGGAGGTTAAAATCGAACAGAAATTCGAATTTTTGTTCGAAAAAAGGCTTTAGGGCATCTTTATAGTAGAGGTAGAAGGGGGTGTTGTTGTACGCAGACTCAATGGAACGCCAGTGTGCGCGCTGCCAAGGGGTGGCGTAGTCGATGCGCACCTCTTTCACGATACCCATTCTGCCCTCATGAACGGTGGGGATGATGAGGTTCAACATGCCGTTTCCGTTCATGACAACAGCTCGGTTGCGGTACGACTGTTTCTGATACCGCTCCTCTCGCTCAACGGTAGTGTCGTCTGCCAACAGAAAGGCAAAATACTCAACCGGAGGGAGATAGGCCGTGGAAAGCAGGTGACGGTTCACCGTTAAGGATTATTGGGCAATAACCAGTTTGGACTTGTAGTTGCGCTCGGAACCGATCACTTCGATGAAATAGACACCGTTTTGCAAAGCGCTGACATTCAGGGTGAAAGTGGCGTCTGTGTTCACCGGTTTGGTCATCACCAACTGTCCCATCATGTTGTAGATGTTGCACACGGCCGTTTCAGCGAGGAATTCACCTTGGATGGTGACGCGTCCGTCGGAAGTCGGGTTGGGGTACACCTCAAACGTGGAGGGATTTTGATGCTCGTCAATGCTCGTGATGATGGAACCACCGTAAGTCATGCCTTGCAGGATTTTGGTGCCGGTGTTGTCGGGATCAAGCCACGGTTGCAGTTTACGGGCGGGGTTGGAGTTGTTGTTGTTCGTCCAATGGTAAGAAACGCGGCCGTAGTTGTCGGTGCCATAGAGGTAATTACAAGTGCTGGAACCAGAGGTTAATGTTCCTATAATCAATGAATTGGCGTTGAACAGAGGAGAACCGGAGGAACCTTGTTCAGTGACACCTTTGTTGGGGTTGGTATGCCATCTCGTCACAATGAAGCGATTGCCATAGGTGGCTCCGCTGGAGATGGTAACACTTTGTGGGAAGCTGATTTTCTTCCAGTCGCCGCCAGGATGGTGGATGCCCGCACCCACGGAGATGGCTCCTGTAGCGTCCCAACCGGCAAAGAAGATACTGTCACGGTAGGCCAGACCCAAGTTTCCGGTTATTTTCAGGAGCAGGAAATCAGAGGCGCTGGCAGAGTTGTTGGGCGTGTTGGATCTGGCGATGATAGTACCACCGTTAGCCATACGGGAGTATATGCCCGTGCTTCCACCGCAAGTGCTGGTCTGGTAGTTGAAGTAGAATTTGTAGGTCTGGTCATCGGCGGCCACGCAGTGGTCAGCTGACAGCACGTAAGGAGTCTTGTCCATACGGACATTGTTGACCATGGCGCCGGAACAAAGATAAGAAGCCCAACCGCCGCTTTCGTATGCGGTCATGCTGATGCAGACGACAGAATTGATAGGGTAGTGCCAGGGTTGGCCTTCCGGACAAACCACGTCGATATGACAGGAACCGTCCGCATCTCCATGGGGACCTTTTTCCTCGGAACGTGCGTTCAAGAAATCCCTGTAGATATGCATGACAGCGGCAATCGTGAATTGACCCTTGAAAGCAGCATCGGACGGCTCGTAGTATTCTACGATCAGCTCGTCACCTTCGATGTTGTCAGTCTCGAATCGGCCTGTCGATTGCACATCTTTGTTGGTGTAAGGTCCGTAAACTTGTTGTTGGTCAGGACTATAGATGAATAATTTGCCCTCTTCAGGAATGTTGAAATTTTCGAATACCAGATAGGTCATGAGGGCATTTTTCGTCTCGTATTTGGTGCGCCACAGCATTCCGCCATCCGGCATGATGTCCTTGCGGCCCGAATTGTCGAGTGTGGCGTTGACGCCAAAACCGATACCTGCACGTAGCGGCAGGGACTTGTCTTGGTTAAGAGCATCCTCTTGTAAGAGTTTTTCGTTGTCGGTTTGCGGCATCGTCCTCACATCAATGGATTGGGAAATGCCCTTCTTCCCGAAAGAATAAGGTAATTCAGCAGATGCTTCTTGGGCGTGTAACATGCTGGTAACCATAGACAACATTACAAAAAATGACAAAATTTTTTTCATATTCCTATTCGATTAATTTCAAGGCGGCAAAAATATAAAAAAAATTGTACTTTTGCAACCGTTTTTAAATGAATATATGACAGTCAAAAGAAAAGTGAAATTTGAGGGGGTGCCCTACGAAGGAAACCTCGAGGAGTTAATTATACAGGCGTTAATTGAGAAGCAGGGCGTGGACATCCACTGCCTCAACCTCAAGAAGATAAACCACGTCTATTTCGATTATTTCATCATCTGTACGGGAACGTCCAAACCGCACGTGGAGACGCTGTGCGACTTTGTGCAGGAACAGACCAAGCGGGTGGCGAATGTCAAGCCGCTGAATGTGGAGGGGTTGGAAAACAAGGAATGGGTCCTGTTGGACTACTTCAACATTTTGGTGCATATCTTCCAACCGGAAGCCCGGGAATACTATCAGCTCGAATCCCTCTGGGGCGACGCCGACATCCAAAAGTTTTAACTCTGAAACCTGAAACTTGAAACTTGAAACGTTCGACGTAAGATTATGGATGATAATAACAACAGAAAGAAAGATATAAGGAACAATATGTCCGATTTTTTCGGGGGCAAGGGATCACCGAACGGCAAGGGCGGCGACAAAAAGAAGTTTAATTGGTCGCTCTTTTATTTGGTGATTACGGCGGCGCTGATAGGCATCTATTTCTTCTCCTCTAGTGAGGCCGTCAAGGAGGTGAACGACATGGAGTTCTACCAAATGGTGAAAAATCAGGATGTTGAGCATGTGGAATATGTGAAGAAAAATTCCCATATCAATGTCTTCCTGAAGAAGATGGCCTTGGAACAGAAGGCGGCATACGAGGAGGTGCGTAACAACATTGAGGGGCCGCAGTACTATCTGGTGGTGACGGACTTGCAGGTCTATAACGAGAACCTGCGTGATGTTAAGAGCCAGTGCGTCCAAGAACGTCTTGCGCAGGACAGCACCTTGGTGGCCAGTGAGGTGGCCAAGGAGTATGATTTCCCGATGAAACAAGACAACACGCAAAGCTGGGGCTTCGAGATTATATTCTGGATGCTGCCGGTGGTGCTGATTTTCCTGCTTTACTACTTCTCCATGCGTTCCATGCGCGGGGGCGGTGGTCCTGGCGGTTTCGGTGGCAGCAACATCTTTAACATCGGCAAGTCTCGTGCCCAGGAGTTTGATGAGAAAAATGGCCAGTTGGTGACGTTCAAGGACGTGGCCGGTCTGGAAGGTGCGAAGTTCGAGATTGAGGAGGTGGTTGATTTCCTCAAGAATCCGCAGAAATATACCGTTTTGGGCGGCAAGATTCCGAAAGGCGTGTTGCTGGTAGGCCCTCCGGGAACGGGTAAGACCTTGTTAGCCAAGGCTGTGGCCGGCGAAGCAAAGGTTCCCTTCTTCTCGATGTCCGGTTCCGATTTCGTGGAGATGTTCGTGGGCGTGGGTGCCTCCCGCGTGCGCGACCTGTTCCGCAACGCCAAGGAGAAAGCGCCGTGCATCATCTTCATCGATGAGATTGATGCCATAGGGCGTGCCCGCGGCAAAGGAGCTTTTTCCAATGCTAATGATGAACGTGAAAGTACGTTGAATCAGCTGCTTACAGAGATGGACGGTTTCGGTACCAATGCCGGTGTCATCATCATGGCGGCCACCAACCGTGCCGACATTCTCGACCGTGCGCTCCTTCGTGCGGGCCGTTTCGATCGTCAGATCCAGGTCGAGTTGCCCAATCTGAACGAGCGTCGCGGCATCTTCGGTGTGCACGTGCGCAACCTCAAGCTTGGTCCCGATGTCGATTTGGATTTCTTCGCCAAGCAGACGCCCGGTTTTTCCGGTGCGGATATCGCTAACGTTTGTAACGAGGCGGCTCTCATCGCGGCTCGCCAGAGCAAGCAATACATTGAAAAAGAGGATTTTCTCGCCGCTGTCGATCGTATCATTGGCGGTTTGGAACGTCGCGGAAGCGTCATCTCCCCGGAAGAGAAAAAGACAATCGCGTACCACGAGTCCGGTCATGCCTGTGTGAGCTGGATGCTGCGTTACGCTTCCCCGTTGGTGAAAGTGACCATCGTGCCCAGAGGCAAGGCCCTCGGTGCGGCCTGGTACCTTCCGGAGGAACGTCAGCTGACCACCTACGACCAGCTGGTGGATGAGATGACGGCCACTTTGGGCGGTCGCGCCGCGGAAGAGGTCTTCTTTGGAAAGATCTCCACCGGTGCTCTCAACGACCTTGAGCGGGTCAGCAAGCAGGCATACGCGATGATTGTCTATTACGGTCTGGATGAGAAAATTGGTAATGTAAGTTATTATGACTCAACGGGTCAGCAGGAATACAGCATGACAAAACCCTACAGTGAGAAGACAGCGCAGGAGATTGACGAGCGCGTACATCTGCTCATTGAGGAATCTTATAAGCGGGCGAAACAGATCCTCATCGACAACTACGATAAGGTCGAGACGCTGGCCAAACTGTTGCTGGAGCGTGAGGTGATTTTCACTGAGGATGTGCAGAACATCTTGGGTGACCGTCCTTTCAAAACAGAGGAGGTCGTGGAAACTCCTGCCCCCGAGGCAAAACCCGCTGACGAGCCCGAAAATCCCACGAATACAGAGAATCATGAGCCAGATAGAGAATAATTTTATCACTGACAAGGAGTATGTCCGAGTGGTCATACGGAAGAGCACGCTCACGCACGACCATATTGCGGAGGGGCAGCCTACGGCACAGTGTTTTACGAAATTGAACAATCCGCCAGTCGATTTCTGGCATAATTTCCAGGCCAACGGCGGCAAGATTTTGCGTTGCCACACCAAGCAGGACCGTCTGAAATTCTTGAAGATGCTGGCGGAAGACCAGCAGTACAACGTGGTGCTGAACACGCACCCGAACCTTTGCGCAGACCTTCAGCAGGCGGCCATCAACTATGTGGACACCATTTCCGTGAACACCCCGATTGATGCGGTAGTTGCGCTTTCTACGGCATTGGTAGCTCGTGACGGTAGCATTGGCTTTACCCAGCCACTCGCTCGGTTCGTCTCCATGCGCAATTTGGCTCATGACGTGATTGTGATTTCGAGAATGGTGGACATTGTCCCCGATATGGAGACGGCGTTGTCGCGGAACGTGAAGTTCGCGAAGGATGCCGGTATGGAATTCATCACCCCGACCCCGCTACCCAAAGAGGGGAACAAGGAGGTTCGCACCCGTCAGCATCCTCGTTATATTCTGTTGTTGTTAGACGATAATCCTCCGAAAGATGAATCCCAAAACGCGTAATCTGTTCGTCCGGACGGCATCAGGCATTGTCTATGTCGCCCTGATGGTGGCGGCGGTCTTCACCCCGTGGGTGGCGGTTCCGCTGGCGTTGTTTTTCATTACGGTAGGGCTTTATGAGTTTTACAAGTTGTGCAAAAATCCAAAACTTTACCCTGTTGGGCCGATTTGGATAGCTATTCCTTTATGCATTCTCTTTTTTCTTTGGATTCCCAAACAGCCCGTGTTGGTGTTGGCCTTCCTGATCCTGATTTGGATGTCCGACACCGCCGCCTACGTCTTCGGGTCGCTTTTCGGCAAACATAAGCTCGCCCCGAACATCTCCCCCGGCAAAACCTGGGAGGGCTTCCTTTGCAGTTGCGTTTTCACGGTGGGGTTGGCCGTAGGACTTTCCTACATCCCGTACTTCCAGCAATCTGGTCTGCAGATGTGGCAATGGATTGTGCTTTCGCTCATCATCCAGGTTTTCGGGCTGATGGGTGACCTGATAGAGTCTTTGTTCAAGCGCAAGGCCGGCGTGAAAGACAGCGGCAATATCATCCCCGGCCACGGTGGCGTCCTCGACCGCGTGGATTCCATCCTGTTTGCCACCATTCCGGTATATCTGTTCTGTTTGATGGTGGGATAAAAAAAACGCGCCATATTAGCGCGCTTCCCAGTTTTGTATGAAATTGTTTGTAGAGACGTGCTGTAGCGCGTCTCTACGATTAGTATTCGTCTTCGTTGAAAAAGAAGTCCTCTTTGGAGGGGTAGTCCGGCCAAATGTCTTCGATGGAATCGTAGGTTTCGCCTTCGTCGTCAATTTCCTGAAGGTTCTCAATCACTTCCATGGGAGCACCTGAACGGATGGCGTAATCCAGTAGTTCGTCCCGGGTTGCCGGCCAGGGAGCGTCCTCTAATCGGGTGGCTAATTCTAATGTCCAATACATACTTTTATGCTTTATTAATGGTTTGTTTTTTGAGCGCGCAAAAGTATAATATTATATTGACATAATCAACCTTTTAGTAAAATTTTATTTTGCTGACTGATAGAGGGTTTCGGAAATATTTTCTTTTTGGTGGAAAAATCGGGCCAAAATAAAGAAGAAATCGGACAGCCGATTCAGCAAAACTTGCACTTTTTGGTAAGCTTCATTCTCCTCCATCAAGGCGACCACAAAACGCTCCGCGCGACGGCATACGGTGCGGCAGATGTGCGTATCGGCGATGAGGCGGCTGCCCTGCGGGAGGATGAACCCGCGCATGGGCGGCAGCTCCGCGCTCATGCGGTCGATTTCCCGCTCCAGCTCGGCCGTGAACTCCGCGAGCCGATCCACCTTCCAGTACTTCTCCCAGTTGGCTACCGGGGTGGCCAACATGCCGCCGACGACGAAGAGTTCGTTTTGCACTTTTGTCAGAAATTCGTCCGGATTTTGCGAAATTATGGCACCGATGAAGCTGTTCAACTCATCCACAGTGCCGTATGCATGCAGTAGAATGTCGTTCTTTGACACTCTTGAACCATCTGATAATGAGGTAGTTCCTTTGTCTCCTGTACGTGTGTAAATTTTCATCACTTTTTTTTTGCAAAGATAGAAAAAAAATGTATTTTTGCACCCGCAAAAGCAAGGATAAAAAAGTCTCCTTAGCTCAGTTGGTAGAGCAATTGACTCTTAATCAATGGGTCCAGGGTTCGAGTCCCTGAGGGGACACAAAAGGCACTCTAAACCACAAGTTTGGGGTGCTTTTTTTTATCACCCTGTTTTTTGATAGGCAAAAAAATGTATTTTTGCCAATTCAATAAATAGATTAGGCAAAAGACATGGGTATAGAGGATTGTATTTGGCTGATACTGAAAGGGCTGCTGGCCACGGTGGCCATATCCTTGCTGTCGCTGCTGATCGGCACGCTGGTCGGCTGTGGCCTCTATGCGCTCTCGCTGAACCGCCGCCGCTGGCTGCAGAACGTTTCCAAGTGGTGGAAGGTGGTGGTGCGCGGCACTCCGGTGGTGGTGCTGATCATGATTGTCTTCTATCTCCTGTTCGGAGGCCATTGTCCGATATTGGCGGCTTCGATAGCCATTGGACTGATCTTTGCCAACTTTGTGGCCGGGAATCTCCAATCGTCCATCGATGCGGTGGGGCGCGGACAGATGGAGGCAGGACAGATGCTGGGCTTTTCCAAACTGCAGACAATGCGCTATATTGTGCTGCCCCAAGCCCTCCGTATCGGTATGCCTACCTACAAATTCCAGGCTGTGGCCACCGTGAAGGGGACTTCTGTCGTGGGCTATGTGGCCGTCCAAGACCTTACCCTGGCCACCCAGGTCATCCGTAACAGCACCGGTCAGGACCTGTTGCCGTTGCTCGTCACCACCCTGATTTACTTTCTGCTGGCATGGCTGCTGAACAAGCTGTTGGACTTTATACTCTTCCGAATCTCGCAGATATGATTACCGTTTCCCATCTCTTCAAAGATTTTGACACTCCCGACGGAAGCCGTACACACGCGGTGAAAGACATCTCGTTGCATGTCTCCCGTGGCGAGGTGGTGGGAATGATCGGTCCCTCCGGCTCGGGGAAAAGCGTCCTGCTTCGCTGTATGGCGGGGCTGGAACAGCCCACCAGCGGCGAAGTGAGCCTGACCCCCGGCGTGAAAATCGGCATGGTGTTTCAACAGTTCAACCTCTTCGGTCACCTCTCGGTATTAGACAATGTGACCCTGGCACCCATGAAACTATTGGGCCTCGGGCGCGAGGAGGCCGACGAACTGGCCATGGAGATGTTGCGCCATGTGGGCATGGCCGAACATGCCCGACAGATGCCGTCCTCCCTCTCCGGCGGACAACAGCAACGTGCCGCCATCGCAAGAACCCTGGCCATGAAACCCGAGATCTTGCTCATGGACGAGCCCACTTCATCGCTCGACCCGACAATGGTGGACGAGGTGCAGGGGGTGGTCCGCTCCCTGGCCCAAGAAGGGATGACCATGGTGATTGTCACCCACGAGATGCGTTTCGCCCGCGACACCAGCAGCCGCATACTGTTTGTCCATAACGGTTGTCTGCTGGAAGACGGAACCCCCAGCCAGATCTTCAATGAGCCGCGTCTCCCGCAAACCCGCACTTTCGTGAACAGAATACGTCTTCTGGCATTCGAAATCAACAGCCGCGACTTCGACCTGTACGATATGACCTCGAAAATCAAGCAGTTCTGCATACGTTGCTCCATTGCAGAAAAGATGGACTCCGTGACCCATGTGGTGGAAGAGATGCTTGTCCTGATAGCTGATTTTACAACACCCGTCCATATTGAGGTGAACCACAGTGATTTGAAACAAGAGACATCGGTGGTGGTATTGCAACGCGAAGTGGAAGTTTCAGCGTTGGAAAAGCCTGATACCGACGAGCTGGCGGTGATACTTATCCACAATGCCAGCCAAAATATATCCACAGAACACACTTCCGAAGGAGTAAAGACAATATTTGAAATATGAAACAAACAGACAATCCCATTAACAAAACTTGGAGGAAACTGCAGACACGAAGCGGTGTGCTGGTGCTGCTGACCGCGGCCATCCTGATGGAGGTGGGCAGTGCCGTACAATACTATTTTGCTCGCAACGGCATCCGCGACGAGGTGCGTCAGCGAGCCGCATCCGAAATGCAGGTCAAAAATTTGGAAATCCAACAGGTGGTCAGCCGAGTGGAAACCGCAGTGGGCAACCTCCATTGGGCACTGGAACAGTCGATTGCGCACCCGGATTCCGTATATCCCATCATGCGGCGCATCATGGAGAAAAACCCGGATTTGACAGGCTGCGCCATTGCCTTCCTGCCCGATTATTATCCCTCCAAAGGCTATTGGTACGAGCCCTACGTGTTCCGGGACAAAGACATCCTCGAGAACAAGCAAATTGGTTCGGCCGAGCATAACTATCTGGAAATGTCCTGGTTCATCGACGGGCTTGGGGACAACGACGGACTATGGACAGAACCGTATATCGACAGCGCCGGTTCGGAAGGGATGGTCTGCACGTACACTATACCGTTGCGCGACAACTCAGGACGTACGGTGGCCGTTTTCGCCGCGGATGTCTCGCTCGACTGGCTCGGCGACCTTTTCGAACAAAAAGCGGAAATCCAAACCTATCTGTTTTCCCATGCGGGACGGGTGATGGTCTGTCCCGACAGCACGCTGGTGATGCGCATCACGCTCGAGGAAACCGCGCGTCTTCACCAGGACACGATGGCGGCACATCTGAACGAGGCTGTGCAAGGGGGAAAGCAGGGATCCACCAACGTGAAATACAATGGCGAGAAATACTATATACATTATAGTCCGGTGGGCGGAAACACGGGGTGGTCGATGGCGCTCTTCTTTCCCGACAAAGAGATTTACAGAGGGTTGCACCGGGTGAGCCAACTGCTCCTTATCTCTATGCTCCTGGGCTTGTTGCTTCTGGCATTCATCATGTGGCGCACCTTCCGTGGAATTCAGAAGCTGGGCGAGGTGAGCGCCGAGAAGGAACGCATCGGCAGCGAGCTGAAGATTGCCCGCGACATCCAGCAGGGAATGCTTCCGAAAACCTTCCCGCCATACCCCGATTGCGAAGAGGTGGCGATTTACGGCTCGCTGGTGCCTGCCAAAGAGGTAGGTGGCGACCTTTACGACTTCCAGATTCTGGACGGACATCTTCTTTTCTGTGTGGGCGATGTTAGTGGAAAAGGCGTCCCCGCTTCGTTGATGATGGCCGTCACCAGAAGCCTTTTCCGCACGGTTTGCGCCCGTACAACCCATCCTGAAGAGATTATGAACCAGATGAATACGGCTATGTCGGAGATGAATGAGAACTCCATCTTCGTCACGTTCTTTATTGGGAATCTGGATCTCAAAACAGGCATGTTGAGCTACAGCAATGCCGCCCACTGTCCTCCGGCACTGGTCAACGAGACCATTTCCACCCTGCAAATGGATTCCAACATCCCTCTCGGGGTCATGGAATGGGATTACACCCGTCAGGAAATCCATGTGGGCCTGGACTCTGTCATATTCCTCTACACGGATGGTCTCACAGAGGCGGAAAACACCACCCATGGCCAGTTCGGCGAGGCACGCATGCTTGCCGAATTGGAAAAGATGTCCCGTGCCACTCCCCGCGAGCTCATTGATCATATCTCAGAGGCGATACAAGTTTTTGAATCCGGCACGGAACAGAGCGATGACCTTACCATGCTGGCGATTCGTTATACCCAAGCATCCAAATAATGTGCTATGGAATACACGCTCACCTTACATAATGACGTGCAGGAAGTCCCCCTTTTGGCGAGATTCATCGACACCATCTCCGAAGAGAACGCAATGGACATGGAGATGTCGAAGAATATCAACCTGGCCGTGGAGGAAGCTGTGGTCAACGTGATGAACTATGCCTACCCGAAAGGCACGGTTGGCGAGGTGAGGATTGATGCCTCCGTGACCGACGGGCTGCTTACCATCACCATTGCCGACAGCGGAACACCCTTCGACCCCACCGGCAAGGAGGATCCCGACATAAACCTTCCGGCTGAGGAACGTTCTATCGGCGGACTGGGAATCCTCCTGGTCCGGCAGTTTATGGACATCGTGACCTATCAGCATACTGACGGGAAGAATGTACTTACACTTGTGAAAAAAATAAATTAAAAACAGCAATAAAATGAAAACCACCATTAAAGAACAGAACGACGAGATTGTGGTCTACTTTGAAGGCCGCCTCGACACCGCCGCCTCCCCTCAAACGGAGAAAGATATCCAGCCAGTCCTCACTGCAGACAAGGATGTTGTACTTGACTGCGAGAAATTGGAGTATATCTCCTCCAGCGGTCTCCGTATTTTCCTCAGCATTCTTAAGGATGCCAAGCCTCGCGGCCATAAAGTGACCATTGTTTGTACGAACCAGAATCTTCTCAACATCTTCAAGGTGACAGGTTTCACCAATCTCTTTGAATTCAGACAATAACGGTTTAACACGTTGTAGAGACGTCATATTAGGGTGTCTCTACGACACGTTTAGAATTTTACCTTCACTCCGAAATGGATTTTTCCCGTCTTGAACGAGATTTTGTTCCCCCGCTGTCTCGGCAAGGCGTAGTCGAAGTAGAAGGTGCCGCTGCGCACCCCGATGTTGACGCCTAAGCCGAAGCCGAACGGATTGTCGAACAGGTAGTTGCTGTAGCCCTGCTGTTCGTAGGTGCCGCCGTCGAAAAAGAGGTGCACATCGTTGTTGCGGCCGAACTGGTAACGCAACTCCGCTGAATAGAGCAGGTAGGTGCTGGCTAACAGCTCGTTTTCCGTGAATCCGCGAATCTGCCCTTCGCCGCCAATCTTGAACATCTCGTTCAGGAAGTGCGGACCGCGCAGCAGACTGCCTGCCTGGGTCTTAAGTATCAGGTATAGTCCCTTGTACAGACGAAAGCCGCCTATCGCGTGACCAGTCAGCCGGTAGGTCGTTTTCACTAAGTCACTTTCGTTTAACTCATTTGTGATAGAGCCAGGTAGCAATGTCCTTCGTCCGGCGGCGGCATCCGCGTAGAAATCGTACCCGAAATCGGGCAGATTATATGCGATGTTGGTGAACCGTAACGACAGTCCGTAGAGGATGTTGCGGTAATCCATGAAGGCGGTGTCGGTCGTGGTCGGACGACTGTTTTTGCCCAACAGTCGCGACTGCGTGATGTCGATGTAGGGACGGATGTAGCTGTCGGGACGGAGGTGGTAGGGGATGCCGATGTGGTAGTTGAGGGTGAGGTAGGTGGTGTCCTGCTTGTCGAGACGGAAGTGCCCGTCGATGCCGAAGCGGGTGCGGAACAAGTAGGGAAACGCCGCTTCAATGTTCAGATATTGGGAATAGCGTTCGCTGCTGCGCCATTTCAGGGAGAGCTGCTCCCCGATGTGGAAGATATTTTGCAGGTCCAGCGATAGTTCACCGTTAATGGCCAGTTTGCCAGTCAGTTCGCTCACTGGTTGGAATCCGATGTAGCCGTCGAAGCGGTTGACCTGCCGTTTGTCGAGATAGACGTACAGCACGGTCTTTTCCTCCTCGAAGGAGATGCCGGGCTGTTGCACGACGGTGGCGAAGGGTAGGGCAGCGAGCTTGTCGGCCACCTCCCGAATCGTCTTTTCAGAGTATGGCGCATTCCGGCGTAAACCTAGATACGGCCATAAATAGCTCTGGCTCAACTTGATGTTGCCTTTCAGTACGATGGAATCGACTTTGGTATAACGGTTACGGTCAATGTGCAGAACATATTGCGGGGTTGTGTCATTTTCCCATTCGGTGGTCAGGCTCACGGACGCGAACGGATACCCGTGATTTTCCAAATATTTCACGATCTTTTCGGCGTTTTGCGGGTAGTTCTCCAACGTCAGGGTCTGGTTCGTCCGCCCGACAACCTTCGCCTCGCGCATCAACTCCGCATCCTCTTCATTCACAATGATATACGACGATTGCCCGAACACGAAAACCGTGCCCAATAACAATAATATGGTAATGATTATTTTATTCATCGCCATTCATCGTTTTTTCATCGTTCATTCATCGTTTTTTCATCGTTTTTTCATCGTTCATTCATCGTATTATTGTCCGATAGAGTCACCTCCATTCCGTTGCCGACGTTAGGAGGCGACGGAATCTCCGTCTCGCAAGAGCGCAAAGTCACTTAACGCTTCGCCGACCACGAAACAGCTACCGGTGATGAAAATCACATCTTCGTCGCTGGCCGCCGCTTTCGCCGCCTCTATGGCTTCTTTTACGGATGGATACGTTTTGCAGTTGAGGCCGTTTTCCCTCATTTTCGCGGCGAGTTTCTCCTGATCCATCGCCCGTTCGATGTTGGCACGACAGACGTAGTAGGCGAACTCCTTGCGCAGCAGGGGCAGGATATGGTCGATGTCTTTGTCGCTCACCATACCGAAGACTACGTGGATTTTGCTGTCGGCGGAAGTGCGCTCCTCGTAGATGTTGAACATGGAGTGCTGCAGACAGGCGTAGTTGTGGCCCACGTCGCAAAGGATGCGCGGTTTGTCGGACAGCCGTTGCCAGCGACCGATCAATCCCGTGTTTTGCTGCATGTTTTCCACAGCCAATCCGATTTTGTCCTCTTGGATGTTGAGGATGAATTCCAGTACTTTCGCGGCTTGGAAGAAGGTGAGGATGTTTTTGTCCTGGTAGTGGGCCTTGAACGGAGTATAGAGCGAATAGACTTTCTCGTGAGTCTCTTTGTCGCGGATGTCCAGTGTGCCGTGGTAGTTGGTGGTCTCGTAGTTGACGTTGGCGGGGAACAGCGGCGCATCGTGTTTCAGCGCCATATCCTCGAACACGGGAAAGCTCTCAGGATGGTATTCGCCGATCACCACGGGTACTTTGTCCTTGATGATCCCGGCCTTCTCGTAGGCGATTTTTGCGATGGTGTCGCCCAGCATCTGCGTGTGTTCCAACGAGATGTTGGTGATGACGGAGAGTAGGGGAGTGATGACGTTGGTGGAGTCCAACCGACCTCCCAAACCCACCTCGATAACCGCGAAATCAACCTTCTGCTCGGCAAAGTGATGGAACGCCAATGCGGTGGTAATTTCAAAGAACGAGGGCTCCAGATGCTGGAACTTCTCCTGATATTGCTCAAAAAAGTCGAGGACTTGTTTTTCGGAAATCATCTCCCCGTTGATGCGGATGCGCTCGCGGAAATCGACAAGGTGCGGCGAGGTGAAGAGTCCGGTCTTGTAGCCAAGTTCTTGAAAATAAGATGCCAGGAACGATGACACGGAGCCTTTCCCGTTAGTGCCGGCTACATGCACGCAGCGCAGTTTCCGTTGGGGATTCCCCAAAATGTCAAGCAGGGCTTCGATGTTCTCGAGCCCTTCCTTGTATGCCGCGCTCCCGACCTTGTGGTACATCGGGTAGGCGGTGAAAATGCGTTCCAGGATTTCGTGGTAGGATTCCATTCGTTAGCTGAACACGATGATTCGCAATTCCTCTTTGCCGGGCTTGTAGATGGCCTGTTTCGCGCGGGCAACGCACTGCTGCTGGATATTGCGGTTCGTGATGGTCGTTTTGTGCTTGTTGTTGTTGATGACGCGCGCGTCGATGACGTGGCCGTCGGCGGCAATGTGCACTTCTACGCAAACCTGTCCGTCTTCGTTGACGGTGGCGTCGATGTTGTTAATCATGCCGCGGTGACCGGTGCCATAGCCCACGCCGCCACCACTTCCGGCACCTTCGCCGGGACCGAGTCCGGAGCCCGTACCGCTGCCGATGCCACTGCCTTGTCCGCCGCCACTACCGGTACCGCCACGTCCGTGGTACATGGACGATTGGTCGGGTTTCGGCTGGGAGGGCACGGTCTGGGTCTGGGTGTTCGTGGAAGTACGGTTGGAGTGGTTCACCGCAGGGGCATCTTGCGCGTTCTGGGTGGCGTAGTTCTGTCCAGCCGAGGGTTTCGGGTTGGAGGCCACCTGAGGGGTACCGCCACCACCACCGCCGCCCATCGGTGCGATATCGACATACACCATCTGTTTTGGCGGCGGCGGGGGAATTTGCGTCTTCAGACTGCAAGCCAGAAGCAAAATCAACAGCAATGCCATGGTGCCTATCGTCGTGCACCATGCAATCACGTTGTCTTTCCTATTCTCGTTAGTTTTGATCATTTGGCTTCTGTGGCAAGTACCAATTTATATCTTTCTTCCTCGGGGAAGTTCTCGTTCAATTCGTTCAGGACATCCATCAGGGCGACGACGTTCTCGATCGGGACGGTCTTGTCGGCGCGGAGGATGATGTTCTTTTGTGCGGAGGCATCCTGTTCCACGGCACTCATCAGGGTGGGCAGCAGGTCCTCGTAGGCGGTAGGTTGCGCTGCGGAACCTTCGGGGTTCACATAATAGTTCAGATCGGCATCGATATAGACCTCCAACTGTCTGTTCGACAGCTGTTTCTCGGCCGTGCTCTTCGGCAGCACGAGGTTGATGGCGTTCGGTGAGATCATGGTGGAGGTCAGCATGAAGAAGATCAGCAGCAAGAACACCAAGTCGGACATGGAGGTCGCGCTGAACGTCGGATCAATGCGGTTTTGCATTTTGATAGCCATGGCCTCGGGGTATTAAGCGTTCTCGTGAAGCAGATCCATGAATTCCGTGGTGCGGACTTCCAGCATATAGACCACGTTGGAGATCTTGGATATCAGCAGGTTGTGGAACACCAGGGCGATGATACCGACGACCAAACCGCCCACGGTAGTAATCATGGCGGTGTAGATGCCGGATGACAAGGTGCCGATGTTGAAATTGTTGGGGTCGGCGGCCATGTTGTGGAAAGCGCCCACCATACCGACAACCGTACCCAAGAAACCCATCATCGGGGCGACGGCAGCGATGGTAGCCAGCGCGGAAACGCCCTTCTCCAGACGGGCGACCTCTAGGTTACCTTCGTTTTCGATAGCCGTGCGGATATCTTCCAGCGGACGACCGAGACGGCTGAGACCCTTGTCGATCATGCGGGCCGTGGGGTTGTTGTTGCTGCGGCACAGGGCGACAGCGGAATCCAGCTTCCCTTCATGGATGAAGTCGCGGATATTGTTCATGAAGTTCTGTTCCTCTTGGGAGGCGCGGTTCACCACCAGCAACTTCTTCACGAAGAAATAGATGGCGAAGGCCAACATCATTATCAGGGGGATGATGATCCACAAGCTGTTGACGGCGAATACCAATTTAAAGTAGGAGGTTTCTTCCACATGGGGCTCCGCTGCGGCGGCCACAACGCCCATGGAATCATTAACTGTCGCTAATAACAAAGTCAATCCGTTCATAGTTTGAAAAAATTTATGCAAAAATACGCTCTTATTGAATATTTATTTTGTTTTGAAAACAATTTTTTCCAACATTCCAATGTTTATATTAAACGGACAATAATAACTCGTTTTACTTTCAAATATTGTATTTTTGTTCGGTTAAATTTAGAAACTGGGCAAATAGGCGAAAGGCACTAGGCAACAGGAAATAGGACCAAGTCAATGGTCAATGGTCAACAGTCAATAGTCAACAATCAATGGCAAAGAAATCGAATACATCCAACGTACAGAAGTTCTCCGAATCACAGAACTCATCCTCCCCGAAAAACGGTGCAAAGAAATCGGGCAAGAGCAGAAAACAGTCGTCGAAATCGTCGTCCGGATCCCTTTGGGAACGGTTGACCGGTCCGAAAATGACCATTTTCTACGGAGTGCTCCTCATCGTGTTCTCCCTCCTGCTGTTCATGTCCATCGTGTCGTTCTACTTCAACGCGCACGAGAACGTGTCATACGTGGTGGGCGATCGCGCGCAGGACGTGCCCAACCTCGCCAAAGGGGTCGGCGCGATGCTCTCCTATTTCTTTATCCAGTTCTTTTTCGGCGTTGCCTCCATCGGTTTCCCTCTCCTTATATTATTATATGGTATCCGGCTGATTTCCAACCGCGCGCCGCTGCCGTTGGGACGCACCACATTCTCGGTTTTGATGACCATGGCGTGGTTCTCCATCACTTTCGGACTCTTTGCCTACAACACCGACAACTCCTTCCTGGCGGGCAATTTCGGCAATTTCATCTGCCAGTTCCTCATCGAACATGTGGGTATGTTCTTCACGGTGGTCATCGACCTTGCCTTGTTGGTGCTGATCCTGCTGTTTTGCTACGATATAAACTTCACCGGAGTCGGTGATGCTTGTCAACAATGGGCTGTTAATATGCACGAGAAAAAAATGGCGAAACGCGCTGAGGCCGTGCACCAGACTATGGGCACCAGCCGAACCCAACACGAGGACCAGCCCGACCTATACATCACGGATCACGGCGCCCTTAGCAAGGAGTATGCCACCAAGACGTATGATTTGGTGGATAATAAAGAACCTGAGGAAAAGGAAATTGGGAACGAAGATATCTTTACCCCTGATGATCTCTTCCCCGATGATGAAACGGATACTTCTACTGATGACATTCCGTTCGATTTTGTGAATATGAATGAGAAACCGGCTGAGAACGATGAGTTGGGCGATGAAAATAACGATGAAAATAACGATGAAAATAACGATGAAAATAACGATGAAAAAAGCGATGAATTAGGCGATGAAGGGAAATCGAGGGCGCTTACGCCGGAGGAGGTGCGCAATTTGGAACCTTACGACCCGCGCAAGGAACTCTCGCATTTCGAGTTTCCGCCGGTGGATTTGTTGAAAGATTACCCTTATACTGCCTCAACCGAGGAGCTTATAAAGAAGGAGCTTCTTGAAAACAAGATGAGTATCGAGAAGACGCTGTTGAGCTTCGGTATCGCCATCAAGAGCATCTCGGCGGTGGTCGGCCCGACGGTGACATTGTACGAGATTGTCCCGAAGGAGGGGGTCCGCATCAGTAAGATCAAGAACTTGGAGGATGATATCGCCCTGAGCCTTTCCGCTCTCGGCATCCGTATCATCGCACCGATTCCGGGTCGCGGCACCATCGGTATTGAGGTGCCGAACAAGAACCCGAACATTGTCTCTATGCGCGAGATTATCAATTCCGAGAAGTTCAAGAAGAACAACTACGCGCTGCCCATTGGCTTGGGTAAAACCATTAACAACGAGGCGTTTGTGGTTGATTTGGCGAAGATGCCGCACCTGTTGGTCGCTGGTGCCACCGGTCAGGGTAAGTCCGTCGGTCTGAACGCCATCATTACCTCGTTGCTTTACACCAAGCATCCGTGCGAGATGAAGTTCGTGCTGGTGGATCCGAAAAAAGTCGAGTTTACGCTCTATTCTGCCATCGAGAACTACTATTTGGCCACGCTGCCCGACAACGGCGACGCTATCATCACCGATACGAAGAAAGTGGTGCGCACGCTCAACTCCCTTTGTGTGGAGATGGACACGCGCTACGACCTGCTGAAGGCCGCAAAGATGCGTAATATTAAGGAATACAACGCCAAGTTCTGCGCTCGAGAGCTGTCGCCGGCGTTCGGACACCGCTATATGCCGTATATTGTGGTCGTCATCGACGAGTTCGGCGACCTGATCATGACGGCGGGTCGAGAGGTGGAGCAGCCGCTTGCCCGTTTGGCCCAGTTGGCCCGTGCCATCGGCATCCACTTGGTCATCGCCACGCAGCGTCCTTCCGTGAACATCATCACGGGTAGCATCAAGGCCAACTTCCCGGCGCGTATCGCCTTCCGCGTGCAGTCGGGTGTCGATTCCAAGACAATTTTGGACGCCACGGGCGCCAACCAGCTCATCGGTAAGGGCGATATGCTCATTTCCACGGGTAGTGATGTCGTGCGTCTGCAGTGCGCCTTCGTGGATACCCCCGAAGTGGAGCAGATTGCGGAGTTTATCGAGAAACAGGAAGAGGAACGTCCGTTGCGCGAGCCGTACGAACTGCCTGACGTACCCGAGCCGGGTGAGGAGGGCAACGGTCGCGGTGAAGAGTCGGTGAACCCCAACGAGCTGGATCCCATGCTGATAGATGCCGCTACCCTGATCGTGCAGACCCAGCAGGGTTCCACGTCCTCCATCCAGCGGAAGCTGAGTCTGGGTTATAACCGCGCCGGCCGCATCATGGACCAGTTGGAAGACCTCAAGATTGTCGGTCCCGGCAGCGGCAGCAAACCCCGTCAGGTGCTGATCAAGACCGAGGCGGAGCTTCGGCAACACCTCGCGGATCTGCAATTGCTGTAATTAGTTAGTAGTTAGCAGTTAGTAGTTAGAAGTTAACTGCTAACTGCTAACTACTAACTGCTAACTGAATTATTATGAGACTTGACAAATACCTTACCGACAACGGATTTTTCCCTTCCCGGGAGAAAGCGCAGACCGCCATCAAGCACGAGACGGTGATGGTGGATGGGCGCATTGTGACCAAGGCTTCCATGGAGATTACGGAGGCGATGCGTGTGGAGGTCATCGACCTCTTCAACAAGTACGTCAGTATGGGCGGGCTGAAGCTGGAGAAGGCCATCAAGGATTTCGGACTCGATTTCGCCGGGAAGACGGTGCTGGACATCGGTTCTTCCACGGGCGGCTTCACGGACTGTGCGCTGCAGCACGGTGCGGCTTCGGTGACGGCTGTGGATGTGGGTACGGCCCAGCTGGTGGAATCACTGCTCCATCATCCTAAGGTAACCTCCTTGGAGAACAAAGATTTTCGCGATTTGAAACCGGAAGATGTTCAGAATCAGCAGTTTGATTTTATTGTGTCGGATGTCTCGTTTATTTCCTTGACGTATATTATTCCCAATATTGACCCGTTTCTGAAGCCGGACGGTCAGATGATGTTTTTGATTAAGCCGCAGTTTGAGGCGGGACCGTCGTTCCTGAGCCGCAGCGGCATCGTGACGGACGAGAAAGGCTATAAAACCGCCATCCAGCGGGTGGTGAATGAGGCGATGACCCACCGGTACTATCTGCAGAAGCTTGCCATTTCCACGTTGTTCGAGAAACAGAAGAATGTGGAATTCCTCGCGCTGTTCAGTCGGGAAATGTCCCGTTTTGAACCTGATTATCAGGCACTTTTCCAAGAAATTAAGGCGCTGAAGAAACAACTCTGACCTTTTTTTCGTATTTTCCCTCTGAAATTGTAGAGACGCGGTACACCACGTCTCTACAGCAACGATTTCAATTGCCCATCTGTATTCGTAATTTATGTACATTTGCGCCCGCAAATTATAGGTTGACCTATCTATGACGGAATCACAACAGGTGCATATCATCGGGGGCGGCATCGGGGGACTTTTCACGGCCGCGTTGCTTGCCAAGGAGGGCTATCGGGTCACCGTGCTGGAGCGCAGTGCGCATCTGGGCGGCGGTCTGCAGTCGTTCACCCGTATGGGTGTCTCCTTCGATGCGGGGATGCACGTTGTCGGCGGACTGCAGCCAGGCGGCTCCCTCAACCGCATCTGCCGTTATCTGGGCATCCTCGACCGGATTTCCTACCGGCCGGTCGATGCGGATTGCATGGATGAGGTCTTCTGTTTCGAGGATGGGGCTCGCTATCGCGTCCCGCAGGGTAGGGAAGCGTTTACTCAGTATTTCCAAGGTCTTTTCCCCGAGGAGGGGGAGAATATCCAACGTTATGTAGATCACCTGTTTGCGTTGGCCAATCAGGTCGATTTTTTCTTCCTGCGTACGGGAAGCGAGTCGGGACCGGGTCGTGATGAGGCGTTCTACCAGTCCTCGGCGGAGTTCATCGCCGACCACGTGCAAAATCCGAAGTTGCGGAGCCTGTTGGCCTACCTCAGTCCCCTCTGCGGTGGCGAGCCCGGTTACACGCCCGCGTACATCTTTGCACTCATCAACTTGCTGTATATCAGTGGACACTCGCGGTTCGAGGGACCGGCGGAGCAGCTGGCGGAGACGTTAGTTCGGCTTATCCGTAGTCTCGGCGGCGAAGTGTTGACCGGTGCTGAAGTAACAGGCATACAGGTGGAAAACAACCATGTGCAGTCGCTCACCATCGCCGATGGACGCACTTTCTCCACCGAAATCGTCGTCTCCTCCATTCACCCGCAGGCGTTGCTCAAGATTGCGGATAACCGATTGTTCAACAAGGCTTTCCGTACGCGGATGAGCGAGGCTCCGAACAACTATTCCGCGTATTGTGTCTATGCGGTGCTCAAGGAGGGCACCTTTCCGTATCTCAACCATCCGTGTTACTGTTGGGACAGTTACGACAAGGTGTGGAATTTCGGCAAGTATATTGAGAAGGACTGGCCGCAGAATTTCGTCTATTTCACCCCTTGCGCCCCAAACCAGGGACCCTATGCGCGTGCCCTGCAGGTGATTGTCTTCACCCCGTTCTCGGCGGTGGAGCAGTGGGCGGACACCTCGCTCGGTCACCGAAGTGCGGAATACGAAGATTGGAAGAAAAAGCATACGGAACTGATACTGAATAAAATGGAAGAGCATTGGCCGGGATTCAAGGACTGTGTGGAGCAGGTCTATGACGCCACCCCGCTGACGGTTCGCGACTACTTCAACGAGCCCGATGGTTCGCTGTATGGGCTGATGAAGGATTGTCGCAATCCGTACGCCGGCTACCTGCCGATCCGTACTAAGGCTGATAACCTCTTCATGACTGGCCAGAACGTTTATCTCCACGGCTGTTGTGGTGTGCCGCTCACTGCGGTGATGACGGCGGAGACGGTGATGGGGGAGAAGGATGGAATCGTGAAAAAAATGTAGAAATCCAAAAGGGCTGAAAGCCCGACCTATGCCAGCCCAGGGTGTAGCGGAGCGGAGCCCTGGGGCGGATGACGATGAATATGCGATGAAAAACGATGAAAAAACGATGATTAAACGATGAAAAAACGATGAATAATAGTAGAACGATTTGGATTTTGGTTTGTGCGATGTTGTTGGGTAGCAATGTTTTCGCGCAGAAGTTGACGGAGTTTTTGCCGAAGGGTAAGAAAGCCGACACCGCCGTGGTGGTATGTCCCGGCGGCAGTTACTATTGGTTGGCGAAGAAATCAGAGGGTGCGGAGGTGGCGCAGTGGCTGAACCAGAACGGCTATGCCGCCTATGTGCTGGAGTACCCTGTCTCGGGTTGGTGGTCGTGGTTCACCCATATCCGCCGCTCCTGTTGTACGCAATATCCCGCCCAATTGGAGGCATTGGAAGTTGCGTTAAAAACTGTTAAAGAAAAAGGCTATAAGAAGGTCGGGGCGATGGGCTTCTCCGCCGGCGGACATCTGGTGATGAGTGGAGCTGTTTTTTTGCCCGATAGTACCGCCCCTGATTTCGTGGCGCCCATCTATCCGGTGATCACCATGCGCGACCCTTACGTGCACAAGCGTTCGCGTCGCGGACTCATGGGCGAGCGTCGCCAACACGATCCCGCGATGTGGGATTCGTTGTCGCTGGAACTGCACGCCGACCAGGTGCGCTGTCCCGTTTTCTTGCTGAGCTGCTACGACGATCCCACGGTCGATTGGCACAACGCCAAGATGATGGCCGACTCGCTGAAGGCTCTGAATAAGGTCGATGTCTATTACATGAACCCTCAGCAGGGTGGACACGGCTTTGGCGTGAACAGGGAGAAAATGGAAAAATATGAGGTCAAGGATGTGATGGGGTGGCCGGAAGCCTTCCTGCGTTTCCTTCGCGGTGACCATTGACTGTTGCCTTTTGCCTGTAGCCTAAAAAATACTATCTTTGCCGCATAAAATTTCCGACTTATGCGTTATCAACCCTTATCAGCTGAATTTTACACCCGCAACCGTCGCAATGTGGTCGGCGAGATGGCGGAAAACTCTGTGGCACTGCTCGTTTCGCACGACGAATATCCGCGTTGTGGCGACACCACGCACCCCTTCCGTCAGAACTCCGAACTGCTTTACCTTTGCGGCATCGATCAGGAAGAGACCATTCTGATGATGGCTCCGTGGCATCCGAACCCCGACTACCGCGAGGTGCTCTTCATCAAGAACCCGTCGCCCGAGAAGATCGTCTGGTTCGGGCACCGGCTTTCCAAGGAAGACGCGAAGAAGCTCTCCGGTGTGCGGAACGTGCTGTTCGTCGAGGAGTTCGAGAGCGTGCTCAACGCCGTGATGGTACAGTCGGAGCACGTCTATCTCCACATTCCCGAAGACCCGCGTTTCCGGCAGGAGCTCCCGACCCGTGAAATTCGCTTTGCCGAGCAGCTGAAAAAGGACTATTCGCTGCACGACTACCGCCGCCTTGCCCCGATCCTCTACCCGCTGCGCAATGTCAAGCATCCCGAGGAACTGGCTGCGATGAAGAAAGCTTGCGAGATTACGGGCAAGATGTTTACGCGGGCGTTATCGGCCATCAAACCAGGGAAATACGAATACGAAATTGAGGCAGAAATGACCTACGAGGTGATCCGCAACGGTGCCACCACGCACTCCTTTGCGCCTATCATCGCTGCCGGTCCCGATACTTGCATCCTTCACTACATCAAGAACGACAAGCAGATGCAGGATGGCGACCTTCTGTTGATGGACTTCGGAGCCGAGTATGCCAACTACGCCGGCGACTGCTCCCGCACCGTACCCGTGAACGGCAAGTTCACCCCGAGACAAAAAGCTGTCTATGAGGCGGTTTTGTCCATATATAAAGAAACCATCCCGCTCTTCAAGCCCGGCATGACCATCCACAAGATCAACGACTACGTCTTCAAACGGATGGACGAGGAACTCATCAAGTTGGGCTTATACACGCAGAAAGATGTGGACAAACAGGATCCTGCGATGCCCTGTTTCAAAAAGTACTACATGCACAACACCAGCCACTTCATCGGTTTGGACGTGCACGATGTAGGTCAGCGCGATTGGGTCTTCCAGCCCGGCAACGTACTGAGTTGTGAACCAGGTATCTACATCGCCGAGGAGGGTATCGGCGTCCGCATCGAAACCGACGTGGTCGTCGCTGACACGCCAATAGATCTCATGGCGGAAGTTCCGGTGGAAGTGGACGACATCGAAGCGCTTATGCGCAGTTAGCAGTTAGCAGTTAGCAGTTAGCAGTTAGCAGTTAGCAGTTAGCAGTTAGCAGTTAGCAGTTAGCAGTTAGCAGTTGGGTGGAATGAACTGGTGGGTGTTGATACTTTTTTCTCAGACTATTGGATTTTGAATTTGTTTTCTTTTATTTTTGCAAATATTTTGAAAATAAAACAAAAAAGAATAGGACATGAAACATAGTATTGTTCAAGAAAAAAAGTCGTGATTTTGCGTCAAGAATCATTAAGATGCATCAATATTTGCAGCAAATAAAAAGAGAGTTTGTTATGTCGAAACAGCTTTTGCGATCAGGAACTAGTATTGGTGCTAATATAAGCGAGGCGTTATGTGCTCAGTCGAAAAAGGATTTTTACGCAAAAATGTATATCGCTTATAAAGAGTCTTCAGAAACTTTATATTGGATTGATATGCTGTTTAAAAATGGATATATTACAGATGTTCAGCATGAAAGTATCAGAAAAGATAGTTTAGAACTCGTGAAAATGTTATCAGCGATAACGAAAACTCAAAATAATCCCAAATCCCGACAAAGCTCCGAAAAACAAACTGCTAACTACTAACTACTAACTGCTAACTAATTCAATAACAACAAGTATTTACAATGTCATTAATAGATAACATCCTCCAATGCAAAACCCTCTCCATCACCGGTATGGCGAAGAATACCGGTAAGACGGTCGCGCTCAACTACCTGCTGGAGCAGCTGCGGAAACGTGGCGTGCGGGTGGCGGTGACGAGCATCGGAATCGACGGGGAGAAGACCGACCAGGTGACGCAGACCGAGAAGCCGGAGATCGAGCTGTATGAGGGTACTGTCTTCGTGACCTCCGAGTACCACTACCGGCAACGACTACTGCTCTCGGAAATCATTGATCTGTCGGATGATAGCACCTCGTTGGGTCGCTTAGTGACGGCGCGGGTGTTGCAGGCCGGCAAAGTGATCCTGTCGGGACCGGCTACCACGGGCGGAGTGCGCAAGGTGCTGGATAGGATGGGGGAGTACGGAGTTGATCTCACCATCGTGGATGGGGCGTTGTCGCGCAAGAGCCACGCCTCCCCGACCATCACCGACGGGCTGATTCTCTCCACTGGTGCAGCCATTGCCCCCGACTTGAACACCATCGTGAAGAAAACGGCAGAGGTCCACGATTTGATGCAAATCCCTGAGTACGAGACTCCTTTGGCGGACGAGCTGCTCCTGCTGGAGAACGGCATCTTCGCCATAGAGGACGGCGAGTTGGTGTCGCTGAACATCCCGTCGTCGTTGCTTTCCGACAAATACAAAGCAGAACTTTTCTCCCACGGAAACCACCTTTTCATCAGCGGAATCCTCACCGATAGCATGTTAAATTTTCTTAAAATGCAGTCCGAAGTGAAGGACTGTGCTGTCATCGTGAAGGACTTCACCAAGATATTCGTCACCCCGATGACCTTGCGGCTCTTCCTCAGCAAGGGCGGCCGCCTCTTCGTCCTGAAGCGCCCGAACCTGATCGCCGTCACGGTGAACCCCGTGGCCCCGAGCGGCTACACGATACCGTCAGAAGTATTGGTGAAAGCGATGGAAGGGGTGTTTGAGGTGCCAGTCTATGACGTAATGCTTAGTTAGTAGTTAGCAGTTAGCAGTTAGCAGTTAGCAGTTAGCAGTTAGCAGTTAGCAGTTAGCAGTTTGGCGGGACGAACTGCTCTGTGTTGATATTTTTTTCTATCACTTACAATATCTTTTGCCTTTCATTTTTATTTTTGCAAATAGATTGAAAATAAAAAATTAGGTAATCATGAAACATAGTATTATACAAGAAAAGAGCCGTTGTTTTGCATCAAGAATAATAAAACTATATCAATATTTGCAACAGCAAAAGGGTGAATTTGTGATGTCTAAGCAAATACTGCGTTCGGGCACAAGCATAGGGGCCAACATTAGCGAGGCGTTATGCGCTCAGTCAAAAAAAGATTTTTACGCAAAAATGTATATCGCTTATAAGGAGTCTTCAGAAACTTCCTATTGGATTGATATGCTGCATAAAAATGGATACATTACGGATTTCCAATATGAAAGTATCAGAAATGACAATCTCGAACTAATAAAAATATTGTCTGCAATAACTAAAACACAAAAATATCCCAAATCCCGACAGCATTCCGAAAAACGAACTGCTAACTGCTAACTACTAACTGCTAACTACTAACTGCTAACTATGTTGGCTGCTAACTGGTTAATACGTTCACCGCATTCGCTACCACCTCCACATGGTAGTCCCCGGTGACGAGCAGCTCCCCTTCGGTTTCAGCGCGGAAAAGTTGGTCGGAGGTGATGGTGATGTCGGTGGCGAGGACTTTTCGGATTTCCTTGATTTTGTCGATGTGGTCGCCGGAGGTCATGTCTTTCAGGTGCTTGAGCACTTTGGGGATGCTCATGGCCGGGACGACGATGAGGTCGATCTTGCCGTCGTCGGGGATGGCGTACTTGGCCTCGCGGATGCCGCCGCCGTTGTACTGGCAGATGGCCGCGATGACCATGAAGACCTTGCCTTCGTAGTGGAAACCGTTGTCGGCAGAGACCTTGATGGGCGTGGGCTTGTGCGAGAAAAGCGTCTTCAGCAGGGAGAGCACGTAGGTGTTGAAGCCTAAGAAATGGGACGTGTTGTGCGTGACGTCATAAATCACGTCCGCATCGAAGCCGAAGCCGGCAATGTTGATGAAATAGCGGCTTTGGGTTTGGCTGTCAGCGGTTTGCGTGGTGACCTTCCCGATGTCGTGTTGCATGAAACGGCCTTTGCACCACAGCTCGACCACCTCTTCGATGCGTTGCGGGTAACGGTGCGTGCGCACCCAGTCGTTGCCGCGTCCTAAGGGCAATACGGCCATCCACACCTCGCGGGTGTTGACGCCGGACATCATGATGCCGTTGACGACCTCGTTGACGGTGCCGTCGCCGCCGGCCGCCACAATGTGCCGTATTCCGCTTTCGCACAGCGATTTGGCGGTTTCGATACCTTGGCCGGGCGCATTGACAGTGTGCCGCTCGTAGCGGATATTATGGTTCTCCAGGACTTTGGCCACCTCCTGCCATTTTCGTTCGCATTTTTTCTCATTGGCATTGGTGTTCAGTATGATATGCCAAACGTGGTCTCTTATGTTCAAATTTGTCATATTTCGGATGGAAATTTGGCTGCAAAATTACAAAAAAATAGTATTTTCGCGGCGCAATATGCAATATTGACGGATAGTGTCCGTTTTAATCTTTTTTAATCAATTAAATAGTTAAATACCAATTTATTATGAAAAAGTCATTTTTCTTTCTGGCAGTTATCCTGCTTGCTTCATTCGGCCTGATGGCCCAGATTCCCGTCGGAACGTACAAGGAATGGAATAAATGTATCGATGAGCTTGAAGTCAAGTCCGCTTACGATTTCTCCGGCCGCAAAACGGTGGTGATTCTGCCGGTTGAGACTTCTAATGTGGAAATCCCGAAAGATAAGGAGTTGAAGGCCGTCGTGAACAATACGTTGAAAACTTTGACCAAGTCTGTGGTTGACAACATGCAACAGAAGCTGACGAAGGCCGGTTATAAGGTGGTGGTGGGCCAAAGCGCCGACTATCGCGATCCTAACGCTATTGTGATTCAACTGACCTGGAGGGATATGGACCTTGGCAACCGTGCCATGCGCGCGTGGGTCGGCTTCGGTGCCGGCAGTGCCTCTTTCTCCACGGATGGCGTGATCTATGATGGTGATAATGAAGTCATCTCTTTCAGTCAGCGCCGTATTTCCTCTATGGATATGAAGCAGTATGACAAACTCGCCCAGAAGGGTGTGAAAGAAATTAGCGAGGACGTTGCAAAGTTGGTGTTGGGTCTGTGAGAGAGAAGAAAATAAGCATACGGGGAGCGAAAGTCAACAATCTGAAAAACATTGACTTAGATATTCCTCGTAATAAATTCATTGTAATTACTGGTTTGTCTGGTTCCGGCAAGTCGTCGTTGGCCTTCGACACGCTCTATGCGGAAGGTCAGCGGCGGTACGTCGAGAGCCTCAGTTCGTACGCCCGTCAGTTTATGGGGCGGATGCGCAAGCCCGACGTGAAGTCCATCACCGGCATCCCGCCGGCCATCGCCATCGAGCAGCAGATCCTCTCCCGCAACCCGCGTTCGACCGTGGGAACGGTGACCGAGATTTACGAGTACCTCAAGCTGTTGTTCGCCCGCATCGGCCACACCTACTCGCCCATCAGCGGACAGGAGGTGAAGCGGCAGGATGTGAAGGACGTCCTTCGCTACATCATGCAATGTCCTGCAGGTGAGCGTGTTTACGTGCTCGCACCCGTGGTGATTCCCGAAGGTCGTACCATCGCCGACCAACTGCAAATTCTGCGCCAGCAAGGTTTTAACCGAATGGTGTATGATAAACAACTCTTTGAAATAGACGATGTTATAAAATTTCCGAAAGAGCCTGAACTGTCCAAACTGTATATCATGGTGGACCGTTTCAAGTCGGACAGTTTGTCGTCGCAACAGGTTCGTGTCACCGACGCGGTGAACGTGGCCTTTTCGGAAGGCAAGGGTACTTGTGCGGTGCTTCGCGACGGCGAAAAGAGCGTTTTGAAGTCTTTCAGCAACTTTTTTGAAGCCGACGGCATGACTTTTGAAGAACCTACGGTCAATATGTTTAGCTTCAATAACCCATACGGCGCGTGTCCCACCTGTTCGGGCACGGGCATGGTGGAGGGCGTGAACCCCGACCTCGTTTTCCCCGACCGTTCGCTGTCGGTGGCCGAGGAGGCGGTGGCCTGCTGGCACGGTGAGGTAATGGGCGAGTGGAAACGCCATTTCATCCGTAACGCTTCCAAGCTTGACTTCCCGGTCTATCGCGCCATCGACGACCTTACCGAGGAAGAGTACAACCTGCTCTGGTACGGCGATGTGAAGCACGACGTGCACGGTATCACACAGTTTTTCGACTTCGTGGCGGCCAACACCTACAAGATCCAGTTCCGCGTGATGCAGGCGCGCTATCGCGGGCGCGAGCTTTGTCCGGAGTGCCACGGTACGCGTTTGCGCAAGGACGCGCAGTACGTGAAGGTCAACGGCAAGTCCATTGCGGAGCTGCAGAATATGCCGATATCCGACCTTAAGAAATTTTTTGAAAACTTTGAATATCAAAACGATAACGAAAAGGAAATCGCCAAAATTTTGATGCGGGAGCTGACCACCCGTATCGGACTTCTGGACGAGGTGGGGCTCGGATACCTTACCTTGGATCGCAATTGCGCCACGCTTTCGGGCGGTGAGTCGCAGCGCATCAACCTGGCCACCTCGTTAGGTAGCAGTCTCGTGGGGTCGCTCTACATCCTTGACGAACCGAGTATCGGACTTCATCCTCGTGATACCCAGAATCTTATCAACGTGTTGAAGCGGTTGCGCGACATCGGTAACACGGTGATTGTGGTGGAGCACGACGAGGCCATCATCAAGGCCGCCGACTACATCGTGGATATCGGTCCGAAAGCTGGACAGTTCGGTGGTGAGGTGACCTTCTCAGGCACCTTTGACAAGTTGTTGTCGCAGAAGAAGAATTTGACCGCCAGCTATTTGCGAGGTATGATGCCAGATGCTGAGGAGAAGGACGTGATGCGCATTCCGTTGCCGCAATATCGTCGCAAATGGCGCAACTACATAGAGGTGACGGGCGCGAGGGAGCACAACTTGAAGAATATTGACGTGAAGATACCGTTGGAGTGCTTCACGGTGGTGACGGGCGTGAGCGGCTCGGGCAAGAGTACGTTGGTGACCGACATCATCTACCCCTCCGTGGCGCGCTTGTTGGGCGACGCCAACGTGCCGAGGTCGGGTCGTTGCAGCAGTGTTTCCGGCGATATGACTAAGGTGTCCGGCGTAGTGATGGTCGATCAGGATGCCATCGGACGTTCTTCGCGTTCCAATCCGGCCACTTATCTCAAGATTTTCGACTATATTCGGGAACTTTACTCTGCCCAGCCGTTGTCCAAGCAACGCAACTACAAGACCGGTTTCTTTTCCTTCAATGTGCCCGGTGGTCGTTGTGAGGAGTGCGAGGGCGAAGGTGTCATCCACATCAACATGCAGTTCATGGCCGATGTCGAGATGGTCTGTCCGTCGTGTCAGGGAAAGCGTTTCCGCGACGATGCGTTGGACATAAAGGTCTCGGGCAAGGACATCAACGATGTGCTGAATATGACCGTTAACGAAGCGTTGGAGTTTTTCAACAGTCTGACGCCCAACGATATCACCAAGAATATCCTGCAGAGACTGCAGCCGTTGCAGGATGTGGGGTTGGAGTACTTGGTCTTGGGACAGCCCTCCTCCACGTTGTCGGGCGGTGAGGCGCAGCGCGTGAAACTGGCCAACTTCCTGGCGCAGGACGACGATAAGCAGCACAAGCTCTTCATCTTCGACGAACCCACCACGGGTTTGCATTTCCACGACATCCACAAGCTCTACGACTCCTTCAACCGGCTGATCGAGCATGGCAATACGGTCTTGGTCATCGAGCACAACACCGAGCTCATCAAGTGCGCCGACTGGATCATCGACCTCGGTCCCGAGGGCGGTGACGGCGGCGGCGCGGTCGTGTTCGAGGGCACGCCGGAGGATTTGGTGAAGTGTGAGAAGTCTTACACGGCGGAGTGGATGCGGGAGAAATTGTAGAGACGTTTCGGGAAACGTCTCTACAATCCCCCTCTGACGCACCATTCTCGCGTAACCGTTGGCCGTTGATCGTTGATCCAAGGCTCCGCTCCGCTCCGCTTCACCTTTGCCTAACATACGTCGGGTTTCAGCCCTTTTGAGGCCTGAAACCTGAAATTCTTCCAAAACCCTTCTTGAAAAATTAACTATTCAACACAAAAATTGTAAATATTTTCTATAAAATGTTGTCTTTCAAAGATAAATAAAAATTGTTTTTCCGTTGACAATTAAATGGATATTGTGTATCTTTGCCGGAAAAAATGAAGGAACCTATGCAAAACAAAAAAAGTCATTCCCTTGAACTGATAAGCAGGCCCGAGGCCACTACGGCTTCTCAAGAGAATGACGCGGCAAAAATACAAAAAAATGTTATTGGTGCAATAACAAATCTAAAAATAATCGCAGAATCCATAGCGGCTTTTTTGGAAAGCGGGGTCTATTGTGACACTACGGGTGTTGCTAAGGTGAATATTTCTCCGGTCATCGACCGTAGACCTTAGATTTCCTGATAAGGCGGTTTTACGGTTTTAGGGGGCGTGCGTGAAATGCACGAATCCGAACTGAATTTTCAGTATGTGTGTTATAATCGATTTATGATTTCCCGTTTCTTTGTTGTTTTGGCATCTTTTCCGAAACACATATCTGTTTTGTTTTCAGTCTTTTGCATGCTGTTTAATAAGTTTGAAATTTCTTCTTTTGAATATGTGTTCTGTATATGATTTTTTAGTACTTTTGCGACCTCTCCTTTAGGTTGGGTGACGGGCGTTTCTGCCCCAAGAACTGCAATGGAAACCGCAACATCCTCAAGGAGATTTTTTGTTAGAAACACTTCGTGAACATATAATCTGCGTGTCGTTGTATTGTCAATTACAACAACAATGCAGATATGTTTTTCGTCTGTCATCAATGAAAACATCGCCAAATTTGGTCGATACGTGATCTCCACAAGATTTAAAATACTCCTCTATTTGTTGATGCAAAGTCTTTCCTTCCACTTTTGAAAATTCATTGCCAGATAATTGACATACTGGATTCTCGGACAGTAATTTGTTTGATAATTCGCTGCTTTTCTCGACTTGTTGCATGGTCATAATATAATTGTTTTCTTGTGCCGCAAAAATACAACAAATTCCTGTGAAATAATAATTTTTATGAAAAATTTTTTATTGCTGAATGCCAGCGTCTTGCGAAGTGGTGATGTAAAATATTAACAATTAATTGTAAAAATTAATTTCGGTTTTCGCAAATTTTGGACGATAACGAGGGCAACGCGGGACAACAGGGTGGGGTGACATCTCCGCCACGCTGTAGAGACGTTTCCTGAAACGTCTCTACAATCCCCTCTGACGCACCATTCCCGCGTAACCGTTGGCCTTCAAGATGTATCCAGATTTCATAATATTTTATTTTCTGCAAAAATACATTTTTTTAATTAACTCGCCAAGAGCATGGGTTATCGACCCCCCCCCCCCACCTCCATTCCGTTTGGCCACCGTGAAAAACCGTAAAAGTCACGTTTTTCCGAACCCCACAGCCAAGACGAAATAGGGGAACCACAACGGGCCAAACGGAACCTCGGTCTCGCCAGAGCAGTCTCTTGCGCGAACCCCGCTATTTCGTTATGCTTTGCTCTTGCGAGGTTCCCGCTTTTTCGTTACGCTTTGCTCTTGCGCGAACCCCGCTTTTTTGTTATGCTTTGCCCTTGCGAGCACCCCGCTATCTCGTTATGCTCTGCGCTTGCGAGCACCCCGTTATTTCGTTATGCTTTGTGGCCGGAAAATGCGTGGTGTTGACGTTTTTTCAGTGGATTACGTAATGGTTTGTGGTTTTCGGGTTGGGGTGGGGGCCAAACGGAATGGAGGGTGGGGTGCTCGTTCTTTCTTGCGTGCCCGGTTTTGGGGTGAACAGAACTTTTATGGGTGTAACGATTTTGGGGAATCAGAACTATAATGGGCAAAACGGGTAGGGGATAAGAATCGAACCCCCCACCTCCATTCCGTTTGGCCACCGTGAAAAACCGTAAAAGTCACGCTCTTCCGAACCCCACAGCCAAGACGAAATAGGGGAACCACAACCGGCCAAACGGAACCTCGGTCTCGCCAGAGCAGTGCTCTTGCGAGCACCCCGCTTTTTTGTTATGCTTGGCTCTTGCGAGCACCCCGCTTTTTCGTTACGCTTGGCTCTTGCGAGCACCTCGATATTCGTTATGCTTTTCTCTTGCGGGTACCCCGCTATCTCGTTATGCTCTGCTCTTGCGAGACCCCGTTATTTCGTTATGCTTTGCCCTTGCGGGCGACCCCGCTCTCCCGTTATGCCTTGCTCTTGCGTGTCCGAGGTTCCGTTTGGCCGGAAAATGCGTGGTGTTGACGTTTTTTCAGTGGATTACGTAATGGTTTGTGGTTTTCGGGTTGGGGTGGGGGCCAAACGGAATGGAGGGTGGGGAGCTCGATATTTTGTGAGGGTTCGTAAGATTGTGGATTAACAAATTTTAACACCCTCAATCCACCTGTAAACCAAATAATTACAAAAATCACTAATTACTTATTAAAAGATATGAACACATATCAAGAAAAATATTATCTTTGCCGATTGTTATATTGCAGTATTGTATCTGCGTATAACGGCTGAGTATTAAGCCGATAGATAAAGTTTGATAATAAAAAAAACGTAAAAATATGAACCAAGATTTAATCTTTGACCAAACCGGAAAACGAATGAAAACGCTAACAAACCCGATTCCCGCGCCTATATGTACGCGCGCGCGGGCGCACGCACCCTTACGCGCATACGCGAACGACGGCACCCGCATCCCCCTCAGGCTCGTGCAGCTCGCCCTCGCCCTGATCGTGACGATGATCGTCGGAGCGGGGAATGTGTGGGGACAGGAGTTGAAATATGTTCTGATTGAACGTACTGGCTCAGGAAATAACATTCAGATCAGGACAACGGCTCCATATAATACCTCCGACTATGCCAGCGGAAATAGTGCGGGTGCTGTTGATAATACTGCGACAAACAAAACCTACACCCCTCCCACAGGTTACTACATCTCCAAGATCGAGTGCTGGGGCGGCGGCGGTGCAGGTGAATATGGTGGTGGTCAAGCTGGTGGTGGTGGTGCTTACGCAAGAGTTACCACATCGAATATTCCTGTAAATCAGAGTGTTGTCATATCTATAGGGGCTGGGGGAACGAAACCTACAAGCGGTACTTACTATGACAATCAAGATGGCAAGTCGACAACAGTAAGTTATGATACTTACAATGTGATCGCAGCTGGTGGTAATGCTGGTGGTCGTAATACAGGTGATGATAATCATAAGTGGGGTAAAGGTGGTCAGATATCGGATTGTAGCCATACTGGTTGGGGAGGATACCAAGCATATGGTGGTGGTAATGGTTGGGATAATGATAATTCTGGACACGCTGGCGGTGGTGGTAGTGCAGCGGGATACGATGGAAATGGAAATGGAAAAACAGGCAATAATAATCAGAATGCTGGTGCATCTGCAAAATCAACCCCTCCAGGAGGTGCAGGAGGAAATGGAGCAAAGAAACAGGATAATAGCCATGCTGGATCCGCTTCGTCTTATGGCGGCGGTGGCGGTGGTGGCCTTAATTGGACAACCTGGTTCTTTGTTACAATTGATCATCATACAGATCCCAGTGCTGGCGCCCCCGGTTGTGTCCGCATCACCATCACACAGGCGTATGTGAACATCACCTACAACGCCAACGGCGGCACGGTGAGTCCGACGACTGATCAAACGAAAGTGCTTTATGGGGAGCAAGTTACGCTCCCAACACCCACAAGGGTGGGGTACACTTTCAAAGGGTGGTATAAAGCAGCCACGGGAGATGATGTTATCGGAGCTGCCGGTGCCAGTGTTGAGGTGAACACCACGAACTTCACTATCACGTGGCCTGGAATTGAAGGCTCCACTACCCTCTACGCCCAGTGGGAGCCCTGTGACGTCAACGTCCAGTTCATGGAGAACAAGCCGACTACGAGCGGCACAGTGACGTGGAGCATGACGGGTTTGCCGACAACCCACATCTATCAAGGAACGTATGGACAGGATGTCTTTACATCTGACTGGACTGGCAAATTAAGCCTCACGGGTTACACATTCGGTGGCTTTTACAAAGATATTAATTGCACCCAAGAGGTGGAATACACGACAGATATTACCGTGACCAATTTTGGTGACAGCCTTAAGTGGCCGGCGACCGATCCCTGTCCGGGTACTCTCAAGCTCTATGCCAAGTGGACTGCTCGACAAGTTACGGTAGCCTTAGATGCTAATGAAGGTACGGTGAGCGGTAGCACTATTGTGAAAAATTACGATCAGTCAATAGGAACCATTCCAACCCCAACACGTGATGGTTATACTTTCAATGGCTGGTATGGCGTCAAAAATGTGCAGTCGGAAAGCGACACCTTGAACAAGAGGGTCAATAACGGTGCTACGGTGAATGTTACGAATTTCAGCATCACCTGGGAGGGCAATGCCGGTAAGGACACCCTTTACGCCCATTGGAATCCGAACCCCTACACCCTCACCTTTTCTTCCAATACCACCGATGAGGTGGAGTGGGGCGAATGTTTTAACGGGGCGGATAATGCATCAGAGGGGGTTAACCGTGCCACCAGCACGTATGCCCGCAAGTTCAGCGATGCGGAAACGGTGTTCGGTACGGATAACTGCATCGATCTGCCCACTTCTGTGGTACGCTCTGGATATGCCCTGTTAGGCTGGTACACAGTCAGTAGCGCTGCTGATACCAACAGCAGCAACCATGTCCATGCAAACACTCCAATAAACTATTCTGACATCACTTGGAACGGCACGAACGGCAGCAAGCCTCTTTATGCCTTCTGGCGCGAGGCTTACTATTGCTACCTCTACCCGGATGGCGGCACGTTTGTGGATGCTGTGGGCGAGTGCGGAGGATTGGCGGGTGACGCTACAACGGGCTATGCTTTCGAGATTCTCAACTCGGGTCCTCTGAACACTTGTTTGGACGGCATTGCTATCCCTGCTACACGAGAAGGTTACACCTTTGCAGGGTGGTTCACAAGCCCTAATGGTGAGGGCGATACGGTGGACTTCAGCCAGGCTCACACGTCCGGTAGCTTGACTGCTTACGCCAAGTGGGAACCCAATCCCTACACCCTCACCTTCGACGCCAACGGTGACGATGACGATCCCGCGTCGTTCACCCTGAACAATGATGACACCGTGAAGACGAAGATATTATACGATGCGAATTACAACACGGCCAAACGTAACGGCGTTGTAGGATGGAACACCCACTTCGGCGTGCAGCGTCCCGGTTTCGATTTCGTGGGTTGGTATGGCGAGCAGAAGGCCGACAACTTGGCTCCTGCCGATTCCATAAAGGCCGACAGTCTCTTCAAGCATGACAATGACCTCACGAAGGTTTATGCAGGTTGGAAAGCCAAAAACTACGAGGTGACGTTCCTGCTGCAAAAGCCTGGTTCCACTACACCTCAGGTGACGCCTCTTACCATGCCGGTGACCTACAATGCTGCCTATGGTGATGAGTTGCCTACCCCCACTTGTGACGGCTACGAATTTGCAGTATGGTACTTGGATCCCGAATATACTGAGCCTGCCGAGGCAACATCACCCGTCAGGACGCCGAATGACCACAACCTTTACGCCAAGTGGACCGCCAAAACGGTGAATGTGGTGTTCAACGCCAACAAGCCGAACACAGCGGGCGAGGTTACATGGAATGCGCCGCTGGCAAATCTATCCAATCAGACCTATCCAAGTGAATTTGACAATAATCTGTTTACCGAATCTTGGGATGGCACGCTGTCTCTTACGGGCTACACCTTCCGTGGATTCTACAAGGATGCTGTTTGCACCGATGGAAATGAAGTGACGTATCAGACTGAAATTAATAACACAAACTTCCCCACTCCTCTGCTTACTTGGACAAATAATGTGGGCGAGGTGAAACTTTACGCTAAATGGACACCCGACACGTTCAACTTGGCTTACGATCTAAATGATGGCACAGGCACTATACCTGACGATGCTAAGAAAGTGGTTTATGATGAGGATTATCCGTTATGGACTCCTACGCGAACAGGTTACACTTTTGCTGGATGGTGCTTGGAGGATGATTGTGAACATCAGGTGACAACAGCTACCACCGTTACGAAGTGTACCACGTTGGGTGATGACAACAACACGATTACCCTTCATGCCAACTGGACGGCCAATACGGTGAATGTGGTCTTCAACGCGAATGTGCCGGATGCCACCACGGGGAGCGTCACTTGGGGCAGTATGCTGAGCGCTTTAGGCGACGACCACACCTACGCGGGTAAATACGACAATGATGTCTTCACCGGTGACTTCAATGCATCGGGTGTGGTGAGCCTTCCGGGTTACACGTTCGGCGGTTTCTACAAGGATGCTTCGTGTACGCAAGCGGTGTCGAACACCGTGAAAATCACGGAGAGTAATTTCACGATAATTTGGAGTGACGGCACCCCGAAGACGGGCACCGTCAATTTGTATGCCAAGTGGACGGCTAACGATGTGAACGTGGTGTTCAACGCGAATGTGCCGGACGCCACCACGGGGAGTGTCACTTGGGGCAGCATGCTGAGCGCTTTAGGCAACGACCACACCTACGCGGGTAAATACGACAATGATGTCTTCACCGGTGACTTCAATGCATCGGGTGTGATGAGCCTTCCGGGTTACACGTTCGGCGGTTTCTACAAGGATGCTTCGTGTACGCAAGCGGTGTCGAACACCGTGAAAATCACGGAGAATAATTTCACGATAGTTTGGAGTAACGGCACCCCGAAGACGGGCACCGTCAATTTGTACGCCAAGTGGACCCCGAAACCTTACAAAATCACACTTCATGCCAAGATAGATGACGATAACACCTTCTATACCTATCAGGCTTACTTTACGGATGTCACCCCCCACCCAACCCAGAAAAATGTGTACATCGATTATGACTCTGCCTACAAGTCTATCCCTGGATGGATGCTTTTCGATGCGGAACGTCAGGGTTTCCATCTCACAGGATGGAAGACGCAGGACAATGTGTTGATAGAGGCTAATCACATCTGCACGGAAAACGACACATTGGAGGCGAAGTTGAATTGGTACGCGCAGTGGGAGCCGAATGAATACACCTTGACCTACAACCTCAATTTGCAGAGCGACAACACCACCCCAACGGTGATGCCTGCTTCAAAGCCGGTGACCTTCAGTCAGGCGTATGG
The DNA here is from genome assembly GCA_900316305.1 of uncultured Bacteroidales bacterium. Classification (GTDB taxonomy): domain Bacteria; phylum Bacteroidota; class Bacteroidia; order Bacteroidales; family WCHB1-69; genus F23-D06. The sequence goes on along the minus strand of ONCM01000020.1, from coordinate 44,898 downwards.
CGAGTTGCCCACGCCCACCTGCAACGGCTACAAGTTCGATGGATGGTTCAAAGAAGTCGCCTGCACGAATAAGGCGGCCGACACCACCATTTGCAGGATCCCGGCCGACCACGAGATTTATGCCAAGTGGACGGCGGACACCTGCACTGTGACCTTCAACGGAAACGCGCCTGCCGCTCCGGAAGGAGTTGCCGTGACACCGCCCAGTTCCTCTGAAACGCAGACCTTTGATGCCAACTATGTCCTGCCGGCTGATCCCACCTGTCCCGGCTACGACTTCAAGGGATGGTATCCCAACGCGGACGGTTCAGGCACGAAAGTCACTGAATCCACGAAATGTACAACGGAAGACGACCATACACTTTATGCGAAATGGCAGCGACGTACATATCATATCACAGTGCATTCGAATGGAGGATATTTCAGTAATACTACTACACAATATTATGTAGCTATCAGCTATTTGGCTAAGTATAAGACTACTAAAGTGTCAAATCAAAGATATTGGGAAAATGATTTTGGAATATCACGGGAAGGTTATCAATTTGCGGGCTGGTGGACAGATCCTGTTGGCGGAGTCCAAAGACAAGACGATGATATATATACACAATTAGATAATGAAGATCTTTACGCCCACTGGACCCCGAAGACCTATACTTGCACAGTGCAAGATTACACTCAAGGCGATGATGATCACCAAGCCACGGTAAACTGTTCTGCATTGGTGAACAGCACCTTCATCGCCACTTTCGGGCAGACTTTCAATGCCAGCCTCGGCTGCGACCTTTATACTGACATTTTCTGTCCTGGTTTTACAAAGAAATGGCAGGTATATAAAGTGACCGGTCAAGATTGGATTGGAAATGATAAATGGAATTGGGTTGATTTTGATCCCGCCACTCAAATATGGGATGTTGAAAGAGACCAGAGCATTAAAGCCGTGTGGAGCAAAAACACAAATTTACAGGTGACGGTTCACTTGGATGCGAATGGGGGAACAGTAAATCCCTCTCAGTATGATTTATATTATTGGTACAAATACGGTTCTAACTATAGAACCAACCGTTATGGTACGATGTCGGGGAATAGTAATGCCCATTATCTAACAAATAATGTCTCAATATCCCGTACCGGCTATACCTTCGCCGGTTGGTGGTACAATGACGAGCCGATTTATGACGCCACACCTTTGCGCAGTGCGGATGCCCACACTCTCACCGCCCGTTGGACTGCCAACGACTATACGGTAAAGGTGCATGCCAACGGCGGAACACTGCCGAGTGCGTGCAACGCTTGCATGACACCTCCCACTACGTTCAAGGTCAAGTACGATCATCCCATGAACTACTACCTCTCTTCCTGTACGGGCTGTAACCTGAACGACGTCACCCGCGAGGGCTACACCTTCGGCGGATGGTATATGAACGAGGCTTGCACAGGCAATGCGTTGGATTTCAACGGCACTTGGTTGGCCGACTATGATGTGGATATATACGCCAAGTGGCTCCCCAACGAATACACCGTCACTTTCGATGCGAACGCCCCGGCAGATGCCACGGTGACGTTGGACACCACTTCTGCAAAGGTCCTCTTCGACCACAAGTATCAAGAGATATACAACGTGCGTGGCGGCGATACCGTCACCTACGGCACCCTGCCCACCCCGAACTGCACGAGCCTCAACTACGTCTTCCGCGGCTGGTTCATCAACGGCACTGGAGACGAGATTGAGAACACCACCTCGTGCACCACGGCGGAGAACCATACGCTGGTTGCCCGCTGGGAGCCGGTCATCACCGCCACCCTGTCGCAGGACAGCGTCTCCTGCCATGGCTTCACTGACGGCAAGGTCACCGTCCGCAACATCAGCGGCGGCGACGGCGACTACACGGTGACCATCACCAAGGGCGATGCCTCCTATTCGCAAACGCTGGCACGTCCCGCCAGCAGCGTCACCTTCACTGGCACGGACAACCAACCCATCACGGCCGGCGAGTGGACGGTCACCGTCTTCGACGCGGCGCATCCGGAAAGCCACACCGGCACCGGCCGCTTCAACTGCCGCTACACCGGCACCATAGTCGTGCTGGAGCCCGACGCGCTGGCCTTCACGGCCACTCCCTCCCCGCAGACCTGCAACAGCCAGGGTAGCGTGGCGGTGAGCGTCACCGGCGGCAACGGGCAGTACACCCTCACCTGGACCGGCTCCACGGGTATCGACGCGCAGTCCAGCACCCGCGAGCTGGCCGGGGAACATAACCCCGCCACCGACAGCTGGTCCGCTGCCACCACCGTCACCGACCTTCTTGCCCAGAACGTGACCCTCCATGTCACCGACCAGAAGGGCTGCCCCGTGGCCGATACGATGGTCGTCATCGGCCAGCCTGAAGAGACCGTGCCCGCATTTGCGGATGTCGCCAAGACGGTTTGCAGCGGCAGCGAGTTCATCCTCCCGGAGAACCGTCCCCCCGGCGTGCGCTACTCGTGGAGCCTGCCCACCGGCGCGGGCTGCACCGGCGCGGAGCCAGGCCAGATGATGCCCTCCGTGAGCGGTACGCTCACCAACACCACCGACCAGCAGCAGGTTTACACCTACACGGTGACCCCCTACAAGGGCATTCTCTGCATCGGAGAGCCTTTCACGGTGACGGTGACCGTCGGCCCGAACCGCACGGACGCGCCCACCGTCGCCACCGTGACCTCCCCGGATGCCGGCTGCGCCCGCTCCGACCGGGAGATCGCGGTCTCCTTCAACAACGCGGTCAGCAATGTGACCTATCAGGTCAACGGCGGCTACGGCAGCGGCAGCATGACGGCTGCGGCCACTCCCGTCAACACCTATAAAGCCATCGTCGCCCTGCCCGACACCTGCCATGGCGACATCGGATTCTCCGTCGCCGCCGTGGACGGCTACGGCTGCGACGTGCAGGGACAAGGCTTCCTGCATGTGCGCATCGCCCCGTGGAGCATCGCCGAAAGCACGTATGGCTCCAGCGAGGTCACCTGCCTTGCGGAGGCAGTGGCTCCGGTCGCCCCCACGAATGTCATCGACGGCTGCGGCAACACCCTCGCGGGTGCGCTGACGGCCACGCAATACTCCACCGACAACGGCGCGAATTGGACGAACGCTCCGTTCGCGTGTGCCGGCCAGGTGCGCTACACCTACACCTTCAACGCCTGCGACGGGTCTTCCGACACGTGGACCTACACCTACACCGTCACCGGCAGGAACGGCGACACGATAGTGGTGAACAACCCCGTCGCGAGCATCCCTGCGGATTCCGACCCCGCACGCTGCATCTTCCAGGTTCCGGATCTGAGAACGGAATTCCTCAACAAAATCGAGTCTTCCTCCACCTGTTCCGCTCCTGAGGAGATGACTTTTGCGCAGGTCCCGCAGGCAGGTTCCTTCCTCAACACCAGCACGGACGTGGCGGTGACGCTCACCGACAAGTGCGGGCAGACGAGCCACTACACGGTGACCGTGACGGTGCCCGTGCGCCCGATAGTCTCCTCGGTGACGGCCACGGAGATCGCCTGTAACGGCGGCACCTCCGACGCCACGGTGACCGTGAACAACGGCACCGCGCCTTACACCTACGTTTGGAACGACGGCCTTGCGCAGACCGGTCAGACGGCCACGGACCTCGTCGCCGGCAGCTACACGGTGACGGTGACGGATGCCAACGGCTGCGTCACCTACGGTTTCGTGACCATCGCGCAGCCTTCGGCCGTGCAGGTCGCCATGCGTCTCAGCGCCGACACCATCTGCGCGGGCGGCAGCGTGGTGGTCTCCGCCCATGTGAGCGGCGGCACCGCGCCGTACGTCTATCGTTGGAACAACGACATCGATTCAACCCTCTCGGTCTCGCCCATCCAGACGTTGGAGGCGACGACCGCCTATACATTATCTATTAAGGACGCCAAGGGCTGTGTGACGGACACGCTGCGCGACACGGTGGTGGTGAACCCGCTGCCGGCGGTCGCGATGAGCGGCGCCACCATCTGTCTCGGCGACACGGCCGTGCTGACGGCCACGGGTGCGGAGAGCTACGTCTGGAGCAACGGCCAGGGCGGCGCGGAGGTGCGCGTCTCCCCGGCGGCGACGGCGGCCTACACGGTCACCGGCACGGACGCCAAGGGCTGCCGCAACACGGCCACCGACACGGTGAAGGTGCAGACCCTGCCGGCCATCACCATCATGAACCATCCGGAAGCGGTGGCAGTGGACGATACCACGGCCGTGAGCGTGCGTCCGTTGGAGGTGAACGAAGTCGTAACCTGGCACATCGAGAACCATGCGGGCAGCACCGCCGGCGAGGTAACACTGATCAATCCTTACGTGCAGAATGTGGCGGGAACGAACACGAGCGTCAAGATCAAAGGTATTGCAGTGGGTAAGGTGGTGGTTTCAGCCACCATCACGGACACGACCAATCTGGCCGCTTGTAACAGCGTGACCGTCGCCGACACCATCAAGGTGCGTCAGAGCGTCATCACGCTGACCTGTCCCGAACCTTCCCAAGACAGCATCATCTACACCGGTCTGCCGCACAGCATCGCCGACACGGTGGCGGTGAAGACCAGCGCGGGTGAGGATATCACCAACCAATGCACTTGGAGCTACAGCATCGACGGGCAGTCCTTCTCCCCTGACATTCCTACCCGCACCGAAGTGGGTAGCACGCAGGTGACGGTGAAGGCCACGCACGAGCAGTACGAATCCAACACCTGTCAATACACCCTGACGGTGAACCGTCGTCCGGTGACCATCAAGGTGACGGATTGCGCTTCTTGGAACGGCAGTCCCATCACCACCGAGATTGCCGGTCACTATGAGGTGACGACTCAGGACAGCACGTTGGTGGGCAACGACCAGATTACCGGTCAGGTCATCACCAGCAGCGCCATCGGCGGTGTCTATACCTACAGCGATGCGTTGGAGGTGAACACTGCCTCCAAGACGAATGTGCAGGTGAAGCGCGGGGATAATTCGGTGACCGCCAACTACGACATCCGGGTGATTTCCTCTCAGACCGTCATGCAGCTGCAAGTGGCTTCCGTGACGGGTGTGACCTGCAGTGGAAAGAGCAACGGCGAAATCGAAGTGACGGTAACGCCGGATAGCAATACATATATATATTATATAGGAGGTAACGCTTCCAGCGTTACTCATAATTCTGCCGGTACCGAGACCTACAACCAGTTGGCTGCCGGCACCTACAGCCTCTATGTGACCAATGCGAACGGCACATGCCAGACCAACACGTTGAACAACGTGGTGGTGGAAGACGTGGAGCCGATCGTGGTGCTGCCTGTGGATTCTGTCATCGACATCTGCGAGGGCGCGACGGTTGCCCTCAGCGTGGAATCTGTGACGGGCGGTAGCGAGGTCTATGCTTACGAATGGCGCGACACCCGCAAGGACAGCGTGGTGGGTACCACTGCCACGGTGCTGAACGTGCAGCCCGCCGACACGACGGTCTATACCCTGACCGTGCGCGATGCCCGCGATGCTGATGGCGACTGCGCAGTGACGGTCCGTTGCACGGTGCAGGTGCGTCCGGGCTTCCCGACGCACATCGTGGCCGAGGCGGACAGAGTCTGTAAGGACAACCTGCTTGAATTTACGGAGACGCTGAATGCCACTGACCCGCACTGCCACTACAAGTGGACGACCCTTGGCGGCGAGTACGGTATGGTGGAGGGCTCCGATACCAACAGCACGGCCAGTGCGCGTTGGACCACGGCCGGCCCGAAACGCATTGCCGTCACGGTGAGCAACGACAGCACCGGCTGTAACTCCACGGGATTCTACGACATCGTGGTGGATACCTTGCCGGTGGTGGTCATCACTTCTGATAAGGAAACCCTCTGCTTCGGCGAGGATAGCGTGACGTTGTCTGTGCCCGATGTGGAGAGCTATCAATACGTATGGAATGTGGCGGGTGATCCCGACACCTTCCAGATCAAGGTCGGCGCGGCCGGTAACTATACGGTGACCGTGACCGACGGCAACGGCTGTACCACATCGGCCACGCGCTATGTGGGCGCTTACGACCCGTTCACGGTGTATCTCAACGAGGGTAACACCTCCGTGACCATCTGTCCGGGACAGCAGACCACAACGCTCTCTGCTACCCCGGTGAAGGACAACTACACCTACGTTTGGTCGCACAACAACACCGTCATCGACACGCTGGCCCCGAATGTGACCACGCTGGAGAATATGACGGAAGTGGGCTTCTATCAGGTGAAGGTCATCGACACCACGGGTTGTTATTCTATGACCAATACGGTCGAGCTGAAACACCGCACGATACCCACGGTGGTGGTGAACAACGCCTCCGTTTGTGAGAGCGGTACGGCTCAACTGAAGGCCAACGGCGCACAGAACTATACTTGGGCTCCGGTTGACTATTTGGATACGGTGATGAACTACGGTGACGCCACCTTCCACGGTGTGACGGCCGGCACCTACACCGTCACGGTGACGGGTGTCGATGCTCACGGCTGTTGGGCTACCGCGGTTTCCACCATCAAGGTGAGACCCGAGGTGGTGTTTACGGTCAACAATCCTGCCCTGCTCCACCAGAGCGTCTGTGCCGGCACCTCCCTCGACAGCATCAAGTTCCATGTGGAGAACGGTTCGCTGCAGCTGGAGGGTAGTCTGCCGCAATATGTGGTCTTCCATCACGACACGGCCATGGGCGACTACAACAATGATATTGACGGTCTGACCTATCAGACGGGTACCTTCCCGTTCTTGATGCGTGCCGTCTCCAACCAGACGGATCCGGTCTGTCCGACCAAGGAGATGTCGGGTGTCATCAACGTGAACCCGGCGGTGGAAATCACGATGACGCCGCAGGCACAGGATGTCTGTGTCGGCAATGCCATCGACACGGTTTTGATCACCTGCGAAAACGGCAAGTTGCCGGCAGCGTTGGAGAACATCAACGGACTGGTTTACGAGCGCATCAGCGACGACACCGCCAAGTTGTACGGCACGGTGAACACCACCAGCCTGGAGATTCCGGTGGCGGTGATCAGCACGATGATGGATCCGACCTGCGAAACGGTGACGGAGAATATCACCATCACGGTGCATCCGAACCCGGCAGTGAAGATTGCCGAGTTGCCGAATGTCTGTCCGGCACTGCAAACCCAGGCGGTGACGGCCAACATCACGACGGCTACTACGGCCAACTATACGTATAACTGGTCTGGCGGCACCTGGATTGACCCGATGACGACGGTCACCGATGCTACCTCCAATACAGTGAACGCCAATGTACCGACCATCTGTCTCGACAGCGTCTTCCTCCGCGTGGAGGTGCTCGATGCTTACGGATGTTATGCGAAGGATTCCACCATGATGATCGTGAGCGACACCACGAAACCACGTATTGCGGTGAATGAAGGCTTTGACGTGGTGCTGCCGATCAACCGCAACAACTGTAATTACGAGGTGATGAGCATGGCCGGCTACGTGACGGTGGAAGACCCGTGCACCATGTCGAACCAGTTCACCATCAAGCAAGATGTGCCGGCTGGTACCTTCTTGGGTGCCAACGAGCCTGAGAAGCAGGTGAAAGTTTGGGTGGAAGGCAGTTGTAACAGCAGTGACACCGTGATGATCACGGTTCGCAAGCCCGAACCTGTGGAGGTGCACATCACCGCCGTGGACACCATCTGTAACGGCAGTAGCACGGTGATGACCGCATCGGCTGAAAATGGCTATCCCGGTGAGTTCCTCTACACGTGGACCCCGAACACCGGTCTGTCGTCCACCAACCAAGCGGTGGTGACGGCCAACCCGACGAGCACCACCACCTACACGGTGATGGTCCGCGATGGTAATGGCTGTATCGACACGGCTAAGAAGACCCTCTATGTCTATCCGTTGCCGATGGTTACCATCGATCCGGTGGCCGTGGTCTGTCCGAACGCCGGCGAGACGTATGTGACTGCCCGCGTGAATGCGAACGGCGGCACCGCTACGCAGTTCGGATATGAGTGGACGAGCAATTTCTACCACGCGACCGCCATGAACGGTACTACCAACCAACAGCAAGTCACGAACATCCCGACGATAAACGACCAACGTTACACCTTGTATCTGACGGTGACAGAGAACGTTATGGGTTGTTCCACCACTGACTCTACCGTCATCACGGTGAAGGACGAGGTGGCTCCGACCATCGAAGCGAACAAGAACTCAGTATTGGCATTGCCGGGTGATGCTCCATGTACCTATATCCTGCCCAACTTGGCTGATAGTGTAGTGTTCACGGTGGGTGATAACTGCACGCCTGCTGAAGATATACAGATTGTCCAAACGATCGCCTCCGGCGCCTCCATTACCGCTTCGAAACCGGTATGGGTGGTCGCGGAAGATGCTTACGGCAACCGTGACAGCGTGGCGGTGACGGTGATGATTCCGAATGAGTTCTCCCTCACGATTGTGGACAACACCGAAACGCCGGTCTCCTGTCCTGGCGGTCATGACGGTAGCGTTCTGATCAACTATCCTACACAAGGCGGTACTGAACCTTACCACTTCTTTGTCAATGGTGACGAACCCGATTCGATACATGTGTACACGAACTCCATGCGTCTATATGGTCTGGGTGGCGGTACGAACACCATCTCGGCTGTTGACAAGAACGGTTGTGCCGCATCGGTGCAGGTGGAAATTGCCGAACCCGATGAGATGATGGTGGAGATCACCACGGTGCCGGCCACCTGTGCCAACAACGACGGTCAGGTCACCATCACGGTGACGGGTGGTACCTCATTCGTTGACAACGGTTATTCCTATCGTTTGTTGGGTGATCTGGAATACGGGGAGCTGCAATTCCGCGATACGCTGGCCGGTGTAAGCCCGAAGGTGGTGTCCAGCCGCAAAGTCGGTCACTACCATCTGGAGATTATGGATGCTATGGGCTGTATGTACACCGACAGCTTCGACATCGCCTTGAATAACAATTTGGTGATTGACAATATTCCGGCACCGAAGCCCATCTGCTCGGGTGGCCAGTTCTCCGTCACGCCGGTGACGAACACGCCGGGTATGACATACTACACCTGGCCGGCTCCTGATCAGAGCGTTGCCAACGGTGTGAGCGGTACGGCACCTTCTCCGGAAGATATTGTCCACTATCCGCAATACACGGTCAACGGCACGAACTTGGTGAACAACACCGGCAACGTGCCCGTGAACTTGACCTACCATGTGACGGCCCACAACGGTGTCTGTACCTTCGATACCAACATCGTGATGACGGTGACCACGACGGTGCGTCCGCAGGTGGTCATCACCCCGAAGAGCGACACGGTTTGTCCGGGCACCTTGGTGGATGGCTATTACATGACGGCCAAGATTGCCAATGTCTATGCTGATTTGGATACGTTGATCTGGTATTTCAGAGGTGATTCTATTGGCCGTACGACGCATGCTTATCCGGACACCGCCTATAGCGAACGTCACCTTGTGACGATGGCTAATCCGGAATACGCAGCAGTCTATCCGTTCACGGTGGAATACAGTGACGGCGTATGTACGAACAGTGCAAGCGGTACCGTGACCGTCAAGATCCCGAACCACTTCACGATCGAGATGCCGGCTGTCACCGATACCACGGTGAACTGTTACGCCGACATCTGGGTGAACCAACCGCATCAGTCTCCTTCCACCAAAATGCCGGCCCATGTGTATGACGGTTGTGGTCAGGAGGTTCCTTACCGTACGGAATACCCGTATTTCTGGACGACCCCGTCGTACTTGAGCTGTGGCGGTACCGTTGTGTTCCACTATAGATATGTGGACGGCAGCAATAATGATACGGTTTACGAATATACCTACCATGTGTTGACTCCTGGCATGACCTTGCCGGCCAACGGTTCTAGCTCGGTGACTTGTGAGAGCGATGCCAAGATGCCCCAACATCTTGGTGGCTTGCCTGATGCCTGCCGTATGAATGTCATGCCGACCTTCCCGGAGACGTGGGAGGGCAACCCCAACCCGATGAGCACGGTAGGGGAGGACAACAGTGGTACGGTGACCTACACCTTCCTGTACACCACCTGCGACGGTCAAGTCTATCCGTGGCAGTATGTCTATACGGTGACTCCCGAACCGTTCACCCCGTTTGACACGGTGCGTCGCGAATACACCTGTCGCTCCGAACTGGACACCCTCGTTGTCCCGGTGCCGGATGTGACCATCTGTGACAAACATATCGACTTTACTTTGAACACCAACTACCCGCAGTCCACCTTCAACGAAGGTTGTGGTACGCTCACTTACCGTTACGATTACCGTGTGAACGGCGAGGATTACCAGTGGTACTTCATCGCATCGGTGAAACCTGAAGATTTCGCCAAACCTGCGGATCAAATGCGTGTGGTCTCCTGCTACTCGGAGATCGACATCAGCAGCATCCAGCTGCCGGTCGTGAAGAACGATTGTCAGGATGTCATCAACCCGGTGAGCACCACTCCGGTGGTCACCCCGGCCGAGTCGGAATGGACCGAGTGCACCGATACGGTGGTCTGCACCTACACTTACGAAGACTGTGTGGGCCATACGTTTGAATGGCACTACAAGTGGGTGGTGAAGGATACGGTTCCGCCGGTGTTCACCACACTGCCTGTGAATAATGTGATTGCAGCGGAGCGTCTGTTTGACATCAACGGTCAGTGCGCATACGCCTATCCGAAAGTCTCTTTGAATGATGTGAATGCAGAGTCCGCCTGTACGTTGGGTAAAGGTGGTACCATCTCTTGGGATCAGGATTACGATCCCAGCTGGTTCGGTTACACCTACATTGAGCAGGTGGACACTATCCAGCACCTGCCGATAGAGGTCAGAGCTATTTCACCTTGCGGTGTCACCAACCGTGTGACGGTGATGGTGGAAGTTCCTGCGAAGTTGAAAGTCAACGAGCTCGTCTCCTCTCATAAGAATCTGAAATGCTACGGTGGCCATGACGGTGAGATCCGTGTGCAGGCCACGGGCGGTGTGCCGTTGTACACCTACACGATCAGTGAGCCTACGGCAGTACAGACGCAGTCTGGCTACTTCACGAATCTTCCGGTGCCGGCGGACAGCGCCATCGGCGTTTCCGACACCAGCCTCGTTCGTTACCTGACCACCTACGGTGTTGATTATTGGGATACGGTTCCTAACCATATCTGGTATGGTCACGATGTGGTCACGGTCACCGATGCCCATGGCTGTACGGCTACCGACACCGTTGAGGTCAGCTCTCCGGTCTATGTGGAGTGGACCCACTGTCAGGATACGGTGCTGTGTGCTGATCCCGGCAAGGATTACCGCACGGTTACCATCGGTGTGGACTTTGTGCCGCCGACATTGAGTACCAACGCCAACTCCCCGAGAGTTACCAATATCCGAATTGCGGATACCTACGCTGTGGGTGTCACGCCGATCCGTTTCACGCTGAATGACCGCGTATGTGGTGGCGGAACGCAGAACTGTTATGTCAACATCCAAGTCCTGCCCAACCCGACGGTTAAGGATTCTGCTGCCAATATGCTGCAGGAGGTCTGCCCGAATGCAGACATCGACCCGATCGTCTTCACCTTCGCCGATGCGGACAGTGTGGTGATGACGGGCGACCTGCCGGCAAGCATGGTGACTTACGAAACTACGCAGCTGAACGAATACAGAAGTGAGACTCAGGTGACTATCTCCGGTAACCCGAATGTGAATGCACCGGCCGTCTTGAACTACCTCTTCAAGGCTTACGGTCAGGCATTGCCCGGCACCGATGTGCCGTGCAGCGAGGTCTCCTACAGCGGTGCTCTTACCATCCACGACACGGTGGCCCCGACCTACATGAAACCTGAGGATGTGGTGCTCTATGCAAACGCCCAGTGCGAGGTGGACACCACCGCGGCCACTACGGGTATGCTTACTAATGATAATATTGAAGACAACTGCGCTACGGAGTTCACGATTTCACACCGCGATGTGGTGGCCAATGGCGAGTGCGCCGGTGCCTACACAATCCAACGTGTGTGGCGCGTGGTTGACCCGAGCGGCAATATCTCCAAGAGCGACTCCATCCAGACGATTACTGTGCTCGACACGGTGCGTCCGGTGATTACTCCCAACTATCCGACTGTCTTTGCGGCCATCCCCAACAGCAATTGTAACTCCGATGTGCCGAATGTTTGCGATTCCATTGCGAAGTACGCTTCCGACAACTGCAGCACCACCCTTACGGTTACGCAGATGCCTGTCGCCGGCACCGAGATTATGGATGACACGCCGGTGACCGTCACGGTGGCGGATGCTTGCGGTAATGTGGCAACGGCTACGGTGAATGTGACTGCCTCCGGTGTGGTGGCCGTCACCATCGACAGCGTGGATGCCGGTTGTTACCTCAATCCTGCCGACGGCGCGGTCTATTTCACGATCCATGGTGAACAGGAAGACTATATGACTTCTGTGAACGGTGTGAACTATGTCATCGAACCGGAAACGCAGATGGTGATTGAAGGTCTGGCATACGGCGATGACCATCTCATCGAGATATTCCCCTATATCCCCGGCACGACTGAGAGATGTCATTATAAGAAGAACTTCTCCATCCAGCCCATTGCGGAGACTTTGACGGTGACCGCCAACTCCGGTGAATGGGAGTATGATACGGAGGAACACGAAAACCGCAGCTTCCGCGTGCAGTTCGGTGACCAGGTGGTCAGCGACAGCGTGGCCAGCGGTACGTTTGTGACGCTGCCTACGGGCGACCAGGTGAGCATCGTTGTTACGGGTGCCATCACGGATGCCGGTACGGTGGAGAATGTCTTGAGCGATCTCTTGGTGATGCGCGGTAACACGAATGTGACCTGCAAGTATAACCAGGTGCTGAACAACGGCATCTTGACGGTGAACCCGGCTGAGGTGACGGTCACCATCACCGGTCACCATCTCGTGGCCAACTACACGGGCACCGAGCATGTCGTGACGGGTTATGATGTAACCTTCAGCGATGCGTTCTACACGACGGATCACTTCGCCTTCAACGGCAGCGATACGGCTAAACGTACGGATGCCGGTACCACGTACATGGGACTCGCTTCCGACCAGTTCGTCAGCATTTGGCCGACCCCGAACAATATCGCTTCTGTGACCTTCGTGGTGGCTGAGGACGGCTACATGTTGGTCAACAAGATCAATGCGACGGTGAACATTGCGGGTCATTACGATGTCTTGAACTTCGACGGCGAAGAACATGTCGTGAAAGGCTACAACACGACCTTCAGCACGCCGCTCTACACCCGCAACGACTTCGAGTTCACGGGTGACAGCACGCTTGCCCGTACGAACGCCGGTACCACGAACATGAACCTCGCTCCCGCCCAGTTCGCCAACATCAGCCCGAACTTTGAGACGGTGACCTTCATCGTGGATGCGGACGGTTACCTGACGATTAACCCGATTGATGTGACGGTGACGGTTACTGGTCACAACAGCACAGCCGACTACGACGGTGAGGAGCATGTAATCGCCGGTTACGACCTGTTGTATAGCACGCCGCTCTACAAGGCGCAATACTTCACCTTCAGTGGTGTGGATACCGCGAAACGTACCGTTGCCGGTACCACGAACATGGGTCTTAATGCTAATCAGTTTGCTAATACGAACCCGAACTTCGCCACGGTGACCTTCAACGTGACGGACGGCTGGATGCGCATCGATCCGATTAATGCGGTGGTGACCATTGTGGGTAACCACGCCACGGTGGATTTCGACGGAGAGTCGCACACCATTACAGGCTACTTGGCCACGGCCGATCCTGCAAACCTGTACGATGTGACCACGAGCTTCACCTTCGGTGGCGACAGCACGGCCACCCGCACCAATGCCGGTACCACAAACATGGGTCTTGCCGCTTCGCAGTTCCAGAATACGAATACGAACTTCGGCACGGTGACCTTCAACGTGACGGACGGTTATATGACGATCAACCAAATCAACGCCACCGTGACCATCACCGGTCACAACAATACGGTTAACTATGACCGTACGGAACATGCCGTGAGCGGTTACGACGTGGAGATCACCCCGTCGATCTATACGGTGGCCGATTACGAGTTCAACGGTACGGCTGCGGCTGCCCGCACAGAGGTGGGTACCACGAACATGGGTCTTGCCGCTTCGCAGTTCCACAATACGAACTCGAACTTCGCCACGGTGACCTTCAACGTGACGGACGGTTTCCAGACCATCCTCCCGCTTGACGTGGTCGTGACGGTCACGGGTCACCAGAGCACGCTGACGTTCGACAACCAGCAGCACACGGTGACGGGCTTCGACACCACCTACAGTTCGCCGTACTACACCGCCAATGACTTCACCTTCAACGGCACGGCTACGGCTTCCCGTACAAATGTGGTGGAGGGTACGGATGTTGACGGCCAGACCGACATGGGTCTTACTGCCAATATGTTCACCAACCTCAATCCGAACTGCAACGTGATCTTCAACGTGACCGACGGTTACCAGAAGATCATGCCGGTGGACGATGTGGTGGTGACCATTGCGGGTGAGCAAAGTTCCGTCTTCTATGATGGCGAGGAACACAGCGTGAGCGGTTACAGCGTGGCCATCAACCACCCGCTGTATCATCAGTCCGACTATACGTTCAACGGCACCGCTGAAGCTTCCCGTACGGATGTGGGTACTGCGTACATGGGTCTCAACGCTGACCAGTTCACGAACATCAATACGAACTTCACCAATGTGACCTTCAACGTGACCGACGGTCACCAGATTGTGGAGCCGAACAGCGCACAGGTGACCATCATTGGTCATACGCGCACGGTCGCTTACAACGGCAGTGAGCAGACGGTGACGGGTTACGACGTTGTCTCCAGCAACACACTGTACGGCGCCGCCGACTTCACCTTCACGAATGGTGACAGCACGGCTACCCGTCAGTTTGTCGGCACCACGTCGATGGGTCTCAACGAGACGATGTTCCACAACACGAACCCGAACTTCGCCAACAACGTGACCTTCACCGTTCAAGACGGTTCCATCACGGTTGTCCCGGCTGACGCAGTGGTGACGATTGTGGGTGCGAACAACACGACGGCTTACGATGGCGCACAGCACACCGTGACGGGCTTCACGCCTACCGCCGACCTGACCTTCTACAATGTTGATACCAGCTTTACTTTTACGCCTGCGGCTAATGCCGTGATGGTGGGCGATGAGATTGCGGCTAAGCGTACCGATGCCGGTACCACGAACATGGGTCTCGCGGTCAGCCAGTTCGCCAACACGAACCCGAACTTCAATGTGACCTTCAACGTGACGGACGGTTACCAGACCATCACTCCGTTGGATGTGACGGTGACCATCACCGGTGCGAACAACACCACAACTTACGATCGTGAAGAGCACAGTGTGAGCGGTTACAACGTCCAGGTTAGCAGCCCGTTGTACACTGAAAACGACTTTGCATTCAATGGCACCGCATACGCTGCTCAGACCGAGATTGGTACCGCCAACATGGGTCTCGATGCCGATCAGTTCGTCAATAACAATAACAACTTCAATGTGACCTTCGATGTGACTGACGGTTATCAGACCATCACCCGCGTGACGGGCGTGGTCGTGACCATCACCGGTCATAACAAGACGGAACACTATAACGGTTCCGAGCAGAGTGTGAGCGGCTACGAGGTTTCCACCAACAACACGCTCTACACCGAGGCTGACTTTACGTTTGACGGCACGGCGTATGCTGCCCGTACCGATACGGGTATCGTATGGATGGGTCTTGAAGGCCATTTTGCAAATACCAATGACAACTTCTCTGGCGTGACCTTCAACGTGACCGACGGCTTCATGAGAGTCACTCAGCTGCCCGTGACGGTAACCATTACGGGTCACAGTGATTCACGCTACTTCGACAATGCCCAGCATGAGGTGTCTGGCTTCGATACGGTGATCAGCAGTCCGCTGTACACCGCCACCGACTTCACGTTTGCGGGCAATAATGCTTACGCTTCCCGTACGCATGTGGTGGAGGGTAACGATAACACCGGCAAGACTATGATGGGTCTCGATGTTGCACACTTCACCAACACCAATGCTAACTTCGACGTGACCTTCAATGTGACCGACGGTTACCAGGAGATCATGCCGGTGGACGATGTGGTGGTGACGATCAAGGGTACGCAGAGCTCTGTCTTCTATGATGGTGATGAACACAGCGTGAGCGGTTATGCCGCTACCATCAACCACCCGCTGTATCACGAGTCCGACTATGACTTCAACGGTACGGCTGCTGCTGCCCAGACCAATGTGGGTACCGCTTACATGGGTCTCAACGCCAGCCAGTTCACGAACCATAATACCGACTTCACGAATGTCACCTTCGATGTGACCGACGGTCACCAGATTGTGGAGCCGAACAGCGCACAAGTGACTATCATCGGTCATACGCGCACGGTCGTTTACAACGGCGAGGCACAGGTGGTGAAGGGTTATGAGATCCAATCGAGCAACACGCTGTACGGTGCCGCCGACTTCACCTTTACGAATGGTGACAGCACGGCTACCCGTCAGTTTGTCGGCACCACGACGATGGGTCTCAGCGAGGCGATGTTCCAGAACACGAACCCGAACTTCGTCAACAACGTGACCTTCACCGTTCAAGACGGTTCCATCACGGTTGTCCCGGCTGACGCGGTGGTGACGATTGTGGGTAAGAACAACACGGCTCCTTACGATGGTGCAGAGCACACCGTGACGGGCTATACGTCCACCGCCGACCTGACCTTCTACAATGTGGATACCAGCTTCACGTTCAACGGCACGGCTCAAGCCTCCCGTACGTTTGTGGGTACTACGAACATGGGTCTCGCGGTTGGCCAGTTCACGAATAAGAACCCGAACTTCAACGTGACCTTTAACGTGACGGACGGTTACCAGACCATCACCCCGATTGACGTGACGGTGACGATTGTGGGTGACCACAACACCGCTCCTTACGACGGCAGCGTCCACACGGTGACGGGCTACACGGCTACGGCCAACCCGACCATCTACAATGTGGATACGAGCTTCACGTTCAGCGGCCCGACGACGGTTTCCCGCACGGATGCCGGTACGACGAATATGGGTCTCACTGCCGATCAGTTCGCCAACACGAACCCGAACTTTGCGAATGTGACCTTCAACGTGACCGATGGTTACCAGACCATCACCCCGATCAATGCGGTGGTGACGGTGGTGGGTAACCATGCGGAGAACGTCTTCGACAACGCTGCTCATACGGTGACGGGCTTCACCGCAACCGCCAACACGAACCTCTACAAGACGACGGGCAACAACCGCGACTTCACCTTCGACGGTCAGGCTACGGCTACCCGTACGAGCGTGGTGGAGGGTGCTGACAACAGCGGTAAGACCATGATGGGTCTCACAGCGGATATGTTCGCTAACACGAACAGCAACTTCGCGACGGTGACCTTCAACGTGACCGATGGTTACCAGAAGATCAACCAAGCTCCTGTGACGGTGACCATCAAGGGTGCTGTGGATAGCGTCCTCTATCTCGACCAAGTGGAGCAATCCGTACACGGCTACGAGGTGACCTCCATCAGTAACCCGTTATACACCGAGGAGAACTTCTCCTACGTGGGTGACGCGGACGACACGGTTGCCACCGGTATGGCAGTGGCTACCTACTACATGAACCTCTCTGCCCAAAGCTTCCAAGACAACGGTACGGATTACTGCAAGAACTTCGCACCGACCTTCAACGTGACCAACGGTCATCTTGCTATCCTCTCCCGCCATGTGACGGTGACGATTGCCGGTAACGCTGATACGGTCGAGTATGACGGTCAGTCGCATCAGGTGAACGGTTACCAGGTGGTGAATATCGACCAACCGCACTACACCGCGAACGACTTCTCCTTCGACGGTGCGGCTACGGCTTCCCGCACGAATGCCGGTACCACCAGCATGGGTCTTGCCGCTGAACAGTTCCATAACCAAAATGCGAACTACCAGGAGGTGACCTTCGTGGTGACCGACGGCTTCGTGACTGTCACGCCGAAACCGATTGCGGTAACGGTGACGGGTAACAACGACACGGCCAACTACACGGGTGCGGCGCACACGGTGACGGGCTTCGAGTATGCAACGGCTGAAACGCTGTACAACACCGATAGTTGTGAGTATCACGGCACGCAGGCTGACAGCACCGCCACGCGTACGGATGCTGGCACCACCCCGATGGGTCTCACGGCGGATGAGTTCGTCAACACCGACGACAACTTCACTGTGACCTTCAACGTGGTGGACGGTTACCAGTATGTGGTTCCCGACACGGTGAAGGTTACCATTACCGGTCAGCACAATGAGTTTGCTTTCGATAATAGCGAACATACTGTGAGCGGTTACACGTTTGCTACGACTCCGGCTCAAACGGCTTACGATCCGTACGCATACGTGACCTTTATCGGTACGACCCCGGCTACGGCTTCCCGCACGGATGCCGGTACCACCAACATGGGTCTGACAGCTGCAATGTTCAGCAACAGCAATAGCAACTATTATGTGACCTTCGAGGTGACCGACGGCTATGTGAAGGTTAACGCACTGCCTGTGACGGTCAATGTCGAGGGTAACACCGGTGTGTTTGTGTATGACAATGCCAGCCATACGGTCAGCGGTTACACGGTGACGGCTACCAGCGACCTCTTCGATGTGGGCTGCATCCAATTGGTCAACGGCACCACGGCTTCGGTCAGTGCTACCAACGCCAACACCAACCCATATCCGATGAATCTGTCCCAGAATTCGTTCCAGAACACCTGTAACAACAGCAACTTCGACGTGACCATTCAGGTGACCGACGGTTGGCTGAGAATCTTGGGTGAGAACGAAGTCTATGTCAAGATCACCGGTCACCGCGATACGGCTTACTACGATGGAGCTTCCCATATGGTGAGTGGCTACGATGTGGAGACGGTTCCGGCGAACTACACTGCTTACACGTTCAACGGTACGGCTACGGCTGCCCGCACGAATGTGGTGGAGGGTAACGACGCGTCCGGCAAGACCTTTATGAATCTTGCGGTCAACCAGTTCTCCAGCACGAACAATAACTATAATGTGATCTTCGATGTGGAGGACGGCTACATTTGGATTAAGCCGATCGACACCATGGTGGTGACCA
This sequence comes from uncultured Bacteroidales bacterium, assembly GCA_900316305.1. GTDB lineage: Bacteria > Bacteroidota > Bacteroidia > Bacteroidales > WCHB1-69 > F23-D06. The sequence continues at coordinate 25,660 of ONCM01000020.1, read as the reverse complement.
TCACGGGTAACACCGCTACGCAAACCTACACGCGTACGGAGCACACCGTGACGGGCTACACGTCCACGGCCAACACCACGTTGTTCGATGCTAACAAGGTCGTGTTCAATGGCAACAGTACGGCTTCCCGTACGCTTGCCGGTACTACCCACATGGGTCTCGTAGCCTCCCAGTTCAGCTATAATGACCAGAACTTCACCAATGTCACCTTCAACGTCCATGACGGTGCCATGACGGTGTCGAAGAAACCGGTTTCCATCATCGGCGACACGATTTTCCACAAGATCTATGATGGCGACAGCTTGCGCGTGCGTTACGACCTGCTTACCTACAACGGCTTTGTTGACGGTGACGTAATCACCACGGGTGAGATTGTCACCATGGGCTCGCATATCGGCACATATCTCTGCAACCAGAACAACTTCATGGCCTTCAACGACGAGACGTATGTGGCTGAGAACAGACTCTTCGGTGAGCCGAGCGTTATCCAGAACTACGCCCCGGCCTTCAACGTGACGCTGCGTATCGATCCGGTTCAGGAACTGAATGTGCCCGACACGGTGCGGATTGTCCTGACAGAAGGTACGGCTGACACCACGGTGACGACTGTCGAGATCGGCACTCCGGACAATGAACTGCCTGGCACTACGATAGTGAATAACCTGCCTGATGTCAACCCGCTGCCGGCCGACACCACCAGAGTGACCTGGACGATCTACGATAATGAGGGCAACGAGATGACCCACAACGACCAAGTGGTGATTGTGGTCTATGCTCCTTGTGACACGATCGAGTACAACGGTTACGCATATCCGGCGAAACGTATCGGTTATCAGTGCTGGATGACCGAGAACTTGCGCACGGAAACCTACGCGGACGGTACTACGCCGGTCGCCGACTACCATGCTTACATGGACAACTCGGCCAACTTGGAGAAGTTCGGCTACCTCTACACATGGTACTCTGCGGTGAACGTGCCGGAGAACAACAACAGTGCAATACCTGCGGTGTTGACTGCTGCCAATGGTACGTCCTACGTCCAGGGTGTTTGTCCTGAGGGTTGGGCCGTGGCCAGCGTGGCCGACTACGACGTGCTCTACCTGCATGTGGGTGATGTCATCCTGCTGAAGGATGCTGGCGAAGGTTACTGGTATCCGGGCAACGGCGGCGTCCTACCGAACAGTGGCTTCAACTCCCGCGCTGGCGGTCTCTTCAAGTCCATGAACGACCGTTACGAGGACATCCTCACCGGCGACCACTACTGGAAGTCCGACAGCACGCCCAACAGTGCGAACGCCACCTCCGGCAACATCAACTACTTCTGCGACGCACCTTCCGAGGTTCAGTCACCGAAGACCGACCGCAAGAGCGTTCGTTGTATTAAGAAACGCTAATTAAGAGTTTAAGAGCTTAAAAGTTTAAGAGCTTAGAAGTTTAGTAGCTTAGAAGTTTACAAGTTTAACCCTGTAAACTACTAAGCTTCTAAACTACTAAGCTTCTAAGCTACTAAGCTACTAAACTACTAAACTTGTAAACTTCTAACCGTGTAACTATTATGTTAAAAGGCAAAAAAATCGTCGTGGTGATGCCTGCGTACAATGCGGCGGAGACCTTGGAGCAGACCTATCGCGAGATCCCGATGGAGATCGTCGATGAGGTCATCTTGGTGGATGACCACTCTGCCGATGAGACGGTGTCCGTGGCGGAGAAGCTGGGGATCCGGCATGTCATCCGGCACGAGGAGAACAAGGGCTATGGCGGCAACCAAAAGACCTGCTACCAGAAAGCCTTGTCGCTCGGCGCGGACGTGATCATCATGCTGCACCCTGACTATCAGTACACCCCGCTGCTGATTGAGTCGATTTCCTACATGATTTGCAACGGCCTGTATCCCGTGGTGCTGGCGTCGCGCATCTTGGGCAACGGCGCGTTGAAGGGTGGGATGCCCCGCTACAAGTACTTCTTCAACCGCTGCCTGACCTTCTTCCAGAACCTGATGATAGGGCAGAAGCTGTCCGAGTACCACACCGGCTACCGCGCCTTCACCCGCGAGGTGCTCGAAAGGGTTCCCTTCATGGAGAACTCCGACGATTTCGTCTTCGACAACCAGATGCTGGCACAGATTGTCTATGCCGGCTTCGACATCGGTGAGATCACCTGTCCGACCAAGTATTTCCCGGAGGCTTCCTCCATCAACTTCCGCCGCAGCTGCAAATACGGTTTTGGAGTCTTGCGTACTTCATTCCAGTTCCGACTGCAGAAATGGCACCTCGGACACTACCGCTTCCTATCCATGAAGCAATAGTCAATAGTCAATGGTCAACAGTCAATGGTCAACAGTCAATGGTCAACAGTTAAAAGAGGTCTCCCCAATCGGAGGCTCTTTTTTTATCTGTAATAACGTACAAGATTTATGTAAAAATCGTATTTTTGCACATTTTAGTGTTAATATTTTTGGCTTGGAAAAATAAAATCTACCAATATGAAAATACAGTTGATTATCAGACGTTTAACGGCAGTCGTGGTGGCTGTCCTCTGTGCTGTCGGCGGGGCTGTTTCCGCACAAAATGCGCAGCATACGACGGACACCGTCTATTATTCGGTGTTCGGTTGCGACAGCTTCCTGTTGGCGGCTAACAACACCGTCTATTATCACGATACGGTGGTTGAGATTCAGCACCGTGCTGCAGATCAAGGTGTTGTGTATATCGCGCAACTGGATATCTATCAGATTTCCATTGGAACCAGCTACTCGGTGATGGACACTGTGCAGGCAGCGGTATGTCCCAATGCATTGCCCTACGCCTATCGGAGTAACTTCTACACGATGCCCGGCAACTACTGGATCCCAACCAGCACCGTGAGGGGATGCGACAGTGCCATGACGCTGTTGCAGCTCCAAGTTTTTGATATTCAGAACGACACGGTCAATTTGACGATGTGCTACAACCAGCAGGTGGTCTATTACGAGGATATCCCGTTCTACGCCCCCGGCACCTATAGCGCACCGATGGGCACCGACACGAATGGCTGTCCTATGGCCCAGATCTTCATCGTGACCCAATATCCTTTTCAGACTGACACGGTGAATGTGGAAGTTTGCCAGACGGCACTGCCATACAGTTATCGTGGCATGCAGTTCGATGCCACGGGTTCCTATCAGGTTCCCTACACCGATGAGCACGGTTGTCCTGCTATGGACCTGCTGGTGTTGACGGTGAGACCTGGCTCCATGGTCCAAACCTCTGCCGTGGTGTATGTCTGTGCGTCTGATCTGCCGTATGAATATGGAGGCCAGTACTTCAATACGTCGGGTTCATATTACATATCCTTTTATAACCAATATGGATGTGATAGCGTTCTGGTCAATTTGGATTTGCATGTGGTTCAACCCGCCACGGATCAGGTCTCTGTGACGCTCTGTCCCAGCGAGTTTCCCTACGCGTACGACTCCGTGCACGTCTTCACCCAACCCGGACAATACTACATCAACGACAATCCTGACACCTTGTGTTACCAATATACGTTGTTGACGTTGAACGCGTATCCGGCCCTGAACGATACGGCGTACATCTGCACGGCCGATAGCTCGTTCATCTTCCACGACAGCGTCTTCACCGCATCCACCATCTACACGTTTGTGGATACCAATGCATACGGTTGCGCCGACTACCATACGTTAGACCTCACCCTCAACCACCATCTGCTGTACGATACCGTCTATGCCACGGTCTGTCAGTCGGAGGTGCCGTACGAGTTTTACGGGACCAACTGCTTCGTGTCGGGCGCCTACAACCATACTTTGCAGAATCAGAAAGGCTGTGACAGCGCAGTGGTGACTCTGCAGCTGACAGTGACACCCAATGTGACGTACACGCAATCGGTGGTCATCAGCCGCAACAGTCTGCCTTACATTTTCCACGACAGTGCCTACACGACGACGGGCACCTATACCGTGGTGAGTCCTGCCACTGCCACCGGCGAATGCGACACCTTCTACGTCCTGAATCTGACGGTTCTCCCTGTTTATAACACGCTGTTGGACACCACGGTGTGCGACAACGAATCGGTCGAGTTCCTCGGGGAGACGATCACCACGGCGGGAGTCCACCAGTTCACCTACCACTTTGCAGATTACGACAGTGTGGTGAGCCTCAATGTGCACCACAATCCTACTTATATTGACCAGACGGTGAATGTGTCGGTGGGTGAGTACGATCTGCCGTACCTCTTCGCGGACACCGCATACTCTACGGCTGGTTATCACGAGCGTACCCTGACCACGGTGCTTGGGTGCGATAGTGTGGTCTCCATCTACCTGACGGTGATTCCGGCGGTCACGAACAACGACACCATCCCTGTGGAGGTCTGTTCCAACGACCTTCCCGTGTTGCTTTACGACAGTCTTCTGTCGGCAGCGGGCACCTACCGTTATCTGGTGCGCACGGCCGACAACCATTACGATTCCGTTTTCTTCGTGCGCTTGACGGTGAAGGAGTCGCCCACATTGTTGTTGGCGGACACCGTCTATATGTGCACAGGAAATACCGCGACCTTGACGGCGCAGTCCACTGGCAGTGTCTATCTTTGGAACAATGGCCAGACGCTGCCCTCCATCACGGTCAACCTGCCGGGAACCTATTCTGTGACGGTTTCCAACGCCTTCGAATGTTCCGCATCGGGTACGGTGCAGGTGATCCAGGTGGATCTGCCGAATGCGCAGATTCAGGGCGGCACTACGGTGTGCCAGGGTAGCAGCATGGTGTTGCGGGCTACGGGCGGCACCACCTACCTGTGGGACAATGGCAGCACATCTGACTCCATCACGGTCTCCCCGACGGAGAATACAACTTATTATGTGACGGTCACCAACGAGTACGGTTGTTCCCAATCGTTGAATGTCACGGTGGTGGTGAACCCGCTTCCGGTGATTACCCTGATGGGACCTTCCGACATCTGTGCCGGTTCCAATGCGCTGATTGTCGCCTCCGGAGCCAACAGTTACGTGTGGAATACGGGTGCCACCAGCGACCGCATCACGGTGAACACTCAGGACATCTATACGGTGACGGGTACTGATGCCAACGGCTGTCAGAACACCGCTTCCATGCCGTTGACGGTGCATCCGTTGCCCAACATCAAGATTAACGGCCGCACGACCCTTTGTCCGGGCGGCAACACGACCATCACCGCCACGGGAGCTTCCACGTATGAGTGGACCTCCGGCGAACTGACGCAGTCCATGACGGTGAGCTATGCCGGTACTTACACAGTGATTGGTACCGACCAATACGGTTGTTCGGCCTCCAAGAGCGTGACCATCACGCAGGCGCAGGTGACGGGTACCATTACCGGTAACCGCTATTTCTGTCACGGACAGAGCACCACGCTGACGGTTTCTGATAATGGCGATAACACCTACCACTGGTTTGATGGCAGCACGTCGAACAGCATCAATATCAACTCTCCCGGCCAGTATTCCGTCACGTTGACGAATGCCGCCGGTTGTCAGAACACGTTGACGGCCATTGTCAGCGAGTACAACACCCCTGCGCCCACCATCAGCGGCAATCTTACCATCTGTGCGAACCAGACCACCACGTTGCGCGCTTCCGGCGGTAGCAGCTATGTTTGGGACAACGGCAGCACGCAGCCGCTCATTTCGGTGAACGCCACGGGTACCTACACGGTGACCGCCACCGACCAGTACGGTTGTACGGCTACTGCTTCCGCTTCGGTGATTGTGAATCCTGAGCCTGTGGTCAACATATTGGGACAGAACACGATTTGTCAAGGTAGTTCCGTGACTTTGACCGCCATCGCTTCTGCAAACACCTACAACTGGAGCACCGGTCAGAACACTGCTTCCATCACGGTGACCCCGATGGTCAGCACCAATTATACGGTGATGGTCACGGACGAGAACGGCTGTTCGGGTTCCGCTTCCAAGCTGGTGACCGTGAACACATTGCCCAGCGCATACCTTACCGGTCCGTCGGCCATCTGTCAGGGCGACACGGCCACCTATACGGTGTCGGGCGGTATCGCATACCACTGGAATACAGGACAATACTCCAACTCCATCCAGGCGACCACTGCGGGTGTCTATTCCGTGGAGGTCTATGGTTCTAACGGATGTTCGGTTACATTGCAAAAATCCTTGATGGTCAACGCTTTGCCGATTGCAACGGTGACCGAGACCGCGGAGATCTGTCGCGGTCAGCAAGCCGCTTTGAGTGCTGATGCACCGACAGGAAGCACCTTCCTTTGGTCCACGGGCAGCCATCAAAGCCACATCACGGTCGGCGATGCTGGTCGCTATACGGTGACCATTACCAATGCTAATCAGTGTTCGAATGTCTATAGCTCGGAAGTCACGGTGCACGAACTGCCGATGGTCACCATTACTGGCAATAATGAGATTTGTCAGGGCCAGTCGGCATTGTTGACAGCATCCGGTGATGACGCTTCGCAGTATGTGTGGAGCACGGGCGACCATAACGCCTTCACGACAGTCTCCACGTCGGGACAAGTTTCCGTGACGGCCACGAACGGTTACGGCTGTTCCGCTTCCGCATCACGCGGGGTGGTAGTCCACGAACTCCCGGTGCCGCAGATCAGTGGCAATCTGACCATCTGTAAAGGATCCAGCACCACCTTGACGGCTATCGGTGGAAGTTCCTACCGTTGGGATACGGGCGACTCCACCAACAGCATTATCGTTTCCCCCATGAGCAATCATTCCTACGTGGTGACGGCCACCAACATCTACGGCTGTGTGGCCAGCACGGCGGCGACGGTTGCGGTCAACGAACTTCCCGAGATCACCCTTTCGGGCAATCGCACCATCTGCGCCGGCACTTCCACCACGATTACCGCTTCCGGAGCCAGTACTTATGTCTGGTCCACGGGCGCGCATACTAGCAGTTTGGTGATTAACAATACGGGTACCTATTATGTGACGGCCACGAGTGTCCAGAACTGCTCCAAGACCGATTCCGTCTTTGTGAAGATGAATCCCAACCCGCAAATCCTTATTAGCGGCATAGACCGTGTCTGTGCTGGCGGAACGAGCACGTTGACCGCCACGGGTGCTAACACCTACGTCTGGAACACGGGCGATGTCTTGCCGACCATCACGGTTGCTCCCGCCCTCAGCACCACCTACACGGTGACGGGCTATGACACCAACGGATGTTTCACCACCGCTCAGAAGATGGTGAATGTGGAGGAACTGCCCACTGTGCAGATTCTCGGAGAACGCACCATCTGTCAAGGGAACTCCACCGTGCTGACGGCCACCGGCGGTTCGTCTTACGCTTGGAGTACGGGCAGCACCTCGGCATCCATCGCGGTCTTCCCGAATATGACCACTTCTTATACCGTGACTGTTTTCAGCAGCTTCGGATGTTCTGCCACGGCTACGGCAACCGTCACGGTCAATGTGTTGCCCTCTATCTTCTTTAGCGGTAGCACCTCTTTCTGTCAGGGACAGAGCACGACCATCACCGCCAGCGGCGGTAACAGCTATCTGTGGAATACGGGTGCCAACACGCCCACCATCACGGTCTCCACGCCGGGTGTCTATCACGTTAATGTCACCAATTCCCAGAACTGTATGCGCAACGACTCTGTCGTCGTGACGATGTGGGAGAATCCTACCGTGAATATTGACGGTGCCAGCCTCATCTGTGACGGTACCGCCACGCAGCTGACGGCCAGCGGTGCCGACAGCTATTCTTGGAACACGGGTGAAAATGGCGCGGTGATCACCGTTATGCCCACAGAGACCACCACTTACAGCGTTACCGGTACGGATGTCAATGGCTGTCAGGCTTCGGTTAGCAAAGTGGTGAATGTGGAGGAACTTCCGGAAGTCTATATCTCCGGCATCCTCGCTATCTGCCACGGCACCTCGACCACCCTCACGGCTTCTACGGCTAGTGCCTACCTTTGGAGCACCGGCGATACCACCGCGAGCATCACGGTGAGCGAACAGGGGGCTTACACCGTGACCGCAAGCTCCGCAAACGGTTGCCAATCTATGGCCTCTGCGACGGTGGAGGACAACCCGCTGCCGACCTTCACAATCGGTGGGGATGGCTTCTTCTGCGCGAACAGCTCTGCCACCCTCTCCGTTATCGGTGACAACACCTACCTTTGGAGCACCGGCGACACGACCACGCAAATCACCGTCACCCAAGGCGGCGCCTATTCCGTAACCGCCACCAACGTTTACGGTTGCACGAAATCGCTGAACACCGTGGTGACGCAACTGCCGATCCCCATGCTCTACATCCAAGGTGCTAGCTCGCTCTGTCAGGGCGACAGCACCATGTTGTTCGCCTCTTCGGATGCTACACAGTTCCTGTGGAGCACTGGTGAGACCACTCCGTTCATTGAGGTGGTGCCCGACAACACGACCTATTCTGTGACCGCCACGGGTACGAATGGATGTACTACTACTGCGCAACATCAGGTGACGAGCCTGCCTGCTTATACCATAGCGGTTACCGGATCGGTTTGTCAGGGACAGAGCTACACCGGCAACGGCTTCGAGACTCCGGTGATGGATACCGCAGGTACGTATATTTTCACCCATCACTTGCAGACAGCTGCGGGCTGTGACAGTATCATCAACCTTACCTTGACCGTCAATCCGCTGCCGATTCTGGATACTATTACCGGTTGGCCGAACATCACCCAATACGGCAACAGCATCTACTTTGTGGATGAGGACAACTGTTCGGATGTCATCAACTACGAATGGCGTATTTCCAACCTGAACTGGCATCTTCAAAACCAGAACACTTCGCGTGTGACGGTCGAAGTGAACACCAATGGCACGGCCGTGCTTACCGTCCGCGGTGTCAACAACTGCGGCTACACGGAACAGGCTATTAACCTCACTTGTAATGTGGGCATCGAAGACCATCCGGCGCAGACGCTGGTGAAACTCTACCCGAACCCCGTACATCAGTCGCTCTACATCGACCTGGACAACGCCTTCGAGGTTGCCAAGGTGGCGCTCTACAACGAATCTGGCCGCCTCGTGTATCAGTCCGACTGCAACGACACCCATCTTGAGATCAACTGCACCCGTTTCGCCTCCGGCCACTACACCGTGATGTTCCTTGACGAGAAGGGTAGGAGAGTGGAAAGCCGCAAGATCATTGTCAATAACCAATAACCAATAACCAATAACCCATAACCAATAACCATTAAAAAATGGAATACAATTTTAGAGAAATCGAAAAGAAATGGCAGGCAAAGTGGAAAGAGACAGGCCTGTACAAAACAGAAATAGTTAACAACAGACCGAAATACTACGTGCTGGACATGTTCCCGTACCCGTCAGGTGCGGGCTTGCATGTGGGGCACCCGCTGGGCTATATTGCCTCCGATATCTATGCCCGCTACAAACGTCAGAAGGGCTTCAACGTGCTTCACCCCATGGGCTATGATGCTTTCGGGTTGCCGGCTGAGCAGTATGCCATCCAGACGGGACAGCATCCCGCCATCACGACGGAGAAGAACGTCAATCGCTATCGTGAGCAGCTTGACAAGCTCGGTTTCTCATTCGACTGGGACCGTTCGTTCAAGACTTGCGACCCCGACTACTACAAGTGGACGCAATGGACTTTCATCCAGATGTTTAACAGCTACTACTGTTACCAAGCCAATCAGGCTCGCCCGATTTCCGAACTGGTGGAGGCTTTCGCCGCCAACGGCACGCATGGGTTGAAGGTAGCCGAGACCAAGCCGCTGGAGTTCACCGCCGAGGAGTGGAAGGCCGCTTCCGAAAAGGAACAGCAGGAAATTCTGATGAACTACCGTCTGGCTTACCTCGCTGACACGTGGGTGAACTGGTGCCCGAAACTCGGCACCGTGCTTGCCAACGATGAGGTGGTGAACGGACTTTCTGTGCGCGGCGGCTTCCCCGTGGAACGCAAGCAAATGAAACAGTGGATCTTGCGCGTTTCCGCATACGCGGAACGCCTGCTCCAAGGTCTCGAAAAGGTGGAATGGACCGACTCGCTGAAGGAGATCCAGCGCAACTGGATTGGCAGAAGCGAAGGCGCTGCCGTCTGGTTCCCGCTGGCCAAGGAAGGCCAACTGGACTGGAAGAAAATCTATATGGGCGGCAATGTTGATGGTGTCGAGAGCGAAGCCGCTTTCGAAATCTTCACCACCCGTCCCGACACCATCTTCGGTGTAACCTTTATGGTGCTCTGTCCTGAGCATGAGATGATTGAGGCTATCACTACACCTGAGCAAAAGGCGGAGGTGGAAGCCTACGTGACGTGGGCCAAGAACCGCTCTGAGCGTGAACGCCAGGCGGAGGTCAAGAAGGTGAGCGGCGTCTTCACTGGCGCGTTCGCCATCAATCCCATCACCGAGGAACGCATCCCGATTTGGGTCAGCGACTATGTATTGTCAGACTACGGCACCGGAGCCATCATGGCTGTGCCCGCCCATGACAGTCGCGACTTCGCTTTTGCCCGCCACTTCAACTTGCCTATCCGTCAGGTGGTTGCTCCCGCCGTGGATGAACTCAGCGACCCCGACACATGGGAGGAGAGCATGGACAGCAAGACTGGCGTCTGTGTTAACTCAGGCTTTATCACTGGTATGCCCGTCAAGGAGGCTGGCAAGGCCGTTATCGAGAAGATCAAGACCATGGGCATCGGCTACGGCACGGTGAACTACCGTCTGCGCGATGCCATCTTCAGTCGCCAGCGTTACTGGGGCGAACCGTTCCCCATCTACTACAAGGACGGCATGCCTTACGCGGTGCCCGAGTCTGAGCTGCCCGTCGTACTCCCCGAAGTCGATCAGTTCCTGCCCACCGAGACGGGTGAGCCGCCGTTGGCCCGCGCCAAAGACTGGACCTGGAACGGCTATCCGCGCGAGTACAGCACCATGCCTGGGTTTGCCGGCTCCAGTGCCTACTATTTGCGCTACATGGATCCGAAGAACGACAAAGAGCTGGTTTCCAAGGAAGCCGACGAATATTGGCAGAATGTTGATCTCTATGTCGGCGGTGCGGAACACGGCACCGGCCACCTTATCTATGCCAGATTCTGGAACAAGTTCCTCTTCGACATGGGTATCAGTTGCAAGGAAGAACCCTTCCAGAAACTCATCAACCAGGGCATGATTCAGGGCCGCTCCAACTTCGTCTATCGTATCGTCGGCACCAACAAGTTTGTGTCGCTCAACCTTAGAAAGGAGTACGAGACCACACCGATTCACGTGGATGTCAATATTGTACATAATGATGTGTTGGATCTTGAGGCTTTCAAGAACTGGATGCCCGATTTCAAGGATGCCGAGTTTATCCTTGAAAACGGCCAGTACATCTGTGGTTGGGAAATCGAGAAAATGTCCAAGTCCAAATATAACGTCCAAAATCCTGATGATTTGGTGGAAAAATACGGTGCGGACACGTTGCGCATGTATGAGATGTTCCTCGGACCGGTGGAGATGGCCAAGCCGTGGGATACCAACGGCATTGAGGGCGTATCCCGCTTCATCCGCAAGTTCTGGAAGCTCTACTTCGACGCGGAGGGCAACTTCAACGTCGTTGACGGTGAACCGACCAAGGCTGAGTGGAAGACGCTGCATAAGACCATCAAGAAGATCGAAGAGGACAACGAGCGTTTCTCTTTCAACACGGCGGTGAGTGCATTCATGATCTGCACCAACGAGCTGAACGACGCGAAGTGCAACAAACGAGCCATCCTCGAACCGCTCTGCATCTTGATGTCGGCATACGCCCCGCACATTTCCGAAGAGCTGTGGTCGTTGCTCGGTCATGAGGAATCTATCTTGAAAGCCACCTATCCGGTTTATGATGAGCAATATATGGTGGAGGACGAGTACCTCTATCCGGTCTCCTTCAACGGCAAGATGCGCCTGAAGATGTCGTTCCCCGCCAACTTCGGCCCGAAAGACATCGAACCGAAGGTGTTGGAAAGCGCCGATGTCCAGAAATGGCTCGATGGCAAGACACCCAAGAAGGTGATTATTGTGCCGAAGAAAATTGTCAATATTGTGTTTTAGGTGAAACAGAAAGATTTCGTATTCAACCTCTGTCTCCTCATCTTTCTGAACCTCCTCGTCAAGCCTTTCTGGTTGCTTGGCATTGACGTGGGGGTACAGAACAGCGTGGGTGCGGAGAGTTACGGACTCTACTTCTCCCTTACCAACTTTACCTTGCTTTTCTACATGGTGTTGGACATGGGCACTGCCAATTACAACAACCGGAATATTGCAAGGAACAGCCAGCTGTTAGACAAGCATTTGTCGAACTATATTACGCTGAGGTTACTGCTTGGCGTGGTCTATTTTGTGTTGATATATGTCGTGGCGTTGCTCATCGGCTATCGAGGCGAACAGCTACGGCTGCTTTTCTGGATTGGGTTGAACCAGTTCTTGAGCCTTTTCCTGCTCTACGTGCGCTCGAACATCTCCGCCCTGCAGATGTTCAAGACCGACAGCGTTATCTCTGTGACCGACAAGCTGTTGATGATTCTATTTTGTGGGTTGCTGTTGTGGGGTAATGTTACTGACCAGTCGATGAAGATTGAGTGGTTCGTGTGGAGTCAGACGGTTGCTTATCTCGTCACGATTGCCATATCACTGTCTATTGTGCTGAAAAAGGCGAACTTACGAAAACTCAGCTGGAACCCGGCCTTCTTTCTGGTCATCATCAAGAAGAGTTTTCCGTATGCACTTGTCACGCTACTGATGGCATGCTACTACCGGATGGATTCGGTGATGTTGGAACGGATGCTGCCTTCTGGGACTGGAGCCATGCAGTCAGGAATTTACGCCTCCGCTTTCCGGCTGCTGGACACGCTGGCGATGATTGGCTACCTCTTTGCCGTCATCCTGTTGCCACTTTTCTCCAAGATGCTGAAGCAGAAGGAGGATGTGGGGCCGATTGTGCGCACCAGCTTCTCGCTCCTGTTCCTTTTTTCGGTTTCTGCCGTCGTGATTCTTTACGTTTATCGTGATCCGCTGATTCATCTGTTCTATCCGGCGATTGCGGAGAGCAGTATCCCGGTCTTCCGGCTCATCATTTTCGGGCTGATTCCGATTTCCATGAACTACCTTTTCGGTACTTTGCTTACCGCCAACGGCAGTATGAAGCAATTGAATATCATCGCGAGCATTGGTATTGTTATCAATGTAACGGTCAATTTGTTGTTGATCCCGCGTATGCAGGCGTGCGGTTCCGCCGTGGCCAGTCTTTGCACCCAGCTGTTGGTTTCCGTGTTTCAGTTTGTGTTTGCCATGAGCATCATCGGCATTCCGATGAGGTCGCTCCCTTGGCTGCGCTGCCTGCTCTTCCTCGCCATTTTGGTTCCGGTCACCATCCTCTCAACCAGGGTGTTGCACATCCATGTTGTATGGTCCCTGCTGATCCTCGCCGGTTTCGCCCTCGTTCTCGGCTTTGCCACGGGGCTCCTACGCATATCCGATATTAGAACCATTGACCGTTGACCGTAAAAAAAATAACAAAAAAAAATGTTGATATTTGAATAAAAAATGTATTTTTGCGGCTTGGAATATAATGTAAAATAATATAAGTATGAAAAGTAACTTTTCCTCTATGAAATTAGTCGCCATTTTTGTTTTAATGGCTTGTTTCACAATGGGTTATGCACAGTGCGACCAAGGCAACGTCTATGGTCAGCGTGGTCAGAAGTATGGTATTGCCATCGTGAAGGCCGACTCCAACGGTCAACACGTTTCGCCCACTTCCGCCATGACTCTCCCCACTTTCAAGGGTGGTAACAAGGCAATGTGCCGCTACATCGCCAAAACGAGAAAGTACCCCGTCAACCTCAAGAACCAGAAAATCTCCGGTACCACTACCGTGCAGGCCAAGGTTCTCAAGGACAGCACCCTGACCGATATCGAAGTGGTCAGCAGTTCCGGCTATGAGGAATTCGACAACGAGGCTCTCCGCGTCGTGAAGTCCTTCCCCCACATGATCCCCTCCACTCAAAGCTGTGAGGCTCAGGACATGATCATCCAAATCCCCGTCACCTTCATTTATGAAGAGGAGATTGCCGCCGACAAGAAAAAAGCCGAGATGGAGCAGGCTAAGAAGGATGTCCTCAAGCCCATCACGCTCTATTTCGAGAACGACCGTCCGGATCCGCGTACCAAGACGGAGACCACCAGCACCGAGTATATGCAGCTCTACAACGACTACATGTCTGCCAAGGGCACTTACGTGACCAACGCGGGCAAAGGTCTTGCCGGCGCACAGAAGGCTAATGCTGAAAATGCTGTTGAGACCTTCTTCAACGACTCCATTCAGACTGGTTACGAGCGTTTGGTGAAACTCACCAACTTCATCGTTGATGCTCTCGAAGATGGCCAGCAGGTCGAATTCACCATCAGCGGCTTTGCCAGCCCGCTCAGCAACAGCGACTATAACCAGAAACTCTCCTCCCGCCGTATCCAGAGCGTCCTCAACTACATGTCACGCGTCAAAGGCGGTGTCCTCGCTCCCTACATCAACGGTAGCAAGCCCGGTCTCACCATCCACCGCAATCCTGCCGGCCAGGTCAACCACAGCTTCGGCACCACTGCCGTCCGTGAAACCGTCTATGGCCTCCAGGCTGCTAAGGACAGAAAGATCGTCATCGATCAGATTTCAATCAGATAATATATACTATAAATATATTGTATGGGGTGTCGTTTTGGCACCCCTTTTTTTTGTTTGAAAAAAAAATTCACCAACGTGTTGTAGGATAAAGAAAAAAGTGTATTTTTGCGGGCTTTTTGAAGTGGAATGCAAAGGCGAGTGGAAAAGCAGGGTTTGAATCGCGTAACTATTTGATTTCACGGACTGTAATGATTATAGAGTATGGTAGAGGAGATGGAAATTTATGGTTTCGTTTGTGAGAATAGTTGCATTTTTTCTTCGAAAATGGACTATTTTTTTTTGAATATTAATAAATGTAAATAAATTTTAGAAGGGATGAAAAAGATTAAAATCACACAAGTAAGAAGCGCGGTTGACAGACCCGCACGTCAAAAAAAATCTTTGGAAGCATTGGGCTTGCGCAAAATGCATCAAACTGTTGAACATGAAGCCACTCCTCAAATACTCGGTATTGTGGACGCTATCAAACATTTAGTCAGTGTAGAAGAATTATAATTTAGTAACCAATTGAATAATTAAAGAGATGGATTTACACAATTTAAAACCGGCAAAAGGATCAACACACAGAGAACGCAGAATTGGTAGAGGACAAGGTTCCGGAAAAGGCGGCACTTCCACCCGCGGACACAAGGGCGCACAATCCCGCTCCGGTTACAGCCGTAAGATCGGTTTCGAAGGCGGTCAAATGCCTATCTACAGAATATTGCCCAAGAGAGGTTTCAAGAATATCAACCGCGTTGAATTCAACGCCATCAATGTCAGCACCCTCCAAATGCTCGCCGAGAAGCACAACCTCGTCCGCATCGATCGTGAGGTGCTCGTGAACAATGGTCTGGCCAAGAAGAACGACCTCATCGCCATCCTCGCGAAGGGTGAACTGAGCGCCAAGGTGCATGTCGTGGCCGACAAGTTCTCCGCCAAGGCGAAGGCCATGATCGAACAGTGCGGCGGTACCGCTGAACTGGTGAACGCCCCCGCAGCTGAGTAATATCATTAAAAAGTCTTTACAATGAAAAAATTCATCGAAACCATTAAGAACATATTCAGGATTGAGGATCTGAGAAAACGTATTCTCTACACCCTCTTCATCATCCTGATATACCGTCTCGGCGCACACGTGGTGCTCCCCGGCATCAACCCCGGCGCCCTCTCCGCATTCTCCAGTGCGGCCCGCGAAGGTCTCCTCGGAATGCTCGACCTCTTCTCCGGCGGCGCTTTCTCTAACGCCTCCATCTTCGCCCTCGGTATCATGCCCTACATCACGGCTTCCATCGTGGTGCAGCTGCTCACCCTCGCAGTCCCCTATTTCCAGAGACTTGCCAAGGAAGGCGAGAGCGGTCGTACGAAAATCAACCAGATTACCCGTTATCTGACCGTCGGCGTGCTCGCCGTGCAGGCTCCTGCCTACATCGCTCAGCTTACTGGTCAGTTCCCCGGCGCCGTGGCTCCCTCCATGCTGGAAACCCGTATCCTCGGCTTCTCCGCATTCGCCATCTGCGCTTTCATCCTGCTGATCTCCGCTACCCTGTTCATCATGTGGCTCGGTGAACGTATCACCGACAACGGTATCGGCAACGGTATTTCCATGATCATTATGATCGGTATCATCGCCCGTCTGCCTTTCGCACTCAAGGCTGAATTCACCGCCCGTATCACCGAAATGAACGGCGGCCCGATCATCTTCATCATCGAAATCCTCCTCATGATGATCATCATTGGACTCTGTATCATGCTCGTCCAAGGTACCCGTCGTATTCCCGTCCAATACGCAAAGCGCGTCATTGGTAACAAACAATACGGTGGTGTCCGTAACTATCTGCCTCTCAAGGTGAATGCTGCCGGCGTGATGCCTATCATCTTCGCCCAGGCTTTGATGTTCATCCCCTTGACCTTCGTGAACATCTCCCAAGAGACCACTACCGGTTTCTGGAGCAGTTTCATCGACTATAACCGTTTGGGTTACAACATCGTGTTCTTCCTGATGATTATCGCCTTCACCTATTTCTACACGGCCATCACCATCAATCCTCAGCAAATCGCCGAGGACCTCAAGAAGAACAACGGCTTTATCCCCGGCGTGAAACCCGGCAAGCAGACTGCGGAATACATCGACAAGATCATGTCCCGCATCACCCTGCCCGGTTCTATTTTCCTCGGTATTGTGGCTATCCTGCCCGCCGTGGTGCGCCTGTTCGGTGTCAACCAACAGTTCGCCCAGTTCTTCGGCGGTACCTCCCTGCTGATTATGGTGGGTGTGGTGTTGGATACCCTGCAACAGATCGAGAGCCACCTGCTGATGCGCCACTACGACGGTCTGACCAAGTCCGGTCGTATCAAAGGTCGTACCGGCGGCGGTATCTATGGCGGTCACATGTAATCGAAACGGAAAGACTGAGAAGAGATGTTCAGAAGAGTGAAATATAAGTCGGAAGCTGAGTTCGCGAAGTTGAAGGAAAGCGCCAACGTGGTGGCGGTGACCTTGGCGGAAGTCGCCAAGTGCATCAAGCCCGGTGTGCCGCTCACCTACCTCGATCAGGTCGGTGAACAGTGCATTCGCGACCACCATGCGGTTCCCTCCTTCAAGGGCTATGAAGGCTATCCGGCCGCTCTCTGCCTCTCGGTCAACGATGTCGTGGTGCACGGCATCCCGAAACCGGGTCAGTACCTGCGCGACGGAGACATCATCTCCGTGGACTGCGGTGCGCTGCTCGACGGTTATCACGGCGACTTCTGCTACACCTTCGAGGTGGGCGAGGTGGCGCCCGCAACCCGTCAGCTCCTGCAACGTACCAAGGAGTCGTTGATGAAGGCCATTGAGGTGGCTAAGGCCGGCAACACCATTGGTGACATCGGCCATTGCGTCGAGCAGTACGTCAGCCAGTTCCACTACGGCGTTGTCCGTGAACTGTGCGGTCACGGTATCGGCAAGGACATGCACGAGAAACCCGATATCCCGAACTACGGGGTCAAGGGTTCCGGCATGAAGATTGCCCCGGGCATGTGCATCTGCATCGAACCGATGATCAATCTCGGCAGTCATAAGATTGTGATCGAAAACGACGGTTGGACCATTCGCACGCGCGACGGCAAACCTTCGGCACACTTCGAACATCAGTTGATTATCACCGAAAACGGCACCGAGGTCATCTCCTCCTACAAGCCGTTGGCTGAAGTGATTGGAACAGAAGAATTGTATTAAAAATAAAGAGATATGGCAAAACAATCAGCAGTTGATATTGACGGAGAAGTGATCGAAGCCTTGGGTAACGGTCAATACCGCGTGCGTCTGGAAAGTGGTCATGAGATCCTGGCCCATCTGTCCGGGAAGATGCGTATGCATTACATCAAAATCATCCCCGGCGACAGAGTCCAGGTGGCAATGTCCCCCTACGATCTGACCAAAGGTCGAATCACGTATCGGCATAAGAATTAGGTTACACGGTTATACGGTTACACGGTTAGAACTTGAAACTTGAAACTTGAAACCTGAAACAATTGAGAATATTAATAATAAAAAAATAGAATAAAATGAAAGTTAGAGCATCAGTCAAAAAAAGATCCGAAGATTGCATCGTGGTGAGACGCCATGGTGTGGTGTATGTGATAAACAAAAAGAACCCGAAATTCAAACAACGTCAGGGTTAATAGGGAAATTAATAATTAATCATCATAAAAAAAACATTAAAGTAATATGGCAAGAATTGCAGGTATTGATTTACCTAAAAACAAACACGGTGAAATCGGCTTGACCTACATCTATGGTATCGGCAGAAGCACTGCCCAAAAGATCCTGACCAAAGCCGGCATCAGCTGGGACAAAAAGGTAAATGAATGGAATGACGATGAGTTGGCATTGATTCGTGGATTAGTGAATGAGTTGAAAGTGGAAGGTCCGCTCAGATCCGAAGAGCAGATGAACATCAAACGTTTGATGGATATCGGTTGCTATAGAGGTATTCGTCACCGTTTGGGTTTACCGGTGCGCGGTCAGAGCACCAAGAACAACGCACGTACGCGTAAGGGCCGCAAGAAAACTGTCGCAAACAAGAAGAAAGCGACCAAGTAGTAATTAATCACGGATAGAAGAAAATTATCAGTATGGCAAAAAATACAAAATCAACGAAGAAGAGAGTTGTTAGAATCGAGGCTCAAGGTAAGGCGTTTATCTATGCTTCCTTCAATAACGTTATCGTTTCCCTCACCAACAACGACGGTCAGGTGATTTCCTGGTCTTCCGCTGGTAAGATGGGTTACAGAGGTTCTAAGAAAAACACTCCCTACGCAGCCCAAATGGTGGCTCAAGATTGTGCGAAGGTGGCCTACGATCTGGGTCTTCGCAGAGTGAAAGTGTATGTTAAGGGTCCGGGACAAGGCCGTGAGTCCGCTATCCGCTCCATCAACACCACGGGTATCATCGTGGAAGAGATCACGGATGTCACTCCGCTGCCTCACAATGGCTGCCGTCCTCCTAAACACAGAAGAGTATAATTATTATTGTTCATCAAAGAAAAAACATAGAATATGGCAAGATATACAGGACCCAAAACGAAAATCGCAAGAAAATTCAAGGAACCCATCTACGGTCCCGACAAATATTTCGAGAGAAAGAACTATGCTCCGGGTCAGCACGGTCAATCTCGCAGACGTACGAAACTGTCTGAGTATGGTATGCAGTTGCAGGAGAAGCAGAAAGCGAAATACACCTACGGTATTCTGGAGCGTCAGTTCCGTAAACTGTTCCAACAGGCTTCCCGCATGAAAGGTATCACCGGTCAGAACTTGATGCAACTCATCGAGTCTCGTCTCGACAACGTGGTGTTCCGTCTCGGTATCGCCCGTACCCGTAATGCTGCCCGTCAGCTCGTCTCTCACCGTCACATCACCGTCAATGGTGTTATCTGCAACATCCCCTCTATGTTGCTGAAACCCGGTGACATCGTGGAAGTTCGTGAGCGTTCCAAATCTTTGGAAGTGATTGAAGACTCCCTGAGCGGCAAGGCGATGAATTACGCATGGCTCGAATGGGATGGCAACATGAAGGTTGGTAAGTTCATGCAATATCCTCAGAGAGAGGAAATCCCGGAGACTATCAACGAGCAGGCCATCGTCGAGTTGTACTCCAAATAATAGCTTTTAGCCTTTAGCTATTAGCTTTTAGCCAACTGCTAATAGCTAACAGCCAATAGCCAAATAACAGATAATAAAAACAAGCAAATATGGCAATTTTAACATTTCAAAAACCCGATAAGGTCATCATGAACGAGGCCGACGATTTTCACGGCATATTTGAATTTCGTCCGCTGCAACAAGGCTTTGGCGTCACCGTCGGTAACGCTCTCCGCCGTGTGTTGCTCTCGTCATTGGAAGGCTATGCCATCACCTCTGTGAAAATAGAAGGCGTTTCGCAGGAGTTCTCATCCATTCCTGGCGTGATGGAGGATGTGCTCGACATCGTGCTCAACCTCAAACAGGTGCGCCTCAAGAACAAAGTTGACGGTTACACGTCTGAAAAGGTGTCTATCGTCATCAGTGGTCAGGAGACCTTCACCGCCGGAGATATCAACCGCTATCTCAACTATTTTCAGGTGCTCAATCCGGATTTGTTGATTTGCCGCATGGAACCCAACGTTCGCCTGAACATGGAGATCACCATCGACAAGGGTCGCGGCTACGTGCCCGTTGAGGACAACCGCCAGCTGCACGACGGCATCGATGTGATTGCTGTGGATTCGACGCACACGCCGATCCGTAACGTCAAATACACGATCGAACCCTACCGTGTCGAGCAGAAGACCGACTTCGAGAAACTGATCATCGAAGTGGAAACCGACGGTTCTATCCATCCGAAGGACGCCATCCAGGAAGCTGCGAAGATTCTCATCCAACACTTCGCCCTTCTCTCCGACGAGAACATCTCCTTGGAGGCTCAAGAGGCGCCCGACAGCCCTGAAGTGATGCAGGACAGCGAGAAGAACATCCGTCAGATCCTCCAAGCCAAGTTGATTGACATGGATCTGTCTGTGAGAGCGCTCAACTGTCTGAAATCCGCTGAGCTGGAGACTTTGGGTGATTTGGTGGCCTTCCACAAAGCCGATTTGCTCAAATTCCGTAACTTTGGTAAGAAATCCCTCGCCGAATTGGAAGAGCTGGTGCACAACAAAGGTTTGGAGTTTGGTATGAATGTAGAAAAGTATAATATAGATAACGAATAGAAATGAGACACGCTAAAAAAATTAACCATTTAGGTAGAACAGATGCCCACAGAAAGGCCATGTTGTCCAATATGGCAACCTCTCTGATTATGCATAAAAGAATCAGCACCACCTTGGCTAAAGCTAAAGCGTTGAGAATGTACGTGGAACCCATCGTGACCCGTTCCAAGAACGACACGACCCACTCCCGTCGTATGGTCTTCGCCGAGCTGCAGAATAAGTACGCTGTCACGGAGTTGTTCAGAGAGATTTCCCCGAAGATTGCCGAGCGTCCTGGCGGTTACACCCGTATCCTCAAGACCGGCTTCCGTAAAGGTGATAACGCCGAGATGTGCATCATCGAGTTTGTAGATTTCAACGAAACCTACACAGTTGAGAAATCTAAGAAGAAATCCACCCGCACGCGTCGCAGCAGCAAGAAAGCTGCCGCTCCCGCTGAGAACGTGGTGAACGAAGCTCCCGCTGCAGAAGTTGAAGCTCCCGCAGCTGAGTAATCCCTTACGGATTATTGTTAAAACTAAAACGGCACCCGAAAAGGTGCCGTTTTTTTGTATGTATAGTTTTGGTGTTTTATTCTTGTTTCCCGACATGTCGAAATTGCCATTTTGTAGAGACGCAATGCATTGCGTCTCTACAAACGGCATCAACGGATTAATATCCGAAAATCTCTTCTAACGATAACGTCGTCACTTTACCGTACTTCTCCATGCCCTTCAGATCGACTTCGTTTTCGTTGCCTAACACCACCACCACTCTCTTTTGATCCTTGATGTAACTCTTGTTGAAGTTCACTACATCGTTGAGGGTCAGCTTCTGGATGGAGTTGTAGTTGGTTCTGTCAAGCGGGGCTTTCAGACCCTTCTCCTCGCAGTTGAGATAGTAGTAGATGATGCTCATCTTGCGGGTGCGGTCGGTGCGGTATTGAGCGATGAGGGAAGTCTTGGCAAGGTCGAAGTTCAGCTCGGAGACCGGCATGTTGTCCAACAGGTCGGTGAAGGCCTCCATGGCATCCAGCAGCTTGTCGTTCTGCGTACCGATGTGGGTCATGTTGAAGTTGTAGCGGCCCTTTTCGGAAGGTTCCACATAGTAGGCAGCTGCGGAGTAAGCTAAGGAACGTTTTTCGCGGATTTCCTGGAAGACGATGGAATTCATGCTTCCGCCGAAGTATTCGTTGTACAGCTCAATTTGCGGATCCAACGCCCAGTTGGCAGGAATGGAGGTAGAGAGCTGGCGACACAGAGACTGCTTGGCATCATAGTGTGCGAAATAGACCTTGTTCTCTTTCGTGGGCAAACGGTCGTAGTCAGGACCCATCTTGACGGGTTTCTTAGCCGGGTGCACGCTGTGCTTGTCGGTGATCACTTTCTGCAGCTCGTCGAGACTCAGGTCACCGTAATAGAGGATGCGTTGCGGCTGGGAGGTCATGGTCTTGATTTGGTTGATGACATCCTGGGCTTTGATCTTCTGCACCTCCTCGTTGGTCACGAAGAGTTTGCGGATGTTGTCCTTGCCGTAGGAGGCATAGCTCAGCATTTTCTGGAAGATGGTATTCTGACGGGATTTGGCATCGACACGGGATTTCAGCACGTCGGCGATGGAGTTTTGGACGGATTCCTCGGAGATTTTCGGGTTGTTGAGGATGTCTTCCACGATAGCCATGGCTTTTTCCATGTTCTCGCTCAAACCGGAGATATAGACGTTGGCGTATTTGTCTCCGAAGCTGATGGTGTAGTCGCAGGCGAGGTCATACATCTGGCGGCTGATCTGGCTGAGGGTGCGGTTTTCGCTCTCCAGTTGATCGAGGAAATCGTTGGTGATACCGGCTTTCTTGTCATACAATCTGCCGTAGTTGTAACGATAAACCAGGGAGAAGCGACCATTGTCGGTGTTCTTCACGTAGAGAATCTCGTTGCCGTTGGCTTTGCCCTTCTGCATGTCCTTGTTGAAATCCACGAAAACGGGCTCGATAGGGCTCACCTTCATATTCTTGACCTCTTTCAGGAAGGCGCTCTCCACGTCGCGGTTCATGACCACGGGGGTGATTTCGGGCTTATCGACTTTCTGCACGTTGCGTTGTTCGCCTTGACGTTTATAGACGATTACATAGTTGTTGTTCTTGAAGATACGTCTTGCAAAATCGACCACGTCCTCTTTGGTCACCAAGCTCATGTTCTCGGTCTCGTTGATGACATCCTGCCAGCTCTGGTGGGAGAGGTAGGCGAAAGCCATCGCCATGGCGCGGTTCGTGTTGCTTTCGAGGGAGGTCATATCACGCAGCTTGCGGTTGTTGATGGCGGCGGTGAGCAGGTCTGCATCCCAGTTGCCGGATTTCAGAATCTCGATTTGTTGCAGCAGAAGGTCTTTCAGCTGTTCCAGAGTCTGTCCCTCTTTCGGTCTGCCGAAGAGACGGAAGTAGGCGTAGTCGTTCAGGTCGCTCACGTTGGAAGATGCGGACATCGCCAGCTGTTTCTGGTTGATGTTCTCGTCGATGATACCGCAGGAACCGTTCATCAGCACTGCGTCAACCATTTCGGCAAGGAGCACATCGCGGGAACCGGTACCGGACTCGATGCGGTAGCCGATCTGTACGTTTTCGGGTTCCAAACCGTAAACTTCTACGACTTTCACCTCGCGGATGGGTTTCTCATGCACGTAGGTGAAATCAGGGATGTATTTCGGTTGGATTTTTCCAAAGTATTTGTCAATCAGCTTGATAGCTTGTTCGGGATCGAAGTCTCCAGCCATGGCGATACAATAGTTGTTGGGCACATAGTAGGTATCGAAGTGCTTGTTGATGTTGGTGAGGGAGGGGTTCTTCAGGTGTTCGATGGTGCCGATGGTGGTCTGCGTGCCGTAAGGATGGTTCGGGAACAGGGCCTCGTTCAGCTTTTCGTAAGCGGTACGGCTGTCGTTGGCCATATTCATGTTCTTTTCCTCATACACGGCTTCCAACTCGGTGTGGAAGAGACGGAAGACGGGGTTGGCGAAACGTTCGCCTTCAATCATCAGCCAGCGTTCCAGCTCGTTGCTCGGGATATCCTCCTGATAGACGGTCATGTCGTTGGAGGTGAAGGCGTTGGTGCCCTGTGCACCGATCATCGACATCATCTTGTCGTACTCGTTCGGGATGGCGTACTTGGAAGCCTCGTAGGAAACGGAGTCGATTTGATGGTAGATGGCCTTGCGTTGGGCGGGGTCGGTGGTGTGGTTATAGACCTCGTACAGTGCCTCGATCTTCTTGAGCTGCTCCTGTTCCTTGGCCCAGTCTAACGTACCAAAATGGTTCGTGCCCTTGAACATCAGGTGCTCCAGATAGTGGGAGAGACCTGTGGATTCGGAGGGGTCGTTCTTGCTGCCCACGCGCACCGCAATGTAGGTTTGGATGCGCGGAACATCCTTGTTCACAGACATGAAGACCTGCAGACCGTTATCCAGCGTGTAGTGGATGACGTTCATCGGGTCATTCTGATAGGTCTCCTTGTGGTAATTCTGCGCAAAGGAGCTGAAGGTCAGGAGACAGCAGACCGCCAGCAGCAGAGTTGTCAAAATGTTACGTTTCATAATGCTTAAAATGTATTATTGTTTGATGAATTTTTCGGTATAACACTCATTTTCCGTGGAAATTTTCACGATATATATCCCTTGCGGGAGGGAAGATACGCTAATCGTTGAATGGGGGTTGGTCTCGGAGAGGATCATCTTTCCCAATTGGTCATAAATCTCCACACGCTGTACATCTTCCAAGGAAAGGTGCAGCTCGTGATTGACCGGATTCGGATAGATGTGGGCGCTCTTTCGTGCATACGCGGGCACTGCTGTGCTCAGGAAATGCACGTCGAAGGAGGCTTGGTCGCCGCGGCAACAGCGTCGGAACCGTATCCGTCGGAGCTGCAAAACCGAATAGGACAATAGTGTTAAGTAATATGGTAATAATCTTTTTCATAACCGTATGAGTGATTAGTTTACAATATTTATATTAACCCGCAAAAATATACTTTTTGCAAATCAAACCTTTTGTTGTTAATAAGTATTGATATTTAGCGATTTGTTACATCGGATTGTCCATTTTTTATACACTGATGTCCGAAAATTTGACGACTAATAGAAGTTGGATTGTTTGCAACCAATTGATAATCAGTTTTGTATATTTTTGGCACGGTTTTAGAAGTTAGTAGTTAGCAGTTAGTAGTTAGTAGTTGGCTGTTGAAACGAAAAAGCAATATTATATTGAACATTATTCCAAAAAGGGCTGAAAGCCCGACCTATGTCAACCTAGAGTGAGCGATAGCGAGCCCTAGGATACCAAGAGGGCTGCAGGCCCGACACGTGTCAATCCAGGGTGAACGTAGTGAGCCCTGGGACATCCAGAACGAATAACATCAGAACAATGATAAAACTCGAAAACATCAGCAAAAGCTTCCGATCCGAAACAGTGGAGACGAAAGCGCTACAGCAAGTAAATATGGAAGTCCGGAAGGGCGAATTCATAGCCATCATGGGCCCTTCCGGATGCGGCAAGACCACCTTGCTCAATATCCTCGGACTCCTCAATACCCCCGACTCGGGCCACTATTTCCTTGACGGCCGCGACGTGAGCGGACTGAAAGAGCGTGATAGGTTGAAGCTGCGGCGCGGGGTCATCGGCTTCGTGTTCCAGAGTTTCAACCTCATCGACGACATGAACGTCTTCGAGAACGTGGAGCTGCCGTTGCGCTACCTCGGCCTCAGCAAGTCGGAGCGGCGGGAGAAGGTCAACGAG
>ONCM01000058.1 GCA_900316305.1 uncultured Bacteroidales bacterium | reverse complement strand
CTCATATCTTGAACTTGTTTTATTGTCGTTTTGTTCGTTTGCGTAATTGAAAATCAGTAGTCCAACAGCCGGCCGTAATCGTTCCAATCGCCGAACATCTTTCCCTTTTTCGTCTCTTCGACGAGGTGGGCGAGGGCTTGCTGGTACATCTGAGCGTCCCTCTTCTTGTAGAAGGCCACGTTGTAGGCACGGACGCGCTGATACAGAGGCGGAAAGGACTTGAACTTCGTCCACGCCCGCGCGGCCTTCCCTCCCGGCATCGGTCATCCGTCCCAGCTTCTCCAACCGCCGCGCACGTTCCTTGTTCAGCTCCGACCAGGGACTGTTGCGCTTTCTTGGCGTGAAACATTGCATCAGCACCCCGTCGATGGGCTTCTGGCGGCTGTCGATCCACCCGAAGCAGAGCGCCTCCTCCACCGCATCGAGATACCAGAAAGTATCATCGTCCGTTGGGCGACCGCGCTTCACGCACACCCAACATGCTTTCTCTGTCGCATGGTGGGTTTCAAGCCACGTGCGAAACTCGTTCCGGGTACGTATGTCAAGGATGTTTTGTTCTTCCATAAGTGAAGGTTGGTTACTTCGTGTTAGTTATTTCATGTTAATTATTTCATGTTGATGAGTGAATGTTAACACCTTATTCATATCGCTTGTTTTTTGAGTTTGCAAAGATAGTAAATTATCACTTTGAGAAATGCAATCTTTTTGTACTTTACCGCCGCAGCGACTTTGCCTTTGAGGAGTTTGCGCAGCTCGTACTCCCATTTGGCGGCGGCGAATTTCGGGGTTGAGTGCCGGAAGTGCTGCACCAGCATACGGTTGCGCTGGTGTTTCTCAAGCAGTGCGATGCCTGTTTGGTAGTCTTTCCCGTTGGTGAGCCATTGTAGTATATCGTCCATATCTTCGTCTTTTGGGGCAAAGATAGGCGTTTATCAACGGAAGATATAGGACAAAGAAAAACGCGGTCGTGCTGTTTGACCGCGTTTTTGTTTACCTTAATACCGCGACAACGATTGCAGCGGTTATGAGCCCTTCAGGGCGAAATTCGAGCGGAAAGCGTACCCGGTCGCCCAAAATAAAAAGAATTAGACTTTAAGCCATCATTAGTTTAACGCACTCGAAATATCAGGTCATAAAAACAAAACTTGTAAAAGTGCTTCTATAATCAGGCTATGTTCTAAGATAACCAAGCTTTTCAAATCAGGTTTTAAAAAATTGTATTTTATCCCTTCAATAAGATCTTCGTATGAAATTGTATTTCTATCCTTTTTACGTTTAATAAAGAAACCACCATATCCTGCATGATACCCTGTAATTTGGGTGAGTTCAAACTTGTTTTCATCAATGTATTCCGTAAGCATATAAGCTTCCCTTTCACATTCTCCATAAGGATAATCGTCAACAACAAAAATAGTTCCAATTTTATATGCGTTGCTTTTTATTTTTGGAGATTTATTGTTTATATTGTGTGTGAATAGTTTCTTGTTATAGTTCTCATTTGATCTTTTAGCAATTTCAAACAATTCAGACAAGGTAATATGATGGTCCGATATTTTTATATTATTAGCATCTGGACTATTAAAATTTTTCGAAATACTATCTATTATTGCTTCTGGCGTAGATGCAACCGTGCCTAAAACATCTTGTATTACAGAACCATGTAATGAACCCGCATTATCGCCTGTAATTTGTATTATTGATGATTCTTTCTTATAATGGCCACCTTGTAAAATATAAGCATCACACTTGTGCTTATCACATTTATTACTTATAACAATTAAGGAACCCCAAAAATAATATTGAATTGGTTGAACTTGTTCTTTCATCTATAAATTTATTTTATGTTTATTACTGTCAGGATCTTTTGCTTTATAACCGTTGAAATTTACCGCTCCTTTATGTGTTTTAACGCACTCGAAATATCAGGTCATAAAAACCTGTAGAATGGTACGTTTTGTGAATCATATTATTACAACGATTTTTGTCTAAAAAATTTGTGCAACTTCGCATTTTTTGAACTTCTCAATTAACGGCGCAATGATACAAAAAAAGCCGTCACAATCTGCAACGGCTTTCAAAAACTGATCAAACAACCGAAAATGCGATTTTGGGTTATGGGGTCACTTGGTCGTCAAGGTTGTTGGACTGTCCGATGAGGGAGTCCATCACCGAAGCGATGAAGCCGAGCAGTTTGGACTTGAAGCAGGGGCGTTTGTCTGCTATATGATGCGGTACTTTTTGCCCTCCTTGTTTTATGCCCTACAATTTTTCGTTATGTTAAAGCGGTTGTCCGAATCTGTCACGGTCGCGAAGGTTAGCAGGCCGTCGGGTCTGCCGGGCTCGGTAGCATCGGCGTGTGCGGTGCGTGTTTTCGCAGGCCGATAGGTCTGCGGGCATACATCGAATTCCTCCCCGTTTTCCATAATCCCCGCACACCTACGGCGTGCGGAAAAACCAAAAAGCCGCCCCATCCCTACCGAGCCCTTCAGCCCTAACGGGCTGTGTCGTGTATGAATAGTGTTCCGTTGATACGGTCGCGAATGTTAACACGAAGCTAACCAACAGCCGAAGGCTCATCAACAGCGAAGCTAATCAACAGCCGAAGGCTAATCAACAGCCGCAGGCTAACTAACAGCGAAGCTACATATTCTTCCCGAAAAACTCCGCCAGCGTATCCCACGGGATGTAGTTGCCATCGCCGCCGTCGTAGAGGTCGCAGTGGGTGGCGCCGGGGATGATGAGCAGTTGCTTGTTGTCAGGATTGGGATTCGGCTTGCCGATGAAGTTGTAACCTTCGGCCTTGCCATCCACCATGTAATGGTAGGCCGCCTCGCCGAAGTAGCGGCTGTGGGCCTTTTCGCCGTGCATCACGAGGACGGCGGAACGGATCTCGTTGATGTAGTAGAGGAAACGTGCGTTGGCGTAAGCCTGCGTGCCGATGAGTTGCCGCTGCGCTTGTGGTAGCCGCGCGGGGTCTTGTAGTAGGCGTGGTAGTCCTTCACGAACTGCGGAACCTCATCGGGCAGCGGGTCGATGACGCCACCGGCCATCGCCATCGGGTCGGCGAGCCGCTGTTTGCCCATTGCCTCGCGGGCAGCGTGACGGGCTTCCTCGTTGTTGTCGTTGTCGTAATAGCCGTTACCGCTGATGCGGGTCATGTCGTACATCGTGGAGGCTACGGTAGCCTTGATGCGCGGGTCGGCAGCGGCAGCATTCAGGGCGATACCACCCCAACCGCAGATGCCGATGATGCCGATGCGCTCGGGATCCACATTCTCCAACTTCGACAGAAAATCGACGGCAGCCATGAAGTCCTCGGTGTTGATGTCGGGTGAGGCCGTGCGACGGGGCTCGCCGCTGCTCTCACCGGTATAGGACGGATCGAAAGCTAATGTCACGAAGCCGCGTTCCGCCATTCGCATGGCATAGAGACCGCTGCATTGTTCTTTCACAGCACCGAAGGGACCGCTTACGGCGATGGCGGGAAGTTTGCCGTTAGCATCCTTGGGGGTGTAAAGGTCGGCGGCCAAGGTCAGGCCGTACTGGGTTTCAAATGTCACCTTGCGGTGGTTCACTTTGTCGCTGAGCGGGAACACCTTGTCCCACTCCTGCGTGAGGGTCAATTCCTGTTTCATATTCTCGTTGTTTTTTGTTTCTTGCTTGTTGCCGCAGGCGGCCATTGTCAGCGCCGCGACTGCGAGGATGATGAGTTTTTTCATTTTATTATTGAGTTATTGTTTTATTTCTCGTATCACTTTTGCTGGCGTGCCCGCCACCACCATGTTGTCGGGCACGTCCTTGGTGACCACGCTGCCCGCGGCCACGATGGCATTCTCGCCGATGGTGACGCCCGCCAGCACTTTCACGTCGGCACCGAGCCAGGCGTTGCGTTTCACCACGATGGGCTTGGTGAGCAGCGTGTGTCGGGCACTTCGCCGCGGGTGATTTCGCGCAGACAGTCGCGCACCTCGGCCTCCGTGTGGTAGCCGCTGTTCATCTCGGCGCAAAGCCGCATGGTACGCTGCACGTCGGCGTAGAGGTCGTCGCTGCCGACATAGTCTTTTCCTGTGGGTTTGTCGTTCATCATTTTACCGGATAAAATTCGTGAATACCGCTTCTTCCGCCTCGGGCAGACCGTGGCGCTCCTTCTCCGCAGCGATGGCCTTGACGAGGAAGGCGATGTTGCGGCCGAGGATGCGCATGCACTGCACGCCCTCCGCATCCTGCATCACGTCTGATGGTGAAGTACTTGTTCAGCTGGTCGAAGGTGGCGGTGGTGCCGGAGCGGCGGGCTGAGCATACCGCGGCGCCCACTTTCATGCGCTTGTCGAAGTGCGTGCTGAAAAAGAGGCGGTCGAGGAAGGATTTCATCGTGCCGGCAATGCCTGCGTAATAGACTGGCGAGCCGATGATCAGCGCATCGGCTTGTTCGAATTTCGGGGCGACTTCGTTCACGATGTCATCGAAGACGCATTTGCCTGTTTCGTGGCATTAATTCTTCCGCCACAAGGCTCAGGGCGGTGAAGGTGCAGCCCTTCGCGTTGGGACTGCCGTTGATAAGAAGTGCTTTCATATCTTTAAGTGAATGTTGATTACTTCGTGTTTGTTACTTCGTGTTTGTTATTTCATGTTGGTTATTTCATGTTAACACGAAGTCTTCAACATCTTTTGGTGCGTCTTCAACATCTTCAACGCCTGCTTGTAGGGACTTGTGGTGACGCTCGCGAAGTAAGCGGCCATATCGGTAGTGTAGGTGCACTTGTAGTGGCCTTTGGTGAAAAGTTCCTCCTCGGAAAAGCTGTCTGCAAGCTGAATCATTTCGTGATGGGTCTGCTCCAGAAGCCGTTGTGCCTCCTGGAATGAGGTGCTCTGGTGTTTTTCCACCAGCATCTTGTCCATCTCGTGGTAGTTTTTGCGGTATTCGTCGGGCAGATAGTCCCTTTGACGGCCTTCGCGGATGTTGCTCACAAATTCACGCATCAGCACCTGCCATTCATAAAGGTGTATGAGGAGGTCGCGGGCGCATTGGTCGTAAATCCACCGTGCACCGCATTTTTTGGGGTCATTGGCGAACTGGAAAGTCGCATTCAGTTCGTCATCGGTCATTTTGCCGATTTGCTCGGACAGCTTCGCATAACTGTCCGACATGGCTGCTAAGAGTTCGTTTTTGTCCATTTGTCGTTTTGGTTTTCGCATTTGTCCAATTCAAAAGACTTGGCAAAGATACAACTTTTCTTGAATGAAGCGGAATGTTGGCTATTTCATGTTGGCAGGTGAGTTGAGGCATTCTATCCCTCCTATGGTCTCGGTTTTCCTGTTTGAGTTTTTGCTTATTTGTATGTGGTGTTATTGATGTTGAACTTTTGCAAGTATTTGTCCATTTCTTGAGTGACATCCGCACTGAAGTACCACAGATTCATTTCGTAAATATAATTGTCCGTTGTCTCAATCCTAACACTATTAATTCCTCCTCGTCCAAAAATGTATTTGAACTGAAAGATGGCCTGCCATGGTATTTCAACGACAAGGTCGCTTCTGATGTAGTCGCGGCGAAAAGGGTTCCAACACCTTTTCGTTTTATCTATTGCGCCGTCCAACACCAGCGATTCTGGCCCTATAGTTATTTTTGCCTTAAGCATGTTAACACTATAAACCATAAGGCAACTGAAAAAGACAACAAGCGTCAGAAGTACTGCATACGCCAGCGCTGTACCGCCAATTGTTTTCACGCTGCCCGCCATGATTCCCACAAGATCCGAAATTAAGAACGCCAAAACAAGGATGCAGACACCAATCATAAACCACGAACCTTTTTTTGCGGTGAATGTGGTGTCCTTTTTCAATGTTTTCTTCATAATTTCTGATGGTTATATTTTAACTAAAAGATGTCCCTTCTTATTGGTTTTCAAAAAAGATCTGTCTGTTCATTTTTGGCTATAAGAACATAAAAAACATCCGTTATAGCCAAAAATAATTTATTCAAGAAACAAATCAGAAAGAGTTATATTGTTTGTTATTAGACTATTATAATAAATATTTTTCTTTGGTATTTGATTCGAAACGAGTGTGACAAGCACTTGTTTCTGCATGGGAAATGTTTTGGTTGCGACTCCTGTGATACCGAGTGCTTTTTGAACCGCATAGATATGGGCGAAACAGAGCCTTTCAAAGCTTAGTCCAAGCCATGTGTTATGGCGCGGAAGTTCTTGCTCTCTACCAATTATTTGCATGATAAATAGTCTAATTATTTTGGGCTACAAAGGTATAAAAATTATTAGATATAGCCAAAAATAATTATTCGTTCCTAAATTCACTATTGTTCAACCGGCAATCCTTACCAGCTTTTCGTGTTGATTACTTCATGTAACACGAAGCAATCAACAGTCGAGGGCTAACCAACAGCCGCAGGCTATCCAACAGCCACCTCCAACACTTCCCGTTTCACCGCAAAACTACTAACTACTAACTGCTAACTGCTAACTCTCACAGCGCTCCCACCACCTCATGCGCTTTGTAGGGCTCTTCGAGGTAGGCGGTGTCTTCGTCGCTGAGGTCGAGATCCAGGGCGCGGACCGCGTCGTTGAAGTGCGGCACTTTCGTGGCTCCCACGATGGGCGCGGCGACACCCCGCTTCAGCAGCCAGGCCAACGCCATTTCCGTCATCGTCACGCCGAGACGCTCCGCCACCTCCGCCACGCGGGCGACGCCGAGGTCTTTCAGCGCTTTGCCTAAAAACTCCTCACTGGTGCCGTGCGAATAGCCGTTGGCGGTGTCGAAGAAGTTCACCCCGAGGTCGAGGGCGTGCTTGATCATCTTCGTGGTCTCCTCCTGGTTGAGAGTCCACAGGTGGAAGTCCTCCGAGGGCTTCCCGTACGACATGCAGCCGACGCAGATGCGGCTGACTTCAATGCCGGTGTTTCCTAATTGTGTGTATTTCATAATTTCAGGATGATTTTGATTACCCTTTTGTTTTTGCAAGACGTAAATACTATGTTAAAATTGTGTCCTCATCGATTACAATGAGAACAAATCGTCTAACTGTATTTCATTCTGAATATCACCGACGTATGCGTTATTTGCCAGGCCATAGGTTGTGATAAGCACCGTGTGCAAGGCTTTTCTAGTTTTTGTCACTTCTGCAAAAACGGCTTTTCGCCTGTTCAATTTTTCATGATAGGCTTCGGTGATAGAATATTTGTCACTTGAATACTTTATTTCACAAAGGTCAATAATTCCGTCACTGCGGTCAAGGAGCAAGTCAATCTGAAGACCTTCGGATTTCGGCTCTGCGGATTGGTTTTTAGGTACGTGACGCCAAGCATACTCGTTGGTGAGTACACCGCTGATGCCGATTTTCTGCTTTATCTGGTCGGTGTGCCATAAGCAGACCCGCTCAAATGCCCTTCCGCACCAGTTGTTGTATTGCGGCTTGCCTTCCATTGCTTGCCAAAAGTTTTTCCCGTGGCGTTTTCCATGAATGAATTCATAGTAAAACAAAGTGTAGTGGTCAATGAGTTGGAAGATTTCATCCTTCACTTGTTTGCCAATCACGGTATATCCGCGGATGAAACCGCACCATTCGAGGTCGTCAAGTATCTTTGACAACGCACCGTTATCCTCCAATCCGCCTTTGTCAATCAGTTCTATTCTTGTCATCCCTTCTTTTTTTCCTGCCAACAAACTGATGATTTTGATGTATGGTTCTGGTTTCTTGAATAGCGAGGCATACAACATGCTGAACTCATCATACATGTCGCCATCGTTCGTGAAGATAAGACGGTCAATTTCTTGAGTAAGACTATATCCTTTCTGTAATAAACTCCAATAGTAGGGCACGCCGCCGAAGATCATATATCCGTTCAGGATCTGCTTCCGCGTCATTTCTATACCACGCGATTGAACCAGTTCTTCACACAGACGAAGTGAGAATGGTTTCAAGGCAATGCGGTGTGTGAGTCGGTTGTGCAGGCCGCCCTTGTTTTTGATGATTTTCTTCACCATCCAAGAGGTGGCACTACCGCACACCACAAAAACGATATCTTTCCTTGCCGAAGCCCATCCGTTCCAAAAA
This sequence comes from uncultured Bacteroidales bacterium, assembly GCA_900316305.1. Classification (GTDB taxonomy): domain Bacteria; phylum Bacteroidota; class Bacteroidia; order Bacteroidales; family WCHB1-69; genus F23-D06. Next base: position 12,391 of record ONCM01000058.1, on the reverse strand, counting down.
GATTCAAGCTCCGATAAAAAACCCGACCGCGGCGCATCCATCCAAGGTAGTTCGTCGAGGAATATGATCTTCTTTCCCTCGGGCTGAAGGTTTATGTAGCGTTTTAATTCAGAAAACGCTGTCATCCAGTTAGCAAACACCTTTGGCATATCGGTCAGCCCGTGCTCTTTTAGTGCCATACGAAAGCGGGCCAATTGTTTACGGGAAGATGTGTTGGCCGCTCCTGTGAATTGGAAAGTGAATTTGTAGTCGTAGGACTCTCGGATCAGGAATGTCTTGCCAACGCGACGACGGCCATACACAGCGACGAACTGTGAATACTCTTCTGTAAGAGCGTTTTGCAGGATTTGCTTCTCTTTGTCTCTTCCTATGAGCATAGTCTTGATTTTTTTTGCAAAAATAAAAAAATAACCGTAAACGAGCGGAATCATTTAAAAATTTTCCGATTCCGCTCGTTTACGGTTGATTCCTCTTTAAGTCTTATCATTGTTTGGTATGGTCGTCAATGGATATGCCAGACCGCTTCTACAGGCTCTTTAACCACTTCTCCAGCTTCGCTTTGCTGCTGCGCACCTCGTGACCGTAGATGCTGAACTCGCCCGTGACCTTGGACTTCGGGAAGGCTTTGCGCACGTCGTTGGCGCAACTGGCCAGGCCGCTGCCCTCGTGGGTGGTGAAGGGGATGACGGTCTTGCCGTCGAGGTTGATGTCCTTGAACAGCGTGAACATCACCTGCGGGTAGGTGCCCCACCACACGGGACCGCCGATGAAGACGGTCACTGATGTAGTCGGCCACGATCTTGGTGTTGCCCGTGTCGATGACGCCGACGGAATAGTTGTCCCCCGCGTGGGAGAAGAAAATGACGATGGATTTGCTCATATTTCCGGAATTTGATTTTTGTTCGTTCTGTAGAGACGTGCCACGGCGCGTCTCTGCATTATTGTTATTTTGTCCGTTGCAGCCCGTGGCGAAAACCACGGCGAGGGCTGCGACGAGGATGTTTTTGATTTTCATAACCTATTGTTTTTATTGCCAAAGTTTGAATTCGCCTGTACGGATGCTCGCGATCACACCTCCGTCGATGAGCAGGTCGGTGCCGGTGATGAATTTGGCGTGCTCGCCCAACAGGATTTCGGTGTTATTTGTCGATGCTGATAATCGTGTACTGGCGGCTGCCGAGACCGATTTTCTCGGCGTGCTCAACGGTGTGGATACCGTGGCGGCTCTCAATGCGCTCTTTCATGGAGGCCACATCGTTGTCGGCACTCTGCTCCTGACCGAGGACGAGGTCGATGCAGGCCTGGTCGAGGGCCACGGGATCAGTACTGGCGAGGATGCCCATGTCTTTGAGCGCCACAGGGGTGGGATTGCCGTTACAGTCGCAGTCGATGCTCATGTTGTTCATCACGGCGATGTAGAGAACCTTGCCTTTGAAGTAGTCGTGCACCGCAGCGGCGGCGTTGGCCATGCATTCGAGGAATTTGTCTTGATTCTCCGGCTGGATGTAATCCCACAGCTTGGTGTAGTCCTCGCTCTGGCCGTTGGTGTGGATGTAGGTCTTGCCGTTGCGCGAGGCGACGCCGATGCTGGCATTCTTCAGCACGCCGCCGAAGCCGCCCATCTGGTGGCCCTTGAAGTGGGCGAGGTTGATCATAAAGTCGTAGTTCTGAAGGTTCTTGCCCACGATGTTGTAGCGCATATAGGTGGTGTCGCGCACGGGGATTTTGATTTCGCCGTCGGCATCCATGATGTCCACGCCACCGATGGTGTTGAAGCCGTGCTCCTCGATGACCTTCAGGTGGTCTTCGGTGTTCATACGGCTGCCAGCGTAGGCGGTGTTGCACTCCACAATCTTGCCGTTCACTAACTGCACCAGCGGCCCGATGAGTTCGGCCTTCAGGTGGTTGTTGTTGCCGGCCTCGCCGGTGGAGATTTTCACGGCCACGCGGCCTTCTGCCGGCACACCAAGCGCTTTATAGATATTGATCAATGCTTCGGGGGTGATTTCCTTGGTCATATAGACCACCGCCCCTTGAGTCTCTTGCGCACAGACCTCCTCTTTCGGGCTGCAACCGAGCAGAATCAGCACGGCAACAGCAAAGAATGTGATTTTTCTCATAGTATGTCTTTTTTATTGTTGATTTTCTGGAATCACCCTGATCACCTTCGCCGGATTCCCTCCCACGATGGTGTTTGGGGCCACGTCCTGGGCCACGTCCTTGGTCACCACGGCGCCGGCGGCCACCACGGCGTTGTCGCCGACGGTCACGCCGGGCAGGATGGTGGCGCCCGCCCCGATCCAGGCGTTCTTGCCGATGTGGAGGGGCTTGCAGGTGAGCAGCATCCGGTCGTGGAGGTCGTGGTTGTTGCTGATGAGCTGCGCGTTGGCGGCGACCATTGCGTTGTCGTCGATGATGATGCCGCCGCGGCCCATCATCAGGCAGTTGTACATGATCCGCACGCCGCGACCTAATTTCACGCGGTCGAAACAGACACCCGTCAGTCCGGGCATCACGAAGCCGCCGTCCGCAGTCACATCGTGGCCGAACAGCTCTTTGGCGAGCGCATTGTACTCGTCGGTGTAGGGCATGGTGTGGTTGAGCTTGAACAAGATTTGCGCCTGGTGCACGTACCCAGCCGACTCTTCAGGGGTAGTCAATCTCGGATCAACGATTTCTTCTTTCATAACTGTCTGTTTTTCTTTGTTTTATAACATATCTATAATCACTGTCATTTTGACGAGGCAAAAATACAATGTTTCCTATTGTGAAAGTTTCACAAAAAGTATCAGTATTTTCACAAATTGAAGAAAAAAAATACACCTTGCTTCGGAAAGATTTTGTACTTTCGCGCCATGAAAGTTGACTTCCTCTATTCCACCGATTTCCTCGCGATGAACGCGCCGGAGCTGAGCCACACCTGCATGCACCTGCTCTGCACGGCAGGGGAGGGGAGCTTTGTGTTCAACGGGAAGTGCTACCACATTGTGAAGAACGACCTTGTGGTGATGCCTGATCCCACTCGTGCCAAGAACCTCGCCGCTGCACCGGGAATGCAGGTTGAGTGGTTCGCCGCCGACAACAAATACCTCGGCGGACTGCTGCCGTCGAACAACTACAGCATCGGGGGCAGTATCAGCCTTAACCAGAACCCCGTCATCAAGGTCGATGACCGTCAGGCGGAAATCCTGGTGGAGGACCTCCACCGCCTACGCGATCGCCTCGACGACCGCCACCTGCTCTTCTACCGCGAGATGATGGGGAGTCTCTGTCTGACAATGATGTACGACATCTTCGAGCTTCACGCCCGGCGCGAGGCCACCGACACCCACAGCGACCGCACGGCCTATATCGTCAAGCAACTGATGGATTTGCTCTCCACGGGCATCAGTCGCACCGAGCGCGAGGTGAGCTACTACGCTGAGCGACTGCACGTCTCTCCGAAGTACCTCTCTGCCACGGTCAAGCGCGTCACCAGCCACAGCGTCAGCAGCTTCATCGACCGCCACACAATGCCCATCCTGAAGAAATATCTCAACGACGAACGATTGTCGCTCACGCAGATAGCCGACCGGATGAACTTCACCTCGCTAAGCTACTTCAGTCGCTACTGCGCCAAACATCTCGGCCAGTCGCCCAGCGACTACCGGCGGAGTTTGCAGCCGAAGGGGTGAGTCGATCATTGTCTCTTTTATTTGGGGCAGCAAAGGAAAGATAATATTTTCAGAATCAATTACATAGATATTGAGAGACATGGGACATGTCCCTCAACGTCACCTTCGGGTGGTGGTACTGGTGTTCCTTGGGCGTGGGCTTGCCGTTGAGCTCGACGGCCTGCTGCGGGCAGAAGTGGACGCAGGCGAGGCACTGCGTGCAGTTGTCGCCACAACGGGCTTTGCCGTCCGTGAGGGCGATGTTTCCTTGCGGGCACACGTCAGCACAGATGCCGCAACCCACGCAGAGGTCGGTGTTGACGGCGGGCGTGAGCATCGGCAATGTGCGGCGTTGCATGCCGGGACGGGCACACAGCGCGCCTATCGGTCCCCACCACGCGTAATGCAAACTATGCGTTCCGGCGGCAATCTCCTCGGTGATACGATCCAATCGCCCGGCATACTTCTCGAACTTCCAGACCTGCTTGTTGGGGTCGCGCCCGAAGCCGACGGCGCTGTTGTCGGGCACGCGGATTTTCTGACTGTACGCCAACGGCACCCCCTTGTCGGCCAGCAGTTTCTGAACCGTGTGGATGGAATTGCCGGCCTGCGCACCGCAAGGGATGACGATGAAGACGTACGCCTCCTTGGGTAGTTGCAGCCTTGGCAGCAACTCCGTCACCGCCCGCGGCGCGTTGAACCAGTAGCTGGGATAGACCAGCCCGATGCGCCGCTCCTGCGACAAATCCTGATGCACCGCCTGACTGAGCGGCATCACCGTTTCGTTGAGTTTCTCCGCGATGTGGCGGCTGATGGCCAAGCTGTTGCCCGTGCCCGAGAAATAGAGGATCATAGTATTTACATTATCAATTAATGTGCAAAAATACAAATATTTATTTGACAAAAAAGCTCTATGCCGAATTTTTATATCTTTGCAGCCCCAAACCTTGAACCTTATTGAACTTTGAATTATCACAGCCTTATGAGTGGAAAGTTACCTATAACGCTTCTTTTCCTGATGGTTTTGGGTGTGTGTGTTTCCTCCGCCCAGGAGAATCTCCCTTACGCAGAGGTTGAAATCCAGAATGTCACACCCTATTTTGTTCAATATCATTATGATCACAATGCGGCTTGCCACCATGTTTACAATTATGAAGATTATGGCAACGAGGTAGAGCTTTTGTCGAATGTTTTCGGCCTCTCGCTTGAGGATGTCGTCTTTCATTGGGGAAAGCGCTATGATACCGTCTGGGGCCATTTTTGGACGAACCTGGAGCCCGGCAAGGAATACACCATTTGGAGTGTCGCTGCCGACTCCAATGACCGCCGGTACAAGTGTTCCGGACAACCCTTCAGAACGAATACCATAGGGGGTGTAGGGAAGTCATCCATACAGATACACAGTAATTTTCTCTCCGACACAGGATCCTATGTGATATGTGTGCCAAATTCGGAAACATGCGGCTACCAAAACGGCATCGTTTCCGCCTCGTGGTTTGAGAAACTCGGCTTGGATTCGGTCTGCCGTATCATCAACAGAAACTCCACCATTTATGAGACGGACAGGTGGGGGCGGCTGTTGCTGAACCACGGTACAAAATACTGCGTCATTGCTTTCGGCCGGAACGCCAGCGGGCTACCCGGCGACACCACCGTGCACTGGTTTACCACCCCAGGGGATCTGCTGGTTTCGGAGCCAGACACTGTGCCGGTGATATCCTATTCCCATTCGAGTGATTCAAAAGTGTTGGACATCCCGGAAGACAAATTCGACCAATATCTCGTCAGAGTGAGCAGACCCGACAGAACCAAAACGTTGCAGGAAACAACATTAGGAAAAGGAAATGTCATCATAGCGACTTTGCCTGCTGGAGATTATTTCGTTGATGTCATCAGAAAACAGGATGGGGAAAACATAAAGGAAATACGCCTCTACAACAGGAAAAAGGAGGTGAACACGGAGTACCATGAAGAGGCAGACGGATTCTCCTGGTCAAAACTTCGTCAAGACTGTCTCTATGCCATTGGCGATTCGGCAGGGAAAGCCGTGACGCCATTCATATTTACTCAATTGGAATATAATGGGGGATTCTTCGAAGGAAGAACGCATTCCGGGAACAAGCTCTATGGCGTTATTCTCACAAAACAGGGAAAAAGCCTCATTGGTGCCGACCGCCACTACGACTACATTAGATTCCATCCCTACGCGAATACCTTTTGGCTCAACAAGGATAAAAAAACCGGAATTTGCGGTGTTGACGGCAAAGTGATTATTGCACCGCTTTATGATGACATTTTGGAATTAGAAAACTACTATGAAGTCAAGCAAAACGGGCTTTATGGGTGTATTGACAAAAATGGGAAAACGGTATTCGCTCCTCAATACGAACGTTTTGAGCAGGACAAGTATGGTTTCAAGGCTTTGAAGGACGGCGTGGAGTATTATTTGGATCCAAACGGCAAAGTGCTCGGCAACTCAAGCCAAGAGATAGAATGGGTCGAAGAGTAAAAAACTCTCCGCAGAAACAGCGTGAAAAATGACAGTTCTCCCCCGACACATTCTACTTCCGCACCGCCTTAATCCAACTGACGAAGTACCTTAGTCCCGCTATTGCGAGGGCGGCGCCGAGGCCCGGATAGAATCCTGTCAGTGTTCATAGATCTTGGTAAATTGGTACTTCTCCCGCAGCGCGGCCTGCTTTTCAGGTGGCAGCGAGGTGAAGTAATTCTTCCAACCCGGACAGAAGTTGATGTGCCAGCGCCAGAAGCGGCCCATCAGAGACTTCGGTTTCGCGTCGTAATGTGCGCGAATCTTGCAATTTTCACAAGCATGTGCCATAATTTTCCTTTTAATTCAACATAGATTCAATGTCTGCCTCCATGTCCTCGGGCGTTGTGGTAGGCGGGAAACGCTTGATGACGGAACCATCTTTTGAAACGAGGAATTTGGTGAAATTCCACTTGATGTCGCTGTCTTTCTCCACGCTCTTGCTGATGGTTTTGAACAGAACTGCTGATGCTTTAGCCTTCAATCCTTTGTACTCCTCAGTCGGGGCCATCGACTTCAGGTATTCATAGATCGGGTGTGCTTCCTTGCCGTTGACATCGATCTTTTTCATCAGCGGGAAAGTGACGCCGTGGTTGAGGCGGCAGAACTCCGCGATCTCCGCATCGGAGCCGGGCTCCTGGTTGGCGAACTGGTCGCACGGGAAACCGAGAATCACGAGACCTTGGTCTTTGTACTTCTTGTACAGTGCCTCCAAACCGTCGTATTGCGGGGTGAAACCGCATTTGGAAGCGGTGTTGACAATCATGAGGACCTTGCCGCGGTATTGCGCCATGTCCACCTCTTCGCCCTTGTTGTTCAGGGCCTTGAAATCATAAATGGTAGCCATTGCTTTATTGTTTTAAGTGATATTTTCTGTTAATTCGAATTTTCTTTGGGTTTTAGGTTTGGCTTTTAGCTGTTGGCTATTGGCTGTTGGCTTTTGGCAGCTAACAGCCAGCAAAACTCACTCTTTCGCCTCCGCCATCCGCTTCCCCGCCTCGAAGGCCTTCTGCAGGTCCTTTTCCCAATGCTCCTCGCGGTATTTCCGCTTGGCCTCTTCGGAGAAGCCGGCCAGTTCGTAGCGGTCGTAGTTTTTCACCTGGTAGGTGTTGTAGGCGACCAGCCGTTCGGGGTCGCCGAGCGCGGCGGAGACGCAGTGCTCCATCGAGCCGTAGCCCTTGCTGTTGTTGCGGGCGGGTGTGCCGTTCATGGTCTCCACCAGCACCACGGGCATCTTCTTGGGCGCCTTCAGACTGTAATCGTTGTAGGAAAGCCACGGGAAAGCCAGCCGTTCCAGGAAGGTGCGCATCTGGCCGGTCACGTCGCCGAAGTAGATCGGGGAGCCGAGCACCAGACCGTCGGCTTCGGCAATCTCCTCCAAAACTGGGGTCAAGGCATCCTTGAACTTGCAGATGTTCGAGGCTTTGCCTTTGAGTTTGCAGGCCATGCACGACATGCAGCCCTTGTAGTCAAGATCGTAGAGGCGCACCAATTTCACTTCTGCCCCACCCTCTTTGGCGCCGTTGGCGAAGGATTCCAACATGGCGGCGGTGTTCATGTTGCGGCGCGGACCACCGTCGATAATCATTATTTTCTTCATATTATCCGGTATTTTATTGTGAATCATATCGTTTGCCGCGACGACGGCGGGATGCTCCAGCAGGCTGGTCGCCGCCACAGCCGCCACCCCGAAGGCCACTTTCTTCAGAAATTCCCGTCTGTCCATATATCTTTTTGTTCCTTTGTTTTGACCCGGCTAAAATAATTTCGGAAAAAGTATAATTTTTTTTCTGAATTTTCCCTTACAATTTCGGCTCGTCGAAGGAGAAGGATATCTGCACCGTCTCGTTGTCGCGCTGGACCGCGAGGGCAATCTCCGTCATGCCGTTGAAAAAGGTCTTACGTTCCTCAAGAGAAATCCCCTTCACATCCCGTCCGTTGACAGCCGTGATGTGGTCGCCGTTTCTCAAACCGGCTTTCTCGGCATTGGAGTCCTCGGCCAGACTGTTGACCACCCAATATCCGAGGGTCCGGCTTCGGTCGGTGCAGGAGAATCCCCGCACGGGACTTTCAAATGGATCTTTGAACTTGGCGTTCGGCCTAAGGAAAAGACGCTTTCCCGGAAGGTCGATGATCATGTCGAAACGTTCCCAGAAGTCATTGCCGACAATTCCGATGTATTCCTTGCTGCCGAGATCCATCAAACCCACACCTTCGATGATTTCCCCCTCACTGATGGCAACCGTCAGCGGCACATAGATGCGTCTGTTTTCATAGCGTATGGGAATGGAGGCAAAACCTTCGGTGCCACCCAATTGATCCTCAAAAGCCATCTGTTCGTTCAAATAGTCGATCGTGATGACTTTGCCGCCCATGTTGTCGATCCCCAGTATGCCGTCGGCATAATCGCCCACGATGGGCTTAAGCTGAATGATGGGAGAGATGTCGCTCACATTGATTCCGGATTCCACATAGAGGTGGCCGAAATAGAGGATCTTGTTCATCCGCTACCCCAGGAGGGTGGAGAAGCATAAGACGGCCGTCAGGAAAAGCAGTGTCTTTTTCATTTGCGATAATTGGTGAAAACAACGCCGCAAAAGTACACAAAAAACGGTTTGGGGTTAATGATTCGCGAACCGCTTTTCTCATACTCCCCCCCCAGCCTCGGAGAGGCTGAACGCACGCAGTGCAATTAACACCACACAAGCAAAGCGCAGTGTGGTGACCGCCGCCCTCACGCCAACCGCCCCAGCAGCTCGATCAGCACCCGCCAGATGTCGTGGATGGTCGAGAGCTCGACGCGCTCGCTGGTGGAGTGCGGCTCCACGATGCGCGGGCCGATGCTGGCGATCTGGATGCCGGGATAGTGCTGCACGAAGAAGCCCGCCTCCAATACGAAGTGCATCGCCACCATACGGGGACGCCAGCCCAGCACGTCCTGGAACGTGTCGCTGACCCGCCGCAAGAACGGCGACTGCTGGTCTTCCTGCCACGCCGGGGCCGACATCACGACCTCGGAAACGGCGCCGGCTTCGGCGAAGGTTGCAGCAATGGTCTTGCTCAACGCGGCCATGTCGTCGTCAACGAAGCTGCGGGTGTGGGTCGAGACGAAAAGGTGGTCTTCTTCCGCCACGATGCGCCCCACATTGTTGGAGGTCTCCACCGTGCCGGGCATCGCCGCGCTCATCTTCACCACGCCCTGCGGCACCTTCTCCAGACTGCGGACCAACGCCGTGACAGTCTCTTTGGGGAGGACTGTCTCCCGCTTCTCGCACGCCTCCATACTGCAGGTGATATGCGGGTCTGTGCCTTCATATTGTCTGTGGAACGTCTGGTTGATGTTGTCCAACAGCTCTTTCACGAACTCGGAGGCCCCGTTGTTTTCGGTCCAAATCACCATCTCGCCCGACGATGCGATCGAGGCGTTGGCCTCACCGATCTGGATATCTGCAACTTCGATGTTTTCTTCCTTGCGGATTACCTTCAGGATGATTTTAGTCTGCTCCACCGCGCTGCAGCGTCCCTTGTTGATATCGACGCCGGAGTGACCGCCTAATCCGCCGGCGATGCGGATACGGTGCCACTGGCCGTTTTTGGGTGCTGGCAGCCGTTTCACGGGGATGCGGTGGAACTGCAGGCAGGCACCGGCAGCCCCGGTGGTGATGGTGTCATAGTCCTCGGAGTCGAGGTTGATGACCTTGCGGCCTTTCAGAAAGTCTTTGCTGAGCTGCGAGGCGCCCGACATGCCGTCCTCCTCGTTGGTCGTGGTGATGACCTCCAGTGCGGGGTGCACGATGCGGTCGTCTTCGAGCACGGCCAGCGCCATCGACAGTCCGATGCCGTTGTCGGCGCCCAGCGAGGTGCCGCGGGCCTTCATCCAGCCGCTCTCCTCGTAAGCCTCGATGGGGTCGTTGAGCGGGTCGTTCATGCCCACGCAGACCATATCCATGTGGTTGAGCAGCACGATGGGCTCGGCCGCCTCGTATCCGGGCGTGGCGGGCTTGCGAATCACCACGCAGTTCTCTTTGTCGCGCTCGTACTCCAAATGCAGCCGCTCGGCGAACTGGCAAAGGTAGTCGGCGATGCGCTCCTCGTGGTGCGAGGGGCGCGGAATCCGGTTCAGCTCACGGAAGATGCTGAAAACACGGTCGGGATTGATGTTGTGGGTTGTCATATTTTTAAGGATTAAAATGATTTGCTATTATACGTTGGGTTAATTGTTTTTGTTCACTATAATGAACAAAATGAAAAATCTTTGAAATTTTGTAAGGTTGAGAGAAATCTTAATAGCATTCCTTTATCAATGCATCCATCCGTGAGATAGCATACAGCGGGCATATCTGCACGTGGCGGAGGACGCCGCCTGCCTCTTTGTCCTCGTAATCAAAAGCGCCGAAGTTCTCCAACGAACATCGGACGGCATTTTTGAGATTTTTCTCGCGCATGAAAATCCAAAGGCTTTTCATTCCGCCCTGTATTTCGGCTTTCACCTCTATGGGCAGTACGGTCTGACGATAGCTGGAGATGTAATCCACCTCGGCCTGAGAATTCTTCGCTTGTCTTTGCCAGTAAAACATCTCATGGCGTATATTTGGCGTGCGGTAATGCAGCATTTCCAGTCCTGCAAGCATCTCCGCCATTGGCCCCTTGTTAACCAGATTGTTGACATCGCTGGTCAGAATTTGCTGGGTAAGTTCCGAGACATCTCCCGTGGTCATGTTCAACAGTCGCAGCATCAGCCCCGTGTCAAGCATCAGCATTTTCTGGTACGACTTGTCCGCCTCACTACCTAACGGCAGTCCGTTGGCTGCGGTATGTGTCACGGGAATCACGATTCCCGCTTTCGTGAGCATATCCAGTGCCTTCCTCACTTCCGTGGAAGTGTAACTCCCCCCGACTGCGGAATAGACGAATTTCTTGGTAGCCTGAGCTGCGACACTTCGCATGGTTTGACGAAGCAGAGTAGGGTCAATCTTCCTGCGGTATTTCGGAAAATCGTCCTCGTAGGCTATCACGATGTCGTCCTGCACTTCCTGACAAGTCAGGTAGTCGTGTGTCTCCACCCATTTGGCCACCGCTTCGGGCATTCCGCCAACGAGCAAGAACGTCCTCAGAAGCCCGACTAATTTCTCGTAAAGTGGTTGTGGGAGCGGTTGGGCATTAGAAGCTCTGTTGCGGGCCTCCAGCAGCAACTGTTCGCCATTGGCGATGAGAAATTCGTCGAAAGTCATCGGGAACACGAATATGGAATGTATGCGCCCCACGCCGAACGTAGGAAGTTCTTCAAGAGCGAACTCCAACAATGAGCCGGCAGCCACCACATGCAGTTCAGGGAGATCTTCCTTGAAATACCGCAATGACATAATGGCCTCAGGACAAGCCTGAACCTCGTCCAAGAAAAGCAATGTACGGCCGGATTCTATACGCTTTCCCGCCATCGCCGACATCTGAGAGACAATCTGTTTTACATCGATGTCTTTCGTTTGGAACAGAGGGATACACGAGGACTGTTTCTCGAAGTTGATCTCTACATAGCTTTCGAAGCTTTCCGCCAAATGGTGCACGGCAGTCGATTTACCCACCTGGCGCGCACCTCGCAACAACAACGGTTTGTGGGATTTCCGGGAAGCCCATTCGGCGAGGTAACTGTCTATGAGTCTTGGATAATACATGAACTTGCAACTTTATATTATGGACTGCAAAAATACAAAAATAATATTATCCAAGGAAATAAATCGACAAAATTCGATAAAATCCAAAGAAATAAACTGTCGGATTATGATAAAATCCAAGGAAATATCTTTTCGCAACAGGCTATTTCAGCTTCATCCCGTCCTTGAAGGCCTCGCCAACGCGCTGGGAGACAAGGTAGTAGCCGTGAGTGTAGGGGTCGAAGGCGATGGCCTTCAGGGCGTCGATATCCACTTTGCCCTCCTTCATCTTGTCGGCCTCCACGGAGGTCTGCAGCACCTTGCCGATAACACCCAGACCAGTGTCATCGCCTTGGTATTCAATAAATTCGCACTCCATCGCGATGGGCAACTCGTTGATGACGGGAGCATCCACCAATGAGGATTTGGTGGAGGTGAGACCGCTCTTGGCGAACTTGTCTTTCTCCTTGTGGCCCGACACCACGCCGAAATAGTCGGCCTCCACCACGTGGGCGGCGTCGGCGATGTGGACCACAAAG
>ONCM01000052.1 GCA_900316305.1 uncultured Bacteroidales bacterium | reverse complement strand
AGGGTGCTTATGTCACCGATGGGGTAAGGGTGCTCCCGGGTACCGTCCGGAGTCACGCTCTGAGCCATCAAACCGTTCGTCCACATCAATGTGGATAGGATTAGTATCGTCGCCAGTGTGGTTGTGATGCCCGGCTTTGATTTTCTCTTCTTGTGCAGAGGTCCGTTGTAGGGCCAATAGATCTCGTCAGGGTGGTTGCGGCGGTAACGCCATGCCTTGACGATGATGCATAAGAGGGCCCCGAAAACAAGGAGGCCGACAACAATGATAATGATCAGTTTGGTTGTCATAAGGGTGACTTATATTTTACAATAAAAAAAAACCGCAAAAATACACTTTTTATTACAAAAACTGCAGAAATCGATGTGTTTTTTTTTACACATTTAGTTGTTGAATAAACACATACTGACTACGTCGAGATGCAGCTCAACTGGGACACCGACTTCTTCCGCCTCCAAGGCATACGTCCGACAACTCAAGGATGGGGAGCAATACAAGCTGCTGCAACCCGTCTATTCCCTCAACTTCGTCAACGGCGACCTGCACAAAGGACTCGACGAAAGCTTTGACCCGATGCTCATCGCAGAAATCACTGGTCTAACCGTTGACGAGATCCTCGCCCTATAACCACCCTGTAGAGACGTTTCATGAAACGTCTCTACATTCCCGCCAACACAATCCGCATCTCCCAGAATTCGTAATCATCACCCAAGACATCGCGGGCAGCGGTCAAGGACGAATCCTCAGCATCGCGGAAATATTCCTCAATGACGGCGCACTTGTCTGCCGCCACAAAATCCGTGGCAACAAAGTCCCCATCCTCCACCAAACGGGCAAAATGCCCATATATCGTGGAAACGTTCAAGTCGCGTTCGGCGGCAATCTCCTCCGCTGTCATTCCCTGCTCCAGCATCCGCTTCGTGATCTGGTAAGTCTCGCCCTTCTGGCGCTTGGCTCCCCCACCCTGCTTCTCCGACTTCGAACCTTTTCCTGCTTTGTCTTGCTCACCGCCTGTCACCTCCAATATTTTGAGCGCCTTTGTCTTACGATAAGCATCCGCACTAAAGCCTTTTTCACAACTCTCCAAACAACCTAACTTTACATAAACCTCCTCCCGAAGCTGCTGTAACGCTTCCACCAACCGCTCATTCACGACTTTGTTGCCGGTCTTGTACGACAACTTGGGAAGATCATCAGAGAGCGGTTTCAGCTGCCCATGGAAGTAAGCTACTCCTTTCTGCATACGCTCCTGCAGGGTCGGATTTGCTTCGTAAAGGGCTGATTGGTGCAGCTGCCTAATCTGTTTTTCGAACTTCGACTGCACATCAACCAATTCTTTTTTGACACTATCGCGGAAACGTACCACATTCTGCAACATCTCCCCGTCAAAAAGGGTGTGGTGCTCCGTCACCACTTTCGCCAGCCGTCCCGTTGTGCGATAAATTCCTTGAAAATCAAAAAGCTCCAGAATCGTCTCCAGTTCGTACGCTTTCCGGAGCGAATCCACTTTCTCCTGAGAAGGCTCCTTCTCTGGCATCTGCTCCACGAAATAATCGACCACCCCATCGCCAACCAGGGCACCGGCATCCAGTTTGGTTTTCAGGACAAGCCCTTCGAGAGAAGTGCAGCGACTGAGGGCCACATAGACCTGCCCGTGGGCGAAAGCCTGCCGCGCATCCACTACCAACTTGTCGAAGGTGAGTCCCTGACTTTTGTGGATAGTCACCGCCCAAGCGAGCCGCAACGGAATTTGCGTGAAACTGCCGATTTCCTTCTCCTCGATAGCCTGCGTCTCCTCATTCAACGTGTATTCGAGGTTGGGCCAACGCACCGGCGTGACAGCAATACGCTCATCCCCGCAGGTCACCTCCAACTCGCCGTTCTCCTCGTCATAACCCGTCAACCGACCGATCTTCCCGTTGTAATAGGCCTTTTCGGGATTGGGATCATTGCGGACAAACATCACCTGCGCCCCGATTTTCAGTTCCAATTCCTCTTTGCAAGGATATAAGTTCTGCGGGAAAACGCCCTCAATCACGGCCTTGAACATCATACTTTTGCTCTTAATCTCCGCCAAACGTCTCTGGTTAAGGTCATCCGCCTGATAGTTGTGGGTGGTGAGAGTAATATAGCCCTCTGTCGGCCTAAAATTAGGAAGATATCGAGAATTAAGCAGCTGCACGCATTCGGCATCCATCCGGTTGTCTCGCACTTTATTGAGCAGCGTGATAAAGTCGGTGTCGTGCTGACGATAGATGTGGTCAAGCTCCACACAGAGATACTCGGTTTTCTGCAGGACGCGGCTGCCAAAGAAATAGGTCGTCTTGTAGTAGGGAGCGAGCAGTTCCCACTCATCCGGCTTGGCCACAGGCGCAAGCTGGTGCACGTCCCCGATCATGAGCAGTTGCACACCGCCGAAAGGCTTCGAAGAGCGACGGGCACGCCGCAACACAGCATCCACGGCGTCCAACACATCAGCGCGCACCATACTGATTTCATCGATAACGAGCAGATCGAGGGTGCGCATGATCTTGAGTTTCGTGCGTGTGAACCGCTGAAATTGCAGAGAAAAAGTCTCCTTAATGCGTCCTGTTGGGTCCTGCGCTCCCTCGGGCAGTTGCGGTCCGAAAGGCAGTTGGAAAAACGAATGAATGGTCTGTCCCCCGGCATTGATGGCGGCTACACCCGTCGGGGCCACCACTACCATGCGCTTGTGCGTCTTCGCCGGCAAACTTTTCAGGAAGGTAGTCTTGCCCGTGCCCGCCTTTCCTGTCAGGAAAATGTGCGCATCGGTATGCAACACCAAATCTTCCACAAACTGAAGTTTCTGATTGACAAAGGATTGTCTGTCTTTTAAATTTTCATCGGTCATAATAAATTGTTTTAAAGTTTAACGTGCAAAGATACACAATTTTAATAAAAAAAAGGCTCCCGAATGGAAGCCTTTTTTTTATTAAAATTGTTCGGATTAGCCGTTGAACACCTTGTCGAGGCTGACTCCACGCACTTGAGCCACGGTGTAGGCGTCGCGCATTTTGGCGAGGGCACCGATAGTGGCTTTCACCACGCTGTGGGGGTTGGAGGAACCTTTGGACTTGGCGAGCACGTTCTTGACGCCCACGCTCTCAAAGACGGCACGCATAGCACCGCCGGCGATGACACCGGTACCGGGAGCAGCGGGTTTCATGAAGACGTTAGCACCGCTGTACTTGCCTTCACCTGCGTGAGGGATAGTTCCCTTCAGGATGGGCACTTGGATGAGGTTCTTCTTCGCATCTTCCACGCCTTTGGAGATGGCGGTCGAGACTTCACGGGCCTTACCAAGACCATAGCCTACGATACCGTTCTCATTACCAACGACTACGATGACTGCGAAGCTGAAGATACGACCACCCTTGGTGACCTTCGTCACTCTGTTGGTGGCGACCACGCGCTCTTTGAGTTCGAGGTCGGCTGCTTTTACTTTCTTGATATTTTCGTTAGCCATAGTTTTGATTATTAAAATTTAAGACCACCTTCTCTGGCCGCGTCAGCCAAAGATTTTACTCTACCATGATAAAGATATCCGTTACGGTCGAACACCACTTCAGTGATGCCGGCAGCGAGGGCGCGGGTGGCGATTTCCTTACCCACGAGTTTGGACTTCTCGCATTTGGTCATCTTCTGGGAAGCGATATCGGGCAGTTTTGAGGATGCGGACACGAGGGTTACGCCGGCCTCATCGTCAATAACTTGCACATAGATGTCGCGATTGCTTCTGAAAACGGACATTCTGGGACGAACCGGAGTACCGCTGACAATCTTGCGGACACGGTTTTTAATCCTGTTTCTTCTATATTCTTTTTTATTGTAAGCCATAATAATATCAAATTTTGACGATTACTTTTCAGCCGATTTACCAGCTTTCTTTCTAACATATTCTCCTTCGAAGCGGATACCTTTACCCTTGTAAGGTTCAGGTTTACGATAGGAGCGGATTTTGGTAGCCACCTGGCCCAACAGCTGTTTGTCGATGCAGTTCAGGATAATGATGGGGTTTTTACCTTTCTCATTGATGGTTTGCACCGTGATCTCCTTCGGGAAATCGAACAGGATGTTGTGGGAGTAACCCAGGCCCATATCGAGTTGGTGGTCACCCTTGGCTTCGGCCTTGTAACCGACGCCGATGACTTCCATCTTCTTGGTAAAGCCTTGGGAAACGCCAGTGATCATGTTGTTGAGCAGCGCTCTGTAGAGGCCGTGCATAGAACGGTCGCGTTTGGAGTCGCTCGGGCGTTTCACATGGAGGTGTCCGTCTTCAATTTCGAAAGTGATACGCTCATCGACATACTGTTGCAGTTCACCTTTCGGACCCTTGACAGTCACGATGTTGGACTTTTCGTCTCTTTTCACTTCAACCCCTGCGGGGATGGCGATTTGTAATTTTCCTATTCTTGACATAACTTCCTCCTCCTATTAACTGATGTAACATACTACTTCGCCGCCAACGTTTTGAGCTCTGGCTTCCTTATCGGTCATCATGCCGTGGGAAGTGGAGATAATAGCGATGCCGAGGCCGTTCAACACGGAGGGCAGTTCGCTGACGCCCACGTATTTACGAAGACCTGGACGGCTGACGCGCTTGATCTCGCTGATGGCGGATTGTTTGGTTGCGGGATGATATTTCAAAGCGATCTTGATCGTTTTGGGCATGGTGTCATCCTCAAATTTATAGTTCAAGATATAACCTTTGTCGAACAGGATCTTGGTTATAGCTCTTTTCTCGTTGGAAGCGGGGATTTCGACCACTTCGTGATGCGCGCGGATGGCGTTTCTCAAACGAGTTAAATAATCTGAAATGGGATCGGTATTCATAATTTAATCTTCTTCATTTAGGTTTACCAACTTGCTTTTTTTACTCCGGGAATCTTGCCGGCGAGTGCCAACTCTCTGAAGTCGATACGGGAGAGGCCGAACTGGCGCATGTAGCCTTTCGGACGACCGCTCAGCTTGCAGCGGTTGTGCATACGGATCGGGTTAGAGTTCGGGGGTAATTTCTGAAGTGCGATATCGGCAGCTCTTTTGGCTTCGTAATCATCGCCTTTCATGATTTTCTTCAGTTCTGCACGCTTAGCGGCATACTTAGCGACCATTTTCGCTCTCTTGATTTCTCTTGCTTTTAAAGATTCTTTTGCCATGATTACTTACTTTTGATTTTTGAAGGGTAAGCCAAATTCTTTCAACAGGGCGAGACATTCCTTGTCGTTGTGAGCAGTCGTCACGAAGGTGATATCCATACCGTTGATTTTCAAAACTTTGTCGATGTCGATTTCGGGGAAGATGATCTGTTCGGGAATACCGAGCGTATAATTGCCGCGTCCGTCGAAACCTTTGTCGCTGATGCCACGGAAGTCGCGGATACGGGGGATGGAGACCGTAATGAGACGGTCGAGGAATTCATACATGCGGTCGCCGTGAAGGGTCACGCGCACGCCGATCGGCATACCTTTTCTCAACTTGAAGTTGGAGATATCCTTCTTGGACTTGGTGGGAACAGCCTTCTGACCGGCGATGAGGGTCATTTCCTGAACACCTGCGTCGATGAGTTTCTTGTCGGCGATGCCGAACTTGCCAAGACCTTGGTTAAGGCAAATCTTGGTGATTCTCGGGACGCGCATGACGGATTTGAATCCGAATTGTTCTTTCAGTGCGGGAAGAACCTCGTTCTGATATTTTTCTTTATATCTCGGTGTGTACATTACTTGATCTCCTCTCCTGATTTTTTAGAATATCTGACTAATTTACCGTTATCGTTCAACTTTCTACCGACGCGGGTAGCGTTTCCTTTAGCGTCAACCACCATGAGGTTGGAGATGTGGATCGGGGCCTCTTTCTTGATGATGCCGCCGTTAGGTGCAGCCGCACTGGGCTTGGTGCTCTTGGACACCATGTTGCAGCCTTCCACCAAAGCCTTGTTTTCCTTGGGAAGGACTTCCAGCACCTTACCTTGGGTACCTTTGTACTCACCGGTAATCACTTTGACAGTGTCGCCTTTTTTAATTTTCAGTTTCATTACTTTTTTTGTTTTAATGTTTGTCAATTGGTCTTTGTCAATTGTATAATAAACGATTTATTGACTTGATTATAACACCTCGGGGGCCAAAGACACGATTTTCATGAATTGTTTTTCACGAAGCTCACGGGCAACGGGGCCGAAGATACGGGTGCCGCGCAACTCGTCGGTGGCGGTCAGCAGGACCACGGCGTTGTCATCGAACTTGATGTAGGAGCCGTCGTTTCTGCGGACGTGACGTTTGGTGCGCACGACCACTGCTTTGGACACGGTGCCGGCTTTGACCTGGCCGGAGGGGATGGCACTCTTGATGGCGACCACGATCTTGTCACCAACGCGGGCATAGCGTTTCTTGGTGCCGCCCAGGACGCGGATACAGAGCACTTCCTTTGCGCCGCTGTTATCTGCAACTGCTAATCTTGATTCTTGCTGTATCATAATTGTTATTTAGCCTTTTCTACGATTTCAATTAAACGCCAGCATTTGTTCTTAGACAAAGGTCTGGTCTCCATAATTCTAACTCTGTCACCGATACGGCACTCGTTCTTCTCGTCGTGTGCCATGAATTTGGTGGAACGTTTCAGGAACTTGCCATAGATGGGGTGTTTCATCTTGCGTTCGACCTTGATGACGATAGACTTGTCCATCTTGTCGCTCACGACAATGCCTTCTCTCACTTTTCTGTTATTTCTTTCCATAATGCTTCAGTGATAGGGTTATTTATTTTCGTTCATTTCTCTTTTGCGCAGTTCCGTCATCATACGGGCGATGTCTCTGCGCTGAGCCTTAATCAGTTGGGGATTTTCCAGCGGGGAGATGGCATGATTGAGGCGCATCGTGACCAGTTTGTCTTTTGCGGTGGCCAGTCTTTCCCGGAGCTCGGGAGTGGTCAGTTCATTGATTTCTTGTTGTTTCATACTATCGTCCTCCTTTTAAATTTCTGCTGAATAATCTCTTCTGACAATAAATTTCGTATGCACGGGAAGTTTCTGCGCACCGAGTCTCATGGCCTCGCGTGCCACTTCCAACGGAATGCCGTCGGCTTCAAAGAGAATACGACCCGGGCTCACGCGTGCTGCCCAAGACTCGGGGGTACCTTTACCTTTACCCATACGAACACCAAGACCCTTGGCGGTCACGGGGCGATCCGGGAAAATGCGGATCCACAGCTGACCCTGACGCTTCATCTCACGGGTGATAGCCTGACGGGCAGCCTCAATCTGGCGGGCACTGATCCAAAATTCGTCCAGTGTTTTCAATGCGAAAGAGCCAAATGAAATTTCAGCACCACGTTTGGTGATCTTTTTCATTCTGCCTTTCTGCGGCCTTCTGTATCTAGTTTTTTTCGGTTGTAACATTGCTTTTAATGTTTTTAATTATTATTGACAAACCGGCATCTTGGCGTCGGCTTAATTATTATGATTTCTGTTGTTGTTGCGGTTGCGGTTGTCTCTGCGCGGTCCGCGGAACATCTTCTTGCCACCGCCTGCAGGACGTTGCTCCTTGGCAGCCTCGTTGGCGAAGAGGTCACGCTTGCCATAGACAATACCACGGCAGATCCACACTTTCACGCCGATGCAACCGTAGGTGGTGTGAGCCTCCACGGGAGCGTAGTCGATGTCGGCACGAAGAGTGTGCAACGGAATACGGCCATCCTTGAAATGTTCGGCACGTGCGATTTCGGCACCACCGAGACGACCGGCGACAGTCACCTTGATACCTTCGGCCTGAGCGCGCATGGTAGCGGAGATGGCAGTCTTGACGGCTTTCTTGTACGTAACACGACCCTCAATCTGACGGGCGATGTTCTGTGCGACGAGCTGGGCGTCAAGGTCGGGGCGTTTCACCTCGTTGATGTTGATCTGGATCTCCTTGCCGGTGATCACCTTCAACTCTTCCTTCACGCTGTCAACCTCAGCACCACCCTTACCGATGATAACGCCGGGACGGCC
Source organism: uncultured Bacteroidales bacterium (assembly GCA_900316305.1). Lineage (GTDB taxonomy): Bacteria > Bacteroidota > Bacteroidia > Bacteroidales > WCHB1-69 > F23-D06. The sequence continues at coordinate 5,030 of ONCM01000052.1, read as the reverse complement.
TGCGCTGATGGTCACGGTGACCAGCTTCAGAGTTCTTTCAATGTAGATTTTCGAAATGCCGGCTTTTGAGAACTTAGCATTTAAATACTTTCTAATTTTGTCATCTTCGACGATTTTACCGGCGAAATTTTTGCCGCCGTACCAATTAGAGTCCCAGCCTCTTACAATACCGAGGCGCAAGCCGATAGGATTAACTTTTTGACCCATACTTTACTTTATTATTTTTGTGATTCTTCAATATTTTCCACTTGCACATTCTCCTCGTTGCGGTCGCCGAGAATCAAGGTGACATGGTTGGAACGTTTGCGGATGCGAGCGGCACGGCCTTGGGGAGCAGTGCGGATACGCTTCAGCATTCTGCCGCCATCAACCATGATGGTCTTGATGTACAAATCGGCATCCTCGAGGCGCTTGCCCTCGTTCTTCACCTGCCAGTTGGCGATGGCTGACTTCAGGAGCTTCAATAATTTTTCAGATGATTCTCTACGGGAGAATTTCAACACGTTCATGGCGTAATCTACGTTCTTGCCACGAATCACGTTGGCCATAATTCTGGTCTTGCGCGGTGAGGTCGGATTATCCACTAATCGGGCCACGTACACCGTTTTCATTGCTTCTTTACGCGCGTCTGCTGCGTTTTTCTGTTTTACACTCATTGTTATTTTTGTCTTTTATTACTTTTATATTTATCTATTAATCAGATATTTAACCACCTAACAAGTACCCTCTAAGCGTACATTATCAAATTGGCGGCAAAAATACTCTTTTTTTCCATACAATCAATAGCTTACAGATTTTTTTTTCAACAAAATGAAATGACGTTTGTTAATAAGACGATGAAGGACGATGAACAACGATGAACAACGATGAACAACGATGAACAACGATGAAGGACGATGAACAACGATGAAGAACGATGAACAACGATGAAGGACGATGAATATTCTAGAAGTACTTATGGTCAAAAAAAGTAGAGACGCAAAATTTTGCGTCTCTACATCTACTAACTACTAACTACTAACTGCTAACTGCTAACTACCACGCGATTGCCCGGTCCGTCGGATGCTTCACGCTGTACGTCACCGTGAACGTTCGCGTCTCGCCGGGTTGGAGCTCTACCTCCCAAGTCACCACACCGATTTCTGTCTTGTTGTAAGTGGCCTCAGGCTTCACTTCCACCAACTTCACCTCGATGTCCTTGTCGTTGGAAATCGGGTACTGCTCCTTCAAAGTCAGCTTGGCCGATTTAGTCTGGTTATTCTTAACAGTGATCAGGTACGACTGCGTGACAGTGGTGCTGTTACCCACATGTTTGGTGTGGCAGAAGTCACTGCGTTTCTCGCGCTTCACGGAAACCCTCGGGTCGGTGGTAAGAGTCAGCGTCACCTTCTCGTCGGTGGAGTTCGGCTTGAGCATGGTCTCCCCGACGAATGTGTTGTTGAACGTGACCGTGGCACGACCGGGCAACAGATTGTATTTCTCCAAACCACCCAACGTGGCGATAAGGTAAGTCTCCTGCGAGAGCTTCGGGGCACAATAGTAATTGTATTCCGCATTGATGTTGTAGCTTATGAGATCGATCAGCTGCACCGTGCCGTTTCCTGGAATATTGTAGGGGATTGCAATGCGATAGTTGACATGGATATCCTGATCCTGCAGATCAATGAAATCCTGCATCTGCCAAGAGTAGGTTTTTTTGTTGGTTCCATCAGTGGCGGACACACCTTCCAAGGAAGCCAACGCGCTGCTAACTTCAGTATTGCTATAGACTGCCGTGTTGCTACGGGCGCTGGACATATCATAAGAAGGAGTCGGACGCTTGAATTTCAGAAACCATGCCTTGAAGATAGGAGCCTCATTGGTGCGGTTGGGCATGGCGTTAGAGAGCGTGAGACGCACGTTGTTCCAGTCAAGACCGGTCTGTTGCGAAACCTTCGCCTTTGCCTGCATCGCAATGGGTTTGTCCATGGAGGCAATATTGATGTCGTAATGCGGAATCCATCTTGCCCAAGTGGTATAGTAGCTGATACGGAACACTGTGGAGACCGCTTCGGGCACGCTGAGGGAGAGACGGATGAGACCGGTTTCCACCTCGCCGCTTTCGTCCTGACTGATTTGCATCTTCAGACGTTTCACCGTCTCTTTCAACTTCTCAATCTTCTTATTATCCTGATTGATACTGGTTTGCAGTGAGCCTGCCTTAGACTTGTAAAGCTCCATATTGGCGGTAATGTCCGCCACCGAAACCGTACCCTCTTTTTTCTCCATATTGCTGAGAGTCCCGTCGGTGAGCATCTTCAGCAGGTGCTGGTGGACAGTGAGTTCGTCTTTGGCTTCCTGCAGCTGCTTCTCATAGATATCGAGTGAATCGGAGAGTTTTTTGAGCCGCACGGTCTCCTCTTTGGGGGTCATATAGTCCATGGAGAAGGCTACAGAGGAAACAAGGACACCGTTGGCGGTCACCTTCAGACTACTGAGCGCAATGTCGGGACTCAACCCGTCGATAACCAGTTCCTGACTGCCGCTTTTGAGCGCGACAGAAGCGGAATGATAGAGCGTGGCGCCATTGAGGAAGACGGTGACGGAATCCAGCTTTGCGGAAATCTGTTTCTGCGCCTGCATCGGCAGAATGCAACCGAGGCAAAGGCAAATCAACACGAAAAATTTCTTTGTTGTCATATTATATAATATATTGTATGATGAATCTTTGGCTGTCGTTCCAAGTTCCAGGATCCAGGTTCCAAGTCCTGTGTAGAGACGCAAAATTTTGCGTCTCTACATTTCGCGTCTTTACATTGCGTCTCTACTTACGATTTACTATGACCTTCTTCGTGACGATTTGTTTATTGCCCAAAATAATTTTCACGAAGTACTGACCGGCGGCGTAACGGGTTACATCCACAGTCTCCAAGCTGGAGGACAATTCTTTGGAAGCATAAACCAGTTTCCCTTCATCATCATAGATCAGAATTTGGCGCATATCCTCACCTTTGATGTTGAGAATATTGTTGGTCGGGTTCGGGAAAACCTCCACATCCGGAAATTCGTACGGCGCGATTCCGTCATTATTCATCACATACAGCATCAGATGGATGACGCTGTCGCAACCGTCCTCCGTAGAATACTGGAAATCATACGTATAAGTTCCCGTATCGGAAGGCGTGATGGAAAAAACGCCAAAGACATACGCATGACCACGCACGGCAGTGTCACATATATTAATATTGTATGCTGGATTGATAGTGAGATGCAAAGTGACAATGGAGTCGCAGCCCGTTGCATTCGTAAACGTCCGCGTGTAGTCGCCGGAGACAGTAAATGTCTCGTTGTTCCAAGTATATTCCTCGCACGCAACCTCTGCGAACTCTGCGAACTCTGCAGGATTCACCGTCAAGGTCAGCGTAATCACGCTGTCGCAACCCGCAACCGACTGCAACGTGTGCGTGTACGTTCCCGCCGTAGTCAGCGTCTGACCGAAAAAGTCGTAGCTGCTGCCTTCGCAAATTGCGGCGGTGATTGGCGTGTTGTAAACGGGGTTAATCGTCAGCTTCAGAGTATCCACACTCGGACAATCGCTGGCATTCGTGTACGCATACTCGTACGTGCCACTCGTCGTATAGGTCGTGCCGTGCCAAGTATAGCTCTCGCAGGCTGTCTGCGTCACGACGTTGTGCGTGCCATGGTTGACGGTCAGGTGCAACGTTACCAGACTGTCCGCACCGTGGATATCCGTGTAATGACGCGGATAGTCGCCCGTGGCGGTGTACGTCTCGCCGTCCCACTCGTAGTTCTCGCACGCCGTGGCAGTGAACTCGTTCGTTGACGAGTAGTAAACCGTCAGGTAGAGCGTGTCCACCTGAGTACAGTTGTGGGCATCGCTGTGCGTGAAATAGTATGTGCCGGACTGCGTGTACGTCTGGCCATCCCCCGCCGTCCAGGTGTAGCTGTCGTACGCCGTTTCCGTGTAGGATTGGTGAACGGGGTTGTTAATCGTCAAATGTAACGTATCCACGCTCGGACAATCGCTGGTGTTCGTGTAAGCATACTCGTACGTGCCGCTCATTGTATAGTTCGTGCCATGCCAAGTATAGCTCTCGCAGGCCGTCTGCGTCACGACATTGTGCGTGCCGTGGTTGATGGTCAGGTGCAACGTTACCAGACTGTCCGCACCGTGGATATCCGTGTAATGACGCGGATAGTCACCCGTGGCGGTGTACGTCTCACCGTCCCACTCGTAGCTCTCGCACGCCGTGGCGGTGAACTCGTTCGTTGACGAATAGTAAATCGTCAGGTAGAGCGTGTCCACCTGAGTACAGTTGTGGGCATCGTTGTGCGTGTAATAGTATGTGCCCGACTGCGTGTACGTCTGGCCATTCCCTGCCGCCCACGTGTAGCTGTCGTAGGCTGTTTCCGTGTAGGATTGGTGAACGGGGTTGTTGATCGTCAAGTGCAACGTATCCACACTCGGACAATCGCTGGCATTCGTGTACGCATACTCGTACGTACCACTCGTCGTATAGGTCGTGCCGTGCCAAGTGTAACTCTCGCAGGCAGTCTGAGTCTCAGCATTGTGCGTGCCGTGGTTGATGGTCAGGTGCAACGTCACCAGACTGTCTGCACCGTGGATATCCGTGTAATGACGCGGGTAGTCGCCCGTGGCGGTGTACGTCTCTCCGTCCCACTCGTAGCTCTCGCACGCCGTGGCGGTGAACTCGTTCGTTGACGAATAGTAAACCGTCAGGTAGAGCGTGTCCACCTGCGTACAGTTGTGGGCATCGTTGTGCGTGTAATAGTATGTGCCCGACTGCGTGTACGTCTGGCCATTCCCCGCCGTCCAGGTGTAGCTGTCGTACGCCGTTTCCGTGTAGGATTGGTGAACGGGGTTGTTAATCGTCAAGTGCAACGTGTCCACACTCGGACAATCGCTGGCATTCGTGTACGCATACTCGTACGTGCCACTCGTCGTATAGGTCGTGCCGTGCCAAGTGTAACTCTCGCAGGCAGTCTGAGTCTCAGCATTGTGCGTGCCG
>ONCM01000021.1 GCA_900316305.1 uncultured Bacteroidales bacterium | reverse complement strand
ATTGAGACTGCTTGTGAAGGTTTCTCATGGCATGGAATAACCTATGATGTTTCAGGTGTTTATATTCATCCATATACTAATGATTACGGTTGTTCGAGTGCTGACACCCTAAAACTGACTGTAAATCACGGCACTCATAACGTTATATTCGAAACAGCCTGTGAAAGTTTTACTTGGCATGGTATAACTTATACCACATCAGGCACCTATGCCTATGAGTATACAAACGCAGATGGTTGTGCAAGCGCTGATACACTGAAACTGGTCGTAAAATATGGCACTCATGATGTTGATACCGAAACCGCCTGCGAGAGTTTTGTCTGGCACGGTGAAACCTACACCACATCGGGTATATATACGTATGCATATACTAATGCCGCCGGATGTGAGAGTGTTGATACGTTGCACTTGACCGTGCATTATGGTACACATAATGTTGAAATTGAGACTGCTTGTGAAGGTTTCTCATGGCATGGAATAACCTATGATGTTTCAGGTATTTATATTCATCCATATACCAATGATTACGGTTGTTCAAGTGCGGATACCCTAAAACTGACCATCCATCACGGTACCCACAATGTCTTCACCGAAACCGCTTGCGAAAGCTATACATGGCATGGACAAACATATACGGCTTCAGGAACTTACACCTATCCTTACAACAACGAATACGACTGTCCGAGCGTGGACACGTTGCACCTCACCATCCATCATGGCACGCACAACGTCTTCACCGAAACCATATGTGAAAAATACATTTGGCATGGAGAGGCTTATACTGCATCGGGAACTTACACCTATTCGTATAACAATGCTGACGGTTGTGCGAGCGCGGATACGCTGCATCTGACCATCCACACCCCCGTGCACACCGCCACTTCTCTCACGATCTGCAACAGTTACACGTGGACAGAAGGTACAGGAATGACATATACAACCTCAGGCACTTATACATACGCTCACCCTGATGCCAACGGGTGCACGCAGGTGGACACCTTGCACCTCATTATACTTAGCTCTGTTTACACAGAAGTCTCAGTGACAGAATGTGGTAACTACTATTGGAATGACAACAACTACACAACTTCTGGCGACTATACAGGGATATTTTCGGCGGCAAATGGCTGCGATAGTATCGTGACCTTGCACCTGACCATCATCCCTGCACTTCAGGACATAAAGAATATCGTCAGCAAGAAGCGCGACGGTATCCCGTATATGCTTGTGTATCCGGATGCGAACTTACAGTATCAGTGGTACAAAAACGGGGTTGCGATTAATAATGCCACCAAACAGTATTATTATCCGGCTGATTATGAGCTTGAGAGCAGCTTGGAGATGGATGCCTGTTACCAGGTGCTTGTCGCTGCTAAGGAACCTGGCACCTGCGGCACTTATACAGACTGTTGGGTTGATGTTCCCTCCCAATCCGCCAAGATCCGAATCCTGCCGAATCCCAACGACGGACAGTTCCGGCTGATGCTTCCAGAAGGCACTGTGAATGTGCAGATTCTCAATGCCAACGGACAGGTGGTGATGTCGCGGAAGGTGGATGGAGACAATATGCTGGATATGAGTATGGCTCTCGCCAATGGACTCTATTTTGTGAAATCATTCCGTCATGACGGAAGCTTTGATACCGAAAAATTAATAATTAACCGATAAATTCATCAAAAAACAAAGAAAATGGAAAGAGACGACTTTTACCTCAGAGTGCATTACAAGAACAAGACGATCCGTTACAAGCTGATCGATCCCAACGCTACGCTGAATGTGCTGATGCAGAACCTGCGTCATAGTACGGACGAAAACGGGAAAGCCATTTTTGACCTGCCGAACGTCGATAAGGACGGTGTGGTGGTGGAATATTTCTTCGGAAAGAAGGACGAAAACGATAATTTTATTATTCTTAACCCCAAAATTGGAAAGACGGAGTGCTGCTTGCGTGACTATAACGTGAAAAGCGGTGATACGTTGGAAGTGATTATGGACCCTATAGCCGGCTAAGAGAAGATGAGAGAGGTAGAAAAATACAAAGACAAGCATTTTATAGGACGAAATGCGCGATTGCTGAACGAATGGATGTCCATTGACGAGCGCTATATGCATAATCCGGAGGTGAGCTACATCATCCGGAAGCGAAACGCCGAAGGGCTTCCCGTCATCTACGAAATCATTTTCAATATCAAGTCGTTCTGCGGGGTGGAGGAGGCCGACGAAAACGGATGGCAACGGCCGGTTTTCCATGATGAATTCATCATGCGCATCATCATCCCCAACAACTATCCGGGGGTGGATTCCAAACTGGAGTTCAAGTTCCTCACCCAAACACCCACTGGTCTCAAGATTCCGCACCCTTGGCACCCCAACATCCGCTATTTCGGTGATTTTGCCGGACTGGTGTGCCTGAACACCAATGCCTGTGGAAGCTATACCGATCTGTCGTTCTATATCAACCGGGTGGTCTCCTATCTGAAGTATGAAAAGTACCATGCCCTGAACACGCCTCCTTACCCGCAGGATAACAAGGTTGCGGAATGGGTGCTCGACCAGGCGGAACCCAACGGCTGGATTACGGAACTGCAGGAGTATCATAATTTACAAAACGAATAAAGGACAATGAAAAAATATTTGCTGATTTTCTTTTCGATTCTCAGTCTGAATGCAGTTTTTGCACAGAATGACGTGGTGCTCTCCTACGCTGTAGAGCCGGAAAAAACACAATATATCCCGGTCATCCTCCGCGGACCGTCCAACGATTGCCAGTCGGTTCCTTTGATGCTGGAGGCCACTTACGATCCTCAACAGGACATTATCAATGTGGTTGTCCGCAGCCGTTATGAAAGGCCGATGAAGAAAAAGGACTGGCTCACTCACCTCTGGTGCCCTTCTTCGCTTAGTGGCAAACAATTCAACGACCAAATGCTGCGTGACCACTTCAAAAATAATTATAGGTCGAAATTGGATATGACCACGGATATGAAATCCCAAATAAAAGACGGATTTGCTCCAAAACCGGCTTTCGAGTGTGTGAACGGGCTGCTTTTGAACGAGAAAGAGTCGGATGTGATGATGGCACTTTCGGGAGACAAGGTGATTGTGCTGAAGATCAGAATCACCAATGCAACTGTCCCCACTATATTGAAAATCAACAATGTAATTCCTATAAAAGCGAAGTATGACTTTCCCCAGTTCTTTAACAAAGTGGCCTTGCAATACATCTCCAACAACTTCTCCATATCGTTGAGGTTGCCGGAAAGCAACTGTTTCGGACAGCACGAGATGATCAGCAAATACAGGCAATGGAATGAAGAACTGACCAAAGATTATCAGAAACTGCTTGACTATCAAATTGAGAAAAGAGACCCTTCGGGAAGTTCGAAAGAGGTTGTCCTTCGGAAAATGGAACTTTTGGGCAAGTACGAGACCGCCCGCAAGGGTATTGTGGAGACCGATTGTGGAGAACTGGAACAGGAGTATGCCACATTCCACCGCTATTACAACAAAATAGGGGAGGGCATTGTCACGGCGGACTCTTTGCAACGGATGATTGCGCAAATGGATGCGCTCATTGATGATATCTCCATTGCCAAGAACACTGGAAATGGCAAGGCGTGCAGGAAATACAAAGAAAATGCTGCCAAATTCAACGAAGTGTCGTTTGATGAGAACCAATACAAGGAATTTCCGGAATTGAAGAGTCTGGCAAAACGTTTTGTGGATCGCCGAAAGATGCTGAACGACCTTAAATGCCCCGGTGGTAGTGGAACTGGTGGCGGAACCGGTGGCGGCGGAGGTTCTCATTGTAATATAGATCAGGAGAGAATTAAGTCGGCGACGATGAAAATCAACAATTTGCTGAACGAATACCGTGTCAAGAAAGTCAAGAACGAACAGACTTTCTACAGTATCGTCAGGGAGACGGACTCCTATCTGAAAGAGTTTTCAGATGCGTGCAAGAATAACAAAAAGTACCAGACAGTCATCCAACAATATCAGGATGCGAAAAGGGCTTATCAGAATGCTGTAAAATAGTGGTTATGAGAACGAAAACTCTGTCAATCGTAGTTTGGGCTGTTTTGGTGTTGACATTGCCGATGCGGGCGGTGTCGCAGAGCGGTTATGCCGATTCGGTCAAGGCGATCAAGAGCGAGCTGAAGAACTATCAGGCGCAGTTGGAGTCCATTGAAAGAGAGATGATCTCGTTCACGGACTGTGACCGGCTCTCTGACGATTATCTCAGATGCACGACGCAGATGGATGTCTTCTATAACGAAAACAGGTCGTTTATTACTTTGCAGAGCCAGATTCTTTACGATATGTGGATGGATATCATGGTTTTGCGCAAGGCTATTGACGAGAAGATGGAGATACTTCAACAGGAAGCCAAGGTAGAGGCGCTGGCCCGCGACTTGGAGACGGAATTCACTTTGACGGCTCTCCAGTACGACCAACTCACGGCCATATTCCAACAACTTCCCCAGATGAAGCGGAAGGCCGCCAAAGACACTCTTGTTGCCTTGAAGAACAGGGATATGGATCTCTACCCGGTCTTTGCCACCCAGAAAATCCAACATAAGGATATCATCGCGTCAAATCCGCTTTTGGACTCCCTGTGCAAGCGGATAGACAGCGGTCATAAAACTATCAGCGAAGCCCAGAACATCGAAACCGTCAAATGGGGCGACATTATTTTCAAAGTAACCATCGTGGCGGCTTTGCTGGCTTTCTTGATTAATCTTATTGTGAGTAAGAAACAACTTAACAAACAGCTTAATGGAAAAAAGAAGAAAAAATATACCCCGTCCATATAGTGCGATGAAGCGGTATCTGCGAATCGCAGTCGCCTGTGTCCTGTTGTCCTGCACTTCCATGGTGTCGTCAGCACAAAAGGGCATCGCGGCTGTATATTATGATGCCCAGACTCAGGAGCTGATCATCGATAAACCGAGTAATCTTTGTGCCCTCCTCCCTGCGGAGAATATGCCTGTTTCGTTGAAACGTTTTGTAGGGGATTCCTGCAAGATTTTGGAACAGGAAAAAAGTTACGTTGTCAAAGACATCACTCCCGAGGAAATAGCTGGATACGATTCCCTGACCGTTTATTTCAGGAATCCCCAAAGGATGGAGGTTTACGATCAACCATACAGTGTGAAAATCGACCTTCGGAACTTTGCTGAAGAAGCGGAAGACACTCCGAAGACCCCTTTCTATGCCAAATGGCTTGAGCTAGGCGAATCGGTGATCTATTTCGCTTCCGGCGGCTTCCTGCTGCTGGTTGTTTTGGTAGTCGCTCTTCTTTTGTTGAGAAGAAAACGGAAAGTGAAGGATGACCTGCCGGAGGAAAACCAGCATGTGATGCAGGTGGTGGAAGAGGAAAAGAACGACTATGTGGTCGGGTTGGACTATATTCGCCAGCATCCTGAGGCATTTTTTGCGGTTGATATGGGGGAGTTCTGTCTTGACACAGCGGTGAAGAAGGTCTATTTCTCCCGTGAGGCGGTGAAAAGTCTCAATAGCTATTACAAGGCATTCCTTGAGCAGCCCGAGCGCACCAATGAGACTGGATGCTACCTGATTGGCGGCTGGGAGACGGTGGACGGGAACGATGAGCAATACAATATCAGCGTCGAAGAGATGGTGATTCCCGGTGATGACGCGGTTTACGACGAGTATTCGCTGAATTTCGGACTCAAAATCGGCATCAAACTGGGCAGTGCCATCCGCAATCTGTGCGAAAAGACCGGGCGGGATTATGTGCACACTGTCTGGATGCATTCCCATCCGGGACTGGGTCTGTTCCTCTCTTCCCATGATCTGGTGGTGCAGAAGCAACTTGCCTACCCGGATGCGCCTAAACGCATGGTGGCCATTGTGATTGACACCAATACCCCGAACTGGCAGATGGCTTTCTTCACGGCAAAGAACAGCGGGGGAATGAACAATAAGGATGATTTGCTCAAGACCATCTCCTTTGACGTGCTGAACGAATGGAGCCGACACAAGACGGTTGCCGTGCAGTCGGCAACCGTGGAGAACAGTTTCATTGTCTCGACGGAGGACCTGAAGGACGAATTCGCCTTCTCTGCCAAAGCCATCAACCAGATTGACGATGCGGTTTATGCGGAAATTTCTGAAGAATCCTATCCCCTCTATGGGGAGATTCGTCAGAACGAGGGAAAAAAGACCCGCGTTGTCACGGCTTGCGGTGTATCTGGCGAAGATAGTCAAATCGGCTGGCTGGTCGTGGACTCCGATACGGAAGAGGCGTTTGACGCGCATCGTTGCGATGATAAGCTCATCCAAGCCGACTTTTGTCTTGTATATCGTTCTGAGCAGGAATGTTACTTGGTATGGCTTAATGTCGAGCAGAAAATACGGTTCATTCATACATCCCTCAAAGAGATGAAGGAGTGGACTCGAAGAAAAAGAGTATAAATAAAACAGATATAGCTATGAAAAAACAGTTTGTTTTTATGATTGCGGTGGCTTTGCTCCTCGGTGCCGCGTGCCAGCGGGGACAACAGGCCGGACAGCTGAATTCGTCAGCAACAGCGCCGTCGGATTCGATATCCATCGTGCAACTCTCGAAATCAGAGAAAGCGGACACGCTCTATGTGGATTTCAAGATTCTGGATGCGGCGGGCAAGAAGAAGTTTGTCAATCAGCTCAGTGCGGGCAATTTTATCGTGTCTGATGTGAGTACGATGGGGCAGGATATGCCTCCTAAAGTGGATTCCGTCATAGACATTCGTCAGAAAAAGGTCATTTCCGACCAGATCTCCATGCTGTTTCTCGTGGACAGAAGTGGGAGCATTTCGCAGAATGAGCTGTTGGAACAATATACTCAAATCTGTCATATCATAGACATCCTGCCGAATACTAAAATCTACTTATCGTTCATGGATAGTACCGTGACACCGAGCCTTTTGGCTACGAAGGAGAACATGAAATTCAAGTTCTATGAGGAATTTGTCGTGAAGGAGGGCACGGAGAAATATCTCTACAAGGCGATCATGGCCAAGATGGAGGAACTGTCGGGTACTTTCGGGATGCATTACCCTGAAGTGCCGCACAATCCCGCCCTTCAGGATTCCACGCAGAAGATGTTGTTTGTGTTCACGGACGGTCGGGTGATGAATTCCGACGGCACGTTTATCGGTGCCGACTTTTTCAAGTGGAAAGGGGAAATTTGGGAACTGTCGGAGAAACAGGCGCATTCGGAGATTCCGTACGTGCCGATACATTGTATTTATATCGGCGATCCTGCCGCTACGGCCAATATCAAGGATGAGATGGAGGCCCTTTGCGCGTCCGCACCCACGAAAGACGCGCTGAAAGGACAGTTCCACACCCTGTTCGATGTTGCGCAACTGCAAGAGACCCTGATGGGAACCATTGACTCCATCGCAGCTGATTACAGGCTGGTGTTGGTGAATCCTGTGGGCAAAACGTACGACGGCACACAACGTACGCTTACTGTTACGTTGCGGGACAATGCCACGGTATTGGCACAAGGGGTTATGAACTACGCGTTTGGAAACCAGCATATTCCGATCATTGTGGCATCGGAGGGGAACACCACCTCAAACCGACACACGATTCTGACGGGTTTGCTTTATGGCCTGATTTTCATCTTGTTGGCTTATTTGATCCTGCAATATCTCGTGCCTTGGATTCAATATAAGATATTCTGTAAGAAGTATATCGTGGATTATCGGAGTAGCAACAGCGGCTCGCCGGTCGAGCAGCAGCATTGCTATCATTGCAAGGAACCATTTCAAGACGGGGATAAAATAGTGGTGAAATGCGAACATGTGGTGCATCTTGAGTGTTGGGAGGAGAACCGGAACCGTTGTCCGGAATACGGTATCCACAACTGCTCCAAGGGCATCCATTATTACAACAAGGAGCAACTTTCGGATCCGCGCAACGCCCCCTACTTTGTGATGTGGATGGTGTACGGCCTGATGGCGGGTCTGGTGTCGTGGTTTTTCATGCGGTTGTGCTATTCGGAGACCCTGTTTTCATCGATGATTACCGGGTTGGTGAATCTGCTGCGACCGGCTGATACCCTGCAAGGATTCACCACCATGTCGTTCGTCTCCAAAATCCAGTCCATGCTGCTCTGTGGTCTTTTGTTAGGCTTTTTCATCACCCTGTTCTTCAGTTATCAGATTGAATTCAGGAAGAAAAACCTCAAAATATGGAGTCTTATGCTTTTGCGAGCCTTGGTGGGTAGTGTGGTTGGGTTCAGCGCCTTCCTGCTCGGTGCCGTGATAATCATCCTCTTGGGAAAAGACACCAACTGCATTTACACCGACTGGATTCCGTGGGCTCTGTTTGCCGTTGGAATAGCCTTCACCCTTTCCTTCAAGACAGACATCAACCTTAAGAGTGCCTTGATTGGCGGTCTGATTTCCGTGCTGATCAGTTTTGTGGTGCTCTATCTGGCCACTTTTGCCAAAGATGTACTCAGTATGTTCAGCTATATGATCTACGCCGCTGGCTTCGGCATCGCCATCGCGGTGGTGCACTTTGTCTCCGAAAAGTACTTCTTGCGGATTTCCGGCCCGGTGAAGGAACGTGACATCGCCATCTACAAGTGGATGAGCGTGACGGGCGGATTCAACAAGGTGACGATAGGCAAATCCATAGACTGTGTCTTGGAGATGAACTGGGACGATGCCAGTAATATTGCCGACAAGCAGGTGGAGATCTATTTGGAGAACGACCGGCCCTATTGTCGGGCACTTGCCGACGGTACCCGTCTGCCCAGCGGACAAGTGATGGAGAAAGGACAGACTATCCTGCTGAACCATGGTACGGAATTTACCATTGGGAATACGTTGTTTACCTATATTGAAAAAGATAAATAATTTGTTATGAAAATTTTGAAGTTTGCAATAGGCTTGCTGATTTTCCTGTGCTGCACAAATATTCTCTTTGGGCAGAATGTGGTCACGGGAAAGTACAAGGGCCATATTGTCAAAATGAAGTACTATAAAGGGAGCCCTGATGATATCCAATATTTAGAATACGGTTTGGTGACGGAGTTGAATAAGACCGTTTCCCAGTTGGAGAAGGAGAAGGCATCCCTGCAGAAAGAGTTGAACAAACTCAAAGGGAAAGCTCCCGTGCAGGATGACAGCCTCCAGATGCAATTGATTATCCAGGAGCGCGACCTTCTTGACCGGGAACGAACCATTGACTCGCTGACCAATCGTGTGAACACCCTCAACGCTTCTTTGCTGGCCATTCGGGACAGTTTGGCAAAAGTAGATGTCCCCGAACATGGTGGCAGAAGCCTTTCGGCGGAATGTCCGCATCTCGGGGTGAGCTACAGTATCGGAATACCGTTGCTGTTTAGCTCCCTCTTGGACCAAAAGGACATTTCAGGGCAGTCGGTGTGGAACCGTCGGATGACCCTTTCTCATCAGATTGGGCTCTATTGGGGCAGTCGTTCCTTGGTGTCCAAAGGTTCCTTGTCCTTAGGGGTTGGTCTGGAGTATAGCCGGCTGAGGTTTGCTGCCGGGATAGGACAGCTGTCGGACAATGCTCTCGCGGCAACGGATTCGGACCAATGTTCCTACACAGCCTCTCTTTCATGTCGGAATGTGGAGGAAAGCGCCGCCATGCACTATCTCAGTATTCCGCTCACACTCTCAATCGGGCAGCCCTATCACGACCGCATCAGCGGGTACGTGCAATTCACGCTGGTACCTTCGTTTTGCATCGCCTCAACATTGCGTGCATCGGGATATTATAGTCTTTCGGGACATTACAGTCAAATTGATGGAAACCCAGTGGATCTCACATTGGATGAATTTTCACCGTTGGGCTTCGGACGCGATATAAATCTTGAAACGAGGACGAAAAATGCGGAAGTGAATCGTTTCCTGTTGACAGGCCGGCTGGCGGGTGGCATTTACCTGCCTTTGTGCCGTGTTCAGCAAGGTAAAACCTCGCCTTGGGTAGTCAAATTGGGGGTCAAAGTGGATTTCGCCATCACTCCCGTGTCAAAAGGCTTGCCTGAGGATGAACATCTTCCAGGAGCAACTTACCGCCTGAACCAATACAATCTGTTGTCGGGCAAAGGATGTCGTTTTATAAATTCTGGATTGGAGGTGGGAATCATGTATATCTTTGGAATAAAAAACAAATAATTATGGCAAACGAACGCAAAGAATGGGGTGCAGGTGTTTTTTCGCTGCTCTCCTGGTTTAAGCAAGAGAATGTGAAGAAGGCCAAAGTGATGGTCGTGGGCGCGGGCGCATTAGGAAACGAAGTGCTGAAAAATCTCGCACTGTTTGGCGTGGGCAATATCTATATTGTGGATTTTGACACCATTGAGTATTCCAACCTGACACGCTCCATCCTTTTCCGCGAATCCGATGCCGACAAGGGATTGTATAAGGCAGAAGTGGCTGCCAAACGCATAAAAGAAATTAACAAGAACATCAATGTGCAATACATTGTGGGCAACCTGAATTCGGATGTCGGTTTGGGTGTCTATAAGCAGATGGACGTGGTGATCGGCTGTTTGGATAGCCGCCTGGCCCGTCTGCAGCTGAACCGCCAGTGTATGCGTGCCGGCGTGCCTTGGGTCGATGGTGGTATCGAAGATCTGAACGGTGTGGTGAAAGTGTTCAAACGCGGTGTGAACTGCTACGAATGCGGCCTTTCGGACACTGCCAAACACAACCTGTTCCAGAAGATGTCCTGCGCGGGCGTGGCCAAGCGCAACGAAGATGCAGGACGCATCCCCACGACTCCCGTTATCGCCTCTATCATCGGCGCCGTGCAAACGCAGGAGGCTATGAAGCTTCTTCATCCAGAGGAACTGTATAAGGGTGAACTGACCTCCTTATGTGGCCAGTGGTTCCATTACGAGGGGATGCATAACAATGTGAAAATTTACAAATCAACCGCTTATCATACCGATTGTCCATCCCACGAGTATTGGAAACCCGTATTCAAGATTCCGCAACTGTCAGCCGACATCACGGTGGAGAACTGTATTGCTATGCTCAAGGATCTGCTGAATGTGGAGAGCGTGGAAATCAACCTTCGGAACGATCGCTTTGTGGATAAAATCGCTACTCGGAACGATAACCAATGCTTCATGCCGATGCTTCCCGAGTCGAAGATTCCCGATTACATCGACTCGAATCCCCAACTCTATTGCCGATTGCGAATGGATTTGAATCAGAACACCTACGAGAATATTGACGAGGAATTCCCATACCAGCAGTTGACGCTCAGGGAAATTGGCATACCTTATTTCGATATTCTGCAAATCACGACGGAATCGGGGTATTTCTATGTGGAACTGACAAAAGACGAATCCAGATATCCTTTCCAATAATCATATCGCCATCATTATGAGAGTCAATCAGCAATATGATCCGATAGGCGATTTGAAAGCCGAGACATGGGTGAACACGTATCTTCCAGATAACGCGCCAGTTCGGATTAGCTCAAAAGGGGTTTTCTACAGCAATTATTGTGAGGATCTTTTGGAGGTGGATACGTCGGATTCTATGCCCAACCAGATCAGTTTGTCGCGCGATGGCTTGTGCCATCTGTTGCCGGAAGCACTTTTGGTGGAAGAGAACCGTCTGCGAGATCCAAAACAGAGATCCAAACCGTTTACCCCTGTAAAAGAGCGCATTCTGAATTTCTTTGTTCCTCTCGACACGGAATTTTTCCACGTCACCCTTGGGTTGGACAATGTCGTTCAGAATTTGGAATCAGAAACGGTCGAGGTGTTATTGAAATCCCTTTATGACATTGATGTACAGACGATTCAGAATCCAGAAATAAAAAAAGCACTTCCTTTGTTGTTACAAGCATCTGAAATCAGAGGTGATTATGTGCTGATAGGGAGGTTGATGACCGCAATCACAGGCTTTCAAACGGAAATACATCGGGTTTTCCGATTATTTTCGGATACTACCGGGAATGAATATAATATTCCTGTCGCCCGAATTGTGTTTTACATATCCTCATTGACCAATAAAGAATACGCCGCACAGTATCAGAAGCTGGGTGAGTTTGTCCAGTTTGTGGCGGAGTGGTTTTTCCCTGTTGAGCAGGCTTATGAATATGCTATAAAAGAAATGGGACATCCTTTTGTGCTGGATGGAACCCTTACGTTGGATTATAACACTTATCTTTAACAGTATGAAGACATTTAATAGAATAGACTGGAAAAAGGGCATGGAAATAATGCCGGAAACGTTTCTTTATGCGGATAGTCACCATGATAATATCAGTAGAATAAATCGCCAGATGTTGGTGCCTTTCGCATACGGACTTGTCCCGATGCGTGATTTTGAACTGAAATATACGATTCTCGACCATAAACTTACGCTTGACAAAATAGCCTGTACCATCATGGACAGTGAGGGAAATCTTTTGAATATTACGAAAGGTGTAACTCTTCCGCTTCCCAAGGAAGTTCAAGGAACGTACTATCTGACCGTTTCATACGGGGAAGAAGAACATGTTGAGAAAAATGGTGTTCCTCAGGTGGAGAGAAATTATAAATTTCAACTAATCAATCTGTTCAATCCTTCTTCTCCTTTGTTGTTTCCGATAATGAAACTTAGGGCGGAGAATGGAGAATGGGAAGTTTTGGACTTTATTCCACCTTGTTTCTCAATCAATGCATGTAACCAGTTGGCTGACTTGGCAGGACATTGTCGCCAACAGATTACGAAGATGCTTGAGTTAGTCGAAAAGAGGGAACTTACGGCCGCTTACGGCCAAATCGGCTACTTGCTCATTGAATGGTCCAATACACTTAGCAGTGATCTTCCCGCCTCGTTTGTCACTCGTCTGAAAAAAATCATATTTGTTGTCAAAGCCAACCATTTATTTGACGATGCAGACGAAACCCTTATGACTCGAATGGACAACTTTATTTGGCGGGAATTCAATCCGAATGCACTTTTCGAGACCATCCAAGAGGCATTATCGTACCTTCATGCTGCCATAGCCTATCTCCAAGAAGTCAAAACTGAACCCGTACCGGTAGTGGAAAAACCGAAACCGGAACCGGAGGAAGAGGAACTCACTTATATGTTGTAACGATGTACATTAAGATACCCTTTCAGATAACGAACGGTACGGTGGAGCAGGAAACGGATATCAAGAAATCCGTTGACCGCTTCATTGATTTGTTGATCGCCACCCCGATGGGTCAATTCAAGGCGGATCCCGATTTCGGCTTTGTTTTTAAGAATTTCCGTTTCGAGAACTTTGATGAGAAGAAGCGTACCGTTGCTTGCATGAAGGCAGACGAACCCATGAGCGACTTTAAGATCACGGGGTCGAGCAAAAATCCGAAAAATTTCGCATACGCCTTAAAACGCAATATCGAAAAGTACGAGCCTCGAATGAGTGTGAGTGAGGTGACGATGGATTACGATTCGAGAAAACATAATGTCAAACTGTTGATTTCAGGACTGATTAAAGGCGATAAAACCCAAAATTACAGCCATGAGGTCGATTTTTATGTGTGGTAATAGTTATGGATAATCAATTGAATATACAATCAGGCAGAGAACTGCTCAACAAAGCTATCAAACAATGGGAGCAAGACGGGCTTTTAGACAGCTTTAATGATGGCAAATCTTTCTCGAATAAGAGATTGGATGAGGCTGAAGAAAACGCCGTGAGGCAAAATTTGGAGCGAGACCCTGTCCTTAACCTGTTGATGACTGCGTTGGCACATCAGACAAATCTGTTGAAAGAACAGGTTTCGGCGTTGCGCACATCCATATTGGATGAATTCATCCGAAGGACTGTCCCTTTCACGTTGACCAGGCCGACACCTTCCATGACGGTTTTGCGAGTGAAAATGGTGGATGGCTCAGAAGTTTCACACGTAGTGGATGATTCCACGGTGATTCGTTTGGAAAAGCGTTCTAAAACCAAAATGCGCTTCAAAGAGCAGGAGAGCTTTTCGTTCATGCCCCTTTTGAAGACTAAAATTCTGAACGCGACGATAGGCGCTGTCAGAAAAGTCAATCGGAACACTTTTGATATAACCCTATCTGGAAAATTCAATTTTGACAATCTTTCTGGCGTATCTCTCTATTTCCCCAATCATACCATATCATCGTTGTCCCTCCATGTGGATGGCGTACAAGTTCCTGTGTTTTCTCTCAAGGACTACGATCGTTTGCCATTGTGTGACATCTTCAATGTGAACCATTGTGTTTTCAATCGTTCCCTTCTCTACGGGACAACGGAAAGTTGGTTGGATAGATTGGCCCCATTGACTGACAAGTTGTTTTATTTAGGAGATTATAAAGTCGAAGATCAATCTACATTGTCTATTCAACTGACTGTTGGTTTAGAAGAAGTGAACCTAACAGAAGACGATGTACTTATCAATTGCATACCTGTCGTGAATGTAGAAAAAGGTAGCGTCAATTTGTCTGCCGAGGAGCCTATTAAAAAGATTGCCATGGAGAAAAGTGTTGACTTTCAGGAAAAGAAAGATTCTCCGATCGTGCATACTGTGAAAAATGGAAAAGAACTCCTTCAATTGCTTGCTCCTTCAGATCGTTCTTTTGACGCTGAGCAAATTACCCTTCGCCGTTTTGGTGCGGAACGATATCATGCAGGGAAACTCGTATCACAGACGCGTGCCCTCACGCATCGCTATTCGTCCGATTTCCATGCGTTTAGGCCCTTTGCCGATATCGATTTTGACGAGAAAGTGAACGAGGTGAGGGTCTTGTTAAATGAGATAGAGAGCATCATCAGTAAAAATCAGTCTGCCTATGAAGGAGTATATGTGATGCTCCAAAAGCATTCTAATGCCTATGTTTCCGGCGGTCAGTCCAGGATGGCAGTGTCATATCTGCTTACGGACGGACAGCAGGGAAATGGATTAACGCCATCTTGTGCCGTGAAACTACCCCCAATATTCGATGAGGCGGGAAGTGCCATTATGCTGACTACATTTGGTGGTCGTGATGAGGTTACTGACGAGGAAACACTTCAGCAAATGGCCAGCTATTATCATTTGACGAGAGATAGGCTGATTACGAAGTTCGACATCAAACAATTCTGTTATAAGGAGTTGCGAGGCGTGTATCAGATACCGAAAGAGATGGTATTGGATATAACCTTTCAACCTGATATTTGTGAAGGACAGCAGAAAATGGTGGTGTCTATCTCGTTAGCCCAACCCCAAAATCTCGAGATTCCAGAGGATTTCGCTCAACGTGTATCCACAGAATTACAACAGAAAATCAACCTCCGAACTACAGGTTTTTGTGAATTCGAAGTGAATGTTAGATTGTAATCCCCAAAAATATGCGATTTACCCGATTAATCCTTCTTGTTCTTTTGTTGACGCTTAATGGTGCTTTTCATGGCTCAGCGCAGTCTGTTGGTATTGACGATAGGAGTTGTGAGGATCGGATTGACGAAGTAATCTTGTTTGCACGCTTAAAGTTGGGATGTCCATACGAATGGGGAGGATCAGGTCCTAATACTTATGATTGTTCCGGACTTGTGAACTATGCTTTTCACCAAGTGGGAGTTGTGGTCACCCGCACCACCAGCACGTTATGCATTGAAGGAGAGCGGGTGTTTCTGACCAATATCAAGCGTGGTGATTTGGTGTTTTTTGTCTCAGGAGAGTATCCGAATCGGCATATTTCACATGTGGGGATTGCCATTTCTGACTATGAAAATGGAGATTTCAAGTTTATCCATGCCTCTGCCGGTAACGGTTGTGTTTGCGTGAGCCGTTTCACCGACTCGAACTATCAGACGACCTACGGTGGTGCCAGGAGGATTATACGGTGCGACTAGACGGGGCAATCTGTGTGTAAAGACATCAAAAAAAACACCCCAGAATCCCTTCCGAGGTGTTTTAGATTTCGGGTTTCAGTAGAGACGCAAAAATTTGCGTCTCTACATTCACGTCTTATCTCTTCTTCAGCCCGAGGATTTCGCGAGCTTCGTCGGAGGTGGCGACGGGGCGGCCGAGCAGTTTGGCCATGCGGACGACCTTGTCCACCAATTCGCCGTTGCTCTTGGCGAGCACGCCGCGTTCGAGGTAGAGGTTGTCTTCGAAGCCCACGCGCACGTTACCGCCCATCACGATGGTGGGAGCGGCCAAGGTGAAAGCGTGGCGACCAATACCGGTGCTGGTCCAGGTGCTGCCGGCGGGGATATTTTTCACTAACCAGCAGAGGTTGTCAACGGTGGCAGGGGTACAGCCGGGAACGCCCAACACGAAGTTGAACTGCATCGGGGCGCCGGGAACCTCGCCTTTGCGAGCCATGGTGAGGATGGTGTCAAGGTGACCCATCTCGAAGCACTCGTATTCGGGTTTGATGCCGCGTTCCATCATGCGTTTGCCGAAGGCGCGCATCGTGGGCATCGTGTTGTCGAAAATCTCGTCGCCGAAGTTGCAGGTACCGCAGTCGAGGGTGGCCATCTCCGGGATCGGGGTGGTGTCGGTCGATTGCAGACGCTCATCGGGGGTCATACCCACAGCACCTCCCGTGGAAGGGATGAGGATGACGTTCGGGCAAGCTTTGTAGATGGCTTCCTCGCACTCTTGGAAGCGGGCACGGCTCTGGGTGGGCGTGCCGTCGTCTTCGCGCACGTGCAGGTGCACGATGGCGGCACCGGCATCCACAGCGCTCTTCGCCTCACGCACGATCTCCTCGACGGTGTAAGGCACGGCAGGGTTCTGTTCTTTCGTTACTTCTGCACCGCAGATGGCGGCGGTTATGATCAGTTTTTCCATATTTTTGGTGTATAGTTTATAGTTTATGGTTTATAGTTTATGGTTTAGGAGCTTAGGAGCTTAGGAGCTTAGGAGCTTAAGAGTTTACTCTTTTGCCCGGGATTTTAAGCCTGTAAGCTACTAAGCCTGTAAGCTACTAAGCCTGTAAGCTACTAAGCCTGTAAGCTACTAAGCTTCTAAGCTACTAAACTTGTAAACTAATTCTTCCGTTGGCATTGTTTCGGGACGACGCAGGTGCCGGAGGCGCGGCAGACGACGATGGGTTCTTCCAACACGTCGGCGGCGGAGGCGCTGATGTCGGGACGCGGACGGACGACCTTGCGGGCCTCGAAGACCATCTTGCGGGAGGTGTTGCCCACCTTGGTGATCTCACCGACTGCCTCGATGTAGTCGCCGGCATAGACGGGGGCGAGGAACTCCACGTTGTCGTAGGCGCAGAAGAGGCCTTCGTCTCCGTCTTGCATGATGAGCAGCTCGGTGGCCACGTCGCCGAAGAGGGCGAGCATGTGGGCGCCGTCAACGAGGTTGCCGCCGTAATGGGCGTCTTGAGAACTCATTCTCAAACGAATCATTGATGTTTTCTTTTCTTCCATAATGTATTATTTTTCAGATATTTGTAATAATTTGAATGTCTGTTTTTTTGAGGCAGCAAAGGTACATATTTTTCGGATATGTTACAAGATGATCACCTTGCACTTCTCGTCCCCCACTTTCACGATATACACCCCCTTGCGCTTGCCGATGTTCAGCGGGATGCTGTTCTCGCCCTCCTGCAGGAAAAAGTATTGGCAGTGTATTAATCGTCCGTTCAGATCATAGACCGAAAGCCAAGGGGTGGCATCGCTTTCCGCCTCAACCTGAATGTGGAGAATTTCACCGGAGGACGCTGGGTTGGGATAACACTTCACCGAGGTGATGCTCTCTTCTCCCAAGTTGAAAAATTCAGTGGTCTGTTGCCAGAATCCTTTTTCCCTTCCCGCCAGGAAATTGTCGATTTTTTGACAGGCATCTTCCCAATTACCGAGGCTTTCTGGATGGTTGTAACGGTGCACCTGATGCGGAATCTCTTCTCTTAGAGTATGTTGTATCTTGCTCAGATAGGGCTTCGTTTTTTTGTAACTGAAACAGGTCTTGTTGAGCTGTTCCAAGCGGATGAGGAACTGGTTTTTGAAGGTGGGACTTTCCAACAATTTGCGGAAGAAAAGGGTGGACCATTGGGCGGTGGGCCAGGTGATTTCCCCGATATAGGTGGCGTTTTCGTAGATGGGGAATTGGTCATCGTCCAAACAGCAATCCCCATCGTAAAACACCCAGTGCCACATACCGCCGGGCTTCTGCCAGCAACGCACATTGTTGACCGGCCAGTCCCAGTTGGCGGCAAAAAGTTCGAAAATGAAGTAATCGATGATGTTGGGAATGTCAATTCTTTGGGAGAAATGGTAATATTGAACCGGATCGGAAAGGTCCGCCGCTGCCAAAGAGTAGTAAAGGTTGAAAAAATCGTCCGACGAGCCGCTCTCCAACGCTCCCCATGCGGCAATGATGTTGACACTGTCGGGATTGACGCCGTGATGGCTTTCCAAGTAACGCTCGTCAACCTTCTCCTCAATGAAATAGATGCCCCAGTATTCGCCGTTGAGGAAGAGCGCGGTCGGTCGGGAAGCTGTGATTCCCATCTTGAGCGGGGCCGCTATCTGGTTCGACAGCCAGTCGTGGATGCCCGCCGACGTACAAGAGTTTCTATACGGTCTAAGTATCAGATGCTTGAATTTCTTCAAGTGTGATTCTTCAAAAATCTTGTATTTGAAATTCTTTTTTCCGTATTCTTCACGGGCATAAATCTTCAGCCCTTTCTGCTGTGAGCGTCTGGCGAGAATGCCTCCATGGGTGCGCAGACCCGCCATTTGGTTGAAGCCGTCGTTGTTGTCGTCGTAATATTCCACATTGATGAGCCGTTCCCATTCTCTGCCCGATTGGGCGTAATTTCCGGTGTGGTCGATGTCTTCTGGGTCATAAAGGTCGCCTGGCACCAAAATCCCCGTGTCGTGGGCGAAAAGCGACAACGAGTCGGCACAGATGGAGACGATAGGAAGACCGTGGATGTCGCAACCCAAAGATTTGATGAAGTAGGACTGCGTGACTACCGGACTGACGCGGTTCCCCTGTTGATCAAACGCTGCGGCGCGGATTACGATGCCTTTTATCACCGAATCAGGAACGTAGAAATCGGGGCGATAGGGATCGTTGTCAGGAGAAATGGGGATCTTGTAAATGTCAGATTTCGAACGCATTCCGGCATTCAGATGGAGAGAACTGGTATAGAGTGTGGAACTCCCGTCCGGCGTGGCCCCGTTCAACGTATAGCGGATTTGGAGATCAGGATTGTTACACGACAGCTTCACCGGAAGAGCGTTGGCATAAACCCCGCCTTTCGGCGAAAACTTGACCTCGCTGTCCTGCGCCCATAATGGAACCGCAAAACAAAAAATAATGATTGTGTTAATTATCAGATTTTTAATATGCATTGTGTATGTCGTTTCCTCGTTTATTCCTCGTTATTCATCGCTTTTCATCGCTTTTCATCGTCTTTTCATCGCTTTTCATTGCTTTTCATCGTTATTCATCGCTTTTCATCGCTTTTCATCGCTTTTCATCGTCTTTTCATCGTTTTTCATCGCCATTCATCGCCATTCATCGCCTATTCATCGTCTTCGCAATAGCCTCCGCCGCATGTCCATCGCCATAGAGCTCGAACGGGAACACGGGCGTCACATCCAGCAGGTTCTGCACGGTTTGCACGATGTTCATGGGTTCCGTGCCGACGACGTGGTTGTAACCGCACCCGGCAAGTTCGGTCCATTCGGTCTCGTTGCGGAGTGTCACGCAGTATTTTTTCATGTAGTAGGCCTCTTTCTGCAGTCCGCCGCTGTCAGTCATCACCAACGTGCAGTGACTCAGCAGGTAGAGCATCTCCAGATAGCCGACGGGTTCAATAAATTGTATGGGTGATTGGTCGATGGGGTAGGCGATGGCTTCGATGCTTTTGCGAGTGTGCGGGTGCAGCGGGCACACCACGGGAATGGTATTGCAGGTAAGCTCAAGGGCGTAAAGCAACTGCTTGAGCGTCTTTTCGTTGTCCACGTTTTCGGCTCTGTGGAAAGTGCAGAGTACGAATCGGTCAGGCAGTTCGGCGGCGGGTTGGCGCATCAACGGTGCAAACTGCAAGGCCGCGTCCTTCATCACGTCGCCGCTCATCACCACCTGCGCCCCGTTGGCCAGCCGTCCTTCGTCACGAAGCTGGTTCACAGCCATTTCGGACGGACAAAAGAGCAGGTCGCTGATGCGGTCGGTGAGGATGCGGTTGATTTCCTCCGGCATTGCCTCGTTGAAGGAGCGGAGTCCGGCCTCCACATGCGCTACACGGATGTGCAGCTTCTTGGCGGCCAGCGCGCCCGCAAGAGTCGAGTCGGTGTCACCATAAACCAGCAGCCAGTCGGGCCGTTCGCGCAATAACACCCCCTCTACCTGCTCCATCATGCGGCCGGTGAGCGCACCATGCGGAAGTCCATGGATGTCAAGGTTATACGATGGCTCAGGAATGCCCATCTCTTCAAAGAAGAGTTGCGACATGTTTGGGTCGAAGTGCTGGCCGGTATGCACAATGATTTCCCGGATGTCGTCGTATTGCGACAAAGCCCGAGAAACCACCGCAGCCTTGATGAATTGCGGTCTCGCTCCGAGAATGGTGACTATCTTCATTATGTCTTTCGTTTCGCGGGGCAAACATACAAAAATTATGAATGTAGAATGTAGAATTATGAATTATGAATAGGGGGATAGTATATAAATTGTATTTTTGCGGCCGTGAATAGTAATTGGAAAATATTGACCATAATATTATAAAAAGAATGAAAAAGATTATCATATTGCTGGGTTGTGTGTTGATGTTTGCGACGGTTTCGTTGGG
Source organism: uncultured Bacteroidales bacterium (assembly GCA_900316305.1). Classification (GTDB taxonomy): domain Bacteria; phylum Bacteroidota; class Bacteroidia; order Bacteroidales; family WCHB1-69; genus F23-D06. Next base: position 28,259 of record ONCM01000021.1, on the reverse strand, counting down.
ACAGACGACATCTTCTAAGAAGGAGGCAAAGAAGAATTTGACGGTGAAAACTTGGAAAACGCCAGTCAAGGGTACCAAATATCTGGACCACGTCACCAAATACGATGCAGAAGGGCGCAAGATCGAGGAAATTGAATACAATTCGTATGGTATGCAGGCGCGTGAGACCTACGAGTACGACGCGAACGGACGCGTGGTGCGCGAGGTGGTCTATAATGAGCAGAACAAGCCCTACCGCATCCATAAAATCGAGTACAACGCAGACGGCACGAAAAAGCGGCAACTGAACTACAATGCCAAAGGAGTGCTGATTTCGGTGCGCGAATACGAATATATCCGATAAAAATGGACACGTTGCCTGAAATCTTGCAGCAAATGGTGCCCATCTCTTTGGAGAAGATGAGCACCGTGAAGCTGATGAACCGTGTGGATAGCAAGTTTCCGACCAACAGGGAGACGCTGTTGCGCATGGCTCCGCTGTGGGGCGAGCATTTCTTTGTGCAAGAGAATGAGGGTCAGCGTATTGCAAACTACCGAACGCTCTATTTTGACACACCGGATGCCCTGACCTATACGATGCACCATAACCGTAGGCTGCGGCGGCAGAAGGTACGCCAGCGCATTTATGTGGAATCCAATTTGGCTTTTTGCGAGGTTAAGAACAAGAAAAACACCGGCCGCACCAAGAAAAAACGTATTCCCATCCCTATGGAGGCTTGGGGCGACCTCTACCAACTGCCTGAAATGGCGGAGTTTATCCGCGAGAAGGTCTGGGTGACCGACCAACCGCTGTCTCCTCGACTGGAGAACGCTTTTCAGCGTATCACGCTCGTGAACAAGGCCAAAACGGAACGGATAACCATCGATTTCGGCATCCGATTCCATAACCATCTCAGCGGTTGTGATGCTGAAGTCTCTGATCTGGTGATCATTGAGGTGAAACAGGACGGTTCGTTGCCTTCCAAGTTCAAGGATCTCCTTCGCGATGCGCACGTGCAACGGAAAGGCCTCAGCAAGTACTGCCTTGGAATGTTGCTCACCGATGAGCATCTGAAATACAATCGCTTTAAGCAGAAAATACGTTATGTCAATAAGTTAACAAATCAAAATTATCAAATAAAATCTTTGGAACAATGATACAGATGGATGATATTATGTTTGATTCCGACATTGCGAGCGAATTTGGCAATGCGGAAGGTCCCGGTCTGTTTGGCATCCCGTGGTTCGACGGCCCCAGCTTGTGGGTGATGCTGATGCGTTTCGCCCTTAACTTGGTGGTGTGTTGGATTATCGTGGGCTGCCTCTACTACAAAAAGAGTCAGCGCCGCGACTACTATTTCACTTTTATGTTGTTCAGTATCACGATCTTCTTCCTGATATTCCTGATGGACAATGTGAAGGTGCAGATCGGTTTCGCGCTCGGACTTTTCGCCATTTTCGGCATGATCCGCTATCGAACGGAAACGGTGCCGATCCGGGAGATGACCTACCTCTTTGTGGTGGTCGGTGTCTCCGTCATCAATGGTTTGGCGATGACCGTGAGCTACGCCGAACTGGTGATCACCAACCTGATTATCGTGCTCTCCGTTTGGGCGTTCGAGACCATCCACCGCAAAACCCACCTGGAGTGCAAAATCATTGTTTACGAGAAGGTTGCCCTGGCACATGCCGACCGCGAGGCCGAGCTGATGGCAGATTTGAAATCCCGTACCGGTCTGGATATCAGAAGATTGGAGGTCGGCCATATCGACTATCTGAAAGATATCGCCTATATCAAGATCTACTATTACAGCACTCAACCCGAAAATACGATAAATCAGGTCACCAAGGTGAAAAATGACCACCTTTTTTAATGGTTATAGGTTATTGGTTATAGGTTATTGGTCAATGGTCAAAGGTCAACAGTCAATGGTAATATAACATGGTAAACAGAAAGCAGATATGGTTGTTTCTTCTGATGGTGGGACTAATTGTCAATTCTTCGTTTGCGCAGACGGACGTTGCTTTGGATCCCGAATTCGGGGCGCGGGTGTCGGCGGGGATAGACAAGCGGATTACTAAGGGTTTCCATATTTCGTTGAACGAGGAGGTCCGTTTTGACAATAATTTCCGGAGTTTTGACCGTCTGCAAACGGAGTTGGGATTGAGTTACAAGGTGAACCCGTATCTCAAGTTTGGGCTGGGTTACCTCTTTATCGCGCCCTATAGCTCCAGCAAAAGCGCGTTCAAGAATTTGCGTCACCGCCTCTATGCAGACGTGCGAGGTACTGTACATGCGGGCCGTTGGGCATTTTCCCTGCGGGAACGCATCCAGTGGACTTACCGGCAGGGTGATTTCAACGACTTCCAGTACCCGCGTAACGCTTTCACCCTCAAAAGTCGTCTGAAGGTGAAGTATAACACCCGGATTGCCTCGCCGTACCTTTATTTTGAGCTGCGTAATTTCCTGAATGCCCCGACAATTCACGCCAACTTTGACGGCACAAACTACCTGACGGACGAAGGTGCGGTGAGTGACGAACCCGGTTGGTTTCTGGGTGGCTTCAAGGACGGATATGTCAATCGTTACCGCAGCTGTCTTGGGGTTGACCTTCGGCTCAGCCAGCATAACAAGCTGAATGTCTATTTTTTTGGCGACTGGGTGGTTGACAAGGTGGTCGATGCCAACTCCGCAGGCACCAAGCTGAAATCTTACACCAAACAGCAAGGCTTCGTCGGCTCTCTCTGCGCCGAATACATCTACGCCTTCTAGCCAATAGCTAATAGCTAACAGCCAAAAGCCAATTTTTTGTACTTTTGCGCCCCGAAAAATTGAAGCGAATATGACAAAGAAAGATGTACCCGTGTTGCTGCTCACCGGCTATCTTGGAAGCGGTAAAACCACGTTGGTGAACCACATATTAACGAACCGCAAAGGCATCAAGTTTGCGGTGATAGTCAACGACATAGGCGAAGTGAATATCGATGCGTCGCTGATTCAGAAGGGCGGCATCGTGGCCGAGAAAGACGAAAGTCTGGTGGCCCTGCAGAACGGCTGTATCTGCTGCACACTCAAGATGGATTTGGTCGATCAGCTCTCCGATTTGGTCAAAACGGGGCAGTTCGACTACATCGTGATCGAGGCCAGCGGTATCTGCGAGCCGGAGCCCATCGCCCGCACGATCTCTTCCATCCCGCAGATGAACCCGAAATACACCGAGCACGGCACCCCGCGTCTCGATTGCATCGTGACGGTCGTGGATGCACTCCGGATGCAGAGCGAGTTCTCCTGTGGTCACGACCTCGAACGGGAAAACATTGATGAGGAGGACATTGAGAACCTGCTCATCCAGCAGATAGAATTCTGTAACATCGTGCTGCTCAACAAAGTGTCGGAAGTGACCGAAGATGAGATTGAGCGCGTGAAAGAGATTATCCGCCATTTGAATCCAGGTGCGGAAATCATCGAAACCGACTACGCCCAGGTGGATTTAGATCGTATCGTGGATACGAAGGCATTTGACTATGAGCGGGTTGCCATCTCTACGGGCTGGGTGCGCGAACTGGAACGCGAGACCACCGAGGAGGAAGAACGCGAAGCCCGTGCAGACCACCACCATCATCACGATGAAGACGATGAACATGGCGATGAACATCACGATGAACATGGCGATGAACATCACGATGAACATGGCGATGAACATCACGATGAACATCACGATGAACATGACGATGAACATGACGATGAACACGACGATGAACACGAACATCATCACCATCATCATCATCACCATCATGAACACGAGGGTGGGGAAGTGGAGGAATATGGCATTTCCACGTTCGTCTATTACCGTCGGAAGGCGTTCAAGATTGCGGAATTCAACAAGTTTCTGTCGAAGAAGCGTCCGAAAAACGTGATTCGTGCCAAGGGCGTTTGCTATTTCCGCGAATATCGCAGCATGTCGTACCTCTACGAGCAGGCTGGCGTGCAGCAGAAGCTCACCGAAGCAGGACTCTGGTATGCCACCGCCCCTCAGGAGGAACTGGTGCAGCTGATGCAAGAGGACCCCTCCTTCATGCGCGACTGGGATCCCGAATATGGCGACCGCATGATCAAAATCGTCTTTATCGGCCAGAATATGGATAAGGAACAACTGACCCGCGAACTGGACGACTGTCTCGAAGATTAAGGTCAATAGTCAATGGTCAAAGTGATATGAACAGCATTTTACTCATCGGTGATATAGTAGGTTACGGCAATCTCGGAATGTCCGTGATGTTGCCGATTCTCTCCCACATGAAGTATGAAATTTACCGTCTTCCGTCGTCGTTGGTCTCCAACAACTTTGGTTACGGAAAGTTCGCGGTGCTTGACACGACGGACTATATGCGCCAATGCATCGATGTTTGGGAGGAGCAGGGCTTCACGGTGGATGCCGTTTGTACCGGATTTCTAGTTTCCAAAGAACAGGCTCAGTTGGTGACGGACTATTGTCGTCGTCTCAAAGCGCGCGGCACCCGTATTTTCGTCGATCCTATTATGGCCGACGATGGAGAACTGTACAACGGTCTGACGCAACAGACGGTAGAGTATATGCGTGAAATCTGCAAGGTTGCCGATGTGATTGTCCCCAACGTTACGGAAGCCCAGTTCCTGACGGGACTCTTTCTTGGCAAGGAGTCGTTGACCACGAGCGAGGCGGAGACGTTGATTGCCAGCCTCCACGAATTGACCGGAAACTCCGTAGTGGTCTCCAGCATGATTCTTGAAGGACAGACTTGCACGATGCTCTACGATAATTTTACCGGAAGAACAAAAGTATTGCCCTATCAGCAACTTAAATCGCAATTTTCGGGTACAGGCGATGTGTTTTCCTCCATCACCTTTGGTAGATATATTCAGGGTTATGACTTGGAAACCAGCGTGCAGAACGCCATGGATTATGTCTCAAAGGTGATCCGTGAGAATGTCTCCTACGGTCGCCCCGACAACGGCATCCCCATCGAATTACACCTCTCTGAATTATAAAGCGATGAATATATTCATCGTCTTTCATCGAACTATCGTAATCGACCCGTGCCACTGTGTGGTCTTCGCTTTCCCTTTATAGCTGAACGTGTAATAATATACCCCATCGGAGAGGTCTTCTCCGCTAAATGGGTTCGTGCCTGCGTGGATTTGGCCGTCTTTGGCCCACGTGTCGTAATTCTTGACATGGAAGACCTGTTTTCCCCAACGATTGTAAATGGTTAGCTCGTTGTGACGGTATTCATCAGGATCCTCGGGGTTGATGTCGGTGTTGAGGTTCTCAATAGCCCAAACATCGTTGATGCCGTCGCCGTTGGGGGTGATGACATTGGGGAATATCAGGTCGTCTTCGATGACAACAGAGTGGCTGACAGAATCGCCACAACCGCCGCCGGTAAGCAGGGTCAGTGTCACCACGTAGTCGTTCCAAGAAGTATAAATGTGCGAAGTGGAAATCTCGCCTTCCGTCACCTCTCCGTCGCCAAAGTCCCAGGTGAGATGATAGTCCTGGTTGTTTAGCACATTGTCAGATAGATATGCGGTGAAATTTACTTCGCCGCCGTTTTCGCTCATCATGGAAATTTCCGGAGAGGCGAGGAAATCAATGGTCGGCTGAGGGGAAGTGGTGATGTAGTTCCATTTGGTGACGGAGTCTTGGCAGCCTTCAGGCGTGGTGATGATCAACTTTACGGAGTAGGTGCCTCCGTCGTTGAAGTCAATAACGGGGTTGTCCTCGTTGGAATAATCGATGATGTTGTAATTTTCGTCGAAAATAAACCACTCGGTGGTCAAACTGTCCACGGCAGGCGTTGAAATATCGGTGAAATGGACAGTCAGCGGCGTGCATCCCGTAAGAATGTCGGCCTCCAGATCCGCCACGGGCAGCGGGTAGAAATAGACCAGCACTGTGTCGGAACTCTCGCACGCGAGCGAGGCGTCGTTGTCCAAGGAGACGTTGAGAATATACTCGCCGGAAGTGATTACCTCAATGGAGTCGCCTGTGTCACCGGTGTTCCAGTAATACTGTGCGCCGGCCGCGGAATAATTGGCATGCAACGTGACCGATTCGCCGGTGCAGAGATATTGGTCGGGACCCAAATCGGGCTTGTAAGAGTTGATCAGGTTGATGGTAATACTGTCCACCACCCATGTGTCCTCGCAACCGATGATACTGTGCGCCAGTAGATAATATTTTCCGGTGTCAGCCAAAGTGAGGTCGCTGATGATGAACGGCTCTTGGGTCAGCGTGTCGCCGGCGGGGGTGACCAGATGCACGGTGTCGATGTTTTCCGTGATATAGTTGAAACGGACGGAATCGTGCAGACAGTAGAGGTCCGGCATGAAGACATCAATACGGCCGATGCTGCTGTAGTCGCTGAAATAACCCAGGGAGGAGGACATTCCGGAATAGTAGTCGAGGATGCCCAGATGGAAAGGTCCGAGAGAGTTTTGCAGAATCATGACAGTCTGTGTCGGAACAGAAGAGGCAAAATCGTGGTAGCAGTAGGACCATGCGTTGTTGTAGGGCAGTTGGGTGAAATAGGATGCCGGAACAGGGATATTGTTGTTGCCCACGGTCATGGTGAAGCCGTTGACGTATGCGGTGGGCACCACGATGGAAAGACGCAAGTGGGTGGAGTAGGAGGGACGGGCATAGACGACCTCCTGGGAGCCGGTGCAGCCCAGGGCGGGCAGTTGCGTGCCACCGGCCTCCCCATCGGAACCAGTCAGTTGGAAGACGTGGATGGGCTTGTCGGAGGTGATCATCGTCGCGATGGTGGGCGAACTGCTGGGCATGTAAGTGTAACTCTGTCCCACATTGAGTATGGCGCTCGGCGTCGTGCTGCCATTGATGAAAATCTGCGTGGTGTCAACTGTAGGGATAATGCAAATGTTCTCGAACTCACGATTGTTATACATGGCAATGAAGAAGTCGCCGGCATAGTCGTTGGGGACAATCTGTTCGCCAACGAGATCCTGACCGGAATAGCCGGTGAACTGATTGCTGGCTACGGAATCGTCGGTGGAGTTCACCGCGATGGGCTTGTCGGAGGTGATGCGTGTGTTGGTGAGGTGTCCGGCGGCCGACTGGTCTGCGGATTTGATGCAGTAGGACTGTCCCGCGTTGAGGACGATGGTGATGGGGGTGCCGGCCGCGATGCCGCCCGTCAGCGGCTGCGACGGGATGATCGTAACCGTCGTGTTGTTTTCGGTGGCCACGATTTCGATGCTGTTGCGCGGGTCAGAGGGCGGACCATCCACCAGAAGGTTCTGCATCGGCACGATGAAGTCGGTGCCCAAACCATTGCGGCCTTTCAGCGTGTAGATTTCGCTGTTGTTGGCACCTAGTTGGTAGTAGGTGGTGATGTTTGACGTGGAAGTGATTTTGAATCCGTAGTTACAAACCGTGTTCACGGGTGCCGTGGAAACGATACTCTCCTGGCTGGTGACGTCCATGGCGTAGTAGCTGTAAGGGGCGAGGTTGACTGTCACGGGCGTGAAGCTGGGGTTCGCCGGCTGCGAAATGGTGACCACGGCAGGACTGCTGAACGACGTGAAACAGAAGGTGATAGGGTTATGTGCATGGTTCGGGGAAATCTCAGGAGCGGCAAACCAAAACAAGTTGTCGATTTGGGCACCCAAAGGGACGGCCATCAAAATATACGCGATGACGCAGACAATAGCTTTTTTTGATGTTTTGGCAAGCATTATGTTGGAGATTCTTCTTTGAAACGAAATAATATTAATATCGCTGCAAAGATATTCTTTTTTTACGAAAAAAAGGAAACTTTGTTTTTTTATTTTTCGATTTCGAGAGGCAGCTCACATTGCAACGCCGGGAAGCATAACCTGCGCGTATCTACTAACTGCTAACTGCTAACTAAAACGGGGAACCCTTCCGAGCTCCCCGTTATTCTACATTCTACATTTTTCATTCTACATTATTCCGTCACCACCACCTTCTTGAGGCTCACATCTCCGAGTTTCACCAAATAGGTGCCGCCGCTGACGGGGATGGCGCAGGTGGTCGAGCCGTCGTCGGGACGGTGGGCGACCAAACGGCCTTGCATGTCATAGACCCAGATCGACTTCGGAATCTCGACACTCACCATGATGGTTCCGGGACGGGTATAGACGAGGATGTTTTCTGACGAATAGTCCTCCACACCGTCGTTATAGGCGAAATAAGCCGTGAATGTGGTGTCAGAGGTGAGGACGATGTTGCGCGGGTTAGTCGTGACATTGTCGTTCCAATTCGTGAAGTGATAGTTGGGGTGCGGAACCGCTTCGATGCTCACGGGATCATCGTCCGGCCACACACCACTTCCGAGGGTATAACCCATCGTCTCGTTGGCGGAAAGCACCGTCAGGGTGAAGTACTGGGTGACGTGAGGACGCTCGAACGTGTCGGTCTGCATCACCGTCATCGGGGTGTTGGCACCGTTGGTGACGTAGTGGTCGATGGTGTGCGTGCCCTCGGCGATGTCGGACAGGTCGAGTGTCAGTGCCACGGCGCCGCCTTGCGAGTTGAAGTCGGCGGTCTGGAATTCACCGCCGTCGATGCGGTAGTGGAAGGTGAAGGAGGTACTCTGCGCTGGAGCGGGCATCTTATAGAACAGGTGCTGCTCCACACGGATGTCGGTGCCCACCATGCATTGGAGCGAGAGCGTATGCATGCCGACGGGCAGCGAGGAAGCGTTCAGCATCATGGTGCCGTTGGTGAGTGTCCCGTTTTGGGCATCCGCTGTGTTGTCGTCGAACCAGTATTTGTAGATGGAAGTGGCTGATGCGACGGAGGGGACGTAAAAAAAGAGGAACGAACGGGGTGACGACCATACGCCGGCCGAGTCTTGGATGTGCAGGTTCAGACTGTGCAACCCTACGCGAAGCGCGGAAGCATCGACTTGGAACTGCAGGGTGCTGTTGCCGAGCGTCACCTCCTGAGCGGCACTGTAGTTCTGGTCAAACCAGTACTTGCACCGCGTCAGGCTCTGCGCCGACAGCATTCCCACCGCCAACCATGCAACGATAAAGATGAATAATCGTTTCATAACGGCAGGGGATTATTCGTTTACAACTTCGATGGTGACAGGGAGCTGCCCCTGATCATTGGTCTGTCCGCCGACGGTGATATGTCCGATGTTCGGGTTCAGAATTCTCGGATCAAACGGCATGGCGCCGCCGTAGATGCCGATCTGCGTGCCGTCGCTGCCGAGATAGGTGGCGGCAACACTAGGAAGTAAGTGGTAGTCGGCATAAATAGTGACATCGAAATCGAAGCCGACAAACACTTGGTTGAAATCGCTGAAGTTGTACAGATGATTTGCCTCCGCTGCTCCTGCGGGATGGAAGAAATTGTTGGCATGGTGCGTGATGCCAATGCCATATTCGTGATGTATGCAGGTGTTTTCTGGATCCGTGGCGATTGAAGACGAAGTGTCCCTAGGCACTAAAATACTGTTTGTGGAATAAACCTTGTCGATAGCGGATGATCCCCAATAATTGTTGCCGTTGAATTTAATGATACAGTGGTCGAATACACATTCCCCTCCTGTAAAAGTAGTATAATAACTCGGATCGCAGACCACACTGTTATAAAAGTGGGCGTTATGGAATTTAGTCGCATTAAATGCCGGTATAATGCAGTGTACAATATTGCAGTTGTTAATGCTTGCATTATAGTAGGGGACGTTGTCGAGACTAGCGATGAAGCACTTGGTGAATTGAAGATTCCATACGGTGTCGGGATGTACGCCGTTGAGGTAGAGTCCTTCAAAAGCAACAGATTTTGTGGAATCAAAAAGCTCAATTACAAAATCGCCATTGATGAGCGTGCGGGTGGTGCCGGTGGCGGAGTCGCTCATCATGCCCGCACCGCGCACAGTGATGGCTTTGTTGATGTTGCAGGCGTTGAAAACACCGGGTGAAAGGATGATGACATCCTCGTCCTGGGCGGCATTGTAGGCGTTGGTCATCGCGTCGTTGCCGTAGAAGGGGGTCAAGTTCGTCCCATGCTGGAGCATGGCCATGGGCGCTTGCGCGTAAGTCAGTGCCATGCAGCAGATGGCCGCGAAAAGAAGTAATGTTTTTTTCATACTATTGGGATTTTAATGAATGGACTTTCCTGTTTATATCTTTTTTAGCCCCATTATTTCCAAATATTGCGAAGTCCGTTAACAAAATATGGAAATGGGGTGTGTAAAAATACAAAAATTTATAAATGCCAATAATTTTATTTTGATGTATTGTAAAACTATGAAAATCAATATTTTGTAATGGTTTTGGTGGGGTGTGCCAGCTCAAGGGCGGCGGGTTTTCGGAAGATTTATATGAGTCGCCGCTTCCAAGCGGCATAGGGGTCACCGCCTCCGAGCGGTGGAAAATAGCGATGCCGAAAAGCGTCGCTTGCGCGTAACTACAAACTGCTAATGGTGATAATTGCTGTTTTATTTAAACGTTATATTTTTGATTGAGAGGGAACATATTTCTGCTGAGGAGTATAAAATCGTTCGGAAATTAATTGTAATTTTGCGGCCGAAAAAACGAAAATGTTTTATTGATTATGAAGAAAAATAGAATCTTTTTAGCTTTGACGCTCCTGTTTTTCATGCTCGGGGGTCGCGCACAAACCCTCGTCCCGAATGGACCGGAAACCGAAATTGGCGACAACACAATCGTCACGTTGATGTCTGAGGATGACAAATACCTCTATTTTTGTTCCAACGATAGGAATTATGATGACGATCTATGTATTACGGTATATGACAAAGAAAAAAATGCTGTCGTAAGAGAACATGAGATGGATGAAGATCTGCTGTTCAGAACCGCATATATGCAAGACAACAATGTAGTGCTAATGGGATCTAAATATAACAATAAGACTAAAAGCGTAGAGTATTTCCAGTGTTCATTCCCTGTTATGGGGAAAACGCCCCGTAAATTTATCAAAACAGTTACCTATAGCGTTCCTGCGGAGAACTCCAACCTCGTTTTTGCTGAAATCGTTTGGTCACCCGACCACACAAAGATGGCATTTGTAACTTATACCCGTCCCAAAAGCAGCAAGACGAAATCCTATTCGATAGATGTGAAAGTCTGTTCAACAGACGGAACCGAACTTATGAAAACCCAACGGCAACAGGATGGCGTTTGGCCCATGGGGAAAACAATTTTTTTGACAAACAACGCCACAGCATACGTGATAGAAGAACGAACAATCAGCAAATTTGATGAAAACCCAAAAGAAGAATTGGGACTTGAAATCAAGACAAAGGACCTTATTTACAGATATTTGACTATCACTTCCGATGGCGAATTCGCTCCGCCCGTATATTCAGACATCCAGATGATCAAACCGATTTCCGCTTTAACACCTAATGGTAATTTATACCTGTTCAGTGAGACCCCGTCGGGTGTGACAACTCTTGAGATAGACCAACAAGGGGAACTACTATGGCAGTATAGCTTCGACACAGAATTTCCCAAAGAACCGGAAGGTATCACGTATGAAGATCGAGAAGAGGGGCTCTGTTTCGTTCCGATTCAAGTCCTGCCATTAAGTGATGGACGGACAATCGTTTCCGGCACACAATACAAACGCCATGTTGAAAGTGGCGACCGTATTTACGTGTATTATGCAAACCAAAGCCTTATTTTATTCTTGTTCGATAATAATGGAGAGATGAGTACGCAAGTGCTACCTTTTTCCTATTTGAGTTGGGATTTACAATTAAGCACTGACGTTCCATTGATAGAATGGGAAGGAAACGCGTGGATAATGTATAATGGCCATATAAACAATTATGGTCCTCAGAAAAGCAGTAAATGGGAAACACCGGACAAACACCAAAAATACTGTATCGCAATAATAAAAATAGATGATGATTTGAATTGCGAATCATCAGCTCTCTACCTGCCCCCTAAAAACAACGTTGGCAATGAATATTATATGGGAATCATGCACGTCTCTGATGATGCCGTGTATTTTCTGAAGCATTGCTATGGGGACAATCGAATCGAAAAAATCATAAAATAGTGCGAGATTATAGTTTCCCCGCGTATCTTGCTTGATTATATCTCCGCGTATCTCGCGTATCTGCACGTATTGATGCCGCACCATTCCGAATCCCCGTAAACTGCTAACTTCTAACTGCTAACTTCTAACTAAAACGGGAACCCTTCCGAGTCCCCGTAATTATGCATTTTGAATTATGAATTAAGAATAAAGTACCCGCCTCTCTTCTTGCTGCCGGTGTATTCGATAAGCCCTTTCTTCTTGAGTTCAAAGAGGCAGCGATCCATGGTGGTCTGCGAATAGGAGGTGTGGAAAATGAGTTCCGTGGAGCGGCAACCGGGATGCTCTTTGATGTAGTTGAGTACAGCGTCGAGCTTCTCTTTCGGCGGTACAGACGGACCTCTTTTGCCTTTTTCTTCTTCGCCTTCTATCTGTAACTCGTTTTTCTCTTCAATGTCAGCATGCAGATATTCATCGATGGCGGCTGCAATCTGAGGGGCTCTTTTGGCGTCCAATGGGAAGGAGAGGGAAGCTTCTGACCGAAACAGGTTCTTCAGGGTCACAGCCTTCCCGTCGCATGAGGCGATGTACTGGAAAGGGACGATGACGGAGGAGGATACACGGATAAACTCTTTGTCTCCAAGATGTTGTTCCAAGTATTTGATAGTACAATAGCGGGTGTATTTGATGCCCTCAACCGTGTGGATTCCCGTTTCATTCCCATTTTTCTTACAGTAAAAAACCTTGTCTATGGGGATGTGCTGACAGTTGTTTTGGTCATCGCAAACGTCAAGCATTCTGGCATATTGATAGACAACCTTGCTCTCCGTTTCCAAGGATTGTTGCAGTTGCTTCCTTTCTCTCAACACGTAAGCAAAGAGGTTGAAAGCAAGGTTTCGGAAAACAATGAATAATAATGTTGTGGCGAAATAATTAAAAGGTCCAACTTCAGATATTAGCACTACATTGCATTTCGAAATAAATGTGTAGCCAAGAGCCAATTCCAGGCCTCCAGCCGCCAAACAGGCAATGACAACAGAAAACCAATATAGCGAAGTGTGGCCCCGATACAATTTTGGATAAAAGAGATAATAGTTGGCGTACAATGTGGCCAGCAGTAGCAATCCGGAAAAAACCTCTTTGGCCCGACTACCTAAAAATGGGCGAAGGATTGCGTTGCGGGAGAAGAACCACAGCAGTGCGGCACAAAACAGGATATTCAGTAAAATGGTGACAATTGTTTTTTGCTGTTTCATAATGTTGAACTTTACAGCGGCAAAGATACTCATTTTATTCCGTCAGTTAATACCCCAACGGCAGTTTAATACCCCAAAATACTGTTTAGGGTATTAAATCCTATTTCTATCATAAAATACTGATTGTGAGAGATTTATCTTAATCCATAGAGATTATTGGATTGTTGGAACGTCATATTTTGGGTTGAGAGGGAACATATTTTTGCTGTGAGGGATAAAAATATTCGGAGATTAATAGTAATTTTGCAGCCGAAAAATAAACAACAAAAGTGATGTATATAAAAAATTAATGTACTGAACCCATTAACGAAGGTGGTTGCCGATATCTTCGTGACACGGACTTCCGCGAAGAGGATCACAATCATCCATATTATATCATCCAGAAGTCCTTTGAGAATAAAATGAAAAAAGTATTGGTTTTATTGTCCGCAGTTTTCATGCTGGCAGTTGTGTCCACCTCTTGCAACAAAACGGGTTGCCATTGCTATGTCAAAACGGATGTCACACACATCACACCACCCGCTTACGAAGATGAGACTTCAACCAAAGCAGAGTGCAAGGCTATGCAAGACAAACTCAATGAAGAGGCAGGCATGGACTTCTACAGATGCAACCAGTAACACTACGGATGAAAGCGGCGGGCGAAACTGACACGTCCGCCGCTTTTGGCTATAATCGTTCGGAAATTAATTGTAATTTTGCGGCCGAAAAAACGAAAATGTTTTATTGATTATGAAGAAAAATAGAATCTTATTAGCTTTTCTGTTCCTGTTTGTAATGTTTGGCGGCCGCGCACAAACCCTTGTCCCGAATGGACCGGAAACCGAAATTGAGGACGGCTCCCGCCTCACTGTATTAGGTGAAGATGACCAATATCTTTATCTGTGCGGCGTGAAAAAAGGTTGGTACGACACGGATGATGACATGTACATCACCGTTTATGACAAACAAAAGCAAATCATTGCGGTGGAGCATGAAATAGATGAAGATTATGAGTTCAGGACTGCTTATTTGCGGGACAATGACGTGGTGCTCCTTGGCTACAAATACAACAAGAAGACAAAAAGTGTGGATTATTACGAGGCATCGTTCCCGATTATGGAGAAGAAACATAAGAAGTTGGTGCTTAATACTATACTTAGTGTTCCTGCAGAAGGGAAAAAACTCGCCGCAGCTCTCATTTTGCGATCTTCCGGCGATAACAGGACTGTTTTCGTGACATACACCAAGCCAAGCAATTCGAAAATAGACGGATATAGTCTTGACTTGCAGGATGTTGATGCGGAGGGAAACACGCTCAATCATGCACAGAAGGAGTTCTCAGGTCCAAGTCCATACAAAGCGAAAGGGTTCTTGACCAATAACGGGGCCGTTTTTATTGAGGAGTGGGCGCAGAGTGGGAAAGATGTTCATTGGGGTGTGGGTATGGTGGCCTTCTCGTCAGGTGTGGCTTATCGCTATCTTACTGTAACTGCAGCCGGAAATGTTGTCCCTGTTGAACTGACAGATAACAGCCGTGAAATTTTCAATCCTTGTGCGAGGATGTTGCCTGGCAAAAACGACCGGTTCTTCATCTTTGGAGAGACAAAAGAGGGTGTGGCGACCATCTTGGTTAATGAAGAAGGGGAACTGCAGAGCGAAAATTTCTTTGAATCGGAAAAACCGTATGTCCCTGAAAACATCACATACGAAGCGGAAATGAAGGATGTGGGGTTTGAACCTGGCATGGTATTGTCATTGCAAGATGGTCGCGTTATGGTGCTGGCCTATCGTCATTCGCAGGAAATGTGGTCAGATGGTAGAGCTGTCCACATCAACAACTATTATCAGAATATTTACTTGTATCTTTTTGATAACAAGGGCGATATGCTGAATTCCGCCGTTTTGCCTTACTCCTGTGTTGATGGTGGCGGCAACCATCAGGACATTCCAGTGATTTTCGAATGGAAGGGTGATGTTTGGTTGTTATACAATGGAAACAAGAGTAATTACGGAAGCCGGAATCCCAGCAAATGGAATCGGCTGGTATTCACGAAGCCTGAACCCCGTTGCATCGTGATGGGCCGTTTGGAAAACGACTTAAATTTCGAGCCAAAAATCCTTTACGCGCCTGCTAATCCGAATAAGACCATGTCATACGGAGAGTATTTCGACCAATTGATCAAAGTGACGGACGACGCGGTCTATTTCCTGATGTATCGAAAATCGGACAACTTTATTGATAAAATCACGGAGTAAGACATAGTGGGGGCCGCGTATCGCGTAAGCAGCAAAATCACAAAAATAATTTTGTATTTTCGCGGCATCGTTGTCAATTAAATCACGGGTTATGAAAAAGTCTCTTCTGCTCCTTTTTGCGCTTGCGGCGTTTGTTCTGCAGGGTCAGACCCTCACGGAACGACTTTTGTGGGCGGACACCACGAGTGCGTATGAAATAGAAACGTATAGTTATACCATTTCGTTTGACCGTGATGGAAACTACTGCTTCTGCGTGAAAAAAGACGGCAATCGAACGGCGGTCGCGAGCAACGCACCGATAGAAGGACTCTGCTATGCCGGAGGCGGCTATTCTAAGTATGGAAGCAGCCGTTTTTTGCGTTTATGCGATTCCCAAAACGCGGATCCTCTCTATGTGATGAATGAAGACGGAACGAATATCTACGGTCCGATAGCTGGAACGGTGCAAGGGTATCGTTCGGGAGACACCCGTCAGCATTTCGCCAACACCTCGCTCCGCAACGACACCGCCTTTTTCTATCTCGACGGCCGCTTGGTCTATTCTACTCCCCTCGAAACCATCAAAAAGTTCAAGCTGAAAGACGAAGAGTGGGTTGATTTCAGCGATAACGGCAACGCGATTTATTATCTCGAACAGAACGGCCGTTTCGTGCTATATGTGAACGGCCAACCCATAGATACTTCTGACCTCCATTTTAACGCATTGGCTATCAATGACAAAGGCGATTATCTTTACACTGAAATCGTAAAGCCTGAGAATCCGGTTGGAAAGTACGACTATATGTTTTTCATTCACACCAAAGATACTGTATTTGACTATGTCAGAACCACTTGGAAATATGCTTTGATGGAAGACGGAGCCTACTATCGCACTGGCGATGATTGCGGGCCGGACTATCTTGTGCTGAACGGACGAATGCGCAGGGGCATTGAGGATTTCAGCAACATCACACTGCTTGACAGCAAGAATGCATTCTATACTTTTGAAAAAGACAAGCATCATTATCTGAATGTGAATGGAAAGGATTATTTAGTCGATTTTGATGAACTGTTCAATCCTTCTATTGATACAAATGGTCGTTTTGCCTATTACGGGCTGAAGGATTACTACCTGTACAAGGTGGTTGATAATGTTAAAATAGAAAAGCCGCTTTCGAAATACGGTGTTCGGGCTATGCCACTTTATATTTCGCCCCAAGGCAGTTCAGTACACTACTTCAAGACGGATGACTCTGTTTATGTATATAAAGACGAAGAGTTGTTGTTCAATCCGATAAGTAAGTCCGAGAAGTACACAATATATCCTTGGGACGAGGTACTGCCGAAGTTGTGGGAGTACAGAAAATCCTCGTATGGTCATTCGCTCTTCTGCATGAATTACGGGGACAAGGGCTATTTTGTTTATGACGGCCAATTTTCCGAAGCTTTGTTGCCCCTGTTTAAGCAATACGGAGATGATTCGAAGCCGGGTGGTGTCGTGGACGGGCTTTTCAACGATGATGGTTATTTTGCAATCCTCAACACGGGTGAAAAGGAATATCAGGTAGTTGTCAATGGCAGGATTTGCGGTGAATTGTATAATGTGGATAGAATCTTTTCTGAAAAAAGCTATTTCGACGGCCGACAAGTAATCTTTTTTGGAATGAGGGACAATGCTATATATCAATTTTTTGTAACATTATGAAAATCAAACTGTTATTGTTGCTACTGTCGTTCGGACTGTTTGCTTTCGGACAGAAAATGCCCTCCGACTATTTCCAGGAGGCGCACGATTATTTTGAGGAAGGCGAATTGGACAAGGCGTTGGCCGGATATATGTACATCGTGGAGAATCATCCCCGCAACGAGTTGTACCCGAGGGCGTTGAACAATGCCGGATATATCTGTTTGTTACAGAAAGATTATAAGAAGGCAATAGAAGTGTTTTCATTAATCTTGAATGGAAATCAAGACGAGCGGGAACCGTCGGGCGGAGGCATTATGGCATCCCCATACGCCAATTATTGCCACCGAGCGGCCTCCCAAATCAGTGACTGCTATTACGAGCTGCAGCAATATGACTCTGCACTACGCTATTTGTCACTTTCGGATACGAAGTATCCGTTCATCAGCACTTGCGGCAACGCCTACGCTGAACACTACATCCAAACCGCCTTGCGCTACACTGACATCTACCAGAAGCTCGGACAACCCGACAAGGCCATCGGAAAGCTCCTTCCGCAGGTTTTCGACTCTGGATTGGCGGATAATTCGAAAATCATCGCCGAATTGGAGAAACTGCTGAAAGGGAAGCCAAAGTTGCTCAAAAAGTTGGAGAAATCCATCGATGGCGTCTATCTGAAGACGTTCACCTCGGATTACGGCGACTACGAACGTTATTGCATCCAATGGTTAGGCGTGGAGATCGTTTATCCATATAAACCTTGGGAAGATGATACAAAGGAAAGTGTCAAGAAAAAGATGCGCGAAAGCGAATTCTATAAAATGGTCGCCAGACTGTAAAACAAAACGGGGAACCCTTCCGAGTCCCCCGTTATTCTACATTCTACATTTTTCATTCTACATTGAATCAGTGGTTCTCCTTAAACAGCTTCAGTCTCTCTTCCAAGATCGGGAACTGTCTGCGCGGGGTCAGGGAGACGCAGGCGCGGAGGCCTTCGTTGCGCTCGCTGCCGCAAGTGCTTAAGGAGATGGCACTTACGCCGTAGTACAGGAATTCGTGCAGCAGCTCGTCGCTGGTCATGCCCGGGTAAGCCACGGTGAAGTAGAAGCCGTCGGCCAGCGGTTTGTCGCCGTCCTTGTCATAGACGATCTCGAAACCGTTGTCGGTGAATATCTTCTTCATGATGGCGGCCTTCTCGCCGTACTCCTTCACATCTTCGATGTAGTTGTAGGTGCCGTCGTTGCAGGCCTTGAGGATGGCGGCCATGGCGTACTGTGCGGAGTGCGCAACGCCGGAACTGATAGCATAGACCGTGCCGTAGATGATGGCGCGACCGAGCTTCTTCATCTTGAAGTAGGGCTCCAGGTCGTCGAACTCTCTGTTGTAGAGCTTTTTGGACATAATCATCAGGGCGATACGCTCACCGGCATAGCTGAATGCCTTGGAACCGGAGATCAGCAGGGCATAGTTGTCGGTGTACTTGCCGACGCTCGGCTGGTAGGGCGGGATGCCCGGAGCGGAGATGTTCTGGCGGAAGTCCATGCCGAAATAGGCAAGGTCTTCGAAGACGAACACGTCGTACTTGTTGGCCATGTCGCCGATAATTTGCAGCTCCTCCTCGGTGAAACAGATCCAGGAAGGATTGTTGGGGTTGGAGTACATGATGGTGTGGATGTTGCCTTTCTCGAGGTAGCTTTCCAGTTTGGCGCGAAGCTTCGGACCGCGGAAGTTATAGACGTCGAAGGTCTCGTATTTGAGGCCCATGACGCGGTGTTGCTGCTTCTGCACGGGGAAACCGGGGTCGATGAAGAGGGTGGTGTCGCGTTCTTTGCGACAGCGCACGAAGGTCATGAAGCCTGCCATGCCGCCCATCATGGAACCGACGGTCGGGATGCAGTTTTCGGGTTCGACTTCAAGGTCGATGAAGTTCTTGACGAAGCGTGCAGCTTCCTGTTTCAGGGCGGGAATGCCCTCGATGTCAGGGTAGATGGCGGCGACGCCCTTCTTCAGGGCCTCGATCTGCGCCTCCACGCCCACGGAGCACGGCGGAAGACCAGGGATACCCATTTCCATACGCACAAACTCCTTGCCGGAAGCCTGCTCGATTTCGTTGATCAGACGTTTCACCTCACGGATGGAGGCTTTGCCAACGCTGCTGATGCCGCTTTCAGCGACTTTCTTATCCACAATTTCTGCGGGAATCGGTGTATTCTTCATACTGATATATTGATAGTTACTAATTCAAAAATTTGTCGGCAAAGATACACTTTTTTCGGTTATACACTATTCGCAGAAATGTTCGTAGAAGTGGGTGATTACTTCAATTCCCTTGCGGAAATGTTCGAGCTTATAGTTCTCGTTTGGAGAGTGGATGTTGTCCTCGGCGAGACCGAAGCCGCAGAGGATGGACTTCACGCCTAGCACCTTCTCGAAGTGCGCCACGATCGGGATGCTGCCGCCGCTGTAGGTCGGGATCGGACGTTTGCCATAGACATCCATGTATGCCTTCTCGGCAGCTTGATATGCAGGCACGTCCATGCCGCAACGGTAAGCTTCGCCGCCGTGTGCGGGGATTACCTCCACCTTCACGTAGTCGGGCGCGATGTTCTCGAAGTGCTTCTGGAAGAGCTCCGCAATCTTGTGGGAATCCTGGTTGGCGACCAAGCGCATGGAGATATTGGCGGAAGCCGTGGCGGGCAAAACGGTCTTGAAGCCCTCGCCGGTGTAGCCGCCTTCGATGCCGCACACGCCCAAGTTCGGACGGATGCCCGTGCGCTCGATGGTGCTGTAACCTTCTTCGCCGTACAATTCCTTGACATCCAACGATTTCTTGTACTCCTCTTCGTTAAACGGAGCCTGCGCGATGAGTTCGCGTTCCTCTTTGGAGAGCACCACTACATCGTCATAGAAGCCGGGAATGGTGACCTCGCCCTTGTCGTTGATAAGGCCGGAGATGAGGTCGCACAGCACGTTGATGGGGTTGGCGACCGCGCCGCCGAAGATGCCGGAGTGGAGGTCGCGATTCGGACCGGTGACCTTCACGATCATGTTGCAGAGGCCGCGCAGACCGGCGGTGATAGAGGGTGTGTCGGTGGCGATCATGCCCGTGTCGGAAATGAGGATGACGTCGCATTTGAGCAGGTCGGCGTGCTGCGTGCAGAAGTCGTAGAGTTGCGTGCTGCCGATCTCCTCCTCGCCTTCAAGCAGGAACTTGACGTTGCACTTGAGACTGCCGGATTTTACCATGTACTCGAATGCCTTCGCGTGCATGAAGGACTGACCCTTGTCGTCGTCTGAGCCGCGTCCCCAAATCTTGCCGTCCTTGATGACGGGTTCGAAAGGCTCTGAGTTCCAGAGTTCTATGGGATCGACAGGCATCACGTCGTAGTGGCCATAGACCAGCACGGTTTTGGCGTTGGGATCGACCATCTTCTGACCCACCACGATGGGGTTGCCCTCGGTGGGGTAGATCTCGCAGCTGTCGGCGCCAGCCTCCATGACCAGCTCCTTCCAACGCTCGGCGCAGCGCACCATGTCGCCCTTGTGCTCGCTCTCCGAGCTGATGGACGGGATGCGCAGCAGGCTGAAAAGTTCGTTTAAGAAACGTTGTTCGTTCTCTTGAATGTAGTTTTTGATGTTCATATTGTTTGGGTTTTAAGTTTCAAGATTTGAAAGGGCAAAGATACAATTTCTTTTTCAATGTAGAATGTAGAATGTAGAATGAAGAATGTAGAATTATGAATTATGAATTATGAATGAGGGTTTCTATTGCCTGTTGCCTATTGCCTAAAAATTGTATTTTTGCGCCCTGTATGAAACGACCGATCCTCCTTTCCGACCACTTCACGATAGGGAAGTTGCTGCGCTTCACCGTGCCTTCCATGGTGATGATGGTGTTCATCTCGATTTACAGCGTGGTGGATGGCTTCTTCGTTTCCAATTTCGCGGGCACGACCTCTTTCGCCGCTCTCAACCTCATTTTCCCTTTTATCATGTTCTTGAGCGTAATCGGTTTTGTCTTCGGGGCGGGCGGTACGGCGTTGATTGCTAAGACGTTGGGGGAGGGGAAGCCTGTTGAGGCCAACCGCATTTTCTCCATGCTGGTCTATCTTGGGGCGATTTGCGGTGTGCTTTTTGCCGCTATAGGATGGCCGTTCCTCGACGAGGTTTCTATCCTGCTGGGCGCGGACGAGGCCTTGTTGGGCGAGTGCGTGATGTACGGTCGGATATTGCTTCTGGCAATGCCGTTTTTCATGCTGGAGATCATGTTCCATTCGATGCTCATTGCGGCGGAGAAGCCGAATCTCGGCCTGATTGTAACCCTTATTGCCGGCGGGTTGAATATGGCGTTGGATGCCCTGTTCATCGCGGGTTTTGGCTGGGGACTGAAGGGCGCGGCGTGGGCTACGGCACTGTCGCAGCTGTCAGGCGCAACCATTCCGTTGGTCTATTTCATCGTCCCGAACAAATCCCGTCTGCAGCTGGGTCGTCCCGTGTTCGACGGTGCGGCGTTACGGCTGACCTGCTTCAACGGCATCAGCGAGTTCTTCTCAAATATTTCGGCTGCGATGGTGGCGATGTTCTATAACTACCAATTGATGAAATATATAGGGGAAGATGGCGTGGCGGCATACGGCGTGGTGATGTATGTGGCGTTCATCTTCGCCGCTGTCAATATCGGCTATGGTATGGGCTCGGGTCCGATTGTCAGCTTCCATTACGGGGCGGGCAACCGCGATGAGTTGCGGAACGTCTTTACCAAAAGTATGATGCTGATTGGGATTATGGGGCTGACGGAGTTCCTGTTTGCGCAGCTGCTGGCTCGTCCTTTGTCGCAGGTTTTCGTCGGCTATGATCCTGATCTGTTAGCACTTACAACCCACGCTCTACGGATATACGGCATCTCGTTCCTGTTGATGGGTTTCAACGGATACGCCTCAGCCTTTTTCACCGCATTGAACAACGGACTGGTGTCCGCGCTCATCTCCACGAATCGCACGATGGTTTGCGAGACGTTGGCAGTTCTGCTGTTACCCGCAATTTTCGGGGTCAACGGCATCTGGTATGCCATCATCTTCGCCGAATGTGCCGCCCTCGTGCTCACCGTGACGATGCTGATGCGGAACGGCAGCAGATACGGGTACCTCCGGTAGAGACGTGCCATGGCGCGTCTCTACGACGTAAATGTTCCGAAACTTTGCGAAAATCAAAAATTATTTTAACAAATAATTGTAAATTTATCTTGCTGAAAATTAATAACATGTTGATTTTCAATGGTAAAAAATATTTTCAAAAACCCTTGACAAACGCTTGTTTTTGTTGTATCTTTGCATCGTAAAAGTTAGACTTATGTCGTCTGACTGCAGAGATGCAAAATTTCGCGTCTCTAACTCAGACTTTAACCTTTTAACCTTTAACCATTAAACTAATAATCATGGAATATCAAGATCCAATCAAAGAGGCCCTCAGATACGTGGCCAACGCAGAAGAAGTCATTCAAAAGGCAATGTATGACCCTGATACAAAGTCATATATGGACAGTAAATACGTTAAAACGGCTGGCGACATCCTTTGGAAGGGTTGCCTGATAGCGCTTGATGCGGTGTTGCATGTGCGCAAAGGCAGAGGCCGTCCATCGATAGAAAAGTACAGGGAGGTCGCGGGGAAGCGTGACAGAAAACTGTTGCAGTATCTGAATAATGGCTATGAGACCCTGCATTTATACATGGGCTATGATGGCAGCAAACAGAAAAAGGTGTCAGATGCCGGTTTTGAGGTCGCACGCGATATCATAAACCATTGCGCCAAGCTGATGCCGAGGACGTTGCACGCGGCGGGGTAGAGACAGTTAGCAGTTAGCAGTTAGCAGTTAGCAGTTAGTAGTTAGTAGTTAGCAGTTAGTAGTTAGCAGTTGGCGGTTGGCGGGGATAAGGGAGATCATTTTCCTTTATAGTCAACAACTCGGATCACCCACGCATTTTCCAACTCGTTCAGTTTTTTTGAGTCGATGGCGGAGAAGTCGATGGTGACGGAGCCTTTCTTGTCCTGCTTCCACTTGAGCATGTTGTATTTTACCCCTTTGTAACCTTGGAAATCCATCTCTTCTTCGGTTCCTAATAGGATCATTTCCGCTTTAGGGTTCAGTTTGGGCATATTCTTGATGACCAACGGTTTATGAGGATCTGGACGCTCGAACTCGATGATGTAGAGGTTGTTGTTCTTGGTGGTGAAACAACGGGTGGTCTTCTCCCAAAAGACTTGACCATCCCAGTTTGCTTCCACTGGGGTGAATTTTTCATCGTCTTTGCGCCATAGTAAAGATGCGGAGGCTTCCAACTCATTTTCCTGATAAAAAATCAATATAAAAACACTATCTCCTTTATGCAAAGGACCATGTGCGAAATTCGTTTTTATGGAAGGATTTTTGTCAATATTGAGCAGTTGGAATGGTGGTTCACCATTAACACTTAAGTAGATGGTCATACTATCATCTGCAGTGGCAAAGAAAGTATAGGTTCCATCTTCTTTGACTTGAAAATCCCCGGTCCAAGTAATACTAAAATTGTCGGTGCTCACCCCGCGCATCGGGGCATTGCGCACCCAATCGAAGTTGATAGTTTTGGTGGGAGGCAGTTGGGCGAAGGTTTGCTCTCGTTGGCACGGAATATCATACGGTATTGTCCCGTAGATGGCCTCACCGTTGATTTCCAGCCAGTTGCCGAGCGCTCTCAGGCGTTCCTGCTGGATGAGGGGGATGGTGCCGTCGGCGTAGGGACCCACGTTGAGGGTCAGGCCGCCGCCGTGCGCCACCAACTCCACGAAATGCTGGATCAACTCCTTGTCGGTCATGTAGTTGTCGAGGTTCTCGTTGCGGTTGAGTCCGAAACTGCGCCCGAGCCCGCGGCACTCGGCCCATGGCACCTCCGTGTTGGCGATGCCCGCACTGTACTCGGGGGTCAGGAAGCCGTGCTTCGTGCCGTTGCCCCAGCGATTGTTGACGATGGCATCCTTGCCCACGGTGTTGTAGTACCAGCTGATGAGGTACGGCGAGCGCAGCTGCTCGGCCGTGTTGTTCCAGTCGCCGTCGGAGAAGAGGAGGTCGGGCTTGTAGCGTTCCACTAATTCCTTGAATTGTGGCACCATATAGTCGTTGACGTAGTCACTGATAGAATCGTCGGGGTCCTGCATCCAGATGTGGAGCGGGTTGGTCCATTCGGGCAGCGAGTAGTAAAAGCCCATTCGCATGCCTTTGTTTCGCACTGAATTCGTGAGTTCTTCCACAATGTTGCGCTTCGGGCCGCTCACTACGCTGTTCCATTCGGGTTGGAACTTGCTGTCCCACAGACAGTAGCCGTCGTGGTGCTTGGTAACGAGGACGACGTACTGCGCACCAGCATCCTTGAACATCTGCGCCCAGTCGTCGGGATTCCAGAGTTCTGCATGCCAGTATTTTGTGAGTTCGGAATATTGCTCGAATGTCGGTTTCGTGGTGTCGGCGTAGAGGCTCATGATGCGCATCCGTTCAGGCACGCGTTGCATTAGACCGCGGTAGAACCACTCGCCGTAGCCCTCCTTGGAGGCATACGCGGGCACGGAGTAGAGTCCCCAATGGATGAAGATGCCGAGTTTCGCGTCGCGGAACCATTGCGGATAGCCGCGCTGGTTGATGGACTCCCAGTTGGGTTGCACGAACTTGCCGGTGAAGTCGATGATGGTGGGTTCTCCATCGGACCTGGGGCACTGCGCGAAAGATGACAGCGTCAGGGATAGCGCAAAAAACAGTAGGGTCAGACGTTTCATAAAATGAAATTTGTGGAAGTGCAAAAGTACATTTTTTGTTGTATTTTCGCGTCCGGTTTTTCATCCTGAAACCTTAAACCATAAACTATTGGTAATTAAGCGTATAATCAAAATCCAGTAATAATGAAAATTCGAAATCTTATTGCAATCTGTGTGCTGCTGACCGTCTCCGCTGCGGTCGCCGTTTCCTGCAAAGGCAAAAAAGTGGAAACGAAACCCGTCAAGGGTGTTTTGGAAGAACCTGTGAAAGAGGGCGCTGCCTCCGAAATGGTCAATGCGACGCTGGACCGCCATGTGCTGGACAGCAATTTTGAGAACCTCCTGCTTGACACCGTCAATAAGGTCGCGGTGTGGAGTCTGGTGCGTTGCGATTCGGTCACCTCTTCCGATGGTTTCGGTATTGTGGTGGCAAAGGAGAGTCGGGCGACTATCCTCGCCAACATCCGACACGGAAACAACCCTACGGCCCGCTATGATGCGGCTAACGGCTGCCTCTGGCTCACGGGCATCCCTATGGAAGGCACGGGTGTACATGTGGAACGTCTTTATCAGATCAAGTTTCCTGAAAACGGACCCGCAACAATCGCCGCCACCATCGACCCATACGAGATGCAGCAGGCTCTCTGTAATCAACTGAAGTATTCCATTAAGGGCGAGAAGATTACGCTTTATTGCGGAGATCAGGAACCGGTTACGGTGACCAATACGGTGAAGGATATGGGCGACTTTTACGACGATGCCCTGTGGTTCGGCGAACAACTCTCCTACGACATCAGTGGCGAAAACGTATATGTCCATGCCACTCCCGGCGTGAGCTTCGTGACCGGCAAAGTCCTCCACTACGACGATATGCCCACCATTAGCGCGAAAGTCACCCTCAACGCCGACGGCAGCTTCACACTCTCAGATGCGAAAATAGAAAATTAAAACGTTTTTCATCGCTTTTCATCGTCTTTCATCGCTTCCTTCATCGTATCATCCCAAGGAACTCCTCCTCCGACACAATCGGAATCCCCAACGACTCCGCTTTTTTCCGTTTCTCCGGCCCCATTTTCTCGCCGGCGAGGACGAAAGAGGTATTCTTCGAGATAGAGGAGACGTTTTTGCCGCCGTTCTGCTCGACGAGCTCCTTGATGGTGTCGCGCGGGACGGTGAAGACGCCGCTCACGACGATACTTTTGCCCGCAAGTTTCTGTGACACAGGCTGGTTCTGATCTCTGTTGATTTCGAACTGCAGACCGGCATCGCGCAGGCGCATGAGGATCTCCAGGTTTTCGGTGTTGTTGAAGTAGTCGAGAATGCTGTCGGCGACGCGCTCTCCCACGTCCTCAACGGTCATCAGTTCCTCCTTGGGGGCGTTGGCCACTGCATCCATCGTCTCGAAATGGCGGGCGAGCTTTTTGGCCGTCACCTCGCCCACGAAACGGATTCCCAAGGCGAAAAGCACGCGCTCGAACGGCACCTGCTTGGAGGCTTCGATACCCGCCAGGATGTTCTGTACAGTCTTTTCACGGAAAGAGAGTGTCTTCGTTTTGCCGCTCTCGTCTTCGATAACCTTTTCCAAACCAAGGAGTTGTTCGTATGTCAAGGAATAGAGGTCGGCACTGTTTTTTACCAATCCGTTGGCGAAGAGCATGTCGATTTTGCCCTCGCCGAGGGAGTCGATGTTCATGGCCTTGCGGGCGATGAAGTGTTCCAGCCGGCCTTTGATCTGCGGGGCGCAGTGGTCGGCGTTGGGACAGAAGACACCTGCCTCACCCTCAGCTTGTTGCAGCGGGGTGCAGCAGACGGGACAGTGCGTGACGAAAGGTACCCGTTGCGCGTCGGGAAGCCGTTTTTCGAGGTCCACGCCCACGATTTTGGGGATAATTTCGCCGCCTTTCTCCACAAAGAGACTGTCGCCCTCGCGGATGTCCATCTCCGTCATGAAGTCGCGGTTGTTGAGGGTAGCGCGTTTCACTACTGTGCCTGCTAATGACACGGGACTTAGGTTTGCCACGGGAGTGATAATACCCGTTCTACCTACTTGGAAATCAATGCTTAACAGTTTTGTGGAGACGCGCTCGGCCTTGAACTTGTAGGCGATGGCCCAGCGCGGACTCTTGGCTGTGGTGCCCACCTGTCGCTGTTGGTCGAAATCGTTGACCTTGATGACCACACCGTCGATGGGGTAGGGCAGTGTTTTGCGCTTCTCGTCCCACGTGTGCAAGAAGTCATAGACACCTTGCAAATCGGTGACTTTTTCCATCACGTCGGGCTTGCGGAACCCCCACTCGTGGAGTTTCAGCAAACGGTCGAAGTGGTTGCGGGCGGGCAGTTGCTCGCCTAAGGCGAAATAGAGTTTGAAGTCGAGACCGCGTTTGGCGACCTCGGAGGAATCCTGCAGCTTGAGGCTTCCGGAGGCGGCATTGCGCGGGTTGGCGAAGGGGGCTTCCCCAATCTCTTCGCGCTCGGCGTTGAGCTGCTCGAAGCTGCGGAACGGCATGATGATTTCGCCGCGCACCTCCAACAACGGCGGGAAATCGCCCTGCAGTTGCAGTGGCACCGTCCGGATGGTGCGCACGTTGGCGGTCACCACGTCGCCGCGGGTACCGTCGCCGCGGGTCACCGCACGGATGAGCACGCCGTTCTCGTAAATCAGACTGATGGCCACGCCGTCGTACTTGAGTTCGCAGACGTACTCGGGTGCATCGGCAAGGAGCTCGCGCACGCGACGGTCGAACTCGGCGAGATCTTCCGACGAGTAGGTGTTGCCCAGCGACTGCATCGGGTAGAGGTGCGCCGCGCTCTCGAAGTGCTTCGTTACCTCGCCGCCCACACGTTGCGTGGGACTGTCGGGCCGCCGCAAATCGGGGTAAGCAGCCTCAAGGTCAATGAGTTGCTGCAGCAGCTGGTCGAAATCGTAGTCCGAAATCGTGGGGTTGTCCAGCATGTAATACAGGTAGTTGTGCCGGTTAATTTCCCGGATGAGCTGGTCGATGCGTTCTTGCGGGGTGGGTCTGTTCTCTGCCATTCGTCTTGATTTTGGCGGCAAAGGTACACAAAATTCGAATACGCAAAAAAACGTTTCCCCATTGTAGAGACGTGCTGCAGCACGTCTCTACAGTGTCGATTGACGGCACAAAAAAAACGCCGCACTCTTTCGAATGCGGCGTGAAATCATTGGCTTTGATTGAAAAATTACCCGATGGCGATGGTGCGGGCGATTTTGGGCTCCTCTTTCTGCACTCTCGGCAGGGTGATGGTGAGGATTCCGTGCTCCACTTTTGCTTCGATGTG
>ONCM01000026.1 GCA_900316305.1 uncultured Bacteroidales bacterium | reverse complement strand
GTTTTTCAAGCAGACCGCTGATATCAGCATTACCTCGTGTGTGGGAGATGAGGCACATGCTTTCAGTGGCACCTTCGATGGCAACGGTTATACCATCGATATGACTTTTGAAAATGTTGGTATTCTGTATGCTGCACCGTTTCGTTACATCGATGGCGCCACGATCAGAGGCGTTCATCTGGTGGGTACATTATCCTCCACCAGCCAGTATACAGGTTGCATTGTGGGTTACGCCAAGGGGACAAGCACCGTCACCAACTGCATCAACAGTGCCAATATCACCAATAAGTATTCAGGAGGCAACGCATACGACGGAGGAATTGTCGGACAGGTTAGTGCTGATGGCAGCATTATAAACATTACAAACTGCCTGTTCAACGGAACAATGAGTGATGAAGGAAACGCTTCGAATTATGAAAATTGGAGTGGCATTTTAAGCCATTGCAATGGCAATTGTACCGTTAACATAAGCAACTGTCTCGTCGATCCTGTCAACACTGTGACAAACGGAAACACCCTTTACAACGGTAACTGTTCGACTAATTGTTCCAATTGCTATTACACCAAGACCATTGGCAATGCGCAGGGCATCAACGGGTCGAACATGACCGCCGCGCAACTTGCCACTGCCCTCGGCGATGGCTGGCATGTTGTCAATGGCAAGGCTGTGCCCTACGTTGTTCCGTTTACCTTGAATCAAAATCCTGACGGCTGGACGGTGACCGTCAACGGAGTCCCCGTGACCGTCACCAACGGCACCATCGTCATTTGCGCAGGTAACGAGGTGGTGTTCACCCCGACGTATGCCAACAACGTGAAGAGTGTGACCATCAAAAACGCGTCTGCAACTGGGCCAACCATAAATATATCCGCGACCAAGCAAAACAATGGCACCTGGAAATTCACCATGCCCGCAGCCAATATGCGGGTGGAAGTGGAATACTATTCTTATTACACGCTGAAGCTGGCCAGCGACGGCAACGGTACTGCGACACTGGCCACTCCGCTGCCGGAAGAGGTGACCGACTATGGTGACGGTACATACCTTGTGATGGAGACCGTCGAAGTAACCGTTAAGACCATTGCCAACCCCTATTACCACTTTGCCAATTGGAATGACCAGAATACGGACAATCCGCGTACCATTACGCTTACCAGCGATACGACTTTTACAGCTCATTTCGCCATTAACGAATACCGCCTCGACAGCATCCCGCTTAACTGGACAGTGTTGATCGACAATGTAGCCGCCACGCTGACGCCCTACGGCACTGCACACCCCGACAGCGGCTACGTGATGATTCCCAAGGGTGCCAACGTGAAGATTACCCCGCAGCCTGTCGCGCAAGCTGTAAAGGTGGAAAAGTTAGAGCTGATACCTATAAACGTTTCGGGCATTAAGTCCGATTCCACGGTCCGTGACGGTGATGTCCTTACGGGTACACTTTACTATTCCGGGAAGATTTCCATCGCCGATGGTGCTACTGTAATACTGGATAATCTAACCGTAGAAAATACTAGTTTTACAACAAGGGCAGGCCTTAACTGCTTAGGCGACGCCACCATCATCCTGAAGGACGGTACCGTCAACAACCTTACCGGCAGCAACACAAAAGCCGGCATCTACGTACCCGCAGGACATACCCTCACCATCTGCGGCACCGGCACCCTCAACGCCACCGGCTCTCAAGGCGCTGCGGGCATCGGCGCCGGGTCTTCAAATTCTGAGCCTGGCGGCCATATTATCATCACGGGCGGCACCATCACGGCTACGGGTGGTTCATACGCTGCTGGCATTGGCGGCGGAAAGGATCGCTACACTGGTGATATTACCATCACGGGCGGCACTGTCACAGCTAAGGGTGATGAAAATGCTGCTGGTATTGGCGGCGGATGGGATAGCGACAACGGCACTATTACCATCATGGGCGGCACTATCATAGCTACGGGTGGTAAAAACGCTCCCGGAATAGGCGCTGGCTTATCCGGCAGTGGTGGCAATATCACCATCACTAACACTGTGACCAAAGTGACTGCCTATAAGGGTAATGGCGAGTACCAATCCGATTGTGACTGTATCGGTAAGAGCTACATTGGTTCGTGTGGCACCGTGACCATCGACGGCACGATGTACTACAACGGTACTCAATACCGAAACAACGGTTATTCCTACCTCAGGCAGAATACGATCATTTATCCACCTCAACCGTAACACTATAGAAATATATCCATTGTGAACAACCAACGATAAAAATTAGGAACAATGAAATATATCAAACATATTGTATTAATGGTCTTTGTCTTGGTGATGGCGAATGCATGGGCGCAAAACACTGACCCTACAATCCCCACCCGCACGGGTTCGGACAATCTCACCTGGACCTTCGATATGCCGGCGGGTAACCACGTGCTGCGGACCACGTGGAAGCAGGATGCCGAGCTGGCATATGCCAAGTCTGACACCACGGTCTGTTTCGGTTCCCCTTTTACAAAACAGGAACTCATCAATCCCCTTAACCTCCCGGTATCCTACAGTATCTCTTCCACCTCCGGCCAAAACACCATTAACACCGAGACAGGCGTAGTTACCATCCTTGCTGCGGGCAACGACACCGTCAAGGCCATCTTTGCTGGCAACGGCACCCTCTCGCCCGACACGGCTGTTTACGTTATCCATATCCACTATCCTTCCACGCTGACGCTGACGGCTATCGGCAACGGCTCAGTGGAGATTCAAGCCATCAACGGCAACAAGAGCATAATCCCCAGCTCCAGTATCTCAGTAACAGAATGCTGCAGCAGCTATGAGAACGAACAATGCGACAGCCTGTTCGACGGCATCATCACTGGTGGCAACAAGTGGTGCACCGTTGCTAACCCGAAATTTGTTGAATTCAGGACCACCAATGCCGTGCAGGTAAGCGGCTACACGCTGTATACGGCTAACGACAATGCGACGGCTCATGGCCGAAATCCGAAGAGTTGGGTGCTGAAGGCTAATCTTGATGGTAGCGATAACTGGACCATCATTGACGCTGTCTCCAACGACGTCACCATGAAGGACACCAACTACGCCCCCTTCGACTTCGAAATGGATGTTCCCGGCACCTACAGATATTTCCGTTTCGAGGTGAGCGAAGTGCATTCCGGCAGCGACTTGCAGTTGGGCGAGTTGCAACTGTTCTACATAGGAAACCCTCTTCCCGATGGTGTGACTCAGGGTCCTACTCCTGACACCTATATTGTGGATTACGGCACTGATGTGACCGTCAAGGCCATCCCGGAAGCGGGCTACGCACTCCTGGATTGGAGCGACGATCATAGTACAGAGGACATCCACACTATCACCGTCACCTCTGACACGAATCTCGTCGCCACCTTTGGTCTTCTCACCCCGGGTCTTACTCCCTTGGGCGAGCTGACCACCTTTGGCCACAGCTTCGTGAGCGAAACCGGTGAGATCAAGAGCGTGCCGCGCATCACCGAGACGGGTGAATTCACCAAGGTGAGCAACAGAGAATTTCCATCGCAAAGGGCGCCACTGTGATGCTGGATGGTGTAACCATCAACGGAACGCATAGTATGAGCTACCTATGGGCAGGAATCACCTGCAAGGGCGAGGCCACCATCATCCTGAAGGACGGAACGACGAATAAAGTGACCGGGTTCAATAACGAATATCCCGGCATCTATGTACCTGTGGGTAGCACGCTCACCATCAAGGGCGGTACCCAAGGCACAGACTCGCTCATTGTCGGCAGCAACGGCTTCGCGGCTGGCATCGGAGCAGGACTTAACCATAAATCCTGTGGCAACATCGTCATTCAGGGCGGCAATATTGTGGCTACTGGCGGTCTATATGCAGCTGGCATCGGTGGCGCTTATGTTTCAACTTGCGGTGATATCGAGATCACCGGCGGAAACATCAAAGCCAAGGGAGGTGTAGGTGCTGCTGGTGTCGGTGGCGGTCGTGGGGCAAACTGCGGTGACATCAACATCAGTGGTGGCACTATCATAGCTGAGGGTGGTGAAGACGCTGCTGGCATCGGCGGCGGCGGCCCAATCGATATCAACACCCAGTGCGGCAGTATCACGATTACCTCAACCGTGACCAGCGTGACGGCCACGAAGGGCCAAGAAGCTCCTAACAGCATCGGAGCAGGATCTGGTGGCACCTGCGGTACGGTGACCATCGAACCTGGTGCCAACGTCACCCAAAACTAACCAGTTTCAAGTTTCAAGTTTCAAGTTTCAGGTTTAGAAGCTTAGTTGGCAAGGGGTTGGCAAGGATATGGCAAGGATATGGCAAGGGGATGCCATACTTAAGAGTATGGCAAGAGTATGGCATCAGTATCGAAAAGTCTGCGATGCCGGATTCGAGCGCGCCAACGACATCATCAACCGCTGCGCGATGCTGCTGCCGGAGCCGGTGTGCGCGTGAACGGGGTTGGCAAAATCCCCCCATTGTCGTGTGAAACCGTGTCACCGTGTAAACGAAAAAATTATATCTTTGCGCTTTCTAACAATAAAATTGTAACATTATGGCTATCACGAAATTAGACCAATTAGTAGAGTTAGTTAAATCAAAACCGAAAAAAAGACTGATCGCTGCCAACGCCAATGATGCGCACACCATTGAGGCCGTTTACGCCGCTGTGGAATTAGGCGTGATCGATGCCACTCTCGTGGGTAATCCCGAGGAAATCGAGAAAGTGTGCAAGGAGCACAACTTCGACATGTCCAAGTTCACCATCGTTCCCGAATATGTGGATACGAAGGCTGCCACGAAGAGCTGCGAGCTCATCAACGCCGGCGAAGGCCAGATCCTGATGAAAGGTCTGCTGCCCACCGACAAATACATGCGCGCCATCCTGAACAAGGAGAAAGGTCTCTGCCCGCCGAAGGCCACCCTTTCGCACGTCACCGTCATCGAGAACCCCGCATACCACAAGCTGCTCATCGTGGGCGATGTGGCCGTGATTCCCGCTCCCGAGTTCAAGGAGAAACAGGCTATCCTCAAATATTTGGTCGAAACGGCCAAGGCTCTCGGCATCGAAAGACCGAAAGTGGCATGCATAGCTGCTACGGAGCAGATGTCCGTGGGTATGCAGGCTTGCGTGGACGCCGCCCTGCTCGCTGCTATGGGCAACCGCGGTCAACTGGGCAATGTTGCCGTTGAAGGTCCTATCTCTTTGGACCTCGCCATCGACAAAGAGACGGTGGAAATCAAGAAGTTCAAGAGCGAAGTGGCCGGCGATGCTGACTGTCTGCTCTTCCCGAACATCGAGACGGGCAACGTTTTCTACAAATGCTGTACCAAATTCAGCCACGCCGAACTGGGCGCACTGCTGAAGGGTGCCAAGGTGCCTTGCGTGCTCTCTTCCCGCGGCGACAGCGCTAAAACGAAAATGTACTCTATCGCATTGGCTGCATTGATGGCATAATTTCGGAAAGTATGACGGAGTTGGCTGCTATTTTCGACTTTATTAATTTCCGCATCGTTGATGTCCTCGACATCCTGATTGTGGCGATCCTGCTCTTCGAGCTTTACAAGCTGACGAAGGGCACGGCTGCCGTGAAGATATTCTGGATGCTGGCCTTCATCTATGTGATTTGGAAAGTGGTTGCCTTTTTCCATTTCACCATGCTTTCTGATTTGATGGGCGAGCTCATCAACGTGGGCGTGCTCGTCGTCATCATCCTGTTCCAGCCTGAAATACGGAAGTTCTTGCTCTACCTTGGCGATGGTCGTCTGATGCGCTTCTTCAGCGACCGCTTCGCCAAACAATCCCAAACTTCGGCTTACACGGAAGAGATTGAGGCGGTGAAGAGTGCGTGTCGGCACATGTCGGCCAACCTCACCGGTGCTTTGATCATCTTCGCTCGCAAAACCCCGTTGGACGAGTTCCTGAACACCGGCGAGGAGATAGATGCCAAGCCATCGGCTGAACTGTTGGAGAATATCTTCTTCAAAAACAGTCCGTTACACGATGGCGCGGTCATCATCAAAGATCACCGGATTGCGGCGGCAAGATGCATCCTGCCTGTGTCGAAGAACCACGACCTGCCGCAAGAGGTGGGTCTGCGTCACCGTTCGGCACTGGGAGCCACAGAATTCACCGATGCCATCGCCGTGGTCGTCTCCGAGCAGACAGGCAATATCTCCATCTGCTATAACAACAAGATGACCCGTGACCTTACCTCTTCCACACTTCGCCAAATGTTGGAGGAAATTCTGACCAAAGAGTAGGATTTTTCGTACGGATATAAAAAATGAGGAACTCTTTCGGGTTCCTCATTTTTTTATGGTTATAGCAAAGCAGGTTTATATCGCCTGCCAGCCGATGTCGGAACGATGGAAAAGTTCGGGATGTTCCATCTCTTTAACACCCTGATAAGCATTTTGTTGTGCTTCTTTAAGCGTTTTTCCTTGTCCCAAGACGATGAGCACGCGGCCGCCGTTGGAGAGTAGCTGGCCATTCTCCTCCTTCACGCCCATGCAGAACACCTGTTGGCGCAGTTCGTCGGGGTTGCGAAGGGGGATGTTTTTGGTGTAGCTGCCGGGATAACCTTTGGCCGCCATTACCACGCCCAAGAAAGCGTCATCGTGAAATTCGGGTTTAACGTCTTTGTTATCAAGAATATCCAGCATCATCTGGGTGAGGTCGCTTTTCAGCTTGGGCAGCACCACTTCGGTTTCAGGATCGCCGAAACGGGCGTTGAACTCAATGACTTTCGGACCGTCTTTGGTCAGCATCAGTCCGCCATAGAGTACGCCGCAGAACGGGCAACCTTCTGCTATCAAGGCTTTTGCGGTCGGCTTCATGATGTTCTCCACCGCCCATTCAATTTGCTCTTTCGGGATGACCGGCACGGGCGAGTAGGCACCCATACCGCCGGTGTTCGGACCTTTGTCGCCGTCGTAGGCGCGTTTGTGGTCCTGCGCGATGACGAGCGGCACCACTTGTTCGCCGTTCACCAACGTAAGAAGCGAGAACTCAGGTCCTTGCAGGAATTCCTCCATTACGACCTTGCCTTTGCCGAAGTGGTTGTCCAACAGCATGTCTTTCAACGCGTTGTCGGCCTCTTCAGCGGTCATGGCGACCACCACGCCCTTACCGGCAGCCAGTCCGTCGTACTTGATGACGATGGGGGCTCCCTGTTGGTCCAAGTATTGCTTGGCGGCGGCATAGTCTTCAAAGGTGCGGTAAGCCGCCGTGGGGATCTGGTATTTGTGCATCAGGTCCTTGGCGAATTCCTTGCTCGTCTCGATGCGGGCAGCGGCAGCGGTTGGGGCGAAGATACGCAGTCCGGCTTTGGCGAACACTGTGGCGATGTCGTTGGCGAGTGCGGCCTCGGGACCTACTACTGTCAAGTCGATGTGGTTTTGCAATGCGAAATCGCGCAGCGTCTCGGTGGCGTTCTCGTCAAGGTTGACCAACGTGACTGGTGCGCCGGTCTGTGCTGTGACAGCTTTCATCCCGACATTGCCGGGGGCAATAAAAAGTTCCGGCTTCAGCGCCGATTGGGCCATTTTCCAAGCGATGGCGTGCTCTCGGCCACCGCGTCCGATTACTAATATTCTCATTCTTCCTTTGTTAATGTAAATCCGTTGTATCTGGTTATCACTTGGTCCACATAGTTGACGGTGTGCTTGCCGGGGTAGTAGCCGCATTTCACCACTTCGTCTCGATAGTATTCCTTGTGTGACTTTTTAATCAAATAGGTTGAAACATCCGACCATTTGGTTGGGTCGCCGCCATATTTTTCGCACAAGGCGATGGCGTCCAAAATATGGCCGGGACCGGAGTTGTAGGCCGCTGCGACAAAATAGTACAAATCGGCCGAATCCACCTTGTCCCTGAAGATGTTGCACAAAAAAGCAATGTATTTGGCACCCGCCCAGATCTGGTCTTCCACAGAAGAAGAGTCGGTGATGCCGTAGCGTTCGCAGGTCACGGGCATCATCTGCATAATGCCGTAGCTGCCGCCAAAACCGACCAAGTCGGGTGTGAATCTGGATTCCTGATAGATAATGGAGGAGATGAGCCGCCAGTCGAAGCCGTATTTGGCAGCGGCCTTCTTCATCACCACGTCATAGTGCGACGTGCTGTTCTTGCTCTTCCCGAAAGAGCGCGAAATGACGTATGAGTGCGGCGAGAGATATTTCTCGCACAGCGCCTGATATTTATTTGTCTCCTTATAATCTGACAACCAACGGTTTATATCGCTATTCAGCTGCTTGTTACGTGTGTTGAGAATCCAGATACGCGGGAAGTTTTCCCCCACGCGCGCCCCGATGGTCAGCTGCGTGTAGAAAGGCATTAGCGTGATAGCCTCATTGTAGTTGCAGACCGCATAGTCGATGGTTTTATCGACCAGCATATCCATCAGATCTTCAATCACCAAGTCAGGATTGTGTTGGATAATCCACGAATCAGGATCTTCCAAATTGCTGAAATCCAAATTGTTGTAGTATTTTGCCGCCGTGTTGACGATATGGGGGACGGAATCGTAAGAGGCATCCTTTTTGCGCATAATCAGCACGGGATAGGTGTAGGCGATGGGCTCTGACACTTCAATGTAAAAGGGGATGTAGTTGGATTTGTCAAAGTCGAAACAGACAATGTCGTACTCATTAGACAGTGCGGTAGTGAACATCTTTTCGGGGTCCGCCTCGATGGTGATGTTCACGGGTCGTTGGAAATCCTTCTCCATCTGCTTGAAGATGTCGTATTGGAAACCGATGACAGAACCTTGATACACAAAGTAATCGGCTGCATGGTAGAACAGGCAGACGGAAATGGTGTCGCTGTGGACGATGTTTTTTTTCTCGTGTTTGGGGAGGTGAAGTTTGGGCAAGACAAAATCGTGACCGCGCAGCAGAACAGTGGCGGCGAGAATCAGGGACGCTACGATCAGGAATAGATAACTGTGGTATTTCCTGTTCAAAACAACGTTTTTAGTTAGTCTCTACCATCAAGATGGTCTTTTCAGTCGTCTCACCCTCATAGAGTTGCACTTGGGTGGTTCCGGTATATTTGTGCGCTTCGAGCACGTTGCCAAAATCGTCACGAAGGGTGTCGAATTTCACGGCGTTGACGATCAGCAGAGCCGGATATCTGAGGGTATATGTGAAGACGCCTTGGGCGTTGGTCGGGACATTCTGCACGCTTGAAATGGCGGGATCCACGGCAAGTCCTGCGTTGTATTTCAGGGTGTCAAAGGAGATGAGTGCGTACGGCACCACGGAATCTGCATCCATGCCATTGGAGGAGTAGTAGCAGGTGACTTTCATGTTGCAGGAGTGGTCTTTCTTGCATTGTGCGAAGAGAATGATACCTGCGATGGCTATCAGGATGGGCAGAAAAATCTTCAATTTTTTCATAATGGGTTTGTTTAATAAATCGAATCGCAAAAATATAAAATATTTCATAACGTAGGCGTTTTTCCATTATTTTTATATCTTTGCCGCTTGTTATAAAGAACTGCGTTCTCATAAAAATATTGTCATTTTGAAAAAAAAATACGCTTGGTTGGCCATCATAGTGGTGTTGATTCTGATTGTGACTGATCAGATCATTAAGTTTTGGGTGAAAACGCATTTGGCTTTAGGTCAGACAGTTCCGTTAATCGGACAATGGTTTAATCTGCATTTTGTGGAGAACGAGGGCATGGCCTTCGGAATCAGTTTTGGGCAACAGATTGGAAAGTTGGTGCTGTCGCTGGTGCGCGTGGCGTTGGTGGGTTTGTTGGTGTGGTATTTCATCAACCGACTGAAGCGCGACAAGATGGACGGTGTGGTGCTGACCATTTTTTGTCTGGTGATTGCCGGCGCTTTCGGCAACATCATCGACAGCATGTTCTACGGACTTTTCTTCACGGAAAGCAGTTTTCTGGAAGTTGCACAATGGTCGCCAGGACACGGCTATGCGCCGTTCTTCTTCGGCAAGGTGGTGGATATGTTCTACCTCAAGCTCTTCCTCATTCCGGAAAAATTCCCGTTGTGGGGCGGCACCTATTTCTTCCCCGCCATCTTCAACTTCGCCGATGCCTGCATCACCGTCGGCATCTTCATGGCTATCATCTTTAACAAACGGATTTTCAGCGATTTGGAAGATAAACAGGAGAAAAGTGTAGCAAATGAGGAGGTGGATGCGTCTATCGTTGAAAATGTAGAGACGTTTCATGAAACGTCTCTACAGGAAACGTCTCTACAGGACAAACAAACTTCTACTGTAGATAATAATTCAAACAAACAATAATTAATTAAAAGTACTATGAAATTTTTATCATTTTTGAAAAAACAACTGCTGTTACTGGCAGTTTTGGCAATCATGGCTCCCGTTTTTGCTGTGAATCCGCCCGATGAAGGCATGTGGCTGCCGATGTTCATCAAGAACTACAACTATGCCACCATGCAGAAAATGGGTCTGAAATTGACCGCTGAGCAATTGTATGACATCAACCATTCTTCCCTGAAAGATGCTATCGTGCAACTTGGCGATGGCTTCTGCACCGGTGAGATGGTCTCCAAAGACGGTCTGATGTTCACCAACCACCACTGCGGTTACTCTTCCGTGGTCGAACTCTCCTCCGTGGAGCACGACTATCTCAACAACGGCTTTTTCGCCATGAGCAAGGAAGAGGAGCTGCCCGTGAATTTCCACGTGCATTTCCTTGAAAGAATGGAAGATGTGACGAGCATCGTGTTGGCAAAGGTGGATAACAACACCACGGAAAGCGACCGCGCAAAATACGTGGAAGAGGCTATCAAGAAACTGAGAAAAGAGAATTCCGCTGACGGCCGTTACAAAGTCGTGGTGAAACCCTTCTACGAAGGCAACGAGTACTATATGTTCGTGTACACCATGTACGAGGACGTGCGTCTCGTGGTGGCTCCCCCGAGTGCCATTGGTAAGTTTGGCGGCGACACCGACAACTGGATGTGGCCCCGTCACACCGGCGACTTCACCGTCTTCCGCATCTACACCGCTCCCGACGGTTCCCCTGCCAAGTACTCCAAGGACAATGTCCCGATGCACCCGAAGCACTATCTGCCCATTAGCTTAAAGGGTTATCAACCTGGTGATTACACCATGATTTGGGGTTATCCCGGCACCACCAACCGCTTCATGACTTCTTACGAGGTGCAGAACGAGATTGATATCAATGCTCCCGCTATCTATGAGCCTTTGGATGTCATCCTGCCCGTGATGCACGATGCAATGGAAGCCGACAACAAGGTGAATCTGCAATATGCTGACAAGCACGCCGGTCTGGCCAACTACTGGAAAAACCAACACGGTGAGGTGGAGAGCTTGAAAGCCCTCAAAGTGGTGGAATCCAAAGCCAAACAAGAGGCCGAACTGACCAAATGGATCAACGCCGACAAGACCCGCAAGGAAAAATATGGCAACTGTCTTGCTGAAATCGAAAAGATCTGCAAGGAAGTAGATGGTGCCAAGTATAAAGCCGCATTGAACGGCAACCTGCAGTTCTCTGCTTCTCCCACGCTGCTCGCTACCCTGCGTCTGCAAGGCCAGCTGAAACTCGACAAGGGTCAGAAGAAATTCGATGATTCCAAGGTTGAGAAATTGCTGAAATCTTTCGACAAATATAATAATGACACCGATCCTGCTACCGAGGCTAAGATCGTGGTGGCCTGCCTTAAGACTTGGGAAAGCCATTCCGAAGCCAACCGTCCCGACCTCACGTTCTTCACCAAGAACTACAAAGGCAACTATGACGCTTTCGAGAAGGCTATGCTCAATTCCATTTTTATCAGCAAGGAAAATTTCGAGAAGTTCGTAAAGAAGCCTTCCAACAAGGTGCTTGAGAGCGATCCTTCTTACCAGTATTTCCAAGCTCTGTTCCAATATATCGTAACTGCTTCCGCGGCTATGGATGTGGACGAAAAGTTGGAAGTGCCGCGCCGCACTTACATTGCCGCTTTGAAGGAAATGAATGCTGCCACGCCGATGTATCCGGATGCCAACAGCACCATGCGTACCACTTTCGGTACTATTTGTGACTACTATCCTGCTGATGGTGTGCACTATAACTACTACACCACCACCAAGGGTATTCTCGAAAAAGAGGTTCCCGGCGATTTCGAGTTCGACGTTCCTGCCAAGCTGAAAGACCTCATCCTGAAGAAAGATTTCGGTCAATATCTGGATAAGGACGGCTCTATGCACGTCTGCTTCCTCTCCAACAACGACATCACCGGTGGTAACTCCGGCAGCCCGATCATGAACGCCAACGGCGAGCTCATCGGTCTGGCTTTCGACGGCAACTGGGAGGCTTTGAGCAGCGATATCGTGTTCAACACCGAGCTCCAACGTTGTATCAACGTGGACGTTCGCTATGTCCTCTTTGTCATCGACAAGTTCGGCGGTGCCGGCTATCTGTTGAAAGAGATGGATGTGCGGAAATAATCCGTCTGACGTATATAAAAAATGTAGAGACGTGCCATGGCGCGTCTCTACGTGTTTTTAAAGGTATTAAATGGTGTAATCGTTAAACGGTCAGGTGCCGACCAATCAATCGGTACGTGCGCATGCCGCCGATGAGGTTATAGACCTCGTCGAAGCCGTTTTGCATGAGGATACGTGCGGCAACGTAGCCGCGCAAACCGACCTCACAGAAGACAACGATCTTCTTCCCTTCGGGAATCTCTTCGAGGAATTCACGGAGCTCATCCACGGAGTAGCGGGTGGCTCCTTCGATGGTACCGCTCTTGTACTCAGGTATTTCGCGGACATCCAATAGGAAGAAGTCCTCCTTGTTGTCAATCATCTCGTCCAACTGTTTCGCGTGAATCGGGTTCATCAGGTGGGCAAAAATGTTCTCGGCCACCATGCCCGCGAACATCACGGGACTCTTGGCCGATCCAAACGGCGGCGCGTAAGTGTGCTCGCTGTTCACGAGGTCGAAGATGGTGCCGTGGTGCTTGAGCAGCAGGGAGATGGTATCAATCTGTTTGTCAATATTTTGCATCCCGATAGCTTGTGCGCCGTAAATCATGCCGTCCTCCATGGAGAAGTTCAGCTTCAGCGACATCGGGGTGTTGCCTGGGTAGTAGGTAGCGTGTGCGGCGGGATGCACGATGACGGTCTCGTAAGCGAGACCAGCCTGTTGTAAAGCCGCTTCGTTCAATCCCGTAGAAGCTACAGCCAAATCGAAAATCTTCGCGATGGCAGTGCCCACAGAACCTTGATAGACCACGCTTTCGGGATATACCATGTTCATGGCGGCGATACGGGCCTGCGCATTCGCGGGACCTGCGAGGAAGTTGCAGTATGGGATGCCCGTCACAGGATGCGGGAATTCGATGGCGTCGCCCACGGCGAAAATGCGCTCGTCGGAGGTCTGCAGGTATTCGTTGACCTTGATGCCTCTGCCGATTTCCAGTCCGGCAGCTTCCGCCAGCGTCGTGTTCGGACGCACACCGATGCTCAGCACCGCGAGGTCGCAGTATAACTTCTGTCCATCTTCCAAACAGACAGTCAGTTGGTCGCCGTTTTCCTCAAATCCGGAGATGCCGTTGCCCGTAATCAACTGCACACCTTTGTCTTTCAGGTGTTTCTGCGCGACAGCGGCAATTGGTTCATCCACGGGAGTGAGGATGTGGTCGGCTTTCTCCACCACGGTAATTTGGTAGCCAATCTTGTGTAGGTTTTCAGCCATCTCCAACCCGATGAAGCCGCCGCCGATAATCACCGCTTTGGCGTTATCGTGCAGGGATTCAACGGCTTGCATCTTGATTTTGTCGCAATCGCTGACGCTGCGCAGGGTGAAGATCTTCTCGCTGTGAATACCGGGCAATTCGGGGATTACGGGTTCCGCACCGGGCGACAGCAGCAGGATGTCGTATTCCTCGCTGTAGGTCTTGCCGTTGCGCAGATTCTTGACCTCCACAGTGTGCGCCTCGCGGTCGATGGCGGTCACCTCCTGCAACGTCCTGACATCCACGTCGTAACGATTGCCGAAGGAGACGGGTGTTTGCACGAAGAGCCGCTTGCGCTCCTCGATGGTGTTGCCGATGTAGTAGGGCATGCCGCAGTTGGCATACGAGATGTGTTCGCCCTTCTCGAACATGATGATTTCAGCATCTTCACTGAGTCTTCGCAGTCGTGCGGCCGCCGATGCTCCGCCTGCCACACCGCCTATGATCAGGTACTTCATTATTGAATGGTTATGGGTTATAGGTTATGGGTTATTGAAGCGAGGAAAGAGTTAGCAGTTAGTAGTTAGCAGTTAATCGTAAGTACGTACTTTTAATCATCTTATTCTCTCATCATCTTTTCATCGTTCCTTCATCGCCTCTTCATCGTTTCATCGTCTCATCGCTTCATCGCCTGTCGGCCAGCCACTTCGTTACATTGTCATAAATCCTCTGCTCCACGTTCTCTGCGGGGGCGGGGACGAACTTCTCGCCGGTGATGTTCTCGTAGAGTTCGATGTAGCGTTGGGTGATGCCGTTGACGACCTCTTCGGTCATTTTGGGGACCTGCTGGCCTTCCTGGCCTTGGAAACCGTTGGCCATCAGCCACTCGCGCACGAATTCCTTCGACAACTGCTTCTGCGGCAGGCCTTTGGCGAACTGCTCCTCGTAGCCTTGGGCGTAGAAGTAGCGGGAAGAGTCGGGGGTGTGGATTTCATCGATGAGGTAGATCTTGTCGTCCGCCTTGCCGAATTCGTATTTGGTATCCACGAGGATCAATCCCTTCTTGGCCGCGATTTCGGTGCCGCGGAGGAAGAGCTTCATCGTGTAATCCTCCAAAACGGCGTAGTCTTCGGGGGAGACGAGGCCCTTGGCGAGGATTTCCTCCTTGGAGATGTCGGCATCGTGCTCGCCCTGCTCGGCCTTGGTGGTCGGGGTGATGAGCGGCACGGGAAACTTCTGGTTCTCCTTCATCCCATCAGGCAGGATGTTGCCGCAGAGGTTGCGGCCGCCGTTCTTGTAGAAGCGCCATGCGCTGCCGCAGAGGTAGCCGCGCACGATCATCTCCACCGGGAAGCCCTTGCAGACGCGGCCCACCGTGACCATCGGGTCGGGGGTGGCCATCTTCCAGTTCGGACAGATGTCGCTGGTGGCATCCAAGAATTTGGAAGCTATCTGGTTGAGGATCTGACCTTTGTAGGGGATGCCCTTCGGCAGAATGACATCAAAGGCGCTGATGCGGTCGCTGGCGACCATCACTAACACATCGTCTAAGAAATAGACGTCACGGACTTTTCCGTGATACACCGATTTTTGATTCGGGAATTGGTAATTGGTTTTTGTTAAGGCGTTCATATTTGGTTTAGGGTTTATAGTTTAGGGTTTAAGGGGGTTATTTTACAAATTTGAAATTGGCGATTTGGTGATTATTGAGGGTGGCGGTTCCGACGTAAAACCCTTTCGGCAAGGATGTTACGTTGATTTCTATGAGAGCGTTGCCGTTGACGGGGTGTTGCAGGATGAGTTGGCCGGCGGCGTTGTAGATGCTGATGGTTTGGAGCTCGCCGTCGAGGTTGGTGAGATAGAGCTTGTCAGTGACGGGGTTCGGATAGACGCTGAGCTGCAGCGGTTTGTAGTCGTTTATGCCGACATGGGAAGTGTAGGCTTTGTAGAAGTCGGGGATACCGTAGCCGAATTCGGGGTTAGGGTTGTCGTAGAGGTGGCCGCTCTCGCGGATAATCTGCATGATTTCCGTAGAGGAATATTCGGGCATGGCTTGCCAGAGGCAGGCACTGAGACCGGCAATGATAGGGCATGACAGACTCGTCCCCGCACTTGTGTAAATGAAATAATCAGAAGGATAGTCGGGAGGTGCAGGACCATACAAAAATACATTTTCCCCTTGGGCCACGACATCAGGTTTTACGCGGCCGTCAGAAGTTGGACCGTGCGAAGAAAAGCTTAAATAAAGGCTATCGGGTGTGATAGCACCTACGCTAAGAATGTCGAATGCATCGGCAGGATGTCCTATGTAATAAAAGTCATTGCCCCAATTTC
The DNA here is from genome assembly GCA_900316305.1 of uncultured Bacteroidales bacterium. Lineage (GTDB taxonomy): Bacteria > Bacteroidota > Bacteroidia > Bacteroidales > WCHB1-69 > F23-D06. Next base: position 50,907 of record ONCM01000026.1, on the reverse strand, counting down.
CAGCTGAAACACAAACAACAACACCTTTTTCTCCTAAAATGGTAGCGCAGCGAGAGGCAACACTATGCTGTCCGTCAAGCTCTGCATAAGTGAAATTAGCTTGAGGAAAATCTCGGAAATTATAATAACCTAATGAGGAGTTGAGGACATCTGCACCGATACTGTCAGCGATTTCCGCCCCATTGGCCCAAAAATCCTCTTCGATGAGCTGTTCTGTGCCCCCAAATTCTGATACGATGAAAACGTAAGAAGCGTTCGGGGCGGTACCGATAACTTTTCCAGGAGAGTTTGAGGCCATTGCAGTGACTACACCTGTACCGTGACTTATTTCAATACCGCCAGTGGATAATGTATCCACAAGATTAGGTAACAATATATACTTACCCAAATAGCGTCCACTATTTACAAGTTCTTGAAAAAAAGGATATGGCTCAATTCCGCTAAATCCGCCATCAATCGCAGCAATTAGCATACCTTCGCCACGAAAACCTTCCGCGTGTAATAGATGGCCGTTATGCAGAGCAATTTGATTAAAACCGTATCCATAGTCTAGTGTGTCTTTGCTGGGAGTAGTTGTATTGTGAACAATTGGAGTCTGATTGTCCGGAACAGCTTGGACTATAGGTATTTCGTGTAATTGGTACGCGGCTACAGGTAGAATGGAGTCCACAAACGGTAGGTTCTCAATTTGCAGAACAATCGTGCTGTCTGGACAATAAACCGTAAACGTGTTCATCCATTTGGAGACGGCCAATGGCTGCATTTGTGGGTGCAGCGCAAGGATCTGCTGCTTATATTGTGGGATATTGTGGGTTGATGGGCAAATCCTGTTCTGTAATCGGAATGTTGAATCGCGTGCGCTTATCGATGGCACGTTGTGACAGATAAGCTGACGGATTGCTGATGGAGTACGGCGAGTTGTTTTTGTCACTCAGATAAACCCGATAACAGGTCGGACTTGGGTTTTGGCCGAAAAGGGAGACGGCCAGGCCAAGAAGGAAGCAGATTAGGGTTAGTTTTTTCATATAAGGTTTGGGGGTTAAGGTTTAAGGTTTAAGGTTTAAGGGTTAGGGTGTCCCCACACTGCGGCTTCGCCTTGTGTGGGGTTACTTGCACTTCGCGCGTTTTGTCCCTTCGGGACTGCTTAAGGGATTCTTTTTATAAATTTAAACGTGGCGGTTTGGTGATTGTTGAGGGTGGCGGTTCCGATGTAAAATCCATTGGGTAAGTTCGTTACGGGAATTTCGAGAATCGGAGAGTGGGGAACGGAGGTTTGGAGGACGAGTTGGCCGGAGGCATTATAAATAGTGACGGTCTGGATGTTGCCGTCGGGGTTGACGATGTGCAGCTGGTCGGTGACGGGGTTCGGATAGACGCTGAGGATCAGCGGTTTGTAGTCGTTGATGCCGACGTGGTTCGCATAGACTTGGTAGAAGTTAGGGATGCCGTAGCCGTATTCGGGGTTGGGGTTGTCGTAAAAATTGCCGCTCTCACGGATCATCTGCATGATTTCGGAAGAGGTGTAGCCGGGCAGAGCTTGCCAGAGGCAGGCGCACATACCGGCGGCGACGGGGGTGGCCAGACTGGTGCCATTGGCGAAGGAGAGCATGTCGTCAGGATAATAGCAGGCCGTCTGTACGCCCATTGAGGTGATGTCGGGCTTCACGCGACCGTCGTAGGAGGGACCACGAGAGGAGAAGTCGGCGATGATGCTGTCCGCTGCACAGGCTCCCACGCATAGGATGTCGAAGGCATCGCCTGGACGATTGACGTGGTAGTATTCGTTGTTACCATCATTGCCCGCTGCCACACAGACAATTACGCCCTTCTGTCCGAGGATGGTGGCGCAACGCGAGGCAATGCTGTTCAGCCCGTCCATGTTTTCGTAGGTGATGTCGTTCTGCGGGAAATCCGGGAATTTGCGGTAGCCGAGTGAGGAGTTGATGACATCCGCGCCAATGCTGTCGGCGATTTCCGCACCGTTTGCCCAAAAGTCTTCTTCCACAAGTTCCTCAGAAAGCACCCATTCGGTATGGATAAGCGCATACGAGGCGGCCGGCGCTGTGCCCACAAGCTCACCGCTGGTGTTGGCAGCCATGGCGGAAGTCACAATCGTGCCGTGTACTTCCGACCAGCCACTCGGCAATGTATCCACGAAGTCGGGCATCAACGAATATTGACCGAAGAAACGCCCTTCGTTGACCAGTTGTTGGTAGAATGAGATAGTCTCAATACCGAAGAATCCACCGTCAAGCACGGCAATCAGCATACCCTCGCCACGAAAACCCTCCTCGTGCAACGGAACTCCGTTAATCAGGGAAATCTGATCCCATCCAAAGCCGTAATCAATTGAATCTTTGGATGATGTGAGTGTGTTATGAACCATCGGAACAGGATTGTCAGGATACTGAGCGACGGAAGCATCGTGCAAAATATAGTTGCCCACTGCCCACACTGAATCTACAAACGGCAGATTTTCAATTTGTGGCACAACCGTGCTGTCAGGACAATAGACCGTGAAGGTGTTCATCCATTATATTGTGGGTTGATGGGCAAATCCTGTTCTGTAATCGGAATGTTGAATCGCGTGCGCTTATCGATGGCACGTTGTGACAGATAAGCTGACGGATTGCTAATGGAGTAGGGAGTGTTTGCTTTGTCACTCAGGTAGATACGATAACAGGTGGGGTTTTGCGCCGAGACGGCGGCGACCATTCCCAGACACAAAAGCAGAAGGTGTATTTTTTTCATCATACAGTATATTCTAAAGCCTGCAAAAATACATTTTTTTAAGAATTTTAAACAGTCTTAGGATTGAAAAAAAACTATTTTTGCGGCGGTTTTTCAAAATGAATATTCATCAAATTAAATCAAAAAAATGAAGAAACTTTTTATCTTAATGGCAGCTGCTTGCTGTCTGACTTTTACCGCTTGTAACAACAACAAGCCCGCTGAACAAACGGCCGAAGGTACTGAACCCCAAACCGAAGCCTGCTGCCCGGAGATGACCGAGGAGCAGAAAGCCGAGATGGAAGCCTGTAAGAAGGCTGCCGAAGATTGGCAAAACTGGGAGAACCTCACCGAAGAGCGTAAGGCTGAGCTGCTCGACCAACGCAAGGCCAAATACGATGAGATGCAGGCCATGAAAAAAGCCCAGGAAGAAAAGAAAGCCGCTTTCGAAGCTGCTATGAACAACTGGGACAAGCTCACGATTGAGGAGAGAAAAGCCGCTTTCGACGCTGCAGGCTGCTGCGGTGGCTGCAAGAAAGGCGAAGGTAAAGGTTGCTGCAAAGGCGACAAACAAGGTTGCCAAAAAGGCGAAGGCCACGGCTGCAAGAAAGAAGGCGGTTGTCCTAACAAAAAGTAATCCATGAAGAAGATTGCCGTTTTCGCCAGCGGTTTCGGCTCCAACTTCCAGGCCATCATTGAGGCCGTCAAACAGCAGACGCTGAAAGCCGACATCGCACTTCTGGTATCCGACAATCCTTCAAGCAAAGCAGTAGAACGCGCCAGTGCCGCCGGCATTGACGCGTTCACTTTTTGTGCGAAGGATTATGCCGGAAAGGCCGCCTACGAGCAGGCCATTTTGGACGAACTTCGCAAGCGTGGGGTCGAGTACATCGTGCTGGCCGGCTACATGCGCATCATCGGAAAGACGCTGTTGGAGGCCTACCCCATGCGCATCATCAACCTGCACCCCGCCCTGCTGCCCTCCTTCCCGGGTGCACACGGCATCGCCGATGCTTATAACTACGGGGTGAAGGTCTTCGGTATCACCATCCATTTCGTGGATGAGGGTGTTGATACAGGCAAGATTATCAACCAATTCGCCTTCCACATCGAAGAAGGCGACACCTTGGAAATCGTGGAAACGAAAATCCACCAATTAGAGCACAAGTATTTCCCGCTGACCATCGGGTCGGTGATCGGAGAACAGTAATAATTTCGATTTATCTCCCTCTAGCAGAGAAGTTTCTAGTTTCAAGTTTCAGGTTTCAAGTAAGACCCACGACCTGAAACTTGAAACTTGAAACTAATTGTTTTTACCAGAACACTGCATAAATCACCACCAGCAGCACGCAAATCGCATACGCAGCGATGTGAAAGTCCGTTTTGGTTTTGAACATGCTGGAAATCAGCGCAATACCTTTCACATCATCTTCATTCTCGCACGTGCACAAGCTCACCATGATGATAATGGCCATCGTGAGCAGGCAGGTGTAGAACATCTGGTCGATAAAGGGCATTCCGATAGGTAAGAATTTGAGTGCCAGTGCGATGGGGATGGAAAGAACCACACCCGTGATAGCACCTTTGTTGGTGGTCTTCTTCCAGAACAGTCCTAACAGGAACAGCGCGAGGATGCCCGGACTCACCAGACCAGTGTATTCCTGTATGTACTGGAATATCTGTCCCACACTGCCGAGCAGCGGGGCAATCAAGCAGGCGATGATGAGGAAAAGTCCGGCGGAAATCTGTCCCACCAGCACCAGACTCACGTCCTTGCCCGTTTTCTCCTTCACTTTCGGGGCGATATAGGGCTTGTAGATGTCCATGGTGTAGATTGTGGAGGCGGAGTTGAGCATAGAGGCTAAGGAGGAGATGATGGCGGCGGCTAACGCAGCGACTACCAGCCCTTTAAGTCCTACCGGGATGAAGGTGCTGATGAGCCACGGGTAGGCGTTGTCGTTGTTGAGGGCGCCGTTGGCCTTGGTGAGAGCCTCCACCGCGCCGAAACTGCCCTCGGAGTACATCACATACGCTACGATACCGGGGATAACCACAATAAAGGGGATGAGCAGCTTGAGGAACGCCGCGAATGCCAGACCTTTTTGCGCTTCGGGCAGCGACTTGGCGGCAAACGCCCGCTGGATGATGTACTGGTTGAAGCCCCAGTAGTAGAGGTTGGCCACCCACAGTCCGCCGATGAGCATGGCGATGCCGGGCAGATTGTGGTATTCGGGGTTGTCTTTGGGCAGAATCAGGTGCATACGGTCGCCCGCCGCATCGGTGAGGTGCTGTATGCCCTGCATGATGGTGCCGTCGGGACTGATGACCTGCAGCGCGACCACCGTGGTGATGAGGCCGCCGAGCACGAGCAGGATAACCTGCAGAATGTCGGTCCAGGCCACGGAGGAAAGGCCGCCGGTGATGGAGTAGAGGGCGGCGATCAGGCCCAGTCCGATGATGGCGGGGATGATGAGCGAGCCGTCGCCAATGCCGATGATGGTGTCAATGGCTTTGGCACCGAGGTAGAGCACAGAAGTGAGGTTCACGAAGATGAAGAGGCCCAGCCAGAAGACGGCGAGGATGGTCTTCAGGTTCCGCGAGAACCGTTTTTCGACAAATTCGGGGATAGTGTAGATGCCCTGTTTCACGAACACGGGCATGAAGAACTTGGCCACGATGATGAGCGTGAGCGCGGCCATAAACTCGTAAGAGGCCACCGCAAAGCCACCTGCGAACCCCGATCCAGACATTCCGATGAACTGCTCTGCCGAGATGTTGGCGGCAATCAGCGACGCACCTATCGTCCACCACGGCAGCGACTTGCCCGCTAAAAAGTAGTCCTCTGTGGTCTTGTCCTTGTTCTTCTTCCTATGTGAAATCCAGATGCCCAATCCGACAATAATCAGCAGATACGCGGCGAAAATGATGATGTCAATCGTATGAAAAGCGGGGTTCATTTTTTGAGGGATTTAATTTGGCGGCAAAGGTAAGATTTTTAAGGGTTGCACGCAACATTCCGAGAAAACCAACAAGTAAACAATTTTGTATTATCCTGATAATCTGTGTTTTATTGTTTTAATAAATAACTTTTCGAAAATCTTTACAAGAATTAACAAAAAAAGTTTGGTGGTTCCAATTTTCCGCTTTACTTTTGCACTTTGAAAGTTATTTATAAACAAAAAAAAAGAGTTATTATGGAAAAGCTTATTGAGATTTTGAAAGAATTTGACAAAATCAGAAAAAGAGATGTTAATGAAGACAAGTGGAGAGATAAAAGTATTGAAGAGAAATACGAAACAATAGCAGAATGGTTCCGGCCTTGTGCTGAAAAGATTCTTTGTAATGGCTATTTTCTTATTAATGGAAAATATATTATTGATTTGGGTGCTATAGAATTGTATTATCACGAAGAAGATGGTGATATTAAGGATTTCATCATGTATCATACAAATGCCCATCCTTCTAAATCAAGGTTATTCAAACTGAACAATGATGCTTTCCCATATTACAACTTTGGTAGTTTTAATTTGCATCAATCGGGAGTTGATGTAACATTCGAAAATGAGAAAAAAAGATATAGGGCTTCATTTCTGATTCGTTCATATAGAGTCTTGGAAACTGAAAACGGCATGTATCCCAAAACAGTGAGTGTAAAATATGATCCTCATTCGACTCATATTTTTGATGATATGTTTTATGGAGGCATAACTTTGAATGGAGGAACTGAAATCTTATGGATTCCTACGGGCAAACCAGGAGGAGAAATAGAACTTTTAGAAAGAATCAATGTTGCGGTTTATGAAAAACCAAATGTTAAAAAAGAAATACTAATTTCAGAAAAAGAATATTCAAAAGCTAAACACATCAAGACCAACAAAAAGTACTATGAACGAGATTTAAGGCCGTGGAGGTTTCAAATCAAAAATATTGTTGAAGAATAATAGAGAATTATGATAACCGATAACCACACCAATACCGTTTACTTCTCCGGCCTGCTGCCGGAGAAGTGCCCAATCTTGAACGCTCACATCACGGAGGCGTTAGAAAAGCATGGGATTCCGTATGCCTACCTGTCGGAGACCAAGGACATCTGGTGCCGCGATTTCATGCCCATCCAGATTGAAGAAGAGCGTTTCGTGTTCTACAAATACACACCCAATTATTTGAAAGACACCTACGGCCAAAGTGTTCTAACCAATCCCGATGATGTGTTCCAATCAGAAGCGAACCATTTGCAGCAGCTTCTACCCAAGAGCATCAGGATCGACCTCATTTTGGACGGCGGCAACGTGGTGAAATGCGGCGATACCGTTGTGATGACGGAGAAGGTATTTGAGGAAAACCAAGATAAATCTCGTAATGAGGTAGAAAAGATGCTGCTCGATGCTTTCCAGTGCGACATTCTTTTTCTGCCGAGGGAAAAATGTGACAGATATGGACATAGTGACGGCATTGTCCATTATGTCGGCGACGGGAAAATTCTCCTGACCAACTATGATGATTTCTCAACAAAGTATTACAATCTGTTCTATGAGAGTTTGGAAAAACGGTTTGAAATCATTCCGTTGAAATTCAATGTGGAAAAGCATGATAAATACAGTTGGTGCTACATCAATTACCTGCAAGTCGGCAAGTTAATCCTTGTTCCGCAATTAGGTATAGAAGAAGACAATCAGGCGCTGGAACAAATCGACAAAGCCAATCCCGGATGCGAAGTGGTCGGCATACCCTCTTTGGAAGCCGTCAGAAGAGGCGGCGCGTTGAACTGCATTTCATGGAATATTAAAAACTAAATTTATGGAAGACACAAAGCAAAAGCCATATTCAGAAATGACAATAGAAGAGTTGAGGGTTTTGGCCAAGAAAGGAGATGCAAAAGCGCAAAATAACCTGGGCGTGTATTATGCGAGAGGCGAAGGTGTCAGGAAAAACCTTTTAAAAGCAGTGGAATGGTACACAAAGGCGGCGGAACAAGGGTTAATGAGAGCACAGTTCAACCTTGCCGCTTGTTATTACCGAGGTGACGGCGTGGAACAGGATTATGTGAAGGCTTTAGAGTGGTATCATAAGGCCGCAGAGCAGGGAGATTTGAGGGCTCAGAATGACATTGGCTCTTGTTACTACAATGGTTATGGTGTTGAAAGAGATTTAAAGAAGGCTATAGAATGGTTTATTAAAGCCGCAACACAAGGATATGCAGGAGCACAGTATAATTTGGGTCGACATTATTTAGACGGGGAAGGTGATGAGACGGATTCCAAGAAAGCCGTTGAATGGTTTACTAAAGCAGCGGAGCAAGGAGACCTTTGGTCGCAATACTATCTTGCTCTTTGTTACGAAAAAGGAAATGGAATTAGAAGGAACTATAAGAAAGCGGTTGAATGGTACACCAAAGCCGCCGAAAAAGGCGAAGCCCCGTCACAGTATAGACTTGCCTTATGCTATAACGAAGGAAGAGGTGTCAATAAAAATTATGGGGAAGCGGTAGCTTGGTACACCAAAGCCGCAGAACAAGGATACACAATGGCTCAAAACAACCTTGCTATGTGTTACAAAGAAGGTTTTGGTGTTGAAAAAGACCTTGCTAAAGCTTTGGAATGGGCTGTTAAAGCGGTGGACAATGGTGACGAGGAAGCCCGAAATACCGTTTTGGAAATCCAACAGGAGATGAGCGAAGGCCAGTTCTCATGTGCGGAGAATGCTTTAACCCTGGCATAGGCTGACTGGCCGATCAAACGGACCCCCGCACACGCAAGGGCGGGATGGTACGGTGACCTTCATCCGCTGGGAAGCGGATGCTCCCATACTTTGCACCATTCCCGCCATATTCTTCCAAAAACCCACTTGCTCAACGAACATTATGGATGTTGAAGACAAGATGATCACCTTGAGAAACCAACAGGTGATTCTAGACTCTGACGTGGCTGAGCTCTATGGAGTGCAGACCAAACGTGTTAATGAAGCTGTAAGCAACAATCCCGAAAAATTCCCCGAAGGATATGTGCTAATGCTTGATAATAAAGAAAAAGCAGAGGTGGTCGAAAATTTCGACCACCTCCAAAATCTTCGTTTTTCACCACAATTACCTAAGGCTTTCACTGAGAAAGGCCTCTATATGTTAGCGACCATTCTAAAAAGTCCCAAAGCTGTGGAAACCACCATCGCTATTGTGGAAGCGTATGCGAAACTGCGCGAACTCTCACGGGTGATTACGGAGATTCCTCAATATGAGGACGACAAAGCGGTCCAGCAATCGCTTATGCAGCGTGGCGGACAGCTGGCGGCGGAGCTGTTGGCCGACAACCTACCAATCCAAAGCAGCGAGACTTCCGTGGAGCTGAACCTCGCCATGTTCAAACTCAAACACACGGTGAAACGGGAGAATAACGATGAAATTGCTCAACTGAAACAGGAGCTGGCGGAACTGAAACGAATGGTGAACGACAAAGGGCAATCGTAGAGACGTTGCGCGCAACGTCTCTACAATCAAGGTGCGTGAGATAAATTATCACAGTTCTTTCACCGGAAACACAAAATAGGTCTCCGGATACGGCTCATCCTTCAACGTGAAATGCCACCATTCGCTGTCGAGGGGCTTGAAACCGTGGCGCAACATCGCCTCCCGCAGGATCATGCGGTTGCGAAACTGTTCGGCGGTGATGGTGCGGCCGGCAGGCGACGGTTTTCCGTTATAGACGCCCGTCTCGGGATTGCCACCGAAGTCGGGATGGCTCTCCTCACCGAACCAGTCGAAGGTGCCGCCCATGTCGAGTTCCTTCTCCGTGTTCATGTCGAAGAGGGTGAGATCGACGGTGGAACCGCGGGTGTGGCCGCTTCTCGCCATGATGTACTCCAGTTCGAACAGCCGACTCTTATCCACTTCGGGGTAGAAGTACCGCCGCATCAGCGTGTCGGGCACATCGGCAGCCCAGCGCACGAAATGGTCAACGGCCATCTGTGGACGGTAAGCATCGTAAATCTTCAGTCGGTAGCCCATGCGCATCACGTCGTCGCTCACCGCTTTCAGACTGTCGGCGGCGCGTTTTGTCAGCAGGGCTGTGGGCTGTAGGTAACCGTCAATGCGCTCTCCCACAAAGTTATACGTACCGAAGTAGCGAATTTCCAGAATTGCATCCGGCACCACATCGGTGATGTTCACAAACTGGCTGGCATCCTGCTCAAGGGTCGATTCGGGCAGCTGCAACTCCTTAGTGTGCACTGTTTTCTGCTTGCCAGGGATATCGAAGGTGAGCGTGGATCCGTCGGCACGAACGTCCATGGTGACCGGCGCACCCATCACGAGGGGCAGGTTCACCTTTTCATGACCGGCGGGGAAGCCGCAAAGCAACGGGATGTTATACGGTTCAATGTATTGGCGCAGCATCGCTTCCACACTTTCAAAGCCGACATCGTTCGGGCAATCGGTGAAATCGCCCAAGATGATGCCTTTACAGTGTGCAAGTACACCGCTTATTTTCAGCATGTTAAAGAGACGATCAATGTTGTGATGGGTTTCTTCTACTTCTTCCACAAAAAGGATGATGTCCGAGTTCCCAATTTCCTTGACTTGGGAACAGAGCAGCGGTGCGAAGGTGGCGAGATTGCCGCCCACGAGGGTGCCCGTGGCCCGACCGAGGATGTTCTGCTTATGGACAGGCAGCTCATATTTAGGCAGTTGTCCCGTAAGCAGATCGTGCACCAGGGCGCAGGATTGTTCCGTACCACCTCGTGCGGCAATATTGCAGCCCATCACCCCGTGGATGCCCATCACGCCGGCACAGGCCTCCATACTGAGCAACGTAGTAATATCGCTGTAGCCAATCATCCACTTGGGGGCGGCAGTCATTTCCTGCAAAGGGAGGCCTTCAACCAACTGTAGGGTACCGTAACCGCCTCGCAGACAGAGGATGGCCTTGATGTCGGGGTCGTTGAGTGCCCAGCGGAGGTCGGCGAGCCGCTCTTCCACGGTTCCGGCATAGTGTTCAAGATACTGTTTGCCGACATTCGGCCCGATGACCGGCTCGTACCCCCAACTGCGCAGGGTGTCTGCCGCTTGGAAAGCCGTCTCCATCGAACAGTAGTACGACGGCGAGATGAGCGCCACCTTGTCGCCTGGTTTCAGGTAAGCAGGCGCGACACACTTGAGTGGCTTTTTCGGTCCCGCGCCCTTCACCACGGGTGTTAAGACGATGAGGCAAAGAAGCGTGATTACGATTCGAAGCAGGAAGGCTCGTTTATGCATCATTTTTCGTGAATTTGTTGATTAGAAGAACAACAATACTACTTATCAACGCCGTCACGCCGAATAGGGCGTAAATGAAAAACGCTGTTACAAACTCGTCCCTGCCTCCAAACAATGGGAGAATTAAGAACACGAACAGATAAAATAAGCATGCAGCGATAAGATTTAACACATTTATGTATTTAAGGAAGCGAGTGTTCTTGACGATTTGCCTTTTTTTGACAGCCAAAAGCATAAACACACTGATGGCAACAATTGCCGCAGGGATGAGTAGTAATATCATAATTGTCTTGTATTTAAATTGGGAATTTTCAGGGTGCAAAGGTACGATTTTTTAGGTTTTATTTTTCCAAAGCCTCTTTCGCCAATCTCGTAAGCTCATCCGTGTCAATCTTCTCCAGTACCACCTTTTCGGGTTCGAGATCGAGCAGGAACTGCATGTAGTTGGGCAGGGTGAGCAGGGTTCCGTCCCGTCCGATGTTGTAGTCGCCGAACTTGATGATGTGCTTCACTTGATATTTCTCGGGATGGCTCAACACGGTTTTCGCACTTTTCGACTTGGCTGATTTGGCCTTGACCTCAAGCGGGACACATTCGCCGTTCATCCGCACCAAAAAGTCCAATTCCAAACCTGAATCTTTCTGGAAGTAATAGAGGTTTTGGGCTTTTTTGTGAAGGGTGTCGGCCATCAGATTCTCGTAAATGGCCCCTTTGAACCCGCCCAGATTCCCTTGAAGGATGTCGGCACGAGTACTTGGTCCCAACATCTCAACGAGCAACCCAATATCGGCCAAATAAACTTTGAACACATTGTCCTTTGCATTGCCTTCCATCGGCAACCCCGTGATGTCGGTATTGTAACAGCGACAAATGATACCAGCGTCTTCCAGCCACTGGAGCGAACCCAAATAGTTCTCACTTCGCCCTCCAGGCTTTATCTTGCTATATTGGAACTTCTTGTTTTCCTTGGCCAGCTGTTTTGGAATGGAATTGAAACATTCACGGATATGAGGTTTGTCTTTGTCCGGAGCGTATTTCACCATATCGTCACGATACTCTTTGAGAATGGATTTGTAAGCCTTGCCGACCTCGTTCATGTTGTTCGTGTTGAGAAAAGCATTGATGGGTTCAGGAAGTCCTCCAATGGCCACATATAGATTCAGGAGTTTCCTCATTGCGACGTGAATGCCCGCGGGGACGGGAATCTCTTCGCGATAAAATCTCTTGAGAGCCTCTATTATCTCCTCGTTGATGCCGTTTGCCCAAAGGAACTCTTCGAAATCAAGCGGATACATTTCAATGATTTCTTCACTTCCGACAGGCACGGAGTTGATTCCTAAATCTTGATTCAGTACCAGTTTCCGGTGTTGTTTCTTCTTATCGTTGCCGTAACCCTGAACTCCCAACAACGAACCTGTGGCTATCACGTCAAAACGACCATCTTCTTTGAAAAACTTAAGTGAAGTTCGCGCTTCGGGACACTCTTGAATTTCATCAAAAATGAAACAAGTGTCGCCTGGAGTGAACGTGACATCCTTAATCAGTGTGGAGAGGTTGAGCAAAATATCATCTACGGCCTTTGAGCCCAAAAAAGCCATAATAAACTCGGGCTGTTTGATGAAATTGATGTAAACAACCTTTTTGTAATTTTCATTAGCAAAATGTTGAGCGATAAAGGTCTTTCCACACTGCCGAATGCCCATGATGACGAGTGGCTTATGGTTTGGTGTCTCTTTCCACGCTTTCAAAGTATCTGATATTCTTCTCTTTAACATAACGTAGCGGTGTTTTTTCACGCGGCAAAAATACACTTTTTCCAACGAAAAAACACTCTATCGTTACATTTTTTCAAACGAATAATTACTATTGCGTCGCACTTTTTCTAACGAGTTTCGACAGCAAAGATAAACTATCCCTCGCTCCGTCGCCGATTTCCGCCACATAGAAATCAGCACGCAGGCCGAATCTTTCTTCGTATGCCTTGCCGAGGGTTTCGACAAACGCATTCACCTGGTTTTCCGCAATCAGCGTGACGGTGCAGCCGCCGAAGCCCGCGCCGGTCATGCGGCTGCCGAGCACGCCGGGGAACTGCTGCGCCCGTTCGACCAGGAAGTCCAATTCGGGACAAGTAACCTCGTAGTCATCGCGCAGGGAAGTGTGCGAGGCGTTCATCAGCTGCCCGAAACGGACCATGTCACCGCGTTTGAGGGCGGTAATCGCTTCCCGCACATGCCCGTTCTCGCGCACCGCATGACGTGCCCGCTTAAGTACATCGCCAGAAAGGTTCGAAGACAATTCATCGAACTGTGACACTGTTAGTTGACAGAGATTCTCCACAGACGTATGCTGTTGCAAAATCTCCAACGCCTGCTGACATTCACTGCGCCGCTGGTTATAGGCCGAATCCACGAGTCCGCGTTTCTTGTTGGTGTTGGCGATGACGAACTTCAGTCCGCGCATCTCCAACGGCACGTGCTCGTACTCCAACGTATTGCAATCCAACGCAATGGCGCAATCCTTCTTCCCGAATCCCGAGGCAAATTGGTCCATGATGCCGCAGTTCATCCCCACGAAGTCGTTTTCCGCGTGCTGGGCCATCTGCACGAGTTCTAACATCGTAGCGCGGCCCCGATGGGCAGGTCGCCGCGGTAGTGGAACTGGAGACCGCTCACGGGGAAACCCCTGTCGGTGAACTCCTTGATCACGCCGAGCGGGTAATCCACCCAGCTGTTCCGCTTCTGCGACAGTTCCTCCTTGCGAATCAGAAACTCCGCCGAATCGTTTTCGGAAATGAAACGGCAAAGATTCGCATCATCGTGTTGTTTCACAGTGAGATACGTGCCCATATTGAGCGCGGCGGGGAATACAAGTCCGCCGTTGTAGTCGGTATGGTCGCCGATGAGGTTCACGCGCCCGGGGGCGAAAAAGTGGCGTTCGGTTTGCAGCATAATCGGAATTTTACCCTTGTAGAGACGTGGCATGCCGCGTCTCGGATTTTCAGGGGGCAAAGGTACGATTTTTAGTGATTAGTGAGCTGTGAGCTGTTGATATTTTCCCGCAGACTACGCCGATCAGCGCAGATCTTTTTTCTACAGAATTCTGCGAGTTCTGCGGGTAAAACAATCAGTAAATAACCATGCACCCGTAATCATACAGCTTGATTGTCAGTCCGTTATAAGTCCATTTCCTGCAATTTTGGTAATCCTGCTGAGGTTTCGTGCCGGTGAGACGGGTGATGATGTCGGCGACTTTCTCGCATTTTGCCGATATCTCCTCATTCCAATCCTTTTTGTCCCATCCATGAGGTCCATAATAGGAACGTCTCCATTCTATGAAGACTGCTTTTACGACAGAATCCTGTCTGTGTACGCAATACGCCCTCCGGCATGCTAATCCATCATCTAAAATTCTGTAATAGGGATACTTGGCATACTTTTTATCGTTCTGATAGGCAAGAGGGAAATAGCCGTTATTCAGAGGTATAAAACGGCCTAACCCTACTTCCGACAGTTGCTGCTCGCAGCTGTCCAATTTGGCCAAAGGGATATTGGGCAAATTGTTTAGAAGGAAATCAAGAATTGGCGCTGTAGCATTATCATCGACTATGGGCAGCGAATCTTCCTCTTGATGCTCGAGGAAGCATCGAATAAAGACGGTCGTGTCTTCCACATCAATAGTCCCATAATCACGGGTGCTTTTTGAGAAATGCAGATGACAACTGTTTGGAGCGCGATTTAAATCGTTGTCATATAGCTCTGATGTTTTAATGTTTTGAAACAGAGGTTGAACTTCCCGAAATATTCCATTTTCCTTTTGAGCTATGAAAGTTCTGTCCGAAACGCTGATAATAAAATACAATTGGTCATTGACATAGAAGGCATTGTGAAATACAGTGTCTAATTCGGGTTCCCGATACCTTCCGCCTCCCAATCCACAACAACCACCGCAACAAAGATAAATCCAACCACTCTGGTCTCCCTCAAATGCCCACTTGTCAGTTGGACCGAACCTGAATTCCTCAAAAACTTTTCCTAAAGTGTTTGTATAGCCGGGTTCACCCGGACGACTGATGGGCAGACTGTCGATTTTCGCTCTGCGGATGAAAAGATAATGGTCTTTTGTTCTAATAATCCGACTTCCTCCAAAATGGTTCATATAAGGGCGGTTAACCGGTTCCATCTGTAACCAGCCGTTTTTTGTTTCGGGATACCATGTGGTATTTTTATCGACAAAAAGCAACTGGTTTCCACGTCGCTGAAACACATAATAGTTCTCATCTTCATAAAAATAGTTCGGAATAGGCGATACAGAATGCCATTGCCACTTGTCATAATCGAAATAATAGCCTTTTTTGTTATAATTGTAGTCCGAAACCTCGAGATATAGTGTATCATTCCAAATGAACAAGTTATCATTCCAAAGATTGTTTATATCTTCTGGCTTTTCAACTATTTTAGAAGAGCCATCCTTTACGGAAATCGCCAGTAGAGTCTTACAGGAATTGTATTCGAACTTAAATGATTCATGCAATTCGCAAAAATAGTAGTCTCGGTACTTTTTGATATTTATCAAAGAGGCTTCGGACAGTTTGTTATACGGTGTCAAATCGTTAACCAACACCGTGTCCACGATCACCGTAAACCGCTGTTGTCCCCGCACAGGCCACGCTGCCAGCAATAGCAGCACGGCGGCGATAAATATAATCAAATACGTATGTCGGTGGTGATTCATAACGGTGAATTTTACAGGTGCGAAAATACGCTTTTTTTATCTCCGCGTATCGCACGTATTTGCATGTGATTTTTTTCTGCGGAAGTCTGCGCGTTCTGCGGGAGGACAAATGCAATCATTTCTCATTAACATGACACAGAAATCCCAAATGGTTGCACAATGTTGAAAAATATTTTTTACTCATCTTCTCGTATCTCATTTATTTTTAGTATTTTTGCCGCGTAAACTTTTCATATATGTTATCTTAGTATATGAAAACAATATTAAATTAACATATCTTTAATGTTATATGACAGACGATTATACTGAATATTCAACACCTGAACTGGTTCGCATGTTGGGTGCCCGGTTCAAGGATTATCGTTTAAGAGCAGACCTGACTCAGAAGGAGGTCGCGGAAACGACGGGATTGTCAGTGCTGACAATTCATCGCTTTGAGAACGGGACGGCGACGAACGTCTCGTTGGGAACGTTTCTTTTACTTCTGAAAGCGGTAGGATGCATCAACGACTTGAAGGAGCTGATGCCGGAACAACCGGAGTCCCCTTATTTGTATAATGACAAAAACAAAAAAGCACAGCGTGTGCGACACAAGAAGTTATGAAAGAGATACTTAAAGTCTTCCTTTGGGGTAAGGAAATTGGCAGGCTGGCCTGGCACGACAGCCGACAGATTTCGTATTTCACATACAATCCGGAATTTCTTCGCGGGAATCTGGATATTGCACCGTTGGCAGCCTCTATCCGTAACCCCTTGAGCAGCCGTGCCATTTTTGGGGAAATGGAACGAATCTATCAGCGGTTACCTTCTTTCATCGCCGATTCCTTGCCAGATGCTTGGGGAAACCAACTTTTTGAGCAATGGCGCAAGGAGAACGGTCTCTCGGACAGAAATGTGACGGCATTGGAGAAGCTTGCCTTCATCGGGAGAAGGGGCATGGGTGCTCTGGAGTTTGTGCCGGAGGTGGACAGAGGTCCGATGGCGGAAAAAATTGACATCAGAGCTTTAGCCAATTTGGCGGAAAAGATTGCTACAGAGCGTGAAAAGCTGAGTATCATGCCGGATGAAACCCTCACGTTGCATTCGTTGATAGCGGTTGGAACATCGGCTGGGGGACGCCAGCCCAAGGCCATTATAGCCATTAATCGGGAAACAGGTGAGATTCGTTCGGGCCAGACGGAGTTGAATTCCGAATTCGACCATTTTCTTTTGAAGTTTGGCGATACCCTGCGCTCGTCAGCCGAGTTGGAGCTGACCTATTATGAGATGGCCCGGGCCGCAGGTGTCAATATGATGGAATCGCGTTTGCTTGAGGTGGAAGGCACCCGACATTTCCTCACCCGACGGTTCGACAGGGACCATTCGGGAAAATTGCATACGCAGACCTTGGCGGCAATGGCCCCTGGTGCGGACAGTTACGAGAAACTTCTGACAGTCTGTCGGAAATTGCATCTTCCCGAAGTGGACTGTCAGGAAGTGTTCCGGCGTATGGTGTTCAATATTCTTGCCAACAACACCGACGACCACAACAAGAATTTCACCTTCGTCATGAATCGTCAAGGTCTTTGGCGTCTTTCACCCGCTTACGATATGACCTTCATTTTTGATACGGGCGGTTATCTGCCCAACCGAGAGCATTGTCTGATGGTAGGAGGAAAACTTTGGGACATTCGTTACGAGGACGCCCTCTCCCTGGCTCATGAGTCTGGCATCCGCGCCCCTCAAACAATCATCCGAAAAGTGGCATCCGCCATTGCCTCTTTCAGAACTTTGGCAGTGAAGAATGGGGTTCGTGACGAGTGGACTGGTCGTATAGAAAGCTGCCTGTCAGAGCATTTGGCCGCATGGGGGTTGAGGGCGACAAGACGGTCTTATAACGGAACTCTTCCATCGGGCCATACGGTTGAAGAAGCCCATATCGAGGCCGCCTACAAAGGCAATTATCATCTGATGGCAACCATTGACGGGAAAGAATATAAATATGTTGTTCGCAAAGGGACTAAAGAGCATGAGGAAATATCAACAACAGGCTTGTCGGAGATGACCGAGGAGCGGCTTAAAGATCTGGTTGTACGTTACATAGGGACGAAATTACCCTGATTATGCTAATAGCATTATGTTGGTAGCATAATTTTTGAGAGGTTCTTTATCTCCGCGTATCGCGCGTATCTGCAAGTATTTTTTTTACGGCAACACGTTCAGTCTTACATACTGAATATGCACCGTGTAGTCTTTCACGGTGAGGGTGCCGTTGTGGAAGGCATCTCTGAACACCAGACGGCAACCGTCGTTACTGCGGTTCAAGTCCCTAAGATGGTCGTCTAATTGCCACTCAGGGTAGAAACCATTGGTGAAGTCGAACCGCCGTCCGAGATCCGCCACCCGCTCGAAACGGCCGTTATCAATCCGTTCAATGCTCGTCGTTTCAGGTGTAGTCACGATGCAGTAAACCCGATTATCAACACAGAATGCTTGCTCGATGCAGGTGTCAGGTTTATGATAGTGGTACTTGCGACCAATATGACAACCGTGTAACACAACGGTACCTTTAAACTCTTGTTTGTTGAGAGTGTTGCCGATCTTGTTAGGATAATACCATTTTTTTTTCTCCCAAGGAAAATCCAAATCGTCAGTCGGTAATTCGTTCAGGTATCCGATTTGTCCAGGATTTTCGCCAATATCAAAACTGCAGACGCGGCGGTCTGAATACACCAGATAATAGGCCGAATCGGTGCGGACAATCCTGCCGGGTGCTCCGTCGCACAAATACCTGCGGTGTACGGGTTCGTATTGCAGCCAACCGTTCTTAGTCACTGGGTACCAACTGGTTACTTTTTCTTCAAAAATGACGCTTCCTCCTGCGCCGCAACCAAATCCGCGCTCGTATAATACGGTGTAACGGTCATCCTCGTAAAACGGGAAAGTCTGTTTGTATCGAACGGAGTAGTCGTCGAAATTCAGGTTCATCTCCTCGCCCGCCATCAGGTACAACGTGTCCACTTCTATTCTGAACCGCTGTTGCCCCTGCACAGGCCGCGCCGCCAGCAGTAGCAGTACGGAGGCGAAGAATATGAGCAAATGCGTATGTCGATGGTGATTCATAACGGTGAATTTTACAGGTGCGAAAATACGATTTTTTTATCTCCGCGTATCGCGCGTATCTGCACGTAATATTTTCTGCGGAAGTCTGCGAGTTCAGCGGGAAAACAAACTCAATAGATTGCCACTCGGGCATAACGGTACAGTCTGATTGTAAACCCTTTGTAGTCCCATTCCAGATGATTTTCCACCTGTTTGGGCTTTTTGCCGGTGAGACGTGTGACGATGTCGGAAAGCTCTGCGCATTTTGCCTCATCACCTTCGGCATCAGCACTCCAACGGGAGCCTGAATCGAAAAAATTAGTTTTAACCCACGTCAAAAAAACACCTTTTACCATCGAATCCGGCAGATGAATGCAATATGAGGTGATGAGTGTCTGAGTGTCGTCAACCACTTTGTAGTATTTCGTTCCAACATATTCTTTAGCATTTTTATACTCATCAGGAAAATAACCGTTGTCAAAAGTTTCGAATTTGTGGTTGCCAGTTCCGCCCAGTTTCTGTTCAATACCATCTAAATTGTTTATAGACAAGTTGTTGAAGTTGTTTAAGAGATGTTCTAACAGTTTTCCGACGTTGTCTGTGCCTAAAGCATGCAACGTATCCTGATTGTGAGT
The DNA here is from genome assembly GCA_900316305.1 of uncultured Bacteroidales bacterium. Lineage (GTDB taxonomy): Bacteria > Bacteroidota > Bacteroidia > Bacteroidales > WCHB1-69 > F23-D06. Next base: position 31,488 of record ONCM01000026.1, on the reverse strand, counting down.
GATGTTTAGGATTCTGATAACCGAATCTTCAACATCTATTAAGCCGGAGGTATGGTAGCTTTCCTTAAAACCGAGAAGGCTTTGGTTGTTGGCGACATTTACACCCCGGTAGCAGTCGTGTTTTTGAATGAAGTTGTATTTGTGGCCAAAGTCAACCACCTCCTGCAACTGGCCATCTCTTACCTTTGCAATAAAGGTCTTTTGAGGTGTTGTGACAATGGGGAACAACTGCTTTCCGACACTAAATGCATGATTGATAATTGTATCGTAGGTGATGATATCAAAATATAAACTTATGATGTCCGTATCCTTTTTCCCTGTGGATATAAAAATGGGTGGTTGTGGCGTGACCGTGGATAGGGTTGAGAGCATTTCTGAGTTGTTTCGGAACATGTCGCGCTCAAACAGCCACATGGTTGAATTATCATAATGCCACAAGCCATTGCTCCGATAGCCCATCGTGTCAGATACGAGAACAGAGTCGATTCGGTTACGATGCACAAAATAATAGACACTGTCAATTCTTATTATTCTGGAGAAACATTCCGGTCGGATGTACTGGGCTTTGTTCTTCTTTTTGATGAACCAAGTGTAGTCACCCCATTCTCCGTAGTCTTTGAAAGCAACAGTGTATAGATCATCATCGTAGATAATGTCGGAAATGGAATTCGTTGGTTTCCACGACCAGTTTTTATCGTCAAAGATAAATCCTCTTCCGGCGATCTCTGTATGATAGGGTTTAAGAATCAACTTCCCGTCCCGGACGAAAAAGTCACCGTAAACGCTGAATTCTTTGGAGGGAAAATCCACTCTTCTGACTTCATGTCCGTCCTCAGAAATCGCCAACAGGATTCGATTCCCTTTCCAAGATTCGAAAATATCCTCTTCCTCAAAAAGACAAAAGTACCAGCCCTGATATTTAGTGAACCATCCAAGGGATACAGTGGAGATGGGACTGAAATAGTCCGCTGCGTTAATGTGGATGGTATCCCGAATCACCGTGAACCGCTGCTGTCCCTGCGCAGGCCGCGCCGCTAACAATAGCAGCACAGAGGCGAAGAATATGACCAAATGTGTATGTTGGTGGTGCTTCATAATGGAGTATTTTACAGGTGCGAAAATACAAAATATTCCATTCCCCTTTTTTGCTATTTTTGCGCCATAAAACATTCTTTGTAGTTTTTCACCCCATCTTGCGTCTAACCAGTGTTAATTCTAAAACCGATGACAAAGAAAGAAACAGATTTTGAACGAATGGTCCGCGAGCACAAAAGCACCGTCTATACCGTCTGCTACATGTTCTCCAAGGACACCGACGAGGTCAACGACCTGTTCCAGGAAGTCCTCATCAACCTCTGGAAAGGCTTCGACAGTTTCAGAGGCGAGTCGAAGGTGGACACCTGGATCTGGCGCGTCGCCCTCAACACCTGCATCTCCGACGACCGCAAGAAGAAGCGGCGAGGGGAACGCGTGCCCCTGGAGATGGCCGCCGACCTCTACACCGACACCGACGAGGATACCAAACAGATCCGCCAGCTCTATGCGCGCATCAACAAGCTGGGCATCATGGATCGCGCCCTCGTCCTGCTCTGGTTGGAGAACCTTAGCTACGAGGAGATCGGGGCTATCGCCGGCATTTCCGCCAAAAATGTTTCTGTGAAGTTGGTTAGAATTAAACAACAGTTAATGCAAATGTCTGATAATCAAGAATTTTAATTATGGAAAACAACGAAATAAACAACAGCGAATTGGAAACCATGCGTGCACAAATTGCACTGCTGAAGGACAAATTGGATAAAGAGACCATCGTCTCCGAAAAGCTTTTGCGTGACACAATGCGGCACAAGGCCCGTACCATCAACAACAACGCTTGGATTAGCGTAGTCGCTTCTATCTTTGTGATTTTTTGGGCGTTGACCTTCCTTCCAAGCGAAGGATTTAGCTGGTGGTTCACTGGCGCCACCATACTGATGATGCTCGTGTGCGATTTTTTCACCTGGAAGTACCATAAAGATGTGAATGCCAAGACGATGAGTGGCGATCTGCTGACCGTTGCCAAAGTGATGAAACAGCTGCGCGACAATTACAAAAAATGGCTGAAATACAGCATTGCAATGATTGCGGTATGGTTTGTTTGGTTTGCCATCGAGTATTGTATTCAACTGAGTGACTGGCGGGTGGCGGTTATCATGATTGTCGCACTGCTCATCGGTCTGGCCATCGGCGGCTTCATTGGACTGAAGATGCACAACGCGGTGATCCGCAACGCTGAGGAGATTATCAGTCAGATTGAAGAAGGCGAAGATATTGTGGAAGAGCAAGAATAAGCCCTATACTTTGGCTATTAGCTATTGGCTGGCCTTTAGCCAATTGCCCAAAGCCAACAGCTAAAAGCCAAAAGCCATTTTCCGTGTATAACGTATCGGAATAAAATGTACTTTTGCCTTCGATAATCAAAACCAAAAATTAAAGCATTATGGATTTAAACAGTATCATTTCCCAGCTCACGGGCAATAACCTCATTGGAGAAATTGCCAAAAAGTTCAATATCGACACGAACAAGATCATGGACGTGATCAAAGCCGCTATTCCTAAGTTCTTGAGTGCCATGCAGAAGAATGCTGGTACGGCTGCAGGAGCTGCCGCATTGACCCAGGCTCTCGGCAACCACGCCGGTCAAGGGTTGAGCATCAACCTTGAAGATGGCAAGAAGATTTTGGAAAAGATTTTCGGTGGTAATTTGGGTTCTGTGATCTCCAATCTGGGCAAACAGACCAACACCACTAACGATCAGGTGAACAATATTCTGGCCTCCATTGCCCCGAATTTGCTCTCTGTTTTGGGCAAGGGTGCTGGCTCCGGCAACATTGGTAACATTTTGGGCGGTCTGCTCGGCGGTGCCTCCAATTCCAACAGCGGTTCCAACGCCGGCAAAGTCCTCGGCGGTCTGCTGGGCAAAATGTTCAAAAAATAGAGACGATTATATCGAACGGTAGAGACGTGGTGCACCACATATAGAGACGCGGTGCACCACGTCTCTACCTAAAAGGATGCCTTCCGAAAAGACATCCTTTTTTTATTATCGGACCAACGTAATTGATCCATTCAGCAAATAGTAGATTTCACCTGCTAATGTATTGACATACAGCTTACAACCGTAATAATAGACCCCATCGGAGGAGGGGAGATGCGTGGTTTCGTCGGAACCGTCCCACAAAATGTCGGGATCCGTGGTGCGGAACACGCGCTTGCCCCAACGGTTGTAGATTTCCATCTCCACCTTGGTGATGCCGGCGTAGGGCATAAATGGGGTAAACAGGTCATTGTAGCCGTCATTATTTGGGGTGAAGACGTTGGGAAGCTGGTAGTCCAGACACTCGAAAACGTCAATGCAGACCGAATCCGTCAGCGCAGAGATGTTGTAGTTGCTGTCGGCCACGCGCATGGCGAAACAGCCGACCAGCACGTCCGATCCAGAGGCGTTGATAGAGTAGGTGCAAGGGTTTGGATAACAGATCTGTGCATGGTCGAATGAATCAATGCAGGTGAAATTCCCAGCCAGAGTCGGTTTATAGTAAATATAGTAGTGGACAGCATCGGTGGCGGTAGTATCGGAATCGAACCACCAGCTGAATTCCACTTCTTGACAATCTGTAGAGATTTCCAGATGGGGCAACACAGGCGGTTCGTTGTCGTAGGGTTCTCCACATTCCTGCTGCGAACGGTTGAACAACGCCCCAATGGTGTCGGGCAACCAGTAATATCCCTCTGCTTCAATGTAATAACAGTAGGTTTTGCCGTTTTCGAGATTCCGGTCCACGTAAGAAGTTGTGGTCGTTGTGGCAATAGAATCCCAAACATGGAGGTCATCATCAAGACGATAAACGACAAATTGGACGTTGTTCCAGGGTTGTATATCGGTCCAGTTGAGGGAAAGTCGTTTGTCCAAAGAAGTTATGTTGAGGAAGATAGAGGTAGCACGGTCGGATTTTTCGATAATTGTGTCCGAATTGAGAATGGCAACCCGATATGTGTAGTCTGAATCCAATGTGTTTAAATCGTGGTCCAAATACGAAAGCGTATCATTCGGATTGCTGGGCGCATTGACGGTATAAATCTGATTTTCAATTCCCGAATCGGAAATTCTGTAGAGTTGAAAATGATAAGGTGGCGGGAAGGCGATAGAGTCCAGCTCTGGCGGGAAAAGCCAGCGTACAAGCAGGGTTCCGTTTGTTTCATGGGTACTGACCACATCCGTGTTAATAAGAATAGGGGCATCGTTGGCGATATGGGCGCACGCCTTTTCGGAGACAATACTTTCCGATCCATTAGCAAATAAGGCTACGACGCGGTAACAATACTCATTGCCGTGATACAGCGGCATAACCGTCCCGTCATCCGTGAAAGTGGTGTCTGACCAGTCGTATGTGGTGCCGATTTTGGTGTATCCGGCCTCTTGAGGCAAACCGGTCTGACAGGAATCGGGTTCGAAATCGTCCATGCCGTTCCGCTTGTATATGTCATATCCGATTGCATTGGAACAGGAGTCTGGACTCCAATCCAAGTGAATTACATTGCCTTCGGGAACGGCGTTCAAGTTTTTCGGAGCGGGCGCAATAATGCGAATCCGAAGTGTTTTGAACGAAACCAGCTCCACTTGGGGGCCGTTGTCTTTTGCCTTGAAGATTACCTCGTAGGGATTAGGCCGCACATGTCCGCATTGGGTATTCCAGATGAAATGGGTGGCATACGGCACTTCATCGTAGATTTCAGAGAATTGCGCCGGCGACTCACTGAGGATGAGAGGTTCGCCTGTGGCGCTCAATCTGACGTGCGTGGAGGTGCTGTCTTCCACATGAACGAGTAAATCTATTCTGTTTCCAGCAATTACACAAGTATCGTTCACATTCACGACAGGCGGTTCGTTGTTACATGGGGCAACCGTGATCTGCATGTCGCGCACCATGCTGCCTATAAGCACGCCGTTACGCCATTCCTCAATCAATATCGCTATATTGTACTCACCAGCCATGACGGGCGAGTCCCATGTCAGGTCACCAGTGATCGGGTCTATGGCAATGTAGTTGGATGCGTAAGGCATGGTATAGCCGGGGATTTCCTCGCCGTTGTACCCGCGACATTCAATCAGTGAGTAGGACAAGCTGTCGCCTTCGGGATCAATGGCTCCCGGATTGTGGTAGAATGGCACGGTCGTACAGGCGTTGTCCAGCGGCGGATTCATCAGCTGCGGGGAGGAGTTTCCTTCCATGAACGGACTGATAATCAGGATAGTTTCGATGAAGAACGGAATCTCCACCGAACTTGGGATATTGACAATGCCGGCGTTGCGGTTCGGGTCCTCAAAGGTGACGTGGAAGGTACCCACAGCCGAAAACGTATGCTGGGTGTAATATATATTCTTGCTAATGTTGTTGTCCAGATTGGTTTTGCTGAACCGAGGTATGATGGATGAGGTACCGTCGCCCCAAAAAACCTCAATTTCGGGTCGGTCTGCGGGACTGGGTGTGTAGGTATAAGTGGTGATTGTGAAGTTGTAAGTCAGCCCGGACACGTACGTGTAGCTGATTTCGCCGGCGCGTTGGTGCGTGGCGAAAGCCGTCTGCGCACAGGCAAACGCGATCAGCAACATCAGAATAATACGTATCCGTCTCTTCATTATTTCACTCTTTGAACTTGATTGTCAGATAATTGATACTGTTGACCGCTTTCGGGACATTGTGCCAGACCTTTATCGTTGAATTCCAGGCGATGACCATACTCGCTGACCCAGCCACATACCCGTGCGGGATTGCCGGTCACTAAGGCGTAGTCGGGCACATCGTGCGTGACGACCGCTCCGGCGCCTACCAAGGCGTATTGTCCGATAGTGCAACCGCAGATTACGGTGGCGTTTGCCCCGATGGTAGCTCCGCGTTTTACCAAAGTAGGCCGGAACTCGTTTTTTCGTTCGATGAACGCTCTCGGGTTGATGACGTTGGTGAAGACCATAGACGGCCCCAAAAATACGTCGTCCTCGCATGTAACACCTTCGTAAACAGAGACATTGTTTTGTATCTTCACGTTGTTGCCCAACGTCACGTGGTTGGCGACCATCACATTCTGTCCAAGCACGCAGTTCTCCCCAATCACCGCTTGGGGCATGACGTGCACGAAATGCCAGATTTTGGTGCTTTTCCCAATTTGGCAACCTTCGTCCAGAACGGCGGTCTCATGTGCGTAATATTCTCTCATAACGGGCAGTTAACGATGGTTTCACAAATATATTGCAGCTGATCTTCAGTCAGTTCGGTGTGCATCGGCAAGGAAAGCACCTCTTTGCAAAGCTGTTCGGAAACAGGAAAGTCGCCTTCCTGATAACCTAAATAACGGTAGGCCGGTTGCAGATGTGCAGGAATCGGATAATAGACCATTGAAGGAATGCCCTTTTCCGACAAATATTGCTTCAACGCATCCCGTTTGCTGTCCTTCACCTTCAACGTAAACTGGTGGAAGGTGTGCGTGGAGTAGGGAACTCTGATCGGCAATGCCAGTCCTTTTACTGCAGACAGCGCCTTATAGTAGTATTCTGCTGCATTTTGACGGTTTGTGATATATTCGTCCAGATGTTTTAGTTTAATGTCGAGAATAGCGGCCTGGAGCGTGTCCAGACGCGAGTTGATGCCGATGTAATCGTGATGGTACTTTTGAGCAGATCCATGACGGCAAATGGCCCGTAACTTGTCGGCCAAGTCGCTGTTTTGGGTCATGATGGCGCCGCCGTCACCGTAACAGCCTAGATTCTTGGACGGAAAGAAGGAGGTGCAACCGATGTCACCTATGGTTCCAGCCTGTTTCACAGTACCGTCCGAGAAAGTATATTTCGTACCGATAGCCTGACAAGCATCCTCGATAACCCTGATATCGTGTTGTTTGGCGATTTTCAGGATCGGCTCCATATCGGCACATTGACCGTAAAGGTGTACGGGAAGGATGGCTCTAGTCTTCGGGGTGATGGCATTTTCCAGTTGTTGAACATTCATGTTGAAGCTGTCCTCGCAGACGTCCACGAACACTGGTTTTGCGCCTATGAGGGCGATGGCCTCCACCGTGGCAATGAAGGTGAATGGCACGGTGATGACTTCGTCACCAGGGCCAATTCCGAGTGCTATCAACGCGGCCAGCAGTGCGTCGGTACCATTTCCGCAGCTGATAACATACTTACTACTTGTAAATTGCTCTAGTTTTTCTTCAAAATTGGCGACCTCTTTCCCTTGGATGAAGGCGGTGGAATGAAGTACACGTTGTATGGCCGCATCAATTTCGGGTTTGATGCGCAGATACTGGTTCTGCAAATCCACCATGGTTATCGGGGCCGTCATTTTGATTTTAATTTGGGGCGCAAAGGTACATAAATTACGAATACCTTTGCGGATGAAAACAAAAAACCAAGTCAATGACTTGGTTTTCTTTGCAGGGGAAGAGAGATTCGAACTCCCATCAATGGTTTTGGAGACCACTATTCTGCCCTTAAACTATTCCCCTGTAAAATCGGGGTGCTATATAACACCCCGATTTTTATGGATGTTAGATGGAATCTTAGTCTAAGATTTCAGTAACCTGACCAGCGCCGACCGTACGACCACCTTCGCGGATAGCGAAACGGAGGTTTTGGTTCAAAGCGATTTCGGAGAGCAGGTCAACCGTGATTTCGACGTTATCACCAGGCATAACCATTTCCACGCCAGCAGGCAGGGTGATGGCACCGGTCACGTCCGTGGTGCGGAAATAGAATTGAGGACGGTAGTTGTTGCCAAACGGAGTGTGACGACCACCTTCTTCTTTCTTCAACACATACACAGAAGCTTTGAATTTTTTGTGAGGATGGATTGAACCGGGTTTTGCGATGACCATACCACGACGGATTTCGTCTTTGTCAATACCGCGGAGCAACAAACCTACGTTATCACCAGCTTCACCATCGTCGAGGATTTTGCGGAACATTTCCACACCCGTAACGACAGATTTCAGTTTTTCAGCGCCCATACCGATGATATCGACGGGTTCGCCAGTGTGGATGACACCAGTCTCGATACGACCGGTAGCAACGGTACCACGACCAGTGATTGAGAACACGTCCTCAACAGGCATGAGGAAGTCTTTATCAACATCACGAGGAGGCAGCGGGATCCAAGTATCAACTGCGTCCATGAGTTCAACGATCTTTTCAACCCACTTCGGTTCGAGGTTCAAGCCACCGAGAGCAGAACCGCGGATAACGGGAGTGTTGTCGCCGTCGAAACCGTAGAATGTGAGAAGGTCACGGATTTCCATTTCAACGAGGTCGAGCAATTCGGGGTCGTCCACCAAGTCAACCTTGTTCATGAAAACAACCATTCTCGGCACACCAACCTGCTTTGCCAACAGGATGTGCTCACGAGTTTGAGGCATAGGACCATCGGTAGCAGCCACAACGAGGATAGCACCATCCATTTGGGCAGCACCAGTAACCATGTTCTTCACATAGTCGGCGTGACCGGGACAGTCAACGTGGGCATAGTGGCGGTTAGCGGTTTGATACTCAATGTGAGCGGTGTTGATGGTGATACCACGCTCTTTTTCCTCAGGAGCGTTATCGATAGAATCGAAAGATCTGAGTTCAGAGAGACCTTTTTCAGCCAACACGGTGGTGATGGCGGCGGTAAGAGTAGTTTTACCGTGGTCGATGTGACCGATAGTACCCACATTCACGTGGGGTTTAGTACGTTCAAATTTTTCTTTTGCCATTTTTTATAAATTTATGTTATTTAACTTATCCTTATGTTCATTTCAAAAAAAAAAGAGCCGTTGATGAGAGTTGAACTCATGACCCCATCCTTACCAAGGATGTACTCTACCACTGAGCTACAACGGCTGATTTTTTTGCTAAAAAAAGAACGTTTCCTTTCATCGGAAATAAGGTGCGCAAAAATACATTTTTTTTTAATACTACAATCCTTTGCGCATTTTTTTTTATTTTTCTTGTAACTTATTGATTGTCAGTATTAAACTTTCTCTCCAATAAGGGATTTGCATTCCTGTTGCCGCCTTGACTTTGCCCAAATTGAACACAGAAAAGGCAGGACGCCGCGCTTTTGCGGGATAATCTGAAGATGGAATGGCTTCCACGCGACAGTTCAGACCACCCATTTCCATGATTGTTTTGGCGAAATCGAACCAACTGCAAACCCCTTCGTTCGCGAAATGGTAAAATTCCGTGCCAGAAAGCGTTGAACCCGTTTCCAATAATCGGAAAATAACTGTGGCCAGGTCGCCGGCGTAGGTCGGACCGCCAATCTGGTCGCATACTACCCTCAGACTTTCCCTCTCCGCACCCAATCGAAGCATCGTCTTTACGAAATTGTTGCCGTATTCGGAATAAAGCCACGAGGTGCGGATGACAGTCGCCTTGCAGCCGCTCTCCACAATCGCCTGCTCGCCCGCCAGCTTCGTCGAGCCATAGACGGACTTCGGATCGGTCGTCTCCGTTTCCACGTGCGGAGTGGCCATTTCTCCGGAAAAGACGTAGTCCGTGGAGATGTGCACCAGCGTGAGATCGTGCTTTTTCGCCACATCCGCCAAATTTTTCACTGCCGTGCAGTTGATGCGGTAGGCGTTCTCCTTATCGTCCTCCGCCTTATCGACCGCTGTGTAAGCCGCCGCATTGATAATAATGTCAATGCGGTTTTCAGTGACAAACGCGTCAATCGCAGTCGCATCGGTGATGTCTAACGTGTCAACGTCTGTATAATAATAATAGTATAGGTTCTGATAGTCGGCCGCCAAATCACGTAGGCAGTTGCCCAACTGTCCGTTGGCACCGGTGATCAGGATGTTTCTTTTGTTCATATTAGGGTTTCAAGTTTCAGGTTTCAAGTTTCAGGTTTCAAGTTTCAAGTTGTCAAAAAGTCAAAGGTCAATGGTTACACCAATTCTATCGATTCCCGGAAATTCGGTACGTACGCCTGCTTGAACCCAGCCTCCTTCAGATGTTTCGCATACGCGTGGCGGGCATCGTTCTCACCGTGTACGACGAAAATCTTCTTCAGCTTCTTGTTGTCCTTCTGACAGGAGAGGTAGCGGATGAGTTCGTTGTAGTCGCCGTGACCGGAAAAGGCGTCGATGCGGGCGAGGGTGGCGCGGACCTTGTACTCGTTGCCGAAAATGGAGACTTTCTCGTCGCCGCGCATGATCTTCGCGCCCAAAGTGGTCGGGGCGCAGTAGCCCACGCACAGGATCGTTGTCTTCGGGTTTTCGATGTTGTTGGCCAAGTGGTGTTTAATACGCCCGGCCTCCATCATGCCGGAGGCGGAGATGATGATGCAGGGACGGTTATGCTCGTTCAGCGCCTTGGAATCGTCAATCGTGCGCACGTAGGAGAGGTTGTCGAAGCCGAACGGATCCTGCGTCTCGGCCATGAACTGCCGCATCTCCTCGTTGAAACAGTCATCGTGCAAGCGGAAGATGTTGGTGGCGGAGCAGGCTAACGGACTATCCACGAAACATTCGATGTCGGGAAGGTCGCCGGCGAGCTTGAGCCGGTGCAGCGTATAGACGATCTCCTGCGTCCTGCCAATGGCGAATGAGGGGATCAACAGCTTGCCCTTGCGTTTCGCGCAGGCGTCGCGCACCACGAGCATCAACTCCTTGTCGGCCTCGTCCAAGGTGGAGTGCAGACGGTCGCCGTAGGTGGATTCGGTGATGATGTAGTCGGCATATGGGAACGGCTGCGGGTCGGGCAGAATGCGCTTGTCGTAACGACCTACATCGCCCGTGTAGCATAGCGTGCGGGTCTTGCGGCCCTCCTTGAAGGTGATGTAAATGGCGCTACTGCCTAGCATGTGGCCGCTGTCGATGAACTCGATGGCCACGGTTGGGGTGATGTTGAAGTGCAGTCCGCGCGGGATGCTGATGAACTGGTGCATACACTCCACCGCGTCCTTCTCGTTGTAGATCGGCTCGATGGGGGTCTTGCCCACGCGCTCTGTCTTTTTATTGAACTGCCGCGCATCGGCCTCCTGGATGCGGCCCGAGTCGGCCAGCATGATGGCGCAGAGGTCGCGGGTGGCAGGCGTGCAGAACACTTTGCCGCGGAATCCTAATTTATATATATATGGTATAAGTCCGGCGTGGTCGATATGTGCGTGCGAGAGCAGCACGATGTCGATCTTTGTCGGGTCGAAGCCCAAATCGCGGTTCATGGCGTCGGTTTCCAAACCCTTGCCTTGGTACATTCCGCAGTCCAGCAATATCTTGATGCCATCCTTGGTCGTCAGCAGGAACTTGCTGCCGGTGACCTCTTCGGTCGCGCCTAAAAAATCTAATGTCATAATGTTTTATTCTTTATTTTCGTGATTTGGCCACACATTCCGCCATCCGTAGAAGAATCCCAGATGGTACCGTGCGGCGAAATAATAGACCGCATGGCGGAGTTTTCCCAACGGCATGTAGAGGAACAGCAGGATGCTGCTTATGTAATATAATATGGTAACGGATCCGCAACAGGTCGAGCAGCACAGGTAGAGCGTCGTCATCAGCTGGAAGAGGGTCACTAAGCCGCAGGAGATATAATCGTCGGGCATGGTGAAGGGCTTCAAATCCTTGGAAACCAGTCTTCTGATGAATAGGATGATGCCGCAGATGGTGCCCAAGGCGGTCGGGATGGCCAGCACATAATGCCAATTGCAGCCGCCAATCCAGTTGTTGAAGAAGGGGAAGAAGGAGAGCACGAAAAAGAGCAGGCAGCAGAAGAGCCCGATGTGGAACAGCATACCGGTAGCGTAGGACGGCAGATGCAGGTACGCCGACTCCTTCTGGTTGGGCATCATGGCGATGGTGTTGGCATAGACCACACCCTCCTTCACGCTGCCGCTGGGCTCAGATTTGTCCTTCGGGGCACCCAGTCGGATCACCTTGACGAGGTGTGTCAACAAACTAACAGCGCAATAAACTGCTGCAGCTATTGCGAGATATTGCATTATACTCATAACTATAGGTTTAGAGTTTAAGGTTTAGAGTTTAAGGTTTAAGGTTAATGGTTTATAGATTTCTAGCTATTGGCTGTTAGCTATTGGCAAATAATTCGTATTCAATAGCTAATAGCCAAAAGACAATAGCTAAAAGCCAATACTACACGCAACCTTCGGGTTTCGGGAGACCGGCGACGCGGCAGGCACCTCTTGCGGGACCGAGCGGGAAGAGCTCGTAGATGTCCTTCAGTTTCAGGTTGGCGGTCTTGCAGATGGTGCGGACCATCGGGGCGATGCCTTTTTCTTCGTAGTTGGCGCGGATGCAATCAACCACTTTCCAGTGATTTTCCGTCATTTCAGCAATGCCGTCGGCCTTGGCGATTTCCGCAGCCAGTTCCTTGTTCCATTCTTCGGGATGGATCATGAAGCCGTCGCCGTCCATCTCGTAGGTCTTGTTATTGAATTCAATATTTGCCATAATGATACTTTTTTTAATGGCGCAAAAATACATTTTTTTAAGATACTTTAGCTGTTGGCTTTTGGCCTTAGCTAACAGCCAAAAGCTAATAGCCAACAGCCAAAAGCAAAATTTTAAACATAATCGTCCCACTTAACCGAAAAAAGTGTATTTTTGCCGCCGATTTAAAAATGGATAAATAGATTAAATTAAAAGCAGTTAGAAGTTATGTATTTGACAAACGACGTTAAGAAAGAAATTTTTGCGAAATACGGCAAAAACGAGAAAGACACCGGATCTCCTGAAGCTCAAGTTGCCCTGTTTACGCACCGCATCAAACATCTGACCGAGCACGTGAAAGAAAACCACGGCGACCGCGTTACCAAACGCGCCCTCATCACGCTGGTCGGCAAGCGTAAAAAAATGCTCGAATATCTCAAACAACAAGACATCGAGCGTTACAGAGCTTTGATTAAGGAACTGGGCTTAAGAAAATAATTTCAGAAAAGATTACATTGATATTCAAAAAGGCAATTTTGATGGAAATTGCCTTTTTGAATATTTGTTATGCTCTGTTATCTCATCACAACTTAAAATCAATTAATTATGAATTTAGGAGTTAGAACAACTTTCGATATAGGTGACGGTCGTATGGTTACGATTGAAACCGGAAAACTGGCCAAGCAGGCCGACGGCGCTGCTGTGGTCACCATGGGTAATACCATGCTCCTCGCAACCGTGTGTTGCAAGAAAGAGGCTGTAGAAGGTACCGACTTTATGCCTCTTCAGGTTGAATACCAAGAAAAATACGGCGCTGTGGGTCGTTTCCCCGGCGGTTTCTTCAAACGTGAGGCCCGCCCTTCCGAGTATGAGATCCTCATCGCCCGTCTGGTGGACCGTGCTATCCGTCCTCTTTTCCCCAAGAACTTCCATGCTGAAACTCAGGTGGTTGTCACGCTGATCTCTGGCGACAAGAACTTCCTGCCCGACTGCCTCGCATGTCTGGCTGCTTCTTCCGCCATCGCCGTCTCCAACATTCCCTTCGAGTGCCCGATTTCCGAGGTGCGCGTGGGTCGCGTGGATGGCAAGCTCGTCGTGAACCCCACTGTGGAGGACATGGATCGCTCTGACATCGACATGATCGTGGCCGCCTCCATGGACAACATCATGATGGTGGAAGGCGAAATGAAGGAAATCTCCGAGGACGATATGGTGGAAGCTCTCAACTTCGCCAAGGAGGCCATCAAGGTGCAGTGCCAAGCTCAGCTCGACCTCGCCGCACAGGTGCCCACCGCCAATCCGAAACGCGAATATTGTCACGAGACTGACGACGAGGCCATCCGTGAGCGCATGAACAGTGAACTCTACGACAAAGTCTATGCCGTTGCTAAGTCTTTCAAAGGCAAACAGGAGCGCAACGCCGACTTCGACCAGATTCTTGCCGACTTCATCGAGACTATTCCCGAGGAAGAGCGCGACGAGAAGGCTGTCATGGTGAAACGCTACTACGACGAAATTCTTTGGCACGCTATGCGTAACATGATCCTCGACGAGCGCATCCGTCTCGACGGCCGCCACACCGAGGACATCCGTCCCATCTGGATTGAAACCGGCTACCTGCCGTCTGCACATGGTTCTGCCATCTTCACCCGCGGCGAAACGCAGTCTTTGACCACCTGTACGCTCGGCACCAAGCTTGACGAGCAAATCATTGACGGTGCTGTGGTGGAAGGCACCAGCCGTTTCCTGTTGCACTACAACTTCCCGCCCTACAGCGTGGGTGAGGTGAAACGTATCGGCAGCACCTCTCGTCGTGAGGTTGGTCACGGTAACCTGGCCAAACGCGCCCTCAAACCGATGATTCCGTTTGACGATCCGACGTTCCCTTATACTGTCCGTCTGGTTTCCGACATTCTTGAATCCAACGGAAGTTCCTCTATGGCAACTGTTTGCGCTGGCACCCTCGCACTGCTCGATTGTGGTGTGAAGATGAAGAAGCCCGTTTCCGGTATCGCCATGGGCTTGATCACGGATGAGGCTACCGGCCGCTACGCCATCTTGTCCGACATCCTCGGTGATGAGGACCACCTCGGCGACATGGACTTCAAGGTCTGCGGTACGGAAGACGGTATCACCGCCTGCCAAATGGATATCAAAGTGAAAGGTCTTTCTTCCGAAGTGATGGCTGAGGCTCTGGCCCAGGCTCACCGCGGCAGAATGTTCATCCTTGGTAAGATCAAAGAGGCTATGCCCGCACCGAGAGAGGACTATCGTCCGTTCGTGCCGCGCATCGTCCAAATGCAAATCCCGCGCGAATTCATCGGCGCCGTCATTGGACCCGGAGGCAAGATCATCCAAGAGATGCAGCGTGAGACCAACACGGTTATTAATATTGAAGAGGTTGGCGAATTCGGCGTCATCGACATCGCCGCAGCTAACGTGGACGACATCAATGCCGCCATGGATCGTATCAAGCTCATCACCACACTGCCTGAGGTGGGTGAGATTTACGAAGGTACGGTCAAAACCATCACCGAATTCGGTGCTTTCGTGGAATTCCTGCCGAACACCGACGGTCTGTTGCACGTTTCCGAGATTGCGTACCGCCGCATCGAAAATGTGGCCGATGTGCTCAACGTGGGCGATAAGATCAAGGTGAAACTCATCGAAATCGATGAGAAGACCGGCAAGTACAGACTGTCTCACAAGGCTTTGCTTCCGAAACCGGAAGGTTATGAGGAAGAGAAACCGCGTGGCAACGGCGGTCGTCAAGGCGGCGGACGTCCTGGTGGTCGTGACCGTGATCGTGACCGCGACCGTGGTCGTCAAGGTGGCAACCGCAACGGCGGAGCCCCTCGTCACGGCAACAGCAACCAGCACGACGGTCAACGCCACCGTCAGGAACGCCGGGAGCTCCCCGATTTTCCGGATATGGATTAATGACTAATTATAAAAAAGGTGCTGCAGGATGCTGTAGCACCTTTTTTGCCATATAACAATAGCTATTGGCTGTTAGCAGTTGGCTATTAGCCAAAAGCCAACAGCTAATAGCTAAAAGCCAAAAGCCAAAAAAATGACAATCAAAGAAGTAACCACCTATTTAGAACAAAAATTCCCCTTGTACCTTCAGGAAGATTTTGACAACTGCGGGGTGCAGTGCGGGAATGTGAACCAGGAAATCACCGGTGTGATGGTCTGTTTCGAGATGTCGGAGCAGATCATCGACGAAGCCATCGCCAACGGCTGCAATATGGTGATTTCGCACCATCCGCTGATACTGAAACGCGGCATCACCAAGATTTTGCCCACCGACCGCGTCGGTGCGATGATCTGCAAAGCCTTGGCACACAACATGGTGCTCTATTCCATGCATACCAACATCGATAGCGGTGAAGGCGGCGGCAACGACGCTTTTGCGGAGCGGTTGGGGTTGCAGAATGTGAAAGTTCTAGACCCGCAAAAAGGTTTGTACCGTAAGTTGGTGGTCTTTGTGCCGTCCGCGGATGCCGAAAAGCTGAAAAACGCCCTGTTCGCTATCGGATGCGGCGTGCAGGGTAACTACGACAGCTGTGCTTACACGATAAACGGAGGTGGGCAGTTCCGTCCGCTTGATGGGGCAAATCCCTATCTTGGACAAGAGGGTACTTTGGAAAAGGTGGAAGAGGCCCGCATAGAGGTAATCTATCCGACCAGTTTGCAAAGGGCTGTTATCCAGACTATTTACGAGAATCACCCCTACGAGGAACCCGCCTTTGACCTGTTGCCGTTGGAGAATGTGAGTCGCACCATCGGACTCGGTCGCATCGGGGAGCTGCCCGAGGCTATGTCTGCCGTAGATTTCTTGAAATATCTCAAGGAAAAGATGGAACTCAGTCATTTCCGATATAGTGGTGCAGGTGACCGCATGATTCGCAAGGTGGCGGTCTGTGGCGGCGGCGGTTCCGGATTCATCGATCTGGCGATTGCCTCGGGTGCGGATGCATACGTCTCTGGCGATTTCAAGTATCACGACTTCTTTAAGTCCTATTCTGGCACGCTTTTGGTGGATATTGGGCATTACGAGGGAGAATTTTTTATAAAAAATATTATTTTCCATCTACTCAAAGAAAAATTTAGTACATTTGCCACCTTAATGTCTAAAGTGGAAAAATTAGAAGTTAATTATTTCTAATAAATTGATAATTAAATAGTTGAATATAATATGGCCAAGAAAAAAGTTGCCGAAGAAGTCGTTGAAAATGGCACGAAAGGTGCAAAAGTGGAGAAAAAAGTTCCCAAAATGAAGAAGATCACTCCGAAGCGGGTGAAAGTTCCTCAAGTGGAAGAGGTGGTGGAAGAGAAGCATGAGGAGCCTGTAAAAGAGGTTGAAGTGGTGGAAGAAGCTCCGAAGCCGAAGCAAAAGGCAGCGAAAAAACCTGTGGTTGAAACGATTATTGAGAACGATGAAGTGACGGTGGAAAAATCATCCGACGGCGTGGTGGAGGTCAAGAAACACGAGACCAACCAAAGCACCGCCGAGGAACTTTCCATTGAGCAGAAATTGCTTTCTCTGTACAATCTTCAGCAAATCTGTACGAAAATTGACGAAATCCGCATGATTCGTGGTGAGTTGCCGGAAGAAATTCGCGACAACGAGGACGAATGTGAAGGTTTGAACACCCGTATCAGTAAATTCACGGAGGACATCAAGAACTTGAAGCTGAAGATTGCTTCTGAAAACACGAACATCGAAGAGGCCAACGCTTCTATCAAGAAATATGAGGAACAACAGAACTCCGTGCGCAACAACCGCGAGTATGAGGCGTTGAGCAAGGAGATCGAGTTCCAACATCTGCAAATCCAAGTGGCTGAGAAACATAAAGAGAAACACGAGGCCGAGATTCAGGACAAGCAGAACAAGATTGCTGAAACCAACGAGCGCTTGAAAGAGCTTCAGGAGGTTTTGGAGCACAAAAAAGCGGAGTTGGAAGTCATTGTGGCTGACACGCAGAAGGAAGAGGAAGAACTCCTGGTCAAGGCTGAGGAACTGAAAACGAAGGTCGATGACCGTCTGCTTGCCGCTTTCGAGCGTATTCGCAAGAACGCCCATAACGGTCTGGCTATCGTGAAGATTGAGCGTGATGCATGCGGCGGTTGCTTCAGCAAGATTCCTCCGCAACGCCAATTGGACATCTGTCTGCACAAGAAAATCATCGTGTGTGAAGCCTGTGGCCGTATCTTCATCGATGACAAACTGGTGCGCGAACACGAAAATGTCGAACAATAATTTCGGAAGTTAAACGTTATCCGACGATATTTGTCTAACAAGACGTTTTTTTATTAAGATTATCATTATTCACCTTTAATTAAAAAAAAGTATTATGAAAAAAGTATTAAGTGTATTATGCATGGCCCTTCTGGCCGGAGGTATGATTTTCACCTCTTGTACAAAAAACTGGACCGTTACGGTGAAAGCTAACAACGACGCATGGGGTACTGTTGTCGGTGATGGCTCTTACGCTGACGGCACTGAAGCTACTCTTACTGCTACGCCTAAGGATGGCTATTCATTTGTGACTTGGGATGATGGCGTGAAAGATAACCCGCGCAAGGTTACCGTTACCGCTAACGTTACCTACACCGCTATCTTCGAGGCTCTTCCCGCTGAACCCACTGTGAAAGTTGCCTTCAACGGCACCAACTATGATGCAGCTGCAATCTCTGGCAAATGGTACAGCAGTTATGAGGCTTGGGCTGTGTCTGCTGGTCAGACCTCTTTGAGTGATCTTCCTATTGCCATGTTTGCTACCTATGTTACCAGCGGTTCCACTTCCGCTACTGCCGATGATCAAGGTAAGCTGGGTGATGACTTCGCATACGTTGAATACTATGAGAACACCTATCTGGTGGATGGTCAACAAAACACCTACGGTGACTGGTGGGGCAAAAACATCACTTTGAATGTCAATGCTTTCGATGCTACGGCTCTGACCGTTTCCGCTAAAGTTAACGGTACGATGTTCTCCGCTCTCGAGGCTTTCGTTGAAGACGAGGGTGCTGTGGGTGTTGATGCCGCTTCTACCGCTCCTATGACGGTTGATGTTATCAATGTGAAAATGTCTTCTGCCAAGGGTGACCTCAAGAAAAATGCTGCCAAAAAATTGGTTGCTGTTAAATAATTAACATTTTCAAAAAAATAATAATGCTCACGTGATTTACGTGGGCATTATTTTTTATCATTTATACTGTTATGAAAAACAAAAAGATAGCCGTTTGCATGATGATCATAGCCCTTTTTGCCGTAGGTTGCAAGAGCGAACAGACCCTGATTGAGAATGCTGCGATGGGGTATCTGACCGCCATGGGCAACTACCAGATCAAGGAGGCGGAAGCCTACGCCTCGGAGGAGACCATTGAAAAAACGCTTCATGTCATTGAAGAGGTCATCATGCCGAATATGGATTCAACGTATATATATAAGAATACTCCCGCCACTATTGAAATCAAGGAAGTGAACCAGTTGACTGACACTACGGCGGAGGTAAAGTACGTGAAAACCACACCCATACAGGTTCAAGAAGGTTCTTTGGACATGGTGAAGCGCAACAAAGAATGGAAGGCACAGGTCATCATGCAGCTTCCAGATGCATTAAAAATGCATAATGCAGACAGTAAGGCTTTGGACGAGAAATACAAAGGCAAATTGACCCCCGGTAAGCCCGGACAGGCGCCGCCGACTCCGAAGAATTAAAATTATTAGGTTTACAACACGATTGCGTCGGCCACCACCTCAGCCACGGATTTAATCTCGACACCGAGCTTATATTCGTGGTTGATTTGTGTCAGTTGGTCGGCACAGTTGTGGCACGGCGTAATTACCACAGAGGCACCCGTCGCCTTGATCTGGTCGGCTTTGATTTTGCCGATCTTCAGGCGGCGTTCGTTGTA
Organism: uncultured Bacteroidales bacterium; assembly: GCA_900316305.1. GTDB lineage: Bacteria > Bacteroidota > Bacteroidia > Bacteroidales > WCHB1-69 > F23-D06. Next base: position 12,099 of record ONCM01000026.1, on the reverse strand, counting down.
TTCGCTCATGGCCAACATGCCGCCGCCACCGCCGCAGCAGAAGTTGTCGCTGCCGAACGGATCCATCTCGATCAGCTCCGGCACTGCCTGCTTCACCACATAACGCAACGAATTGAACAACCCTCCGTTACGCACGATGTTGCACGGGTCGTGAATCGTGTATTTTTTCGTGTTTAAGGTTTTGTCCAGTTTTATTTTTCCAGTTTTGATATATTCCTCAATCAGCTCTACAAGGGAAATCATCTTGAAATCAGGATGTTGTCCCATATAGTTGGGGGCTTCCCAACGGAGTGCGCGTGTGCCGTGTCCGCACTCGCCCAAAACCAAGGTTTTGCATTTCAGCTTGGCCATTTCGTCGTACATGTGTTGGGCGATTTGCTTGGCGTGCGCGTCGTTGCCGGAGAAATAGCCATAGTTGGTCACGTCGTACATTTCGTCGGAAAGCGTCCAGTCGGCACCGGCCACGTGGAAAATCTTGGCGGCGGCAGCGATGGAAAGCGGGAAGAATTTCGGCTCGCGCGGGTTGAGCGTGTAGAGAATTTCTGCCCCTTCCTTGTTCAGCGGGATGAGCGTCTCTTCAGTCTCTAGCTCGTCTTGCAACTCCTCCTGCATCCAGTCGATGGTATCGACGAAGTCCTCTTTTGGAATGGCCATATTGTTCTTGGTGTTGAGGGCGGCATCCACGGTGGCCTGTAGCGAAGCGGGCACGCAACCCATGGTGGCCAGCATCCGACGACCCGTGCGTACCACAAAGGGAATGTCCACCCCGATGGAGCAGTGCTTTACGCAACGGCCGCACATCGTGCATGCGCCGAACAGGGAATCCACCATTTCCGCAATATAGTCTTCCGTCAACTCTTTGGCATTCGTCAACTTAGGTGCGGTCTTGCCCAAAAACGTGCAGTAACGGCGGTAGATGGACGACACCATGTCAACTTTCTTGCCGGGAATGTATTTCGGCTCTTGGAATGTCTTGAAAAAGAGGCAGCTGGTCTCACATAATCCGCAGTGCACGCAGGCATTGAGGTGCGTAAGTAGTTTACTGTCTGTGTGTTTGGTCAAAATATTGACGGCCTTTTGGATGCTGTCGGAGGAAATGTCTTTCATATTTATTTATTTTGGGCGCAAAGATACATTTTTTAATGGTTATAGGTTATAGGTTATTGGTTATTGAAGGTTAATGGTTAAAGGTCAATGGTCAATGGGCGTTGTAGAGACGTTTCATGAAACGTCTCATGAAACGTCTCTACAGGGGGTAACAACAATTATAGCCCATATACTACCTTAAACCGTAACCCGAACCCCTGCATCGGGTAATTGCGGATGATTTCGTATTGTTCGTTGGCGATGTTGAGCAGTTCGAGTTTGAGGCTGAGCATGGAATCGTTGCGGAACTTGAGGTCGTGGCTCAGCGTGATGCTCTGATCGATGTAGCCGGGGACCTCGTTGGCGGGGATGTTCTGCGACAGCGCGTACCGTTTGTCGCATCCGATGAGCGCGTAAGTGACCGTGATCCAGGGCGTTTGCAGACTCAAACTTGCCGAGCCGGACCAAAGTGGCGTGTATGGGATTTGGTGGTTGTAGGTTTTGCTGTTGGGGTCGGTGCGATCGACAGCCTTCTGGTAGGTGACGTTGCCGTTCAGCCGCAGGATATATTTGCTGGTGATGCGGTACTGCCAGAAAGTGTTCAACTCCGCCCCCGCAATATAGACCTTGCCGTAGTTCAGCATCGTCCAGGAGAAGAGGTTGTGCGACGGGAAAGCTACAATCTTGTCTTTCACGATGTTAAAATAGCCGTCCAAGGTGGTGGAAACGGTAATCCGTCCGGCTGCCAGATGTGCCTCTTTGAGCACGAGTCCGAGATCCCACTGGTGCGTTTTCTCTGGGTTGAGGTGCACATTACCCACTTCACGGTAGTATAGATCATTGAAGGTCGGCATCCGGAAAATGTTCTTGTAGAAGAAGCGCAAGTACAACGTTTTTGTCATATCCACGGAAGTGCCGATAGCGGGGGAAAGATGTATATAGTCTTGAATATCTGGGTTTTCCTTGATGATATTGTTGACGTATGTCAGTAGCAGGCAGGCGTTGAGGTTCCATCGGTTTCCTTCAAACAGTGCCGATAGCGAGGTGAGCGAAGTGAACCGCGCAGGATGTTCGTATTCCAACGAGTTGGCTTTCATCTGTTGGTAGAAAACATCCTGAGCCAAAGCGAATTGTAGCTTCCGGACATGCTTCAGGGAATCCTTTTCCGAGAAAGGCGTAAATAACGCAGTATTAGAGTAATAGCTTTCGTGCTGGTGATAGCGGTTGTCGAGGAAACCTTCAATGTTCAAGTAGTCGGGGTCGAGGTAGCGCGTGTAGTCGTAGTTAAACTTGACGTTGGCTTGATACGCCCATTTGTCGTTGAAATACTTGTGGTAGTGCACCTGTCCGAAAGCATTTTGGTTCCACAGTTTCTGATGCGACTCGGAATTGTAGAAAATGGTGGCGGAGGGTAGTTCGCGGGCAGAGTTGTAGTAGTAGAGCTTAATGTTCAGCCGTTGGGTTCGGTCTATCTGCCAAACGGCATTGAACTCCGTGTTAAGTGTCTTTGTTTCAGCGTTTTTGCGTCTTTCATACGAGACGCTGTCGTTGACCCCGCCGTAATGCAGGGTGTATGGGTAGTCGCCTTTGCAGCGCATGGCATCGGCCGACAAGTTCCAGTAAAACAGGCGGTCATCGCGTTTTTTGGAGCGCACCTTGTGGGTGACGCCGGCCTGCAGCTCATAGAGCCCATACATGCCTACGGTGCCGCCAACCCGAAAAGAAAACGGTTTTACAGGAATTACATTTATCGTGTTGATTTTCAATAGACTGCTGTAGGAAAAGAGTCGTGCGGGAACGAAAAGATTGTCGTCCAGTCCGACGATGAGGGCGATGGAGGAGACATTTTCAAGGGAGAGTTTGCCAAGGTCGATTTGGCCGGTTTGGCAGTCGGTGAGGGCGATGTCGTCGTAGGCCACGCCGGTGTGCTGGGTGCCGAGTCCACGCACGGAGACGGTTTTCATGCCGCCGGTGCCGCCGTAGTCGCGAACCACCACGCCTGACATATACTTCAGAGCGTCAGAGAGTAGCAGGGTTGGCAGCTCCCGGATTTGCTCAGCGGAGATCTGTTGCACCACCGCAGGTCCGGTGAAAACTTTTTGAGGGGAATTGGCGTTGATGTTGACTTCACTGAGCTTGCGGGTGCGCGAAGTGTCAGGCTGGTTTTGCGCTTGCACATCAAGGGCAAAAACCGTTAGAATGCTGATTAGTAAGTATAAACCTATATGTTTTCTCATCCCAGTGAATTGGGCGCAAAAGTACATAAAAAAAGTGTATCTTTGCCCCGATTTTGAAATGCTTTAGATATGAAAATGGATATTCTGCTCGGCCTGCAATGGGGCGACGAAGGTAAAGGTAAAATTGTGGACGTTTTGACGCCCAAATATGATGTGATAGCTCGTTTCCAGGGTGGTCCGAACGCGGGTCACTCTCTGGAGTTCAACGGAATCCGTCACGTGCTGCATATCATCCCGTCCGGCATTTTCCACAAAGAGAAGACCAACATCATCGGCAACGGGGTGGTTATCGACCCGATTATCTTCGAGGAAGAGATTAACGCGCTGATTGCCATGGGGTTGACACCTACCGATAACCTTTACATCTCCCGCAAGGCGCATCTGATTCTGCCTACACACAAGCTGTTGGATGCCGCTCAGGAGGCTCATAAGGGCAATATGAAGATCGGTTCCACGCTGAAGGGTATCGGACCGACTTACACGGACAAAACTGCTCGTACGGGTTTGCGCGTGTGCGACCTCGAATCCCCTGATTTTGAGGCTAAATACCGTAAGAATATCGAAGATCATATTGAAATCTTGAAAAATTTCCATTTCGATTACGCTGAAAAGCTTGCCGAGCTGGATGCCCAATGGCGCAAGTCGTTGGAAACCATCAGGAAGTTCCAGTTTATCGATAGTGAATACGTTGTACACCAATATCTTAACGAAGAAAAAACCGTTTTGGCGGAAGGCGCTCAAGGCACATTGCTGGATCTCGAATTTGGAGCTTACCCATTCGTGACCTCCTCCAATACTATCGCTGCCGGCGCGTTCACGGGTCTGGGTCTTGCGCCGCATTACGCCGGCCGCGTCTTCGGTATTGTGAAAGCCTACTGCACCCGCGTGGGTAGCGGTCCTTTCCCGACGGAACTCTTCGACGAGATGGGCGAATTTCTCCGCAAGGAAGGCAACGAGTATGGTGCAACAACCGGAAGACCAAGACGTTGCGGTTGGCTTGACTTGGTTGCCCTCCAGTATGCCCTGATGATTAACGGCGTGACAGACATCGCGCTCACCAAAGCTGACGTGCTCGACAAACTCGACGAAATCAAAGTCTGTACGGCTTACAAAGTGAATGGCGTGCTCACCGACCGGATGCCCTCCGCTACCGACGTGGAGATCGAGCCAGTCTATACTACTTTGCCCGGTTGGAAGACTGCCATCACTGGTTGCAAGACCTACGAGGAACTCCCGCAAACCTTCAAGGACTACATCCAATTCATTGAGGATAAGACTCATACGAAGATTTCTATCGTGTCCGTAAGTCCGGATCGCGAAGGTACCATCTTCAGGTAGTTTTAGGTTTCAAGTTTCAGGTTTCATGTCCTCTCACCCTAAAAACTGGTTATTGCGGCTTCTTTGCTGCGTACTGCTTTGGGCGGGCGGTTCGGCTGTTTTTGCCCAAAAAACGCCGGAAAAGGATGATTTTTTGCAGCTGTTGCGTACGGAGTTGCAATCGCAGTATGACTCGTTGCAGCACACCCCCCAACCGCCCTATTTCATGGCCTACCGTGTGAATGAAACCACGGAGCACTCCATTACGGCCAATTTCGGCAAAATTTATGACAATTCCACTGCAAAATCGGTTATCCTGACGATTGAAATGCGTGTGGGAACACCTGAAACCGACAATTACCACTACTTTACGTACCAAAATACAGCTGTCAGGCAAATTCCATTGCCCTTGGATGGGAATCCTGTAATAGTTCGAAAGATTCTTCGGAATGAGACTCGAAAGGCTTACCAAGAAGCTGTGAAACAGTATGTTGAGAACAAGGTAGCCAATATGTTTTTTGATGAGGAGCAGGAAAGATTCCTCTACATGCCCCATGATATGGATGGTTATTATGAGCCGCCGATTGTGGAGGAATCTTGGTACGGCGACATTTTTGAACATTATTTGTGTTACGCTACCGGCTTGCAACATATTGATTTGACGGAGGAATCTGCGAAACTAGTCTATCAAGCATCACGTAAATATTTGGTTAACAGCGAGAATCGTTACATTGTAGAAAATAATTCTTCGGCGATGCTAACCCTTCGAGTAGAGGGATTGACCGCGGATAATACTCCAGAACATATTGAAAGACAATTTTTTGCATATTATCCTGATGTTCTTCCCGAAGAGGAGGAGTTGCGGAAGGAAATGGAGAAAATGGAAACCATGCTGTCGAATGTGCTTCATGCTGAGCGATGCGACCTGACCCATTGTCCAGTTTTGCTATCTCCATTTGCTTCTGCTGTGTTGATCCACAATCTGTTAGGACACGATTTGGAAAATTCGGACAACAGCTATTTGCGTGGCAAGATTGAGCAGGTCGTGCTGCCGGAGTTCTTTTCATTGTATAGCGATCCAACTCTTAGTCCCATCCATGGCGTCTATCCGGGAGGTTCGTACAAATTTGATGATGAGGGGATTAGAGGCCGCAGGATACAACATATAGTCCGAGGAGAGCTCAAACAATTGCTAGCCTCACGCACGCAACAACCATTTGGCTATCAAGCCAATGGATGCGCTCGCGGAAACAATTGTTTGCCATCCCCCCGACAGTCCAATCTTGTGCTGGAATCAGACAACCCATTAGATGTTGGTGAGTTAGATAAACAGCTCATCCAGCTGAACAAGGGTCAGAATTATGCCTTGTTTGTGAGTGAAGTGGAATTACGTTGCGACACTAACGACGTTGTAAGTATCTATCCTACCGTATGTTACAAAGTCTATGCGGATGGTCGCAAGTCTGACGAAGTGGTGCGTGACGTGGTGCTGACAGGCACTAAGCAACAATGGCTCAATAATTTAGTGGCGGGAAGTTTTGGAGATAATTGTGTGACCATGATTTGTCATAGCCATGACGACGACCTCCTGACTAGCTGCACGGCTCCGATATTGCTTTTCCGCAACGCGGAGGTTCGGCAACAACTGAAAACGCCGCAACAGCCTCGAATTGTGAAAGTAGTGACGGGCGGAGGCGGTACCACCCCGATGTCTTCGGCTGAGTTGCTCCAGAAATCGGCTCAGCACGAGTGGGAAACCGATGTGAAACACTTGAAAGTCGGGGAGGAGCTAGGTCCCTATTACGAAGAGTTTCTGATGACTGATGCGCGGATTTTCACGGTCGAGGCTTCCGAGGGTAGCGTGTTCTATGCCAACGAAAAGCCTGTAAAACAGTTAGTTCCGCGATTGTTGTTGGGAAGTGATGCTTTCAATAACGAAAACTTGTCTGACGAGAATACTCCTTCGACCAGTTATCCGCTGCCTTTTGAAAACCGTTTTACTTTTGCGGAGGATTTTCGCAATGCTTGTGACATTGAGTATCGGAAAGTCCTCAAACAGTGGAAGATAAAGCAGGTATTATATCCGACACCTGAATCCCGTACGACGCCTGACCGTTCGTATGCCCCTGCCACACAGACGGATAATGAGCATACTTTCGAGTATCCAACGATGAACAATTTGGAGCATTTCGCTTGCGAGATCTCCGCTGCCTTGGCCAAGTACGGTTTCCTGAGTCGCTCGGGTGCCAATATTTACATTATGATGGGCAACGCCCATTTCTGGAGTAGCGAGAAAACCACATACAACCGCCCGATTTCCGTAATTGCCTTGCAGATTTACGGAGCAGTAGAAAAAGCGGATGGAAAAGAATATTTGGATACAAAAACACTTTTCTTCCCTTGCACCGACTCTTTGTTTTCTGCTCAATGTGTTAGAAATGAGATGGATATGCTGGTCTCCCATTTGAAAAAAGTAAAAGAGAAAAGTGTCTCCTTTGAAGGCAGTTACTGGGCGGGACCGATGTTGGTGGAAGGTGAGGCGGTTGGCCAGATGTTAATGTCAGCACTATTAGGGAATTATCCTAACTTGTTGACTAACAGAAAGGAATCGGATTGCTCTTGGATAACAAAAGAGAATCTTCAAGAGGATGTTCACCCATTTGAACAGTTGCTGGATCGTATTATCACATCCAAAAAAATATCTGTCACCGCAAATATTGCAGGAGATGAGTTCGACTGGGCTACGTTTGTCCGTCACGAGAAAACGGATGCCGAAGGAGTGGAAACCCAGGAGACAGAGATTATCCGCAATGGCGAGTTGATTACGCTTTTGGGTAACCGGAACGTCACGAAAGCGACTCCTTACAGCAACGGATTCCAACAGTTGGCCATCCAGAATGAGGCTTGTTTTGGCGCGAAAGGGGCATCTCGCATTGACTTTGTCCATAAAACGACGGTGCAGCATGCCAAACTTAAGCAGATGCTCATCAAAGAAGCGAAAAAGCAGGGTTGCAAATACGCCTATATTCTTCGGCAAATGTATGATGACAATATGCAAAACATTATCAGCCGAGAAACGCCCTATTTGCCACTCCTTCAGCTTTATAGGGTTGATGTGCGTACGGGAGAAGAGATTCCTGTCACCGATGCTTCTCTGACGAGTTCTTATTTCCATTTCTTCATGTTGTCTGATATTCAGGCTGTTTCCAACCACAAGGTAGCCTATCCTGTGATGACGAAAGTGAAGGGAACTGCCGGCAGCCGCGATTTCCCGTTCGCAGGCGTGCCCACCTGCATTGTCGCGCCCGACGGGTTGTTGTTGAAATCAGCGTTTTTGCACCCGTAGAGACGCCATGCATTGCGTCCCTACGGGTACGCGGAACCTTTTGCCTTATGCCTATTGCCTATTGCCCAAAAAATAGTATCTTTGCGCCCTAATTTTCCGATATGTTAAAGATTGAAGATTTACACGTGTCCATCAAGGACAGAGAGATATTGAAAGGCGTTAATCTGGAGGTGAAAGCGGGTGAAGTGCACGCCATCATGGGTCCTAACGGTACCGGCAAGAGCACGCTCGCGTCCGCTATCGCTGGCAAAAACGGCTACGAAGTGACCCAAGGTAAAGTTTGGTTCAAGGGCAAAAATCTGCTCGACCTCTCCATTGAGGATCGTGCCCGCGAGGGTGTCTTCATCGGATTCCAGTATCCGGTGGAGATCCCAGGTGTGAGCATCGCCAACTTCATGCGCACCGCCCTCAACGAAGTGCGCAAATACAGAGGTTTGGACCCGCTGAACGGTGCCCAGTTCCTCAAGCTGATGGCTGAGAAACAGAAGGTAGTCGAACTCACTGACAAACTAAGCAATCGCTCGGTGAACGAAGGCTTCTCCGGCGGTGAGAAAAAACGTAACGAAATCTTCCAAATGGCGCTTCTCGACCCCTATCTCGCCATCCTCGACGAGACTGACTCCGGTTTGGACATTGATGCCCTGCGCGTGGTCGCCAACGGCATCAACCACCTGCGTGGCGAAGACAAAGCCATCATCGTTATCACTCACTACCAGAGACTGTTGGACTACATCGTTCCCGATGTGGTGCACGTGCTTTTCGATGGCAAAATCGTGAAGTCAGGTCCGAAAGAGCTGGCCCTTGAACTGGAGGAGCGTGGTTACGACTGGATTAAGGAAGAATACGAACAAGGCAAGTTATGAGAGCGTTCACACAATTCATCCAGCAGCTTTACAGCGAAAACCAGTCGCAATATCCTGACGGCGGGCAGGCGACTATCCGCGACCTCCGTCAGAAGGCGATGGATCTTTTCTTGCAGAAAGAGCTGCCCGACAAGCGTTTACAAGGTTGGCAGCAGTCGGTGCTGAACAAGAAGGTGAAAACCGACTATATCCAAAAACTGCAACCCGATCCTTACCGTCCGTTGGCGGAATATTTCCAGTGCCGCGTGCAGGATTTGCATCCCACGGTCCTGCCCGTCAGCAATGGCTGGTTTATCTCTGAAAATCAAACCGTTAACGTTGATAACCAGGGCGTGATTACCGGTAGTCTGCTGGCCGCCATTCGTCAATATCCCGACTTGGTGTTGCCGTTGTTGGCACATCCGAGCCTCGAAAAAGAGAACGGTTTGGTGGCTCTCAACGAAGCCCTCTTCAACGACGGAGCGTTTGTTTATGTTCCTGACAATGTGAAGGTTGAGAAACCCATGCAGATTGTCTCGCTGATGAATACTACAGATCCGCTGTTAGTGAACAACCGTCATCTCATTATTTTGGGTAATAACGCAGAACTCTCTGTCATCCAGTGCGATGACTCCATCCAGAAGGAATCCTCCTTCTCCAATATTGTGTCGGAAATCTATTTGGGCGAAAATGCGCATCTGCACTATTACAAAACCGAGAACAAGGATGCCGCTTCCATGCTGCTGAACCATGTTTTCGTGCATCAGAAGAGCTATTCTACGTTCACCTCCACGGCCATCACGTTCAATGCGGGCTACATCTGCAATACGTTCCATGTGAACCTGAACGAGCCGATGGCGGAAACCAAGCTGTACGGTCTGTATCTTGTTGACAAAGAGCAGGTTTGCGACAACCACATCTTCATCAACCATGCCGCGCCCGACTGCAAGAGCTACCAGCTCTACAAGGGCATCATGGATGACGAGGCATCGGCGAATTTCCACGGACACATTCTCGTGGCACAAGATTCGCAGCGCACGGCAGCCTTCCAGACCAACAAGAACCTGTTGCTGACCGACAAGGCGCACGTCACCACGAAGCCGTTCTTGGAGATCTACGCCGACGATGTGCAGTGCAGTCACGGCGCCACGGTGGGACAGTTGGACGAAGAGGCGTTGTACTATCTGCGCACTCGCGGCATCGGCGAAGCGGCGGCTAACCGTCTGCTCATGTTCGCCTTCGCCAACGATATCGTCCAAAACGTGACCATCGAAGCCCTCCGCGACCGCCTCAGCAACATGGTCCAGCACCGTCTGCACGGCGAGCTGAATGTTTGCGCGCAATGTATGTTGAATAATAATATTGTGTTTCCAATATCGTTGGAGGAATAACGTTACTGAATCATCCCCCGCTACCGAGCTCTTGCCCCTCCGGGGCTGTTCAAGGAAATGGTATAATACAGTTCACTCTTCACTAATCACTGATCACTATGAAGATAAAACTGATATGGATCGGCAAACCCGACGGCGACATCTTCGATGAGGCCATCAAGTACTATGCGGGCAGGATTTCCGCCTATTTCCCGTACGAGATGGTGGCGATTCCGTATTTGAAGAACGCCAAGTCGATGCCGGTGGAGGAGCAGAAGAAACGCGAAGGGGAGCTGATTCTCAAGAAGATAGATTCGGACGAATACGTGGTGTTGTGGGACGAGCGCGGCAAGGAGAAGACCTCTGTCCAATTCGCGGAGTTCATCCAGCAGCGGGCCAACTCGGGGTTGAAGACGCTCACGTTTGTCATCGGCGGCGCGTATGGTTTCTCCGACGCCGTCTATGCCCGCCAGAACGCGCAGTTAGCCCTCTCAAAGCTCACCTTCCCGCACATCATGGTGCGCCTGATCTTCGCCGAGCAGCTCTACCGGGCATGCACGATTCTGAAGGGGGAGCCGTACCATCATTAATGGTTATTGGTTATTGGTTATTGGTTATGGGTTAATGGTTATTGAAGCTGGTGTGGCCAAACCCTTGCCAGCAACCATTTTGAAAAGTCCGCAGACCGTGGGAAAACCGTTTTGAGGAACGAATCAGTGACAGGTGTCTGATCAAGCGTAATCCAATAATATTTTTCGCTATATAAGAAAATAGTCATATCTTTGCAGCCGAAAAAACAGGAGCATCTTTGTTCCGTCTTTTTCGACAATAATCTATAAAAAATAATAATTATGCTTAACAAAAAAGTAGCCGATCTGCTTAACGATCAAATCAACAAGGAGCTTTACAGCGCCTATCTCTATCTTGATATGTCCAACTATTTCGAGCGCCGCGGTCTGAACGGCTTCGCCAACTGGTATATGATCCAGGCCCAGGAGGAGCGCGACCACGCTATGCTGTTCTACCGCTATATGCAGAACAACGACTGCCCCGTGACGCTGGGAGCCATCGCCAAGCCCGACAAGGTGTTCAAGAAAGATATGGACGTGCTGAAGGCCGGTCTGGAGCACGAGGAGTATGTGACCGCCTCGATCCACACTATCTATGACGCCGCCAACAAGGTCAAGGATTTCCGCACTATGCAGTTCCTCGACTGGTTCGTCTCGGCAGCGACCCCCGCAGCCTCTATATGCTCAACCAGGAGCTCGCCGCCCGTGCCTACAGCGCCCCCAGCCTGGTGCTCGACTAAGACATTGAAAAGCAATGAAAAAACAGGGGTGCGTGACATCGTCACGCACCCCTGTTTTCTATAAAGTTCGTTTTCGTTGTATATTTGCAGACGGAAATATCATATTAATCATCAAAATAAAGTGTTATGACAAACATTAAAGAAGTTGAAAACAAGATCATCACCCTCAGAGACCAGCAGGTGATATTAGATTCCGATGTGGCGGAACTGTATGGTGTGCAGACAAAGGAAATTAATCAAGCGGTGAGGAACAATCCCGAGAAATTTCCGCAAGGATACATCTTCCAACTTGAAAACCAAGAATTTAAGGATTTGCGGTCAAAATTTTTGACCACAAAATATCAAAAGACTCGCCAGTTGCCTAAAGCCTTCACCGAAAAAGGTCTTTACATGCTGGCCACGATACTGAAAAGTCCGCAGGCAGTGGAGACTACTATTGCTATCGTAGAGGCGTATGCGAAACTGAAGGAGCTGTCGAGAGTTATCATACAGGTTCCGCAGCAAGAGGAGAACTCCGTGGAGCAGAAGACGTTGCTGCAGCGCGGCGGCCAGTTGGTGGAGGATTTGCTGACGGATGTGATGCCGGTCCAGA
>ONCM01000029.1 GCA_900316305.1 uncultured Bacteroidales bacterium | reverse complement strand
TCAAGGACATGCGCGACAGTCTGGGCAACGCTTTCGACACGCTGAGCTATTATTACACCAGCAAAAAAATCAACGACACACTGAAAGCCTACTACGACACCGCATACGTCAACCAAACCCTGAAACAATACCTCAAATCAGGCGATTTGTGCGACAGCATTGAAAAGAACTGCACCAATGTGGCGCTGAAAAACAAGGACAATCTTTTCACCTACCGGAACCAGTTTGACAGCACGGTGTTTTTCAAAAATGAGACCCAATTCGATTCAATAGCCTACTTTAATGAACGCACCTATTTTGACAAAGATGTCAATATCGATGGCGACGTTATTTTCAATGGTTACAATTATTATTACAATGTCAACAATTTTTACGAGCATGACGCTATCGTGCTGATTGACGAGGCGGTGAATCCAAACACACTCGGTCCCGTCCAATCAACTCAGGACCAAAATCTGAACCGCAGATTGGCGGTGAACTATAACGACCTGATGGTGGTGTACGACACGTTGAAAAAGACGGCGCAGAACGGCAATGCCGCGTTGGCGGCCAGGATTGTGGCCGACAGCAACCGATTGGTGGAATTCAAAGGAAAAGTTCACAACGACAGCTTGGCATTGGCCGAACGGATAGACACTATTTACAGACACCTGTGTGACAGCGTGATGAACTGCACCGACATCAAAACAATGCAGACCGACATCGCGGCTAACAAGACGAACATCGGCCTCAACAAGCAGGCCATCATTGACTCTTCGGCACATATCCGCAACGAAATCAAAAACGGGCAAATCACCATTGCCGTGAATCGCAGTACTACCACAACTGAGACAACGGTGACAAACCCCACCTTCGGGGTTAATCAGGAAGCCGACCAAACGGTGACCATCAACATTCCGCAAGAGACCACCGTCAACAACGGTCAGCTGACCATTGTGGCTGCAGGCGACACCACACGGTTCACCGCCAACCAGGCCGCCAACGACACTATACGACTCGACAAATTTGCCACGAAGGAAGCGTTGAAGGACACAGCGAGAACCCTTCGCGGTATCATTTGCGACAGCGCAACCGCCTGCATTACCAAAGCGTTAGCCGACCCCACCTCTGAAATAAATTATGCAATAGATACGATAGCACGTCACCACGTCAGCGACAGCACACGCATGGTGTTCGACACGTTGCACAAGTATTACGCCACAAAAGACACGTTGAAGAACTTCGTGAACAAGTTAGCTATCCGCGACAGTGTGAACAAGGTCGTTACGGATTCTTTGCGCAAAGGTCCCTCCGAGATGACCCGCTCGTTACGGATTCTTTGCGCAAAGGTCCCTCCGAGATGACCCGCGCCATTGACTCCATCGCGCGTCACCACATCAGCGACAGCACACGCATGGTATTCGACACGCTGCACAAGTATTACGCCACAAAGAAAGCGCTAAAAGACACAGCTACCGCTATCCGAAACGACATCTGTGACAGCGCGACCACATGCATAACCAAAGCGTTGGCTGATGCGAACTCCGAAATCAACCACGCCATCGACACGATTGCACGCCATAACATCCATGACACGGCGGTGGCCATCCGCGCGGCCATCCCTGACGCGCAAGTGCAGTCGGATTGGACGGAGACGGATGCCAATAAGAAATCCTATATCCAGCACAAGCCGGACCTGAGCGTGTATGCGACAAAAGCGAGCGTGAATACGTTGCGCGACAGTGTGAAAGCGAATATTACAGCGATAGAGACCAAGGCCAATGCGGCAGATGTTTACACCAAGAACGAAGTGGACGGCAAGCTGGCCGACACGGCGAAGTATGCGCTGAAGGCCGGCAACAATACGTTCACGGGAAACAACACCTTCACCGGCACCAACACCGTTCCCAGCGGTTATAATTTGTCCGGGGCTAATGCCACCAATAATACTAACTGCGGCAACATCGTGGTGAACGCCTGCGACCTCTGGGCCGTGTTCGACAGTTTGAACCGCAGGATAAATGCTTTGCAGGAAGAATTGGATGCATTCAAAAATGCGGCGCCACCTGTGTTTAACAGCCTTAATCTGAGTGAGGTTACCGCTACTTCCATGAAAGTGACCTCTTCGTTTACCAGCCAAGGATTTAACATCACTTCTTATAACTTCTGCTATTCCACGAATTCTGACATGAGCGAAAGTGTCTGTGTTCCGAGCACGAACCCGGTTATCACGCTCGAAGGTTTGGACCCTTACACCACCTACTACGTAACTGCTTCTGCCACCAATGTGGTGGGAACTACGCAATCAAACATCGTCAATGCGAGAACCCCTGCCAGCAAACCGACGGCAACTATTACGGCAACGACCTCAACGCCCAAGGGTATTACTGTCTCATTGAGTAATCTTGACTTTAAGCAGCCTGGGGAAGGTACCGTACAAATATTCTACAAGAAAAAGACAGATGAGACTTGCGGCACCAATATTGCAGACTACAACTCACTTCCAGAATCCGGAACGATTTCAAATGGAGCACCTTACAGCCAAACTATCTCGAGTTTGGAACAGGAAACGGTCTATTGTGTAATCGTGAAGTTACAAAATGCTGACAGCACTGTCTATACAAGTCCTGTTGAGGCAACAAGTGGGGCCACAAACAAACTTGTAATATCGTCAGATTATTTCGATCTTATTGAAAGTGACCGTGTCTGGCTTTGTGATCACAGTGGCTCAACCACTACTACCGTAACATTCTCCGCAGCTCTATTATTAGGGGACTCCATCGACAAATACGATAATTTCACATGGAGTTATTCGCAAACAGATAACATACACCCTCTCCCGGGAATAGCTCCGTCGCCTATCTCCGATGGCAACACTTATACGATAACTTTTACTTCAACTTCTAGTTATGGTGACCGAATGAATATTGAATGTACGGCACAGCATAAGATCACTGGAGAATGGATAAGCGGTGTCTTAGAAAGTGTGCGTGTAGATAATGATCCTCAGCAAGATAATCCTGTACACAACTTAGTTGTAAATTATTGTATTGTGACCGTCAATAATCCTCCTGGCCATTACGATATTAGTTATTCTAAGGTAATTTGGGGTGACGGTGAAGTAGAAACTAATGTTGGGTATGGAATGTCTCATAATTACGAACCAACAGGTGCCGGTACTTATAACGTTACACTAATTAACCTCTACCCCGAACTTCATGGTTCCACCCCTGGTTGTATTACTACAACTACGGTTACGGTTGTGGAACCGCCTGCCAATATTTACAAATGCCCAGTGACTACGGCACATCAAAGTGGGTATGAAGGCGGCGGGTATAATAATGCCAATGATGGTTATGAAGAAACAGATGCAAATGGCAATATTGTATCAGTTACTGACTACGAAGGCAATAAATATCCTGTCGTGCAGATTGGTTCTCAGTGCTGGCTTGCAGAGAATATGAGATGTCAATATAGCCCTAATACAACACACAATATTGTCACTCATAATGGCAACTATAATCCTGTAAACAATTCAAATACATATTATAGAGCGGGGACGGGCAAATCCGCACATTGGTACCATAACAATCCTGACACTTATGCCCCATTACACTATGGCCTGTTGTACAACTTTTGTGCAGCAATGGATATTTATCGTGAAGGACAAAATGAATTTAATAATTACGCATATAATAGCTCCACCTGGAATTATAGTGCCAACGTCGGCACGCCTCATCGCGGAATTTGTCCGAAGGGGTGGCATATTCCAACGCATGAAGAATGGACAACATTAAAAAATAATGAAAAGGCAAATCAAGCTGTGAAGTTGGCGGGAGACGGATGGCCTGACTCGCAGTCTGGCTATTGCCTTCAAACTTGTCCTTGTGGAACGGCAAATCGTAATCTAAGTGGTTTTACTGCGCTGCCAGCGGGACATGTGGAAGGTAGTTTCTTTAGTACTCCGGCGTTTCCACAAGAATATTCTGAAGACGTATATTTTTGGAATACTACTGGTGGTCACGCAGATATGAGTAAAGCAAGTGTAAGTTTAAGTACAATGGGATCAGATGATAAATTCCATCGTCTTTATTCCGTCCGTTGCGTCCGCGATGCAGAACAGCAACCTTGATGCGTCAGCAGAACCCACATCAAAAAGGCCGTCCCGTTTCGGGCGGCCTTTTTTTTAAGGCGAAATAGTGGATTCCGCACGACCCGGCAACCACCGCCATAACGAAAGACCCACCGCCATTCCGTTTTGCCGAAAAAGCGTGGCGTTGATTCGCGAGTGCAGGAAGAACCGTAAAGGCAAGGGGTCGCCCGCCAGGGCGGTCACGCAAAACGGAACCTGGAACTCGCCAGGGAACTGCCCTGGCGGGAGAGTTGCTTTGGCGTTATGGGGTGCCCTTGCGAAAAAGGCGCTCTTTCGACACAGCGTGCCCTAGCGAGTCCGAGGTTCCGTTTGGCCGGTCCTGGTTGGGCTGTTTCGTTAATGCGTGGGTGCCGTAGTTATTTGTCTTTTTCGGAAAAGCGTGGTGGCCAAACGGAATGGAGCTGGGAGTATCGTTATGGACTGCCCTTGCGTGAACCCCGTTTTTCGTCACTCCCTGCGCAAACGAAAGAGTCCCCTCCATTCCGTTTGGCCTTGCCAAAGCAAATGTTGTCTCGCAAGTGAAAGCGTGCCAAACGGAATCCCGTGCCCGCCAGTGCGTGATAATACGAAAAAGGTGTGTTGCCCGCCAGAGCAGACGCTTGCGAGAGAGCGTTTTAGTTAGTAGTTAGTAGTTAGTAGTTAGTAGTTAGTAGTTAGCAGTTAGCAGTTGGGTGGGGTGTTGTAATGCATTTTGTAAATTTAACTGTTAATTGTTAAATAATGGTCTGAAAAAATATTTTAATTTTATTGTTGAAGTGAATTAGGAAAAATGTATTTTTGCGGCGTTGAATTTTTATTATATCTCTAACCCTTAAAACAAAAAGTATTATGGAAAGGAAAGATCCTATTGAAGAAGCCCGAAGATATGTGGCGAACGCAAAAGAGGTCATCAAGAAAGCAAATTATGACCCAGAGCTGAACATTTACACCGACAGAAAGTACATCAAAATGGCAGGGAACACTTTGTGGAACGGTTGTCTTGTGGCGCTGGACGCCGCGCTGGGAATCAGCAAGGGCAAAGGCCGTCCAGACATTAGTAAATACAGGGATGCTGCCGCCAAGCGTGACAGAAAGTTGATGGCGGCTATCGTGGCCGGCTACAACACGATGCATCTCAGCATGGGCTATGATGGCACAAAAGGCAAAAAAATCTGCGATGCGGGTTTTGAATATGCTGATGCCATTATTGATCGTTGCGCGAAACTCCTTCCCGAGCCTGCGTGCGCGTAATCCCGTTTTTCGTTGCCTCCTGCGTTAACGAAAGAGACCCTTCACCGGTATGAGCCTACAGAAAAAAATCGTATCTTTGCCGCTTAATTATTTTGCAATGAGAAACGACAACAATAGACGAAGAAATTACAGAAAAAAGGAAGGCTCAGAATCTCGTACAGAGACGGTTGCTGAAGTGAACAATACTGAAAACAAGACAGTTGAAAGTGCCCCCGCACAACAAGATACGCCCAAAGAAACTCCTGCAGAGAAGTCCCAAGAGAAGGCACAACAGGATAACGCTCAAAAGAACGGACAGAACGGGAAAAAGGATAACAAACGGAAGGATAACAATCGCCGCAAGGAGAAGAGCAAGGTCTACGGCGAGCGACTCCTGAAGGATCCCGGACTCGTGCACGACGAGAACGAGGAAGAAGAGGACCGTGAGTATTTCGACACGATGACCGCCGAGGAGCTCGAAGAGGCGACCCGGATGATGCGCAAAAAAACGGCTGCCGTCGATAAGCAGGACTTAGAGAGCAACGTTCCTTCCGGCGAGGACTGGGAACCCTATCTGGATATGGATATCCGCACCGGCGTCTCGTACGAGGCGGGCGAGATTGCGGCCAACATTTTCCACACCCGCGGCCTCAAGGGAATGCCCAACCCCGAGCGCGCCCATTGCGACCAGTACCAGTACAGCTCCTGCAAGCTGCCTTCATACAACTGGATGGACAAGATGGACATCAGTCTCGACTACATGGAGTTCCCCATCGCGGAGGTGCGTTTCAAAAACAGCCACAAAGACTTTTTCCTGCTGCCACCCAACGTCGTCTTCAAAGTCGGCGACATCGTGGCGGTGGAAGCCAGTCCCGGACACGACATCGGCATCATCTCCATGTTGGGATTGCAGGTGCAGCGCCAGATGCAGGCCAAGCGCGTGAAACCCGAGGATGTCGTCAAGAAACTTTACCGTCATGCCCGCTACGCCGACATCGAGGAGTGGATTGCCACCGTCGATAAGGAGTACGCCACCATGCTTTCGTCCCGTTACACCGCTTGGGATCTTGATCTGAAGATGAAGGTCAACGATGTGGAGTATCAGGGTGACGGCACGAAGGCCATTTTCTACTATTCAGCCGAGGAGCGCGTGGATTTCCGCGAGCTGATCAAGATTTTGGCGGAACAATTCCATATCCGTATCGAAATGCGCCAGATCGGCGTGCGTCAAGAGGCGGCGCGTCTCGGCGGCATCGGTTCCTGCGGTCGCGAGCTCTGTTGCTCGCAGTGGCTCACCAACTTCCAGTCAGTATCCACGAATACCGCCCGCACCCAGCAGCTCTCCCTCAACCCGCAGAAGCTCGCCGGCATGTGCGGCAAACTCAAATGCTGTCTCAACTTCGAACAGGAAACTTACCAGCGCGAACTCAAGGAGTTCCCCTCCTCCCATGTGGTGCTCAAAACCCAGAAAGGCAAGGGCATCTACAATAAAATCGATATTTTCAAGAAAATTGTCTGGTATTCTTACGAAAATGACACCTCCACAATCTTCTCTATCCCGTTGGAAAAGGTGAAATATATCATCAAGATGAACGAGCAAGGCAAGATGCCGGAGAATTTGGAGAGTTTCGCCGTTGTCAACCAGAAGAAGATGGAGGAGAACAACAACGTCAGCGCTGAAGAACTTAAACATATTGCAGATTCCTAATCGTTATGAAACGGATAATCTTTGCCATCAGCCTTTTTGCGTTAATAGTCTTAGCGGGATGTAACCACAAGACCTATTACAGCGAAATTCATCAGCTGCCGCACGAGAAGTGGGCGGTGGATAAGCCGTTGTACTACAAGATGACCATTGAGGACTCTATGCAGTATTTCAACATGTACATCCAGCTGCGCAACACCACGGATTTTGCGACGCAGAACTTCTACGTCTTCATGAAAACGAAGTATCCCGATGGCCATTATGAGCAGGACACGCTGGGCTTTATCCTGTGCGACAAGTTCGGCAATTGGACCGGTCGCGGACAGGGAAGACTGAAAGACAACAAGTTCCTCTTCCAGCCTAAGATCCGTTTCCCGCAGAATGGTGAATATGTCTTCACGGTTACCCAGGGCATGAGAACCGATGTTGTGGAGGGGGTGGAGAGTTTTGGGATTATTTTGGAGCGGTTTGAGGATGAAAAACGATGAAGGATGATGAATGGGCGATGAAAAACGATGAAAACGATGAATGAAACGATGAAAACAAATTATCCGATGATGATGTGGGCGGTGAATGGTGCAGAGGTTGTGTCACCGCACTCCGGTCGTTCGGATGTTCACGGTTTTTCGGATGAATTTTTTTGGAATGCGTTGGCGAACAGCGATTTGAAACCGTTGTTGCGGCGTGATGTGCGGCTGGAAGTATCGTGTCGGGCGCTGCCGTTTGAGCCGGCCATAGCGTTGGTGGATGAGCAGAATGGTCTTTATGTCGATGTAGAAATAGATGCGCCGTATCACGGGTGGTATCGGTTTCCCATGCACTATATGGAGGGAAAGGATAGCGTTCGCGACCAATACTTTAACGAGCAGGGGTGGACGGTGGTGCGCTTCAGTGAGCGGCAGGTGATGGAGCAGACGCAAGGGTGTGTGGAGCTGTTGCGACGGATTGTGCGTGACCTGAGAGGGGAGAAGTGCGAATACGACGGGCTTGTGCAGCCGGAGAAGCGTTGGACACAAAAGGAGGCCGTGGCGATGGAACGTGAGCTTGCACGGGAGAAATACCTGAAAATCCAGACTTTTGGCCAGCCGGAATACCTTCCTCAGGTACGTGAGCAGGTCAAGGCGATGACTTCCGCGACGCCTCTCCATCCGGAAATCGTCTTCAACGAGGAGACACACACCTACGCGGATGCGCGCAACCAGACGGGCACCGCCGACTATATTTCCGTTACCACGCTTATTGAAAAGTTTTTTCCGTTTTTTGATGAAGAGGCTTATATCCAGAAATATATGGCTGAATCGGGCAAGACGCGCGAGGAGGTTGTCCGCAAGATGCTGGAACCCTCGGAGCGCGGCACCGATATGCACCAACAGATTGAATATTTCCTGAAAGGGAAAGAACATCGTGAGGATTTCAAGGAGTTCCAGCTCTTCCGGAAGTTCCACGAGGAACAGATCCTGAAGCGCGGGTTGGCCTTTTACGATGCCGAAAAGGTGGTTACCTTGCCGCAGTTCGGCATCGCAGGCACTGTCGATGCGCTCTTTCGCAAACCCGACGGCACCTTCGTAATGGTCGATTGGAAACGCAGCAAGCACCTCATTATCGACGGCTACCCCAAGAAATACGGTATCGGCCGCGGCCTCTCCATCCTGTCCCACCTCGATAACTCCAGCTACTATCACTACGAACTCCAGCAGAGCTTCTACAAATTCATCCTCGAAAACGAATACGGCATGAAGATTTCCTCCATGATCCTCTGTGTCCTCCACCCGGATTACGACAGATATTATACTATCAAGCTTTCTGACTATCGGGTGCAGGAGGTGCGGGAGATGATTGTGGCGCAGTTAGTAGTTAGTAGTTAGTAGTTAGCAGTTAGCAGTTAGCAGTTGGGCGCAAATCGAATTCGTTAGATACTTTAACCATAAATAGCAAATTGTAACCATGACTTTTTTAGAACAACTAGCAGATGCCATTGACATCCAGCAGCAGCGGCAGGATCAGGAATATAACGAGCTGATGGGGAAGCCGTTGCAGGAGCGGGTGAACCGTGGCTATACGATGACGAATTTGTATGCGGATTTTGAATTCTATGACGGGGCACCGTCGCGGTTTGTGCCTGCGCTCATCGGCACGATGCGCTACATCAATCGGGTGCGACTCCATTGTGCGTACAACATCTCAAAGTTTCGGGAGGGCACGCAGGTACGGCTGAGTCACGGGAAGCACTCGTTTGTGATGGAGATTGAGCGCGACGATGTCAACGACCTCGTGTTGCGTACCGGCAGTTTCGAGTATCGCAGCAACATCTTGGATGTCAGGGATTGCCCTCGGGAGGGATGGGAGGTTAACGCCGTGAACACGAATGTCACGCACCGGCTGTTGCGGGCTTCCTGGGAGATGCTGTACGGCAGTCCCGACTACTGCACGCATTTGGAACGCTTTCTCACTGGCCAGTTCCGGAACCAATATCGGGAATCCCCGTCACCGAATTGCGGCAACCCCTCGCAGAACGAGGCCGTACGCAAAGCCTTTACCTGTAATTATTTCCATTTGATTCAAGGTCCTCCGGGCACGGGCAAGACCTTCACCATCGCGAAGATTGTGCGCTATCTGGTGCAATGCGGGAAGAAGGTCTTCGTGACCGCGCCCACGCATACCGCCATCAACAACTGTCTGAACGCCATTGCCGGCGAGCTGCAGGACAAGTCCATGGTGGTGAAAGTGGGGGAGAGGTACCAGGCGGAAGAGATCTTGCGAAATCCCAACATTTCTCGTGTGCGGTCGTTGCGGAAGGGCGACTACCAGCGCGATCCCGACTTTTCGCAGGGCGGTTTTGTGGTGGGCGCCACTCCGTTCGCCCTCTGTGCGCCGGCTAGCAAGAAGCTCGAAGGCTGGCTTTTCGACTACATCATCATGGACGAGGCGGCGCAGATGAGCATCCCGTTGGCGTTGCCCGCCATCATGCGCGGCAACCGGCTCATCTTCGTCGGCGACCATCAGCAGCTCGACCCCATCGTGCCGCAGGATACCGGCAACCGTTTCTTCGACTGCAGCATCTTCAAACGGTTAGCCGACCTCTATCCGCAGGATATTACCCTGTTGGACCGTTCCTACCGGCTGAACGAAAGTCTCATTGATATCCCCAATCGCCTCTTCTACGATGGCAGGATTACCGCCGCGCGCGAGTTGGAGCGGCCGTATGTGGGCTTTAACTGCCCCGCTGCCCCGCAAATCGTCAATCACGAATCCAATGCCTTGTTGGTAATCCATCACGAGTTCGATTCGCTCGGACGTTCGCCCTACGAGGCTCATCTCACCGCCGATATCGTCAGTGACCTGCTTCGCAACGGTGTTCCTATGTCGCAAATTGGCATTATGAGTCCGTATCGGGCTCAAATTCGCGAGATCAAGCGCGCCTTGTTGGAGAGATTGGGCGAAGGGGTGGCCACCGCGCTGTTCATCGACACCGTTGAGCGGATGCAGGGACAGGAGAAGGACTATATTATATATAGTATGTCCAACTCCAACCCGGCGGAAGTCGAGGATCATCTGGAGTTCTTCTACAGTCCCAACCGTCTCAACGTCGCCATCACCCGTGCCCGCGTGAAGAGCATCGTCCTTGCCAACGAACGTATTTTCCGCTTCTGCGATGAGCTCTTGCAAGACGTTTCCAGTAGTGCATCCCTCCGTCGCGGCGCGGAAATTTTCCGGGCGTATTACGATGCGGCGATGAAGCTGGAGATGGTGGCGGAAGAGGAGGAGTGGTAAGATTCCGATTTATGACACAAAAAAAAGGACTGCCTCGCGACAGTCCTTTTTCTATTTATAGCGAACCTCTATTATTTCTTGGGTTCGTCGTCCTTGGCGTTTTTGCCCTTGTTCAGTTTGAGCAGGTCGTATGCCAACGGGTTGGACACGAAGATACCGGAGTAGGTACCGAACGCGATACCGATGAACATAGCAAAGACGAAACCGCGGATGACTTCGCCGCCGAAGATGAAGATCACCAACAGGGTGACCAAGGTGGTGGCGGCGGTGTTCACGTTACGACCCAACGTGCCGTTGATGGCGGTGTTGAAGTTGTCGTAGTTGGAACGCTTCGGATAGAGAGCCATGTTCTCACGTACACGGTCGAAGATGACCACCACGTTGTTGATGGAGTAACCGATGACCGTCAGGATAGCGGCGATGAAGTTCTGGTCGATCTCCATGGTGAACGGCATGATCTTGTATAAAAGGAGGGAGAACATACCGATGGTCAGGAAGGAGTCGTGGAACAGGGCGAAGACACCGGCCATACCGAACTGCCAGTTGCGGAAACGGATGGCGATGTAGATGAAGATCAACACCAGAGAAGCGAGCACAGCCCAGAAGGCGTTACGCAACAGCTCGCGGGCGACGGTGGGTTGGATCTTCGATGAAGACTGGATACCACGAACATCGTTGGTCAGGTGTGTGAAGTCGTATTCAGAGAGGTTCTGTTTGTCGTAGAAGCCCTTCAAAGCCACATACAGTTTGTGTTCGCACTCGGCATCATCCTTGATGTCGTTGCTCTCAATCTTGTAGTTGGTCACGATACGAACTTGGTTGTTGCTACCGAAGGTCTTGACCTCGGGAGAACCGCCGAATTCCTTGATGACAGCCTCACGGACGTCTTTCGTCACCACATCCTTGTCGAAACGGACCACGTAGCTACGACCACCGGTGAAGTCAACGCCGGGTTGCAGACCGAGGGTGCAGAAGGAGATGATGGAGATCAGGATCAGGGCGCCGGAAATGCAGTAACACACTTTTCTGACGCTGAGGAAGTTGAAGTGGGTGTTGGTGAAAGCGTTGATGGTAGCGGCGGTGCCCACGGAGAAATCTTTGCCCTTCTTGAGGCGAGCCTCGATGATCATGCGGGACACGAGGATGGCCGTGAAGAGGGAGGACAAGATACCGATGATCAACGTGGTGGCGAAACCTTGGATAGGACCGGAACCGAAGATGTAAAGTACGATAGCGGTGATCAAGGTGGTGACGTTACCGTCGATGATTGCGGAGTAGGAGTTCTTGAAACCGTCGTCGATAGCTTGGCGCATGGACTTGCCGGCGCGCACTTCCTCGCGCACGCGTTCATATATAATCACGTTCGCGTCAACGGCCATACCCAAGGTCAGGACGATACCGGCGATACCAGGCAACGTCAGGACGGCGCCCATGGAGGCGAGCACGCCGATGATGAAGAAGACGTTCAGCAGCAGGGCGAGGTCAGCGACCAGACCGGCGCGGCTGTAGTACAAGAACATGTAGATAATGACCAGGATGAAGGCACCGAGGAAGGAGAGCAAACCGGAACGGATAGATTCCTTACCCAGCGTAGGTCCTACGATTTCGGATTGGACGATGTTGACGCCGGCTTCAAGGTTACCGGAGTTCAGCACGGTGGCGAGGTCCTTAGCCTCTTCGATGGTGAAGTGGCCGGAGATTTCAGAGTTACCGTTCGGAATCTCGCCGCGCACGGTCGGTGCGGAATAGACGAACTGGTCAAGCACGATGGCGATGCAGGTCGGGTTGTTGGCCGTGCCCTTAGCGGCAGCCTCGCGGGTGATCTTACGCCACTCGTCGGCAGCTTGGTCTTCCATAGACATGTTGACGACCACGCGGTTGTTCTGATCGACATCCTGACGGGCGTTGCGCACCACGCGGTTGCCTCCGATGGTCTCAGAGCTCAACAGGGGTCCGATACGGTCGTTTTTCTTTTTCAGAGGATAGATAGGATAAGCCGTGACGCCGTTGTTGAGCTTCTCGGGGGCACCCCAGTAGAAGACGACGTTGGGATCGCCGAGGATTCTGCTCAGTTCGGGCAGCATCTGGTCGATCTTCGGCATGTCAGCCTCTCTGAAGTAGGCGATGACGTTATAGCCGGGGGCGATAGCGTGGCTGAGGATGGCGCCTTCGCCAATTTCTTCTTCCTCATCTTCGTCTTCGTCCTCATCGGTGGCTTCGGTGTTTTCCGTTGCAGCCAGTTCCGTATTGGCGTTCAGGGCAGCATCCAGGGCGGTGTCGGCTTCGGTAGCCTCAGCCTCAGGAGCAGCTTCCTTCTTGTTCTTCAATTCAATAGCCAGTTTGGCGTCTGCTTCAGCGAAGCGTTGTTGGATGGACTTGCCGCCCACCACGTCGTTATAGACTTCCCAGAATTCCAGTTTTGCGGTGCTCTTCAACAGGTCGGTGACACGCTCGGGTTCCTTCACACCGGGAAGCTCCACGAGGATACGGCCGCCTTGCAGCATCTGCAGGTTGGGTTGAGCCACACCGAAACGGTCGATACGGGTACGCAGGATCTTGAACGTGCGGTCCACGATTTCGTTGCTCTCCTTGCGGATGTAGGTGATGATTTGGTCATCGGAGGCGTTCTTCATGCCGGAACGCTCGCCGAAGTAGGTGCGGAGGTTGGCATTGTTGAGGTTCAGCGCCTTCTTCTCGGCGTTGAAGTTCTTCACGAAAATATCGATAAAGTCGCCGTTGACCGTCTTTGCGTATTCTGCCTGAGCTTTCTCAAACGCATTTTTGAACAGCTGGTCGTCCGTGTTGGTGGCCAAGCTCTTCACAGCGTCTGCCATGGAAATCTCCAGGGTCACGTTCATACCGCCCTTCAAGTCCAAACCCAAGTTCAACTCTTTGTACTTACATTGTTTGTAAGTGTTTCCGAGATAAACGGTTGAGTCGTTCATGCCGGTCAGATACTGGCGTGTACGAGCATCCACCAAAGAGTCAACCAAATGTTTTTCAAGCATAACGTCACCGTTTGCCGCTTTCTTCACTTCAGCGATGGCAGCGGGGTCATTGGCATACTTAGCCGCCTTGCTTTCCACTCTCCAAGTTGCGAAGGAGAAGGAGAGACAATAGACACATACCAGCGCAATTAGCACAGTAAAGAATAAAATCAGTCCTTTGTTTTTCATCTTTCTTTTATTAATGTTTTGATTTATAATTATTTATAACTTTCTCAACCTAATTTTTTTAAGGTTGCAAATATACAAAATTTATGGTATGATTTGCGAGGGTTGAAAAATGTTGATAAATATTATAGGTCAGTGTGCTTGTTTGCGTGCTTTGCGACGCTGTTCGCGGTCTTTTTTGCGCTGCTTGCGGCGCTCGCTGCGGGCCAGCCGGCGCTCCTCGATACGCTGGTGGCGCTCCTTGAAACGGTCGGCAAGTTCGGCGCGGCGGTTGATGACGTTGCTGCGCACCTGCGACATCATGTCGCCCAGCACCAGCACCTGGAACTTGCCGCGACGGCTCTCGTCCTGCATCAGCTGGTTGAACTTGAACTGTCCGTCGCGCATCCCTTCGTCGAGGCAGGCGGCCTTGAAACGGGCGTAGGCGTTGGTAATCAGCCGGTGGGCGACGGGGTCGTGGAGGCGGAAGCTGGCGCGCTTGGAGGCGTATTCGATGTTGATCTCGCACAGTTTCTCATCGACCTTCTTGGCGAACTCCTCGGCGGTCTCCTGAGTGGTGTCCGGATCCTCAAATTCGAAATAGAAATGATAAACCGATTCGTTGATGTCCGCAAAGCCGACGAAGAAATTGGTCTTGATGTCCGTGTCTTTTTCCACCTGCTTGACCGCGTCAATGAACTGAGGCTCATAGAGTTTCTCGCCGGTGAGCGACACAATGCCGTTTACTTTGCTCACCATGTGGATGGTTGGGGTGTTCAGGAATTTCCCGCCCACTTCGATGAGGTCGTTCATGTTGTAGCGGAACAGGCCGGAGTAGGTAGTGACGTAGGCGCAATAGCGTTTGCCCTGCTCCAGCTCGTCGAGTTGTAAGAAATGCTTGTTCGGCGAGTCAAGTTCCTCCTCGGCCACAAACTCGTAGTAGTGGTGGTGCGGGAACATCACCGACTCGATGGTGTCGTCGAGCGAAAACCCGAAACGACATTCTGTGGCGATATAGCCAAGTTCTTGGTAAAAAGTCTGTTCGAGATCGAAATAGTCGAGGTATTTGTCCATATAGACTTTGGTGTTGCCGCATTTCCAAGTGCTGAGAATTTGCAGCTCGGGCCAATAGTCTTTGGGGAGGATGTGTCCGTTGTTGGCGTCGCGAATCTCGCGGAGCTCTTGCGCGCGTTTCGGGCGGGGACGCATATAGTCAACCAGCTCGTCACGAATCGCTTGCGGGATGTCGAATTTCTCGCTCAGCGTACCCTTCTCTATATCCTCGATCATCGTGTCAAGATTCTCATCGACAGCGCGTTGCAACTCCAAGATAGTGGAGGGGTTGGCCGTGGCCCAGAGGGTCACATCCCAATGCTGCACTGCCAACCGCATCAGCGTGTAGTTGCGGGCACCGTAGTCCTCGATGGACATGACGCTGGCGGGGGCCGTGTAATGCCGCTTGATGATGGCGGGGATGTCGCGCACCAGCACGCCGCTCACCGATCCGTAGATGGTGCCGTCGGGTGCGTAACCCTCGCACTCCTTGCCCACGATGGGGAAGATGTGGCCGGCCAACGCCTTGGGACGGTGCTTGATGAAGTTCCAAATCCAGACGTGTGACATCTTGCCATAGACATCTTTTAAGTATTTGCGGGTCATCGGCACCCACTTGGGCTGCGATGTGGTGCCCGAAGTGGTGGCGTACATGTAAGGACTGCCCGGAAATAGGATGTTTTTCTCTCCGTTCTTGTGCCGCTCGACAAAAGGACGCAAAGCCTCGAAATCATTGGCGGGAACCAAATACTGGTAGAGTGCGAAAAGTTCGTCGCTCGTGGGGGCAGACAAGATATGTTCGAAGTGATGGTGGCTACCGTATAACGTATGTGCACTGATTTTCAGAATATCACGGAGTGTCCTTTCCGATGCCAGACGCGGGTGTCTGGACGCCTGCCGCAGCCGGATGGTCGGGATTCCGCCGACAATAGCCAGCAACGCGTTGAGGAACAGGGGATAGCGTAGTCTTCTTGCCATAGGCCGTTCGTTAAAAAAAACTTGCAAAAATACAAAATTTTGTATTATGATGCTAATTTTACTTTGGCTTTTGGCTTTTAGCCTTTGGGGTAATTCCAGCCAACAGCCAATAGCCAATAGCTAAAGTAAAAAATTCAGAATCCCGACGAATTGGATAAGCACCCCGAGGAGCACGAATACGTGGAAGATGAAATGGCGGTAGCGTTTGTTCTTTTTCTTGCCGATGAGGTAGAGCATGGCGCCGATGGTGTAGGCTACGCCGCCGAGGAGGATGTAGAGGAACCCCGGCCAGGTCATGGCGAGGATGGTGTCGCGCAGACTGATAACGACGCACCAGCCCATGCCGAGATAGCAGATCATCGAAAACTTTGAGTACTTTTTCAGGTCGATGGCGTTGAGCGTGATGCCGATGATGGCCAGCACCCACTCCGCGATGAGAATCGACCAGCCCATCACCGGATTGATCTTGCAGATGCCTAAGAGACAGATGGGGGTGTAAGTACCTGCTATCGTGACGAATATGTCGCAATGATCCACCACGCGCATCACCTGTTTGGGCATCCCTTTCGGCAGACCGTGGTAGATGCTCGACATTAGGAGCATGAGCAGGACGGAGAAGGCATAGACTAGACCGCTGAACATGGCGATCGGACGGCCTTGGGTGGCGCGCACAATCATCCAGATCATCACCAAGGCGCAACCTGCACCGAGGATGTGGCTGACCGAATGCAGCATCTCCTCCTTCCGCGTGTAATCGGGGAAAGGTCTCTCATTCAAGGGGGTACGAGCCGTTTTTGACATTGTTCTCTTCTCTTTTTTCGGGCGGCAAAAATATCAAAAATCCCCACTGTTTACTACCAGAGCCTTAAAAATCCCCATTTTTTACGATTGCCCTCCCTTTGAATTATGTACTTTTGCATATCCTTTTCCAAGGTTTATTGTTGTTGCATAAAATATTGATATTATGAAAGATATAGAACACAATCATTGCGAACATGCTTGTTGTCATGAAGGACATCATGAGCATCATCATGAACATCACCATGGTGATCATCATGAGCACCACGAACACCATCACGAACACAATCTGAAGAGTCAGATCATAAAGATTGTCCTTACGGTGGCCTTGCTGGTGGTGGCAGTCATTATTGAGAAACGTTGTGCGTTGGAAACCTGGCAGTTGCTGCTGGTCTATCTCGTGCCGTATCTGCTCATCGGCTTCGACACGTTGAAGGAGGCGGCAGAGGGACTGGCGCACGGCGAAGCGTTTAACGAGCATTTCCTGATGTCGGTGGCTACGCTTGGCGCCCTCGGCATCGGGTTCCTCCCCGGCGCGGAGACGCAGTTTCCGGAGGCGGTCTTCGTGATGCTCTTCTTCCAAATCGGAGAGCTTTTCGAAGGGTACGCGGAAGGGAAAAGTCGCGACAGCATCGCCCATCTGATGGACATCCGTCCCGACACTGCCAATGTGCTTCGCGACGGCAACACCCTGACGGTCAGTCCGGAAGAGGTGTCGGTAGGGGAGAGCATTGTCATCCGTCCGGGCGAGAAGGTGCCCCTTGACGGGGTGGTGACGGAGGGGGCAACCTCCCTGAACACCGTGGCCTTGACGGGTGAGAGCGTGCCCCGCGAAGTGGGGGTGGGCGACGAGGTTTTCTCGGGATGCGTCAACATCTCTGGGGTGATCACCGTGCGCACGACCAAAAGTTTCGGGGAGAGCACGGTGTCGAAGATTTTGTCGTTGATGGAGAACGCTAACGACCACAAGTCGAAGAGCGAGACCTTCATCAGCCGTTTCGCGCGGGTTTATACGCCCGTGGTGGTCTTCTCGGCCGTGGCGCTGGCCTTGCTTCCGCCGCTCTTCTCCGGCGATTTCGCCGCGACGTTCCCTGTGTGGCTCTATCGCGCGTTGCTGTTCCTGGTGGTCTCCTGTCCGTGTGCGTTGGTCATCAGTGTGCCTCTGACCTTCTTCGGTGGTATCGGCGGTGCCTCCCGCCGCGGCATCCTCGTCAAGGGCGCCAACTACATGGACGTGCTGGCCAAGGTCGATACCGTGGTCTTCGACAAGACGGGCACGCTGACGGAGGGACAGTTCGCCGTGGAGGCCGTGCATCCCGACCTATTCGACGAACGGCAATTGCTGCATTTGGCCGCACATGTGGAGCATTTTTCGACCCATCCTGTGGGCGCGGCCTTGCGTGACGCGTTTCCCGATGAGGCAATAGATGGTTGCGAAGTGACTGATGTTGAGGAAATTGCCGGACAAGGCGTACGCGCCCGTGTAGGCGGCAAGCTCGTCTGTGTGGGTAATTCCAAGATGATGGAAACGGCGGGTGCGCAGTGGCACGACTGCCATTTGGTGGGCACCATCATCCACGTGGCGGTGGATGGCGAGTATGCCGGTCACATCGTTATCAATGATAAGGTGAAGGAGGAGAGTGCTGCGGCCATTGCAGAGCTGAAAGCCCTCGGTGTGCGGCGCACGGTGATGCTTACCGGCGACCGTCAGGAGGTGGCCACGGATGTAGCACAGAAACTGCATCTGGATGAGTGCCATGCCGAGCTGCTACCTTCCGACAAGGTCGATCGGGTGGAGCGGCTGTTGCATGAGCTGCCGAAGGACGGCCGTCTGGCGTTCGTGGGCGATGGCATCAACGATGCACCGGTGCTTGCCCGCGCCGATGTGGGCATCGCTATGGGAGGTCTGGGCAGCGACGCGGCCATCGAAGCCGCCGACGTGGTGCTCATGGACGACAATCCCGCCAAGACCGCGCTCGCTATCCGTCTCGCCCGCCGAACCCTGCGCATCGCCCGACAGAACGTCGGTTTCGCCATCGGTGTGAAGGTGGTGGTGCTCCTGCTCGCTGCATTCGGCCTCGCCACAATGTGGATGGCTGTTTTCGCCGACGTGGGGGTTACGGTACTGGCCGTCATGAATGCGATGAGGGCGCTGAGAGTACGATGAAAAGCGATGAAAAGCGATGAAAAACGATGAAAAGCGATGAAAAGCGATGAAAAGCGATGAAAAGCGATGAAAAACGATGAAAAACGATGAATTTAGAGACGTGAAATATGAAACACCTATCTCGTTGGTTACCAATACGGTCTGTATCTCGGATGTGGCGTGAACCAGATCCAAAACAAATACGCTGCCGTTTACGCTCTTACTCTGTTGGTTTTACTACCGTAAACGCAACCCGTTGCCCGTCATGGTCGGTCACTTTCTGGTCAATCTGCCGGCGATGATACAGATGGTGGCGATCTCTTTTATGGCGGGAGCGCAATAGATAGATTGTGGAAAATACACTGATTTTATCCATACTGTTATTAGTATGGATTTTTTTTTTGTATTTTTGCCACGTGAATTGGTAATAACTTATTGATGAAAAAAACGCAGAAGATCCGTTGGACAGCATTAGGGGCAAAAACGAGTGTTGCGATTCTCGTCACTGCTGCGCTTCTGATGCTGGCGCTTTCGGCTGTGCAGAGTTATTATGCGCGCAAGGAGATCCGTGCCAATTTGGAACGTAATACCGAACTGGACTTGTTTATCAAGGCGCAGAAAATCAAGTATTCACTCGAAGCGGTGGAAAACGCCTTGCAAAACCATATTGACGATATAGGGCAGTCTCTTCCATATCCCGACTCCTTGTTCTCCGTCACGCGGCGCATCGTGGAGCAGAATCCCGATTTCGACGGATGCTGTATCGCCATGATTCCAGACTACTATCCTGAAAAAGGCCGCCTTTTCCAGCCTTGTTCCTATCGAGACGGCAAGACCATCAATACATATTCCTATGATGTCGAGAAATACGACTACACCCAAATCGCCTATTTTAATTTTGCGGTGGATAATGACACGGCCTACTGGAGCGAGCCCTATCGTGACCCCGACGATTCCACGGTGACGCTGGTCACGTACAATTTCCCGGTGCATGATCCAAGTGGTCGGGTGGTCGCCCTGCTCGGCGTTGATCTCGATGCCGCGTGGTTAGGCGATGTATTGAACGCCCACGGCCTGTACCCTTCTTCTTACAATCTCCTGCTCTCAGGCAAGGGCAGGCTGATATGTGGTCCGAATCCTGCGGAAGTCAAGCATCAGGATGTGAAGGACATGGTGGCCATGATTAACGATTCCACCCTTAAACGCACCTTAAGCCATACAGAAAAGAGCACCATTCTTGCATTTATAGATAAGGAAGACGGCGAAAAAGGCCATGTGTTCTACAATAGCCCCAAGTTGATTGCCCCTTGGCGGATTGCTATGGTCAACTATGACGAAGAGGTTTTTGCACCGTTGATTCAAACACGTCGGCGCAATATCGTGCTGACGTTGATCGGGTTGCTGATCCTCGCTTTCATCATTTATCGTTCCGCTCAAAGCATCTACAAACTTCGGGATGCCAACGCTGAGAAGCAACGCATGGACAATGAGATGATGATTGCCAAGAACATCCAGATGAACATGCTGCCCGAAACGTATCCGCCTTTCCCCGACCGCAACGACCTTGACATCTATGGTTCTTTGGTGCCGGCCAAAATGGTGGGCGGCGACCTTTACGACTTCTTCATCCGCGATGAGAAACTCTATTTCTGCATCGGCGATGTCAGCGGCAAGAGCGTCCCGGCCGCCTTGGTGATGGCCGTCACGCACTCCCTGTTCCTCAGCATCTCCTCGCACGAGAGCCATCCTGCGCGCATCATGCAGAATATCAACGAAAGCCTGTGCCGCGGCAACGAGTCCAACATGTTCGTCACGTTCTTCATTGGCGTGCTCGACCTGCCTACGGGCCTCATGCGATACTGCAACGCGGGACACAATCCGCCGCTAACCATAAAAGGGGATTTGGTTGAGCTGCTTCCTGCCAAAGCCAATTTGCCGTTGGGGGTGATAGGCGAATATGACTTTATGATGCAGCAAATCTATGTCGAGCCTGAGACCATGATCCTTCTCTATACCGACGGACTCACCGAAGCCAAAAACTTGGATCGTAAGCAGTTTGGTCTCGAAAAGACGCTTAAAGTCTTGAAAGGATGTCACGATGCCACTGCAACGCAACTCATTCAAACCCTCACGAAAAAGGTGAATGCCTTTGTGGGGGAGGCCGAGCCAAGCGACGATCTTACTCTGCTGGCTATCCGTTACACTCCCAAGGAAGAAACGTGGACCCTTTCCCGTTCGATAACCCTTGATAATGATGTCGCACAAGTCACGGAACTGAACCAGTTTGTCCAATCGGTGACGGAGGAGTTGCAACTCGAAAAGGCCTTGTCCAGACGGATCAAGCTGGCTGTTGAGGAGGTGGTGGTGAACATCATGAATTATGCATACGTGGCAGATGTCAAAGGGCAGGTGAAAGTGGAGGCCATGGCCAACGATGAACGGCTGCGGTTCATCCTTACCGATTCAGGCCGTGCGTTCGACCCGACAGCCGTCTCGCGTGCCGACACGACGCTCACGGTAGAAGACCGTCCGATTGGCGGTTTGGGCATCCTGCTCGTCCGGAACCTGATGGACAGCATCAACTACGAGCGGATCGACGGGCAGAACATCCTAAGAATTGAGAAAAAAATTTGATTATTATAATGTTTCATTAAAAGTACAATTGTTATGAATACGACAATCATTGAAAAAGACGGTACGTACATCGTTACGTTGGAAGGCGAACTCGACACTGCACATGCTCTCGAATTCGAAGAAGCTATGAAACCCCTCCACGATGTTACTGGAAAAGAGATTATTATCGAATGCACCGAGCTGGAATACATTGCTTCCAGCGGATTGCGCATTCTGTTGGGCTTGTTGAAGAACGCCAAGGCAAAAGGCAACAAGGTTGTTTTGAAGAATATGAATGATGAGATCAAGGATGTCTTCAAAATGACAGGCTTCATCGATCTTTTTGACATCGAATAATCTATTTTGACTTTAACAGTTTTTATGGTGTCGACAACAGCTTGTTTGTCTGGCATTCTTTTGTTTTTTTTTTTGTTTTATTTAGCAAGATAATTAAGAAATAGTCAAAAATATGAAACAATCCGCCCCCCTTTCAAAATCGCAATATGGCATCTACGCTGAATGCGTAAGCCATGAAAACGAGATTTTTTATAACCTGCCTTATTTCTTTGTCTTGGACGGCAGCATTGATGCCGACCGATTGTGCCGTGCCATCGAGACGACGCTTAAGTCACACCCCACTTTCTTCACCCGAATTGGGGTGACCGAAGACGGCGAACCCTTCCAGTCCGTCGATATGGAAAAGGAGGAGTACAGCCTTGTCGTCGAACAGATGACGGACATTGAGGCCGAGAAACAGAAATTCATCGAGCCGTTCATGCTTAATGGCGGCAGACTGTTTCATACCAAAGTGATGCGTGACGCGGAGCATGTCTATTGGCTCTTCGACACGCACCATATCATTTTCGATGGCACCTCGCTTAATACTATCATTCGTGATGTGGAGACGGCCTACAACGGCGGCGCGCTTGCTCCCGAGGAGATGTCGATGCGGGAACTGGCTCTTGCTGAGGCCGAGATGCGTAAAACACCCGCCTTTGAAGAAAGCAAACAATGGTATGCCCAAAACTTTGACTGCGGCGATACGTTTACCCAGCTCATTCCCGACCTCGAAGGCACGGAACACTCTGAGGCCAATAGTGTCCGTGTGCTCAACATTGACAAGGGAAAGGTAGAGGAGTTCTGCAAGGCCAACGGTATCTATAAGAATACCCTTTTCACGGCGGCATACGCCTACCTGTTGGCCAAGTACAACAATGAACATGAATCGCTGTTCACCACAGTTCACAACGGACGCACCGAACCAAAGTTCCAACATTCCGTCGGTATGACCGTGAAGACGGTGCCCGTTTACGCCAAGTTCACCGACGAAACCCCCGTGCTCGACTTCCTGAAAGCCAATCAAGAGCAGATGGAAGGCTGCCGCAAGCATGAGATCTATGCCTATACCGATTTGATGGCCGACCTCAACCTGCAAAGCAACTCCATGTTTGCATGGCAGGGCGAGATGATTGGCGGCACCCAACTGATGGGGAAACCCATGCAGACCATACAGCTCCGCAACTTCACCTTGGAAGTGCCGTTCTGTCTGACAGCCTATACTGTCGGCAATCAATATCATGTCAGGGCGGAATACAATGCCAGCGCATACTCTGAGACGCTGATCAGCCAGTTCGTAGAGAGCTACGAGGCCACCCTGGGAGGCTTCCTCAGTCAAGACAGCCTGTGCGACATCGATGTCACCACGGCTTCGCAAGTGGAGCTGCTCGACAGTTTCAACCAGACGGACAATCCTTACGACGACACACAGACCATTGTATCGTTGTTCCGCCAGCAGGCCAAGGCCACGCCCGACAAGACGGCTGTGGTTTTCAAGGACAAGCAGTTTACATACGCCGAACTGGATGACATGAGCGATCACATTGCAAGCTATATCGCCTCGAAAGGATTAGGACTTGAGGATGTGGTAGCCATTCTGATAGCCCGTTCAGAATGGATGGCCATTGCTTCGTTAGGTGTGCTGAAGGCTGGCTGTGCTTATCAGCCGTTGGACCCGAGTTATCCCGCCGAGCGTCTGAACTTCATGATGAAGGATACGGCCTCCAGACTGCTGATAGCCGACGAGGGACTCTGTTCCATCGTGGATGAATACAAAGGGGAAGTGTTGCTTACTAAAGACATTGAGAACCTGAAAGATTCCAAGAACCTTGATGGTCCCAAACCCGAAAGCCTATTTACACTCATCTACACCAGTGGCTCTACTGGAGTACCCAAGGGATGCCAACTCGAGCATCGGAATGTGGTGGCTTTCAGCCACATGCACCAACATGCGCTGCATATCGAATCGGACAGCCGGGTGGGAGCGTATGCCAGTTTTGGATTCGATGCTTGTTTGCAGGAATTATGGCCACCGCTCATAGTGGGTGCCACCGTCTATATCATTCCTGAAGAGATCCGTCTTGACCTCATTGCCCTTAACGACTATTTTGAACAGAACGGCATCACCCATTCGTTTATGACGACACAGGTGGCACGTTCTTTTGTCAACGATATCGCCAATCACTCCCTGAAGGCCTTTATCACAGGTGGTGAGAAACTGGCAGATGTCACTCCTCCACCCTATTTGCTCCTGAACGGCTATGGCCCTTCAGAGAGTATCTGTTATGTAACGGCATTTGCCGTGAAGGAGAATCTGAAGAACATCCCCATAGGAAAGGCTGTGGAGAATATGCATCTGTACATCATGGATGCATACGGGCATAGGTTGCCTGTTGGTGCAGCCGGTGAGCTATGGATCAATGGCCCTCAAGTGGGACGTGGCTATCTGAATCGTCCAGAAAAGACAGCCGAGGCTTTCATTGAAACTCCTTGGGGTCGCTGCTACCGCACGGGCGACATTGTGCGCTACCTGCCTGATGGTAACATCCAGTTTGTGGGTCGTCGCGACGCACAGGTGAAGATTCGCGGTTTCCGCATCGAACTCACGGAAGTCGAAGCGGTCATTCGCCAGTTCCCAGGCATCAAGGATGTCACCGTGCAGGCTTTCGACTATGAGAATGGCGGCAAGTTCATCGCGGCCTACATTGTTTCCGATGAAACCATCGACATCAATGCGTTGAACAACTTCATCATGGAGGAGAAACCGCCTTACATGGTGCCCGCCGTGACGATGCAAATCGACCGCATTCCGCTCAACCAGAACCAGAAGGTGAACAAGAAAGCCCTTCCGAAACCCGAGCAGAAAGCCGCCGAGTCGGTTGTGGAGACCAACGTGCCTATGAATGTACTGGAAAAGGAAATCCACGATATCATCGCACAAATCATCAATACCGAGGACTTTGGTGTCACGACGATATTGGGCTATGTTGGCCTGACCTCCATCATGTCCATCAAGCTGGCCATCCAGATCAACAAACGCTATGGCGTGACGTTAGATTCCAAAGCTTTGGCCAAGACGGGCAGTGTGCAAAGCATCGAGAACGAGGTGCTAACTGCCCTGCTGAATGGCGGCGCTGCCAAACAGGCGGAAGTCGAGACAGCACATGCCGACATGAGCAACATTCCGCTGTCGTATGCTCAGATGGGTGTTTATGTGGATTCTATCAAGAACCCCGAATCCACCATATACAACACGCCAGTCATTGCCCGTTTCCCCAAGGATGTGGATGTCAAGCTGCTTTCCAAGGCTGTGGAAACCCTCGTTAAGACGCATCCTCAGCTGCAGGCGCATTTTGGCAGTGCTGGGTCCGACATCATCCAAATTGTTGATCTTGAGCAACCGGTAGAGATTGCCCAGAGCCAGTGCAAGGAGGATGATATACCCCGTTACAAGTGGATGTTCGTCAAGCCCTTCAACCTGAGGCATGGACCGCTCTACCGCATGGAGATTGTCACCACTGAGGAGTGGGTGTATCTGATGATGGATATCCATCACCTCGTTGTGGACGGTGGCTCCTTCGACCTGCTGCTGTCGCAGTTGTTTGACTTGCTCAACGGCAAGGAAATTGAACCCGAAACCTTCACCTACGCCGACTTCGTGGCCGCCCAGAAAGCCGCTGAAAGCAGTGAAGACTTCGTTGTAGCCCGCAACTTCTTCCAAGAGCGTTTGAGTAACGTCGAGGGCGTTACCGAGGTTCCTTCAGACCTTACCAATCCACAGGTGCAGGGCACCTTGGGCACCTTGTACACTCCGTTGAATTTCGCTGCCATCGAGGACTTCTGTCGTCAGAAAAACATCTCTCCGGCACATCACATCCTGGCGGCTACCTTCTATGTTCTTTCACGCTTTACTAACAACGAGCAGCTGTGCATCACCACCATCAGCAACGGACGTTCTGACTTGCGCATCAGCAACACCGTCGGTATGTTCGTCAACACGCTGGCACTGAGTGCCACCATTGGTGAGCAGAGTGTCATGGAGTTCATCGACGAAACCAGCAAGAACTTCGAAGAGACGTTGCAGCACGAGACTTATCCGTTTACACGCATCGCTTCCGACTACGACCTCACCGCAGAAATCATGTTCGCCTACCAAATGGGAGTCATCGATGACTATAAATATAAAGGTGAGACGATACCCGTTGAGACCTTCGAGTCGGACACGCCGAAGTTCCGCATCGCTTTCTTCATCCAAGACGACCCGTCGGGCAAGCCGAGCATCTGCCTGCAATACGACAACGGCCGCTACAGCCACGAGTTGATGGAATGTCTGGCACAGTCCATCAGCAACGCTGCCAATGCTTTCATCAGCAATCCCGCAACACCGCTGAAGAACGTGTCGCTGCTCGACACCAAGCAGGTTGCCTTGCTCGACAGTTTCAACCAGAACGATGTCGATTACGACAACACCCTGACTGTTGTGTCACTCTTCCGCCGTCAGGTTGAGCTGCATCCCGACAACATCGCCATGGTCTATCACGACACCCGTCTGACCTATAGGCAGGTCGATGAGCAGTCGGAGCGTATAGCCCAATACGTCCAGTCGCTGGGTCTCGGCAACGAGGATGTGGTGTCTATCCTGATTCCACGCAGCAAGTGGATGGTGGTGGCCTCCATAGGTGTGCTGAAAGCCGGTTGCGCATACCAGCCGCTGGATCCAAGCTATCCCGCCGAGCGTCTGAACTTTATGATGCAGGATGCCAATGCCAAGCTGCTCATTGCCGACGAAGACTTGCGTCCCATCGTAAATGAATACCAGGGTAAGGTGTTGCTGACCAAGGACATCGAAGCCTTGCCTGCTGCCACGGCACCTGTCAAGGCAGACATTACGCCATCGTCGCTGTTTATCATGCTCTACACCTCAGGTTCTACAGGTACGCCCAAGGGTTGTCAGCTGGAGCATGGCAACTTGGTATGCTTCTGCCACTGGTACCATCGTTACTACGGTCTGAAGCCTGAACACAAGGTGGCCGCCTACGCCAGCTATGGTTTCGACGCTTGTATGATGGATATGTACTCCGCCCTGACCTGTGGCGCCGCTGTCTATATCATCGGCGAGGACATCCGTCTGAACCTGCCCGACCTGAACGAGTACTTCAACCGTGAAGGTATCACTCATTCGTTCATGACTACACAGGTGGGCTGTCAGTTTGCGATGAACTTTGACAACCATTCGCTACTCCATCTCTCCGTTGGTGGCGAAAAGGTGCTGCCGCTCACACCTCCGACGGCCTATCAACTTCATAATGGCTACGGTCCTACAGAGTGTACCATTTTTACAACCACATACCCCATGAAGGAGTTCGAGCAGAACGCCCCCATCGGCAAGCCGCTCGACAATTTACGGTTATATATCGTCGATAAGCAGCTGAACCGCCTGCCGGTAGGCGCCGTGGGTGAGCTTTGGGTCAGTGGCCCGCAGGTAAGCCGTGGCTATCTGAACCGTCCCGAAAAGACCGCAGAGACCTATCTGACAAATCCGTTTACGACCGACGCGAAATACAGCCGTGTCTATCGTACTGGCGACATTGTGCGTTACTTGGCTGACGGTAACATCCAGTTTGTGGGGCGTCGCGACGGACAGGTGAAGATTCGTGGCTTCCGCATCGAGCTGAAGGAGGTAGAGGCTGTCATCCGCGAGTACCCCGGTATCAAGGATGCCACCGTCCAGGCCTTCGACTACGAGACGGGTGGTAAATTCATTGCGGCTTATATCGTCAGCGACGAGCAGGTGGACATCAAGGAGCTGAATGCTTTCATTGGTCAGCAGAAACCGCCTTACATGATTCCGGCGGCCACGATGCAGATTGATGTCATCCCGTTGAACCAGAACCAGAAGGTGAACCGCAAGGCGCTGCCAACCCCCGTCATCCAGGCTGCCGAACACGAATATGTGGAGCCGAAGAACGAACAGGAGCGTCTGTTTGCCAAGATCTTTGGCGACATCCTGTCGTTGGACAAGGTGAGTGCCACCGACAACTTCTTTGAGCTGGGCGGCACATCGCTCATGGTGACGAAGGTCATCATCGAGGCCGACAAGGCTGGCTACCACGTGATTTATGGCGATGTGTTCACTCATCCTACGCCGCGTCTGTTGGCGCAGTTCGTGACTGGCGAAGCTCCCACTGAAGACTCCGACGTTAACATAACCAACTTCGACTACTCCGGTATCGATGCCATCCTGCAGCATAACAATATTGAGACATTCCTCAAGGGCGAGCGCCAGCAGCTGGGTAATGTCCTGCTTACCGGTGCCACGGGCTACCTTGGCATCCATGTGTTGCGCGAACTTATCGACTCCGATGCCACAACCATTACTTGCATGGTTCGTGGCAAGGACCAGCCTGCTGCAGAGCATCGACTCAAGAACCTGCTTTTCTACTATTTCGAGAATTCATTCAAGGAGCTTTTCGGTACCCGTCTCTTTGTGATGAATGCGGACGTGACGCAGGAAATCAATGTGGACGGCCATATCGACATCGTCTTCAATTGCGCTGCCAACGTGAAGCACTACTCCAAGGGAACTGACATCGAGGACGTGAATATCGGCGGCGCACAGCGTTGCGTGGAGTTCTGTCTGAAGACCGGCGCAAGACTGGTGCATATCTCTACGACCTCCGTGGGTGAGATATGGATTCTCCATAACGACGGCGAGCAGGTACCCATGTTGGACGAGCGCAAGCTGTGGTTCGGACAGTTCCTCGACAATCGTTATATTAACTCCAAGTTCTTGGCTGAGCGCTTGGTGCTTGATGCCGTTGCCCACCATGGATTGAATGCCAAGGTGATGCGTGTAGGTAACCTGGCACCGCGCAGCTATGACGGTGAATTCCAGGCCAACTTCAACAGCAACAGCTACATGGGACGTCTGA
Organism: uncultured Bacteroidales bacterium; assembly: GCA_900316305.1. GTDB lineage: Bacteria > Bacteroidota > Bacteroidia > Bacteroidales > WCHB1-69 > F23-D06. Next base: position 22,500 of record ONCM01000029.1, on the reverse strand, counting down.
GAGTATTCCACGTGCTGGGCTGCTGCCCCTACGACAGTTATGACGAGTTGACCGAGATGTCGCCCATCGACCAGACGGCCAAGGCTGTGGTGACCCTCGCATCGACGCCAAAGGAATGTACCGTCTTCCAGCCCTTCAATAACCACACGGAGTTGTTGGGCGACGTGCTCCAACTCATGGCGAAGGTGGGCAGGGAGATACGCTTTGTTGAAAACGCCGAGTTCGAGAAAGCTATTGAAGAGGCCGGAAAAGACCCCGAAAAGGCCAAGCTGCTCTCAGCCGTTCTGGCCTACCAAGATGTTACCCACGGACAAAAGGCCGCGATCATTGAACGTGACAACCGCTACACCTGCAATGTCCTGCACCGCCTTGGCTTCCACTGGTCGAGTACCTCGTGGGATTATGTAGACCGAATGCTGACGGCTATCGCCGGTTTCGGTTATTTCGATTAAGCTTGGACAGATGAATTAAAACGAGTAAAAGAAAATAGTATCATTTGTTATGAAACAAACGGCTCCATTAACTCAGTCGCAATTCGGTGTATTTGCGGAGTGCATGCAAAACCCCGAAAGCGACTTGTACCAACTTTCTTATCTTCTGACAACGACAAAAAACGGTTGATGAGAATAATTGCATGTCGCATTTTTGCTATTTTTGCGGAAATTTTGAAGAACGACTGATTATGATCGACCAAATTATCGAATACAACAAGACATTCGTGGCGCAGAAGGGCTACGAGAAGTATCTCACCGACAAGTACCCCGACAAGAAGTTAGCAGTGCTGTCGTGTATGGACACGCGGTTGACGGAACTGCTGCCCGCTGCGCTCGGACTGAAAAACGGCGACGCGAAGATCATCAAAAATGCAGGAGGACTGGTGATCTCCGCCTTCGATTCAGCTATGCGCAGCCTGATTGTGGCCATCTATGAATTGGGCGTGCAGGAGATTATGGTGGTGGCGCACTCGCATTGCGGTGCCTGCCACATGAGTTACGACCACTTCCATCACGAGATGATTGCCCGCGGCGTGACGGACGAGACCCTCGACACCATCCGCAAGTGCGGCATCGACCTTGACCACTGGTTGGAGGGTTTCAAAGACACCCCGACCTCCGTCCGCAAGACCGTGGAGACCATCCGCACCCACCCGCTCGTGCCGAAAGACATCGTGGTGCGAGGGTTTATCATTGATTCGGAAACCGGGGCGTTGGAAGAGATAGGACGGCCGTAGAGACGTACCATGGCGCGTCTCTACGGAAGGGCGAACACCATTTGCATATATGTCCCCGAAAATATTATTTTTGCCCACAGAAACAATCAAACCCTTATGACCGAACTAGAAGCCATCAAAGCCCGCCACAGTGTGCGGCAATACCTCGACAAGCCCATTGAAGCGGAGAAAATCGAGGCCATACAAGCGTGCATCGACCGTTGCAACCGTGAGGGCGGCGTGCATATCCAGCTAATCGCCAACGAGCCGAAAGCGTTTACTTCGCTCATGGCCAAATACGGCAAGTTTCAAAACGTGAGCAACTACCTCGCCGTAGTCGCACCTAAAGGCAAGCCCGGCAGCGTGACAGCAGGCTACTGGGGCGAACGGCTGGTGCTGGAGCTGCAGATGATGGGACTGCGCACCTGTTGGGTGGGCGCCTCCTACAAGAAGGACATGTCGCTGTTCCAGATTGGCGCGGAGGAAGAACTGAAATGTGTGATTTCCTTCGGCTACGGTGCCAACGACGGCGTGCAGCACCGGCAAAAAAAGACCATTGCCGATGTGGCTGTGAACAAATCTTCCGCTGCCAAATTCCCAGATTGGTTCGTACATGGCGTGGAGGCCGCATTGCTCGCCCCCACAGCCGTCAACCAGCAGAAGTTCGAGTTTGTGCTGCACGACGACAACCGTGTGGAGGCCGTTGCCAAGTTCTCTCTTATCGGCTACGCGCATCTCGATCTCGGCATCGCGAAGTATCACTTTGAGGTGGGCGCGGGGAAATCACCACACTGCGCTTCGCTAGTATGGTGTTAATTGCACCGCGTGCGTGGCGCCTCTCCGAGGCGATGACGTATGAAGTGCTCTGCATCAACAACGGCATCATGCCGGAGGCATGAGATGCGCTGATAGGCGCAATTAACACCATACAAGCGCGATAGCGCGCAGTGTGGTGAAAAGGACAGGCGCAGTATGGTGTTAGACATGCGCGGGCAGGGCAAGCATCTCGGAGAGATGCGACAATCAGTCCTGAAGAAAATACTCCTCCTTGATCTCAACGCCGTTCTCGACAAGGAATTGTCGGTACTCCTCGGCGAATGTCATGTGTCGATGGTGCTCCTTCTGCTTGGCGATATATCCTACTATCATGTCTTTGTCCCGTAGGTTGTATGAAAAGCCAGAGTACTCTTTCGTCCAACCATCGAAAAGCGGGAAATGAGCGTTGGCCTTGAGCCACTTGCTGGTGGAGACTTTGAGCTCTTGGACAAACTTGGACATTGCCAAGGTCGCGGGCAAAGATACGAAAAGGTGCACGTGGTCGGGCATACCGCCGATACGGTAAAGACGGGCTCCTTTGTTGTTGATGAAACCGAGCATGTAGGAGTATAGTTCTCGCTCGTGGTCTTCGACTATGGCAGGAATGCTACAATGTGTGCGGAGGATGATGTGATAGAATGTTTGTGTGTAACTCATAATTTTGTTTATAGTTTTTTTGTAGTTATTTTTATTTTGTTTATAGTGTGATGATAACGGAGAGATGGTCGGATTATTGTGTTGGTCGCATCTCTCCGAGATGCTTATGGGGTGTGCGTATCCGTCTTCACCACACTGCGCTTCGCTTGTATGGTGTTAATTGCACTGCGTGCGTGGCGCCTCTCCGAGGCGATGTGCCATAAAACACACGTGAGTTTAGCATTATGAGTTATAATGCATCAAACTCATGTGCGGAAACCGTATAAAAATATAGAATTTCTGCACATGAGTTCAAAACCATTTCAAAAAAGTTGTATTTTTGCATTTCGTTTTCTGTTCTAAAGCATTATGATTGAACAAGTTATCGGAGATAATAAGATGTCCGTGTTAAAGAAACTATTTGGTTTTGACCCCGAACAGCATAAGGTGAGGACCGAGATTGTGGCCGGTGTGACCACCTTCCTCACCATGGCCTACATTCTGGCCGTGAATCCCGGCATTTTCAGCGCCCTTGAGCCTTTGGGAATGCCCACCAACTCCGTTTTCACGGCAACTGCCCTCGCTGCTATCGTCGGCACCTTGGTGATGGCCGTCTATGCCAAGAAACCCTTCGGATTGGCCCCCGGCATGGGAATCAACGCCTTCTTCGTCTTCACCGTCTGCTTAGGGATGGGCTACAGCTGGCATTTCGCCCTCACGGCCGTGTTTGTTGAGGGCATCCTGTTCATCATACTCTCGCTCTTCAAGGTTCGGGAACTCATCGCCAACGCTATCCCCGCAAGTTTGAAGGCGGCCATTGGCGCGGGTATCGGTCTCTTCATCGCCTTTATCGGTCTGCACAACTGCGGTATCGTGGTCGATGACCAGAGCACGCTGATTACCCTCGGTGATTTCGGCAACCCGGCCACCTTGCTCTCCCTCATCGGTCTGGTGATATGCGGTGCGTTGGTGGTCCGGGAGGTCAAAGGCGGACTTCTATGGGGCATCCTTGCCACAGCGCTTATCGGCATTCCACTGGGTGTGACCCACTTAAACGGTGTGGTTTCCACTCCGCCCTCGGTGGCTCCTATCTTCATGAAAATGGAATGGTCAAGCATTTTCACTCCGGATATGTTTATCGTCATCTTCACCTTCCTCTTTGTTGACCTTTTCGATACCATCGGTACGGTGATCGGTGTTTCGATGAAGACGGGCATGGTAGATAAGGACGGAAAAGTTGATGGCGTGGGCCGGATGCTGATGGCCGATGCCGTTGCTACCACCACCGGGGCCATGTTAGGTACCTCGACCACCACCACTTACGTGGAAAGTGCTGCCGGGGTTATTGTGGGTGGACGTACGGGACTCACCGCCTTCGTCATCGCCTGTTGTTTTGCGTTGTCGCTCTTCTTCAGCCCTCTGTTTTTGGCCATCCCTGCCGCCGCTACGGGTCCCGCCCTCATCATCGTTGGCGTTATGATGTTCTACAACGTCACCGATATCAACTGGGAAGATACCAGCGAGACCATCGCCGCTTTCGTCACCATGATTATGATGCCGTTGAGTTACAGCATCAGCGACGGCATCATGTTGGGCATCATCGTCTATGTGCTGATGAACGTCTGCACCGGAAAGAAAGGCATACAGAAAATCAGCCCCACCATCTGGGTGCTCTTCGTCCTTTTCGTGCTGCGGTATGTGCAGAAAAGTTTATAATGTTGAATTAACAATTGTCTATGGACGCAAAAGCATATATTGAAAAACTACAACTGGAACCCCATCCCGAAGGCGGCTACTACCGGCAGGTTTTCGGCAACGATGCCAGCGGGAAGAAGGATATTTCCACCATCTATTACATGCTGACGGACAGTGATATGTCGGCTTTCCACCGGCTGCATGAGATGACGGAAATTTGGTACTACCACGCGGGTGAACCGCTCAACATCTATGTCATCGACACTGATGGAAAATTGATTGTCCACAACTTGTCGCCCGACGGGGAGATGCAAGTCGTGATTCATCCTGAGCAGTGGTTTGCCGCCGATATTCCATCGAAAGAGGGTTTCTGTTTGGTGGGTTGTGCGGTGGCTCCCGCCTTCACCTTCGAAAACTTCGAACTGGGCCGGAAAGAGGAACTGTTGCAACGGTTTCCGCAACATGCGGAGGTTATACAGAAACTGTGTCGGGAATTGTAGAGACGCAAAATTAGTGTTAACTCTTTCTAAGCGATTGAAGGCTTTCATATCAAAATTTTTTGTACTTTCGCGACTTATTAATGAGCGAAATAATCATATATTTTAAATTTATAACAAACTAAATATCAATAAAGTATGGCAATGCAAGATAAAATCAACGAGTTGCTTGCACTTCGCGAGAAGGCTCGTTTGGGCGGCGGTCAAGACAAAATTGACAAGCAGCACGCCAAAGGTAAATATTCCGCGCGCGAGCGCATCCTGATGTTTCTCGACGAGGGCAGCTTTGAGGAGTTCGACATGTTCGTTACCCACCGCTGCACCAACTTCGGCATTGAAAAGGACAAATTCCTCTCCGACGGTGTCGTGACAGGTTATGGTACGGTGAACGGCCGTTTGGTCTATGTTTTCTCCCAGGATTTCACGGTTTTCGGCGGTTCTCTTTCCGAGACCTTCGCCGCTAAGATCTGCAAGGTGATGGACCAGGCCATGAAGGTCGGCGCTCCCGTCATCGGCTTCAACGATTCCGGTGGAGCACGTATTCAGGAGGGTGTCAACAGCTTGGCTGGCTATGCCGAGATTTTCCAACGCAATATCCTCGCTTCCGGTGTGATTCCGCAAATCTCCGCTATTTTCGGTCCTTGCGCCGGTGGTGCCGTCTATTCTCCTGCATTGACCGACTTTATCATGATGGCTCAGAACTCCAGCTACATGTTCGTCACCGGTCCGAAGGTCGTGAAGACCGTCACGGGCGAGGATGTGACGACCGAGCAGCTCGGTGGTGCGACCATCCACTCCACGAAGTCCGGCGTGGCGCAATTCTCCGTTGCCGACGAGGAGACGGGTATCGCCCTGCTGCGTGACCTCATCAGCTATCTGCCTTCCAACAACATGGAGGAACCTCCGTACGAACCCACCGAGGATCCCATCAACCGTCTGGAAGACAGCCTCAACTCCATCATCCCTGACAACCCGAACCAACCTTACGATGTGAAGGATGTGATCGGCGGCATTGTCGATGACGGCAAGTTCCTCGAAGTGCACGCCACCTACGCGCAAAACATCGTGGTCGGTTTCGCACGCTTCAACGGTATGGCCGTGGGTATTGTCGCCAACCAGCCCAAGTGCATGGCCGGCGTGCTCGACATCAACGCTTCCCGCAAGGGTGCCCGTTTCGTCCGTTTCTGCGACGCCTTCAACATCCCGTTGGTGACGTTGGTTGACGTTCCCGGCTTCCTGCCCGGCACCGGCCAAGAGTACGGCGGTATCATCCTGCACGGCGCGAAATTGCTCTACGCTTACGGCGAGTGCACCGTGCCGAAGGTCACCGTTATCCTCCGCAAGAACTACGGCGGTGCTTACTGCGTGATGAGCTCCAAACATCTGCGCGGCGATGTGAACTACGCATGGCCTACCGCTGAAATCGCCGTCATGGGCGGCAGCGGCGCAGCTGAGATCCTCTACGGTTCCCAGATGAAGAAGATCGAGGATGCTAACGAGCGCCAGAACTTCCTCAACGAGAAGGTCGAAGAGTATCGTCAGAAATTCTCCAACCCTTACGTGGCTGCGCAATACGGCTACATCGACGACGTCATCGAGCCGCGTAACACCCGTTTCCGCGTGATCCGCGCCCTCGAGTCGCTGCGTAACAAACGTCTGGAGAATCCGGCCAAGAAACACGATAACCTGCCGTTGTAATCAATCCCGTAGAGTCGCGCTGCAGCACGGCTCTACAAAATAAAAACCAATAAATTAGAGATTTATGAAATTATTTTCCAAATATATCCTCCTCGTTGCCGCGCTGTTCGCCGTCACGGCCACTTTCGGCCAGTCGGTGCACGACCTGCGTCTCAACGAGATGATGATTGAAAATGAGGAAAACTATGCCGACGAGTATGGCCGTCATGTGCCGTGGGTGGAGATTTTCAACACCGCCTACAACACGGTCAACATCACCGGCTGTTTCCTCACGGATGACACCACGGGATTGGCGGCTGCCGGCAAGAAGGGCGGCAAGATTCCCGCACACTGGTACCGTATTCCCACGGACCAGAAAATGTTCATGCCCCAGCGTAGCTTCCTGATTTTCTTCCTGGATGACTCCCCGCTGTATGGGCCTTACCACACCAACTTCAACCCTGCCAAGTCGAAAACCCACTACATCGCGCTCATCAGCTCCGATGCCAAGGAATTGCTCGACATGGTGGAATATCCTGTGGAATTGCGTGACACCTGCCGTTCTTACGGTTATGTGCAGGACGGTGTTCGCGACCCGAAAGCCTTCAAGGCTGGCAAGCGTCAGGCTGGCGAGTTGGCATACTTGGATGACTTCACCCCCGCCTCCTCCAACGAGACGGCTCCGAAGATTTCCAAGCAGGACAAACTCAAACAGGATGATCCCTACGGTATCGGTATGGCTCTGATTTCCATGGCTGTTGTGTTCACTGCCCTGATTATGATCTACATCATGTTGAAGATCTTCAACTATGTGACCCGTCGTGCTACCCAGAAGTCCAAAGCTCAGGCTGAGCCTCAAAAAGTGGCAGCAGTGGCAAACAAGGATGATGATGATGTGGATGCCGTCAATGCGGAGGTGGTGGCCGCCATCGGTGTGGCTATGCACCTGCATTTCGGTAGCATGCATGATGAGGAGAGTGAAGTGATCACCATCAACATGCCTTCGAAGCACTATTCACCATGGGCTCAGAAAGAGCTGACTATGAAAAGAAATCCCAGAAGATAATCACCAAAAAATTGAAAAAGTAATATGAAAACCTATAATTTTAAGATATACGGAAATAAATACGCCGTCGAAGTCGGTGAAATCGAAGACAACATCGTCGAAGTGAACGTCAACGGCGCACCCTACAAGGTGGAATTGGATATGGAACTGAAGCCCCGGACTGTGAAGCCCGTGGTGAAAGTGGCAGCCGCTCCCAAGGCTCAGGCTGCTGCACCCGCACAGAAGGTGGCTCCCGCAGCTCCGACAGGTGGTGGTGGCACGCTCAACTCCCCGCTGCCCGGCACGGTTCTTGACGTGTTCGTGAAACCTGGCGATGCCGTCAAGGTCGGCCAACGCCTGCTCCTCCTCGAAGCTATGAAGATGGAGAACAACATCGACGCGGATCGCGACGGTGTGGTCAAGGAGGTGAAAGTCAGCAAGAGCGATGCGGTCATGGAAGGCCAGGTGCTCGTTGTTTTTGAATAGTAGTAATCATCATAAAAGATTGAGATTATGTTAGAATTTTTCAAAGAAGGATTATTACAGTTCCTGAGCTATTCCGGTTTCGGAAACTGCACCTGGGGTCATATCATCATGATATGCATAGGTCTGATTTTCATAGCTTTGGGAATTATAAAGGAATTCGAGCCGCTGTTGCTCGTCCCCATAGGCTTTGGTATCATCATTGGTAATATCCCGTTTACCGACGGTTTGCAGGTGGGTGTCTATGAGAGCGGTTCTGTGCTTAACTATCTCTATTTCGGTGTGGTTAAAGGTTTCTATCCGCCGTTGATCTTCCTTGGCATCGGTGCCATGACGGACTTCTCGGCCCTGATCTCCAACCCGAAATTGATTCTGATCGGTGCGGCCGCCCAGTTCGGTATTTTCGCGGCTTATATCACCGCCCTGTTGCTGGGCTTCACCCCCATGGAGGCTGGTGCTATCGGTATCATCGGTGGCGCTGACGGTCCTACCGCCATCTTCATCTCCTCCAAGTTGGCTCCGAGCATGATGGGTGCTATCGCCGTGTCGGCCTATTCCTACATGGCTTTGGTTCCGGTGATCCAACCCCCGATCATGCGTCTGCTGACTACTCCGCAGGAGCGCGTCATCCGTATGCGTCCGCCGCGTGCCGTCAGCCATCGCGAGAAAGTGCTCTTCCCGATGCTCTGTATCCTCCTTACCGCTTTCCTCGTTCCCACGGGTCTGCCGTTGCTCGGTATGCTCTTCTTCGGTAACCTGCTGAAAGAGAGTGGTGTGACCAAACGTCTGGCCAACACCGCTTCCGGTCCTATCGTGGATATCGTGACCATCCTCATCGGTCTGACGGTCGGTGCCTCCACCCAGGCTACCAACTTCCTGAGACCTGCTTCCGTGCTCATCTTCGTGTTGGGTGCATTCTCCTTCGTGATTGCCACCGCTTCCGGTGTGCTGTTCGTGAAGTTCTTCAACCTCTTCCTCAAGGAGGGTAACAAGATCAACCCGTTAATCGGTAACGCCGGTGTCTCCGCCGTGCCTGATGCAGCGCGTGTCTCCTTGGTCGAAGGTCAGAAGTACGACCGCACCAACTTCCTGCTCATGCACGCCATGGGTCCCAACGTGGCCGGCGTCATCGGCAGTGCGGTTGCCGCAGGTATCCTGTTGAGCTTCCTCTACTAATCGAAGTTTTATACAATATATTATATAGATGGGGTGTCGGAAACGGCACTCCATTTTTTGTAATGTAGAATGAAGAATGTAGAATGTAGAATGAAGAATGTAGAATGTAGAATGAAGAATATGGGGGCGGTTATTTGAAGGGGAGGTAGATGGTGAAGGTGCTGCCCTTGCCTTCTTCGCTGAGCACTTCGATGCGGCCGTGGTGCAGGTTCACGATCTTCTTGACGTAGCCGAGACCGAGACCGTAGCCCTTGACATTGTGGATGTTGCCGTGCGGGACACGGTAGAAGTTGTCGAAAATCTTGGTGATGGACTTCTGCGGGATGCCCACGCCCTTGTCCGTGACGGAGACGACGAAGTGCTTGTCGTCGGAGAGGGTGTTGACCAGGATTTCAGGGCTATTGGTGGAGTATTTGATACCGTTTTCGATGAGGTTGGTGATGGAGTTGGTGAGGTGGGTACGGTCGCCGAAAAGGGTGTGCTTGTCGGCGTTCAGCGCCACCGTCATGATGCCGTTGGATGAGCTGATCATCAACGCAAAACTGTCCGTGATCTTTTGGATAAGCTCATGCATGTCAATAAGTTCCACGTTCATCTTGATTTGTCCCTTACGCAGTTGCGCCGTCTCCAACACGGTGGTGACCATGTCTTTCAGACGGTTGTTCTCGTCGTTGATGATTTCCACGTATGAGGCGCGGATGTCCTTGTCTTCCAGCATGGTAGGGTCTGCCAGCACCTCGCAGGCCAAGGAGATGGTGGCGATGGGGGTCTTGAATTCGTGCGTAACGTTGTTGATGAAGTCGTTGGTCACCTCGGAGGTCTTTTTCTGGCGGTAGAGGGAGTAGAGAGCCACGAAAGAGATGGTAAAGGTGATGACGAAGAAGACCAAGATCAGGATCATGATGTTGCTCATGCGCTTGAAGACGATGCCGCGCACGGTCGGGAACTGGATGATGAGGTAGTGCGGCGAACTCACCTTCTCGTTGTACTTGAGCAGGAAGACAAATTCACTGTTGAGGATCTCCTCGGGGGTGATGTCCGTCGGTGCCACCACAAACTGGCCGGTGAAGGCGTTGTAGAGGGCGAGGTCGTAGCGTTCGTCAATATTTTCTTTTTTTAACTCTTCTGTGACGATCTTCTCAAGGTTCTCTTCGCAAAGTAGATTGGTGGTGGCGCTGTCCAGTTCTATCAGGTTTCTGTCCTTGATATTGAAGGAGTTAGTGATACTGTGCTGCAAATTGTTGGGGGAGGGGGACTCCTTGTAGAGCGGGAAGAGGGTGCGGAAGGCCGCTGTGAAGTATTCCGTGTCGTTGGCGATGACTTGAGAGTTGTTCTCTTGGAAGTAGATGGTGGTCTTGATGACGCCGATGGGTTGGTTGTTGGCACTGTCAATCAGGAATTTGCGAGTCTGCCGTACGGAGGTGACATCATCTATGTCGAGGTTGTCCTGGTCCACTTCTTCGGCTTCTGTCTCGAAGAGGGCGGTGTCGTTCTTGATGATGGCATCAATGCGATCGACAATATTGTTGCCCGCCGTCAACACCTCATTGACAAAGATGCTGCGCTGCACCTTCTCCGCCTCGCTGTACAGGTGGAAGATACCGAACATCAGCGGGATAGCCGAAAGTCCGAGCAGGATGAACAGGGTGATGATGATGCGTTTTTTCATGCGGTTTCAGGTTTCAGGTTTCAAGTCAATGGTCAATGGTCAATAGTCAATAGTCAATGGTCAAAGTCTAACAGCCATCGCAGGGTGTCGATGCCGTCGGGGTAGTCGGAGAGGGTGGGGGATTGGGCGTGTCCGAAGGGTTCGGCGCAAGTGATGCGGGGCTCTTTGCTGACGATGCACTGCAGCAGCTCTGCGTCGTCTATGAGTCGTTGGTTGACGGCGTCGGGGTTTTCGTAGTATTCGTAATGGACGATGCCGATCGGGGAAGCGTAGTCCGGATGCTCCACCAGCAGGAAAGTGCCGGCATCCATGTAGAAGATGCGGTTCATCAGGTGGATGGCCTTTTGGTATTCAATGTTGTTGTTGAACTGGTGGTGCAGGGCGATGGAGTGGCTTTGTTGCGTTAAAATTTGCAAAAAAGGCAGGAAATCGTAATCCTTGGGCACGAACAGTTTGGAGATGGAGCGGCATCCGAGGCCGAAGTAGAGGTAGATGTCGTCGGCGAGGGCGCGGAGTTCCTCTTCCGTTTCCGTGCCGTTGAGCACAGCCACGCTGTTGCGGTTTTTGCGCAAGATGTGCGGGTATTTACTGAAATAGTAGTCGAAATAGCGGGCGCTGTTGTTGCTCCCTGTGGTGATAATCGCGTCGAAATCGGAGACTTTCTCCACAAAGGTGATGCGGTCGGCGAAACGCGGTTCGATGTGGATGAGCTCCTGCGCGAGCACGGGAAGGAGCCGTTTATCCTGCGAGGAGAGCTTGCCCTGATAGTCGTTGCCGCTGACGAGAATGCAGAAGAAGTCGTGGAAGGCAGCGGCGGGGATGTTGCCGGCAGAGATCACAGCGACGGTGTGACGCGGCTCTTGTACGGGTGCAACATCTTGATAACGGGCGTAGTACGCGTCCAATGCCTCCGGCGCGAGCATCTGTCCAATAGCGTGGAGCGCATACCGGCAGAACTCCGGCGTGAACCAACTGTTCTCGCGGTATTGCTGCTCAATGGCCGCGCCGAAGGTCTGGTCAACCCACTGTGGATCGGCAAGAAGAGTACCGAGTTCCTTGAATGATTCTATGTTATTTTTAAACACGATTGTTTGTTAATTATGGGTGTTTGTAGAGACGCGCCATGGCACGTCTCTACGGTCTCATTTCATCGTTTTTTCATCGTTTTTTCATCGTTTTTTCATCGTTTTTCATCGTATCCTTCATCGTCCTTCATCGTCTGAATGAACTTGTCCGTATCCTCCTCTTCCACATCTGGAATCAGCCGTCTCACAGGCTTGAAGTCGTAGAAGAAGCGGCTGGCGATGACGCGGATGACCGTGTAAGTGGGGATGGCGATGAGCATTCCGATGGCACCGCCGAGGTGGCCGGCGAGCATGATGACCACGAAGATTTCCAGCGGGTTAGCCTTGATGCTCGTGGAGTAGATGAGCGGTTGGTAGATGAAGGCATCGACGAACTGTGTGGCCAACATGACGGCGAGGACAATCAGGGCGAAAATCCAGATGTTCACACCCAATCCGATGCCGGCACCGTATTTCAGGATGACACAGAGCACGACGCCGATGACCTCGCCAAGCAGCGGACCCACGTAGGGAATGATGTTCAGCAGACCGGCGATGAAGGCGATACCGAGCGCGTAGTTGAAATCGACACGGGCGATGAGCCAGAGTCCGAGCAGGTCGAGCAGCAGGACTCCGAAGACTTCGATGATCAACCCCACGAAGTAGCGGGAGAGCAGCCGTTCAATGTCTAAGATGGTCTTCTCTACACGCGGTTCGATGCTGTCAGGGACCAGTGCCCCAATGATGCGACCGAAGAGTTTTTCGTCCTTGATGAAGAAGATGGAGATGAAGATGACGGCAAAGATTCCCACGGCGAGGCCAGCCACAGCGGAGGCCACTGAGCCGAGGACACCCGTAACGTTCGATATATCAAGAATATCGGAGAGTCTGTCCATCAGCAGCGCAACCCCGTCGAAGTCTTCGCCCACCCACGGGAGGGTTTTGATGATCCAGTCATTGACCTGATTGATGATGGTGTGACTGTCCATAGTCTCTTGGGCGCTCATGTTGGCGGCTTCCCCAATGATGTTTGCGACCACAGGAATGATCTGCCAGATTAGGAGGATCAACACTCCGAAGATGATGACCAGGGTGATGGCTGCCAATACCGTATCCGGAGCCGACTTCCCCTTGATTTTTATTTTGCGAAGAAGGTGTACGATGGGCTGTCCAATCAAGGAGACCACAAAGGCTACGAGGATATAGACCAGCACGTTACCGAAGAAGTAACATAAAGCAGCACCAATGGCCAAAGCGCCCAAGATGATGATGTATCGGGCTAATCTGTCAATACTGCGTTCTTTTTCCATAATATGTGGTTTCAAGTTTCAAGTTTCAGGTAGAGACGCAATACATTGCGTCTCTACATTCATCGTTTTTCATCGTTTTTTCATCGTTTTTCATCGTTTTTCATCGTTTTTTTATCGTTTTTTCATCGTTTTTCATCGTTTTTCATCGCATCATCGCCACTACTTCATCGAGAATTCTCTTTACCTCCGACTCGGGGAAACGCTCGATAACCCCTTCTTTGTCAAAGAGATCCATGATGCGGTGGGTTTCGTCGATGTCGTGTTTGGCGAGGTTGTAGAGGGTGGTGCGGTCGAGGGGATGGCGGGCGATGCCGGTGTTGACGGCGCACTCGCCCACGGCGGCGGCCACAGTGGGGAAGAGGTCGCTGTCCATCATCGTGGGCATGATGCGGTCGGGGGAGATGCCCTGCCGTTCGGCGAAGTCGGCGATGGCGTGGGCGGCGCAGACAGCCATCTCGTCCGTGATTTTGCGGGAGGAGACGAGCAGGGTGCCTTTGAGGATGGAGGGGAAGCATACGGAGTTGTTGACCTGGTTGGGGAAGTCGCCGCGCCCGGTGGCCACGATGTACGCTCCGGCGGCCTTGGCGGCGTGCGGATAAATTTCCGGCACGGGGTTGGCGCAGGCGAAGACGATGGCCTTCTCCGCCATCAGCGAGATCCACTCCGGCTTGATGGTGTCGGGACCGGGGTGGGAGAGGGCCACCAGCACATCCGCGCCCTTGAAGGCCTCCTCAGGGGTGGTGACGCACTGCGGGTTGGTGATTTGGCAGAGTCGCCATTGCGGGTAAAACCGCGTATCTTTCTCGTAATCAAAGCGGTTGCGGTGCAACGTGCCGTCCTTGTCGAACATGATGATGTTCTCGGGCTTCGCACCGTCTTGGATCATTAGGCGGGCAATGCTGCTGTTGGCAGCCCCTGCACCGTAAAGCACAATCTTCACGTTCTCAAGGTGTTTTCCTACAATCTTGAGGGCGTTGAGCACGCCCGCGAGCGTCACGCAGGCGGTGCCTTGTGCGTCGTCGTGCCAGACGGGGATGTCGCATTCTTCGCGCAGTACGTCCAAGACGCGGAAGCAGTTGGGCTGCGAGATGTCTTCGAGGTTCACGGCCCCGAAACTGGGCTGTACCATCTTCACGAAGTCGATGATCTTGTCGGCCTGGTGCACGCCGTCCTCGTCGCGACTGTCAATGCAGAGCGCGGTGGCGTCAATGCCTCCCAAATACTTCATCAGCAGTGCTTTGCCCTCCATTACGCCGAGTCCTCCGGGAGGGGTGCAGTCTCCGTCGCCGAGCACGCGGGTGCTGTCGCTGACCACAGCCACGAGGTTGGCGCGGTTGCTGAGCCGGAACGAGCGGTTGTTGTCATCACGGATGGTCGTTGAAACCGCCGAAACGCCAGGGGTGTACCAGGCGTTGAACCAGTTCAAACTCTCGATGGGAACCTTCGGCAACGTCTGCATCTTGCCATGGTAAAACTCGTGTGCAAACAAAGATAACTTTTTGAAAAACAGCGTCTTGGCTTGTGCTCTCTGCGACTCGTCAAACGCTGCCGGGAAATGCTCATTCAGATGGTCGATTATATTACTCATTCTATGTTTTTTTTCAGGCCGCAAAAGTACGAACTTTTTTTGTAGGATGCCGTTCATTCGGCAAACTTTTGTATTTTTGCGCCCCAATTATTTTAGATTATGAAAAGATTCTCTTTGATGTTACTGTTTGTGGGCCTGCTGGTTAACGTGCTGTTGGCGCAAGCTCCCACGAAATTGCAGGTTTCGCTGTTGAACAACCATTTCCAGAAGGTGGATTTGATTTCCGCATACGGCAGTTCCCAGAAGAACTATGCTTCTACGGATATCAAAAATGACCAGTTCACCATGCAGGTCTCGCTGCCGAAAGATATCTACAAGCTCGATTTCGGCAACGGCTCTTCCATGTTGCTGGTGATCACCCCCGGCGAGACGCTTTCGATGACCCTTGATGCAGAAGCACTGCAGGAGCCGGTCTCTGTCAGCGGCTCCCCGTCGATGAGCTATGTGAAAAACATGGCCCATCTTGCCAATTCCCGCAAAACGGCGGTGGACAGCATCAACGAAGCGCTGCAAAAGGATCCTGCCAAGATATACTGGGGCGATTTTGCACAGAAATTCAACCTCTACCGCCAGACTAACGACGATGTGGACAACTATCTGTTGGATGCCTATGACAATATGGACACCCTCTACAGCACCTTCACCCGCTCGATGTCCGGTGGAAAGATCAAGAATAGCGAGATGTTCGAGTGTGCCGATGCAGCTAACCGGATGCTCAAGAAGCTGGAAATCAACTACACTCCGTTTGCCAATTATCTGGAGAATGTCGATAAATATTACGCTTTCTCTGCCAAACGTATGGATGGTGAGAAGGCCTTTTATGTCTCCTTTGACCAGTATCAGTCGGCGCTGAAGCAAAGACATGAGATCGCCGAGCAGTCGTTAGGCTCTATCATTCCGTTGGCAAAACAGCTTTTGGCCGAGCGTGACAGTCTTGCTTACAACAATTTGTGGGACAAGAAGGGTAACCAGTCGAAATGGACGAATCGCGTCTTGACGGAACTCTATCCGAAGTTGCCGCTGATCGTGGTGCAAAAGAAAGTTTACGAGGATTTGATGAAGAATGACAAGGCATTGGCCAATACGCTGGTTTCCCAATCCCAGGAGAAGGTCAGCCAGGTGGTTGGACAATATCAAAAAGCTTATAATGAGATTGATGCCTATATCACGGCGAAGCTGAAAGACGGCATTCGCGAGGGCAAGAATGATCTGGCGGTTTTGATGTTCCTGGATATGTTCCCGCGTGAGCAAAATGCCGCCCTCCACAGCGAGGTGATCAAGGCGCTGCACGACATCTATCCCGATCATCCGATTGTGCAGGATCGTTGGAACTACATGAACTCACCGGCTGCGAAGGTGGCGATTGGCGCCATCGCTCCGGAGTTGGAGTTTCCGGATCCCGACGGCAAGATGCGCAAGCTCTCCGACCTGCGTGGCAAGGTGGTCCTGTTGGACTTCTGGGCCTCTTGGTGCGGACCCTGCCGTCGTGAGAACCCCAACGTGACCCGTATCTACAGTCTCTACCACGACAAGGGCTTTGAGATTTTCAGTGTTTCTTTGGATCGTGATGCCGCTTCTTGGAAGCGTGCCATCGAAGCGGACAAGCTGGTGTGGCCTAACCATGTCAGCGACCTCAAGCAGTGGCAGTCGCAGGCTGCGGCCATCTACGGCGTGCGTTCCATCCCTTCCACGTTCCTGTTGGACAAGGAGGGTCGTATCGTGCAACGTGACCTGCGCGGCGCCGACCTTGAGCGTGCGGTGAAGCAGCTGGTGGAGCAGTAATATAATATATATACAATTATATTGATTTACGAAGGACATGGTTGAGCCGTGTCCTTCGTTTTTTTTCTACGCAGGTACAGATACAAAAAAAGCAACAAAACATAATGTCTGAGCGGAAAACGGGACTCGAACCCGCCACCTACAGCTTGGAAGGCTGTCGCTCTACCGGATGAGCTACTTCCGCATAAAAAAAAACAAGTGGGAGAGGAAGGATTCGAACCTCCGAAGGCTTAGCCAGCAGATTTACAGTCTGTCCCATTTGACCGCTCTGGAACTCTCCCATATTGTTTCGTTTATGCCTGGAGCCGATAGTCGGACTTGAACCAACGACCGGCTGATTACAAATCAGCTGCTCTACCAACTGAGCTATATCGGCATAAATTCAATGAACGTCTCATCGTTTTGCGGTGGCAAAGATAGTATTTTTTTGATACCGCAGTACCTCTGTCGCAATTTTTTTTAGAATATTTTGTAATTGTCTGAATATCAAAAAAATAATTTTAAAATAAAACTCTTGATTCCCTCCTTTGGATGCGGAAACGGTCTGCTTGGAGGCATTTGTTCGGGATACTTTTGGAAAGA
Source organism: uncultured Bacteroidales bacterium (assembly GCA_900316305.1). Classification (GTDB taxonomy): domain Bacteria; phylum Bacteroidota; class Bacteroidia; order Bacteroidales; family WCHB1-69; genus F23-D06. The sequence continues at coordinate 5,270 of ONCM01000029.1, read as the reverse complement.
TTTTGTCTGAAGTGCCGCAAAATCGCTCCAGCCGGACCGTCGTCGGAGGTGTTCATAACCGTGTTGAAACCTTGGTTGATTTTTGTTGTCCTCCATATCAAAAAAATTGTATTTTTGCCGCCTATTTAAAAATCAAATGCTATGTCAGAAATTTTACAAAAAGTCCAGTCCATCATTGCAGACAAACTGAGTGTCGATGTGGCTGATGTCACTCCCGAAAAAAGTTTCACCAACGATCTGGGAGCTGATTCATTGGATACGGTCGAATTGATCATGGAATTTGAGAATGCATTTGGCATTAAATTTCCTGAAGAAGATGCAGAAAAAATTGCCACTGTAGGAGATGCAGTCGCCTATATTGAAAATCTTCTTGCGTCCAAGTAAAATAATTTAGTTTACAAGATACGTTTGTGATGACCCTCAAACGCGTTGTTGTAACAGGAATTGGCGCTTTGACGCCGATTGGTAGTAATGTGGCTGAGTACTGGGATGGCCTTGTGAAGGGCCGTTCAGGTGCCAGCCATATTACTTATTTCAATACTGAAAAGTTCAGGACCAACTTCGCCTGTGAGCTGAAGGGCTATGACCCGGCGGCGCATTTCACCCCCAAGGAGCTGTCGAAGCTCGACCGGAGTGCGCAGTACGCGTTGGTTACCACTGCGGAGGCGCTGAAGGATGCGCGGGTGGATTTGGAAAAGTTGGACAAGAGTCGTGTCGGTGTGGTTTTCGGCACGGGTATCGGCGGTTTGACCTCCTCTGAGGAGGCTGTACAGCAGTACATGTTGCAGGATCGCACGCCCCGCTTCAGCCCTTACCATCTCTTGCGCGTGCTCGGCAACACGGTTTCCGGCAGCATTGCGCTGAAATACGGTTTCACCGGACCGAACTACATCACCACCTCCGCGTGTGCGTCGTCGGCCAACGCCATTGGCGATGCCTGCTATGCCATCGCGCTTGGCAAGTCCGATATGGTGATCACCGGCGGTACTGAGTCCGCCATCAACGAGCTGGGCATCGGCGGTTTCAACGCCATGCGTGCCCTCTCGACCCGCAATGATGCCCCCGAGCAGGCCAGCCGTCCTTTCGACAAGGATCGCGACGGTTTTGTGATGGGGGAGGGGGCCGCGACCCTCATTCTGGAGAGCATGGACCACGCCCTTGCTCGCGGAGCCCGTATCTATGCGGAAGTGGTTGGCGTGGGCATGACGGCCGACACCTACCACATCGCCGCCCCTGATCCGAACGGCAAGGCGGCTTTCAATTCGATGCGTAACGCCCTGTTGAGTGCGCAGATGAAGCCCGAAGATGTGGATTACATCAACACGCACGGCACTTCCACCCCGTTGGGGGATATTTCCGAGTGCCGCGCCATCGAACAACTTTACGGGGATCATGCCCCGAAAATGGCCATCAATTCCACCAAATCGATGATCGGCCACCTGCTGGGCGCCGGCCCGGCTGTGGAGAGCGTCGCCATTTTCTGCTCCATGCGCGATGGCATCGTCCATCCCACCATCAATCTGGATCATCTCGATCCGTTGCTGCCCTCCCATTGGAATTTCGTTCCCAAGGAGGCCATCGCCCGCAAGGTCGATGTGGTCATGTCCAACTCCTTCGGATTTGGCGGGCACAACGTTTCCTTATTATATAAGAAGTTTGTAGAGTAGTATGGTGCTGACAGACAGACAAATTCGAACGTACTTCAAAAATATTTTCGGATTTCGGGTTCGTCATGTCAACCTGTTCCGTACGGCGCTGATGCACCGTTCGGTCAGTGCTCTTTCCCCCATCGGCTCCCGTGAGAACAACGAGCGTTTAGAGTACCTTGGCGACGCGGTTTTGGGTGCCATCATTGCGGATTTCCTTTGCCACAAGTATCCCACCGAGTCGGAAGGAGTGCTCACGCAGATGCGTTCCAAGCTGGTGAACCGTCAGCGGCTAGGTAGTCTGGCGATGAAGCTAGGACTGCACGACATGGTGGAGAAGTCGGGCAACATCAACTCCAAAAACATCCCCGGGAACGCCTTTGAGGCGGTGGTGGGTGCCATCTATCGTGACCAGGGGTACAAACGCACAAGCCGTATTCTCATCGACCATATCTTCTTGGTACACATTGATATGGATGAGGTTTATGAGGAGGATAAGGATTTCAAGAGCAACCTGCTGATTTGGGCGCAGCGACACAAGCACAAGGTTACGTTCGAGCACGTTGAAGAACCGGACCACAAGCGGGAGCTCTACCGCGTGTTTGTGAGTCTGGACGGAGAGCAGGTCGCCGAGGCGGTCAGCAATTCCGTGAAATCCGCCGAGCAGCGCGCCGCGGAAATTGCGCTTTCTGGATTAGAGGCTTAAGAGTTTAGTAGCTTAGTAGTTTAGTAGTTTAGTAGCTTAGTAGCTTAGTAGCTTAGTAGTTTAGTAGTTTAGTAGTTTAGTAGCTTAGTAGCTTACACGAGTAAACTTCTAAGCTTGTAAGCTTGTAAGCTTCTAAGCTTGTAAACGTGTAAACTTTTTTTGTATTTTTGCCGCCGTTTTGAAAGGGGTGCCGTCAAGGCTGAGATCAGACCCGTTGAACCTGATGCGGATAATGCCGCCGTAGGGAGTTTCACAACGCTTCTCTTCCCTCTTTCAGTGTGTTTAATTTATTAACTAAAACTGTTAGAGTTATGTTTTTTAAAAATGTAGAATGTAGAGTGAAGAATGAAGAATGTACAATGTATAATGTACAATGTACAAAAAGTCATTCGCAGTTCATCCATCAAAAGTCACCCATCACAGTTCTTCTGTTGATGATTTTTGGGGTTATGTTGCCGGCGGCGGTGTTCGCGCAGCAGCCGGACACCGTGCAAAGTGGTAAAGTCCAGGAGGTGACCATCGAGTTTGTGAGGCCCACGGTGCAGACTTCCGCGAACGTCACCACGATCTCGATGCCGCAGATTCGCGCGCTGCAGGGCAACGGCAGCGTCAACAACCTGCTGGAGATGATGCCCTCCGTGGTGGTGACCTCCGAGTCGGGTAACGGCCTCGGCGCCACCTACCTGTTCATCCGCGGCATCGACCAGACTCGTATCAACACCACCCTCAACGGGGTGACCATCAACAATGCCGAGTCGCAGGGCTCCTGGTTGGTGAACCTCCCCGACATGGCCACCTACATAGAGAGGGTGAGCCTGCAGAGCGGCGCCAACACCACTGTCGGCAGCACTTCCTACGGCGCCCGTGTGGATTTCGTGACCCGCGACATCCCGGAGAAACCCTTTGCAGAGGCGCGTACCGCATACGGCTCCTTCAACACCTTCGACAATATGGTGAGCGCGGGAACCGGTCTTATCGGCAAGCGCTTCTCCATGCTGGCCTCCTTCTCCGACATCCGCAGCGACGGCTATATCGATTTCTCCGGCGTACATCTCAATTCAGGATTCCTCACGGCAAAACTCGACCTTCGTAATTTTAAGACGAACAAAGACAATGGAGAGTTGCGCTTCAACATGCTTTTTGGCAGGGAGAACTCCGGTCTGGCGTGGAACGGCGTGCCTTACGACAGTCTCGCCACCAATCGCACCTACAATTCCTGCGGCGAGTATTACGACGACAACGGTGTGCGCCACTATTACGAAAATTCCATGGATCATTATACACAGACTTTCTACCAGCTGGAATATCGGAAGAGATGGATGCGCGAACTCGGCAGGAAGTGGCATAATTTGCGCGTGATGCCCTATTTGACCCGCGGTTATGGATATTATGAGCAGTATAAGGATGACAAGAAAATCTACAAATATGGATTGGAACCCTTGCATGAAGATCAGAATCGCACCGACCTAGTGACCCAAAAATATTTGGACAACTACTATTATGGTGCTCTTGCGGAATATTGGGGAAGTTTGAGATTTAAAGGCGAAGTGCCACAAGGTTTGTCTTGGGTGGCAGGCTTGGATGTGAGCAACTACAACGGCAAGCATTACGGCGACATCGTATGGGTGCAGTCAGACCGGGTGAAAGAGTGCCCGCCCATGTATGAGTGGTATCGCGGCACGGGCGAGAAACTGCAGTCCAAGGCTTATGGCGCGTTAAGTTACTGGATCAAAGACTTTTCTGTGAATGCCGAGCTTCAGTATCGCCGCGTGGATTACGACATAAAGGGTGTTAACGACGAGCTGGACCCGATTCCGCAGGAGTATCACTGGAACTTTGTGAATCCCAAAATCAGATTGCACTATTTCATGCAACGTCCTAAAGTAAAGCACAGTTTCGACCTCTCTTTTGCCACAGCCAACCGAGAGCCCACGCGTAACGACCTCGTGGGAGCGCCCGACGACCGCAAACCGGTGCCCGAAACGCTTTACGATGTGGAATTCAGCTACATGAACTACAACGACAAATACTTCTTCAACACTACCTTATACGGCATGTATTACCGGAACCAGTTGGTGCGTAGCGGTGAGCTCGACCAGACGGGTGACCCCTTGATGGTCAATGTGGACAAGAGCTATCGTGTGGGTATCGAACTCTCTGCCGCTTACCGTCCCGTGCATTTCTTCGCATGGTACATCAATGGCGGATTCAGCATCAACCGTATCCTCAACTACACGCACTATATCGAGGATTGGGATAACGGCGGCTATGTGGAGCAACATCTCGGTAACACCCCCATCGCTTACTCTCCGAATGTGGTGATTGGCAATACCTTCACGTTCACCCCGTTGAAGGACTTCAAGATCAACCTTCTCACCAAATTTGTGAGCAAGCAGTATCTCGACAACTCCGGCGACGAGACCTACGTGCTGAAACCTTACACCTACACCAACCTTAATCTCTCTTACACCTTCCATTTCAAGGCGTTGAAGGATTTGGAGCTCTTTGTGAACGTGAACAACATCTTCAACACCATGTATGAAACCAATGCTGCGATCTACACGGGCATGATCGGCGACGAGAAATATTACGATGCGTACTACTTCCCGCAGGCAGGGATTAATTTCCTCGGCGGTGTGAGAGTGCGGTTCTAAACGAATGTGAAATACAGAATTTGGATAATGTACAGGGCGTGGCCGGTGGGTCACGCCCTTGTTTTTTACCTATTATTTTGCTATTATGTAGGGACTGTCGTAAATTACCAAAACAAGCATAGTAAATTGATACCCAGTGTGTTATAATTTTTTGTATCTTTGCACCGTAAAAGAAATTCCCCCAATTGCCCTAGGAAAGCAAAAATCGGGGGAATCAAAAATACAAAATGATGGCAAAAATACAAAATCTTTCGGAACTGAGTC
>ONCM01000017.1 GCA_900316305.1 uncultured Bacteroidales bacterium | reverse complement strand
CACATCGAAGCAAAAGTGGAGCACGGAATCCTCACCATCACCCTGCCGAGAGTGCAGAAAGAGGAGCCCAAAATCGCCCGCACCATCGCCATCGGGTAACCTTCAACAAAGGTTAATGATTTTACGCCGCATTCGCAAGAGTGCGGCGTTTTTTTATGCCTTCAATATTTGTATTTTATGTACCTTTGCGGCCTGAAAAATAACGGTTATGAACGAAAAGAAAATTGAAACCGCTGCCGCCCTCGGCAACGCATTAGTGGAAAAAATCGACCACTTTCTACATCATTTCACCAGCTACGCCACAGATTTGGAAGTGGGCATCCATCCGAAAACCTTCGACATCATCCTCGACAGTCCGAGCAAAATCCCCGAAGACTACCGCCGCCACAACATCGCCGATTTCATCCTCACCAACGAAAAAGGTCTGTACGAACCCGACGAAAAGGTGATTTTCCAGGTGGCGGAACATTATTTCTAACGATGACACGATGAGGCGATGAAGAAGCGATGAAAAACGATGAATTGTAGGGGCGTATCGCATACGCCAAAACACGATAATTATGGCAGCTAAAAAAAACAGCAGTAGTTCAATTAGTTATAGCGACCTCGTAGCGCAAATAAAAAACAAACAGTTTGCGCCCGTCTATCTATTGCACGGCGAGGAACCGTTTTTCATCGACCGTCTATGCAAGATGTTCGAAGACAGCATCTTGGAACCGGAGGAGCGTGATTTCAACCAAGTGGTGCTCTATGGAAAGGATACCTCCGTGGACATGGTGCTGGCCAATGCCAAACAGTTCCCCTTCGGAAGTCCCTATCGCGTAGTCATCCTGAAAGAGGCTAAAGAGTTGAAAAACATAGAATTGCTCGATGCATACGTGCAAAGTCCGAGTCCGCAAACTATTCTGATTGTCTGCCATAAATACGGAAAACTGAAAGCGGCCCAAACCAAAGCTTACGCCAGTCATGGGGTCGTTTTTGTGTCGGAAGGGGTAAAAGACTGGAATCTGGCCGCATGGATCCAAGATCTTGCAAGTCAGACCTTTAACTACCAACTGAGTCCGCAGACCGCCGCCGTACTCAGCGAGCATATCGGCAATGACCTTTCCCGCATCTTCACCGAGTTCCAGAAACTGCAAGTAGCCCTTCCTCCTGGAAGCGAAATCACACCCGCCATCGTGGAAAAGTACATCGGAATCAGCAAGGAATACAATATTTTCGAACTTCAAGACGCTTTAGGCAGCCGAAATCTCTCGAAAGTCTATAACATCATGCTGAACTTCACGATGCACTTGAAGGAAAATCCCAACATCCGCACCATCTCCATGCTGTATTCCTACTACCACAAAATGCTCCGATACCACCTATCACCCGACAAGAGCAACGATGCCCTGAGAACCGTTTTCGGTAATTTACCACCCTCCATCATTGCCCGCAACGTCAGCATTGCCAACAACCATACGATACCGCAACTGACGAGAATTATCTCTATATTAAGGGAATACGATTTAAAATCCAAAGGCGTGGATGCCAATAATGATGAAGGTGAATTGTTGAAAGAGATGATATACAAGATTACCCATGTATAAAATGAGAAATATTCGATTTTCCCTCGTAGAGACGTGGTGTACCGCGTCTCCACAAATGGCATTTATGTTGTTATGCCTATTCACGGCAACCCTCTCCTTCGCACAGCCTCCTGCCGGTTATTACGCCCCCGCGGTAGGCAAGAACGGTAATGCCTTGCGCGTAGCGATGTACAATATCATTAAAGGTCATTCCGCATTGTCTTACAATGGGTTATGGCAAGCATTCTACACCACGGACAGCCGTCCCGACAACGGCAAGGTGTGGGACATCTACTCCGACCGACCCGGCTCTACGCCCGCCTACTATTTCACGTTCGGCAGCGACCAATGCGGCAACTATTCCGGGGAGGGCGATTGTTACAACCGCGAACACTCCGTGCCCAAAAGCTGGTTCGGCGGTAGCGTGGCCCCCATGTACACCGACCTCTTCCACCTCTACCCCACCGATGGTTTCGTCAACTCCAAACGTGGCAATCTGCCCATCGGCAAAGTAACGAATGCGACCTGGACCAGTACCAACGGCTCCAAAGTGGGAACTTCCAATATATCAGGCTATTCCGGACAAGTGTTCGAACCTATTGACAGTTTCAAAGGCGACTTTGCCCGGACCTACTTCTACATGGCGGTCTGCTACATGGACAAAAACCTCGGTGTGGAGACCCAATCCAATTTTTTGGGCGGAAACCTCAAACCGTGGGCGAAAGATTTATTGCTCCAATGGGCGGCTATGGACCCTGTCAGCCAAAAGGAGATCGACCGCAACAATGCCGTATTTCAGATCCAACACAATCGCAATCCCTTCATCGATTTCCCAGAACTGGCGGAGATGATTTTCGGCAACGATACGAACTCGGCATTCTTAGTCTCCATCCCAACCTACTCTAACGAAAACGTATGGAACATCTATCCGAATCCTACTACATCTAAAATCAACATACAATCTGTTAATTATCAGACGGATAAGTTAACAATTGAGATTCAAGACATAGCTGGAAGAACCTTGTTTTCCCAACAAAAAGACCCTTCCGACAACATTCAAATAGACCTTTCACAATTTCCCTCCGGACTCTATCTCATAAAACTGTCTTCCGAACAAAACATCTACACCTATAAAATCTTAAAGCGATGAGTATCATTAAAATAACCAAGCAATTTTCCTTTGAAATGGCGCATGCCTTGCGCAACTACGACGGTCTGTGCCGCAATATCCACGGCCACTCCTACAAAATGGACATCACCCTTGCCGGACAGCCTTTACAGGATGAAAGTTCTCCCAAAAATGGCATGGTGATGGATTTCGGCGACTTAAAACGACTTGTCAATGAGGAGGTTATCTCATTGCTAGACCACGCTTTGGTACTCAATGCCAAAACAGATGCGCAACTCATTGATACCTTAAAACAAAATTACGAGAAAATTGTCACCGTGGATTTCCAGCCGACCACCGAAAATCTCCTGATTTTCATCTCCGAGAAATTAAAGAAAAGGCTTCCTGTAGCGGTTAAACTCTGTCGTATCCGCCTGCGCGAAACCGATACTTCATACGCCGACTGGGAAGAATAAAACTCAGAAAATAAACTTCTTTTTGCCCATTAACAGCCAATAGCTAACAGCCAACAGCCAACTACAGAATCTCCACCGGTGTAACCATCCCCTGCAAGGTGCCATCGGAACGACCATTGTCCGTGATAAACAACATGTCCAAACGAACTTTGCGGGTTTTTGAACGTTGGAATTTGAGGCTGACATCCTCCACCGTCGTGTTCGGATTGATAAAACCGTAATGGGCATTCGGTTCGTCAACCAGTTTTGTATATTCGGCTATTTCTCTGAATTTCAATGACTCCGTGATATTTATTCCGTTGTTTTCTGCCACCAGACGCATCAGGGTTTTGGTGCTGAACACCCCAACAATTCGATGGTTTTCCACGATGGGGGTGTAGGAGTAGTCGTTGCGCTGCATCACTTTGACGGCGGCAAGCACGGAATCCTCCGGCGAGGGCGCGAAAATTTGTCCCACGCGGATGGCCACGCGCATCAGCGTCATGGGGTTGAGCGAATAGTAGAGATTATTCACTTGGCGCACCGCCTGGTCGGTGACGATAATCATGTCGTTGCCCGCCTTCGACCAATCGTAATGCGATAACAAGTTGCGCAACAGCCGGCAGAACGCCAGATTACTGCGTATATTTTTATACTGCGGCATCTGCTCCAAATCCTTCATCTCCGTGATATTCAGATTGTTGAGTACCCACTCCTCAATCTCGCGGTATCGTTCTAAAAATTGTCCGGCCTTGTTTTCCATCTCTTTGACATTTTGTACGGCAAAAGTACAAAAAAAAGGCTTAAAGCTTAGAAGTTTAGTAGTTTAATAGTTTAGTAGCTTAGGGTCAAATTTCAACTACCAACTACCAACCGCCAACTACTAACTACTAACTGCTAACTACTAACTACTAATATACGAACCTTCCTTTTTCCACATCGAATCGTGCGGTATGATCAAAACCGCAACGCTGAAGCTCCTCCAATGCCTCGGGCACGAAAAGCATCAGCTCTTCCGCCCTGTGCGCGTCGCTGCTGACAATCACGGGAATATCCGCCTTGCGAGCCTTCATCAGCAGCTCCGTGGAGGGATAGAAACTGTCGCTGCGCTTCTTGTACAGTCCACGGGTGTTCACCTCAATGATGACATCGTGCCGTTTAATCAACTGTATCGCTTTGTCAGCCAATATCTTATACCACCCTTCATCTTCCGTAAAGAAACGGTTACGGTTGTGCATCTTGATCTTGTCGAAATGGGCGATAATGTCCATTTTCTGGGTCTCCAACATCTCAAAGGTTTGCTCCCAAAACGCTGTCACCGCCTTCTTGATGTCCATGTCGAAAAGGTCACGCAAACCATTGTCGTAGGTCTCCTGTTTGGAACCGTCAATGAACCAGAGACCGTCGCCATGGAGTTGCTTCACCTGATGGACACCGCCGATAATGTAGTCGAGTCCGTTTTGTGCCTGTCTGTCAGCAAATTCCGTCGTTACTTCGGGAATATAGTCGCATTCCAGCGATTTCAGTAACGTGACATCTGTAGTCCGCTGCAAACAGTCGATTTCTTGGATGTACTCGGGCAGTTTCTCCTCCGCCATAGCGAAATTATTCTCGAACGGCACCGGTGCATGCGAGGAGAGACCCAGCTGATGCAAACCGCATTGCTCGGCAGCACGCACTTGCTCCTCCAACGTGCTTTTGCCATCACAATACAAACTGTGGGTATGATAATTTGCTTTGTAAAAAGTCATAAGGTTTCAAGTTTCAAGTCAATGGTCAATGGTCAATAGTCAATGGTCAAAGGATCATGGTCAACGTCATAAGCGCCGTCCAAAATATTGAGGAATTCGTTACTGCGGCCGGCGTGGGCTCTATTATAGAGATTGCTCAAGAAGATAATCACCACATTGTCGGAAGGACGATAGACGAACAGGTTCTGGAAACCGTTCCAAAGTCCGCCGTGATAGACCAACTTTCCGTGCTCAGGGCTCTCCTCAATACGGTAGCCGTAACCATAAATGCTCTTGGGCAATGAACCATCCTTCAGCTGGTTCTCACGCTGTGAGGCAAGGTCCACCCACTCTTTCGGCAAAATCTTATAGTCGATGAACATGGCATTAGCCCAGCGCAACATGTCTTCCACATTGGAATAGATTCCTTTGTCGCCAAGCACCCCGTTCAGTCGATCATATTCGGCCACCACAGGCACTTTCCGATGTCCACGCGCCACCGGAACCGTCACTTCGTTCAAAGGCTGCACCGACACAGATTCCGATTTTGGATCCACATTTGCGTATGTTTTGCCGTGCTTGGCATCAATTCCCACCAATTCCGTGAAAAAACAAGTGTTTTCCATCCCGGCGGGCTTAAAAATATGCTCATGCACGTACTCCTCAAAAGGAACTCCGGAAACTTGGGCCACCAACGCCGCCAAAATCGCATAATTGGTATTCACATACTCGAATTTCGTTCCCGTTGGGAACGTTTTGGCATATTTCTGTTTCTCTAACACGCGTAATAACTGCTGGTTATCGACAAAAGCGGTCGATCCATACAGTGTGTATTTGAACTTGAAATATTCGGGAATACCGGAAGTATGGGTCAACAAATGCTTGATTGTCACACCTTTGTATGGCAAATCGGGGAAATACTGGGTAATCGTATCATTAAGGTCAATCAGTCCCTGGCTACAGAGTTGCAAGATGGACACGGCCGTGAACTGTTTCGATATGGAAGCCAAATCGAAAAGTGTATTGTTGGTGATGACATTATTATCGGTCATGCATTGACGCGGCGGTTGTCCCGTCAGACACAATTCTCCGTAGGCATGCTCCAACAACACCGTGTCGCGCACCGCCACCAACATCACGCCGTTGAGTTTCTCCGAAATCTCATTTGCCACAAACTCCAGTCCCTCAATATCATAACGGTCACCGATGGTGTCCAAAAGGTACTGGTTGTACTTTTCTTCATCAAAAAAAACCGTGTAAGTGTCTGCCTTCAAGATCGTGACAAGACACATTAACACGGCTATAGTGAAAATTGCTTTTTTCATCAAAATATACGCAAACGGATGATTTTTTCCGTAGAGACGCACCATGGCACGTCTCTACTAACCGTTCATAGAATTCAAAAATTCTTCATTCGTTTTAGTATCTTCCATATTACTGATAACCAGATTCATCGCTTCAATAGTGGTCATGTCGGCAATATGGTTGCGCAGGATCCACACTTTTTGTAGTGTAGCGGCATCTTGCAGCAAGTCATCGCGGCGCGTACTGGAAGCCACGATATCGACAGCCGGATAGATACGCTTGTTGGCGAGCTTACGGTCGAGCTGCAGCTCCATGTTACCGGTGCCCTTGAACTCTTCAAAGATCACCTCATCCATACGGGAGCCGGTATCGATCAAGGCCGTAGAGATAATCGTCAGGGAGCCACCGTTTTCCACGTTACGGGCAGCGCCGAAGAAGCGTTTGGGCTTCTGCAGGGCGTTGGCCTCCACACCACCGGAGAGCACCTTGCCGGATGCGGGTGCCATAGTATTGAAAGCGCGGGCCAGACGGGTGATGGAGTCGAGCAGGATGCAGACATCGTGACCGCATTCCACCATGCGTTTTGCCTTGTCAAGCACCATGTTGGCAATTTTCACGTGACGCTCCGCAGGTTCGTCGAACGTGGAGGAGATCACCTCGGCGTTCACACTGCGCTGCATGTCCGTCACTTCCTCAGGACGCTCATCGATGAGCAGGATGATCAGATAAATTTCCGGGTGGTTGTATGCGATAGCGTTTGCTATATCCTTCAGTAACACTGTCTTACCCGTTTTTGGCTGTGCAACGATCAAACCGCGCTGACCCTTGCCGATGGGAGCAAAAAGGTCGATGATGCGGGTGGAAAGCTTGCATCCGGGGTGACCAGTGATATTGATTTTCTCGTCCGGGAACATCGGGGTGAGGTAGTCGAACGGAATACGATCGCGGATATCTTCGGGCAGACAGCCATTAATCTTGTCGATTTTGGTCAGCGGGAAGTACTTTTCGCCCGGTTTCGGCGGACGAATGGCGCCATAGACGGTATCGCCGTTCTTCAGACCGAAAAGTTTGATCTGCGACATGGAAACGTAGATATCGTCAGGCGAAGAGAGGTAGTTATAGTCGGAGGAGCGCAGGAAACCGCAGTTCTCACTGGTGATTTCGAGCACACCTTCGGCCATGACAGAACCATCGTACTGGGCATCAGCCATATAGGGAACGGGGCCATCTTGCACTTGGGCTTCCGTTTCCTCTTGAGAAACCTGATAATCCGTTTTCCTTTTTTTAGGATATTTTTCCTCTTTGTGTTTCGGTTCTTTTTCGATTTTTTCGTCTTTCTCGTCTTTTTCGACGGGTTGCGGTTCAGCTACCGTTGTGGTTTCGGCAGGTTTTTCGGCGACGTTCTTTTTGGGGCGGCCGCGACGTTTTTTCTCCACTTGTGCAGGAGCGGGTTCCACGGGAGCCTCCTCATCAAACAGCGTATATTCAGCGGGTTGCTTCGGGGTTTCAGGCATCAACTCTTCCACCACAGCTTCGACGGGAGCCTCCGATTCGATCACCACCTGTTTTTTGGGGCGACCGCGACGTTTTTTCTCCACCGGTGCGGACGAGGGTTCGTCAGTCGCTTGAGATGCCTGTTGGGCTTCTTTTTTCGCACGACCCAAACGACCGCGGGCAGGGGTAGGTTTTTCAGCAACGGGTAGCGGATTGGCAAATTGGATGATTTCCTCCTGATGAGGTTCTTCCTGTGTATTTTTCGCCACCGGCTCAGCCTTGGCATTTCCAAACAAAGGCACATTGGGTTTCTCCGCTACGCGGGCTTTTCCCTTCATTTTCGTCTCATTCGAAGTGGCCAACAATCCTTCGCCACCTCTAACCACTCTTCTTCTTCTGGGTTTGTTTTCGTTAATGTCTGACATTATAATTATTGTCTCTTTTGTTTTTATAAAACTTGCATTGGATTTTTCGTGACGCAACCAAGTTCATTGAACTTCTCTGAAAGATTTCAGAGTGTTTTTCCGCCACGAAACATTCGTTTTGAAAAGCGGCGCAAAAATACAATATTTTTCGAATACTCCAAACACTTTTTTCGATTTGTGATTTATCGTTTTACAATTTATGATAATCGCAAAACGTAAACCGCAATTATCAACATTTCGCTTTTAAGAATTTTTAGCAAAAAAAAATGCCGATGGAATGATAAAAACAGTATCTTTGCCGCCGAATTAGAATCGAACCAAAAATTTATTAATAACCAAATTTATCAAAAAATGAAAAAGCTTTACTTGTTAATTGCTGCAATGCTGGTGGTTTCCTTCAGCTTCGCACAAATCCAGCCGAGAGTCTTCCATCAGGATCCTCACAAAATCGCTGGAAAGCCTGAATTCAGTCACAAATACACTTCCAACAGTAAAACGGCTGCCGCAGGTGAATGGTTATGCTATGGCGATGCCATTTGGGCATATTGGGGTGGCGAACCAGGTGAGGATGATATTAATATAGGCCGTGTTGCTGTTGACTCTAACGGTTTGACTCACTATTCCGATGGTACTACAGGTCATGGTTTCTTTTTCGGCTGGGGTCAAACATTCGATTTTAACCACAGCGTATGGGACGATGTCACTCCTGAAGGAGGTATTTCTATGAATTACACCAACAATTATAACCTTGACTCCGTTGCCATCATAGGCAGCTATTATCGTGGCAATAGCGTACCCGAAGGTAGTGTTGACACACTCATTGTTGCTGTTAATACCACTAGCCTCTCCGCTGATTCTTGGGTCACATTGTCTATTGGAGATCTTGATATCATAAAATATCACGGTGTCCCCTATGATGTGAACACTCACTTAGTTACCGATGCTATTATTTATAAGATACCATTGACTTCTGCTGATACCAGTCGTACAGACGAGGAAAACCACATATTTGCTTCTGAATTTGTTTTGCCCCTTAATTTAAGCGATATTACAAACAAGGTTATCAACATTACCTACACTTTTAAACACGCTGATGCCATTCCAATGGATGAAGACATTAACAACTACTCCCGATTCTATGCTTGGTTGTACAGAGATCCCCGTTCTAATTACGCTCCTTATGATAACGATGGCAATATTATTCCTGCTGCTCCAGACGCATGGGGCAACGGTAACCACGGTTCCATCATCGGTGATGATAATTTGAACCAACCCAATCCAGATGCGTGGTACTGTGAATATCTCTATCCTGCCCAAATTTGGAACAAAACTACCCATTATCCTTGGCTTCTTGCCAAAGTTTCTTGCAACAACTGCGAAATCGTGAATGTTCCTGAAATTGAGAAGAACAACCCCACTGTTTACCCGAACCCTGCCACCAACAACTTCACCGTCAACCTTGGCAACGACGAGAAGGCTAACATCCAACTCTTCAACATCGTTGGTCAACAAGTTTACAGCGAAACCATCACCGGTACCGCTCAAGTGAACGTGGCTAACCTCAACAGCGGCGTTTACATGCTCAAGATCAACCAAAACGGTAAAGTCTATACCACCAAAGTTATTGTGAAATAATTTTGTTGATACAATATATTAAAAAGAGGGACGGTCGGAAGGCTGTCCCTCTTTTAGTTAGCAGTTAGCAGTTAGTAGTTAGCAGTTATGGGGGTAGTACTTTCGTTTACAATAAACTATAAACTATAAACTATGAACTATGAACTGTAAACTATAAACTATAAACTGTAAACTGTAAACTATAACCCCGCTTCAATAACCAATAACCTCTAACCAATAAACATTACAAATGTACAATTTCAACGGAAAACTTTCTGGCAACGGCCCATTCATCATGGGCATCCTGAACGTCACGGAAGACTCCTTCTATGACGGGGGAAAATATATCTCGGAAGAAAACACCTTGAAACGGGCGGAGCAGATTCTGGCGGAAGGTGGCGATATCATCGACATCGGGGCCATGTCCACGCGCCCGAATGCATTGGAAATTTCAGAAGAGGTCGAAAAAGAGCGTATTCTGCGGGCGGTGAACGCTATTCGCGCAAAATTCCCCGAAGCGGTCCTCTCTATCGACACCTACCGCGCGTCCGTGGCGAAAGCAACGGTGGAGGCTGGTGCCGATATGATCAACGATATTTCCGGCGGTACTTTCGACCCCGACATGATTCCCACTATCGGCGAACTGCAAGTGCCCTATTGTCTGATGCATACCACCGCAAAACCAGATGTCATGCAGCAACATACCCAATACGAGGACATTCTCGCAGACATTCTGAAGTTCTTCGGCGAACAGGTGGAAAAACTGCATCAACACCATGTCCACGACATTATCCTTGATCCAGGCTTCGGTTTCGGCAAAACTCTGGAACAGAACTACTTCCTGATGAAAAATCTGGAAGTATTCCAACAACTGGAACTCCCTCTACTCGTCGGAATCTCGCGTAAATCTATGATTTACAAACTGTTCGGCACAACACCCGAACACGCCCTCAACGGCACCACCGCCCTCAACACCATCGCCCTGATGAAAGGGGCTGACATCCTACGCGTCCATGACGTCCGCGAAGCCGTTGAAGTACGGAAAATCTGTTTGACCATTGACTATTGACCATTGACCTTCAATAACCAATAACCTATAACCTATAACCATTAAAAATACTATCTTTGCCGAAAAAATCAAAATGAACCGAAACCATATAACCATCTACATTTGCCTCGTTTTGGCGTTTTTCCTAACCAATTGTCATTCAAAGAAAAACGACAATAATAATAGTGAGGAAACTGTTATTTATCCCATGGAGGTGATTCGTGACACGTTGACCGCCAATGTGCACGACCAGAAAACACTCTATCCGTTGGAGGACAATGTTTTGGAGACCTTTTTGGAGAAAGCAAACGATTTCCAAGGGAAAAGATGGACCGCAAAGGTTGATTTGCCCGACAAATGGGGCGTGGAATGCGTGGAACGGCTGCCTGAAGGCCGCGAACTATGGCTGTTGCAATCGGAAAACCGCGAATGGCTGTACCTCGTCACCACTTCCGGTTTCGGTACCCAACGCATCCTGGACGTGCTGCCCGTGGCAGTCAGCGTTGCGAACCAGCAGAACGAAATCCTAGAAACCGAACAATGGCAAACCTTGCGTCTGGCCGACGGACAATTCCGCACCACAAAAGAGTACGAATGGACTCGCTCCCTATCCAAGGCCACCAAGCAGGATTTCATCCGCGACCCGGAAAAGTACCACCGGAAATCAAGAACGGTAGAGCAGTTCTTCATCAATGATCAGGGGCGTTTCGAAATGTCGGAAATTGTAGATACCCTACCCGACTATAACGCTGTGGTGTTCTTCTTCAATCCACATGAAAAACCCGAAATGTGGGATGAAACGGTCCCGATGCTGCAGTCTTTCTGCGAGGAAAACGGCATTCTTTTCGAAGAGGTCAGCGGCAACTTCGACCGCGTGACTGTGCGTGATTTCGAACTCACTTTCGCTCTGGAGACCGACATCACCCCTTACATCAACGGCACCACCAACGGCATGGTGATGATGCGCAAAGGCGAGACCCCAAAGACCATCAACTTCGGCTCTCACGAATATATGCAGATGGAACTCCGCCGCTATTTCAAACTTCGTTCTGGTCTTGAATCGTAATATGCTGAACCGGTTTTTGCAGGAATTACAGGCTTTGGCAGGCGAGAACGCATTGCATAAACGCTACCTCTTGGCGGTGAGCGGCGGTGCGGATTCTACCGTTATGGCCACACTGTTCCACGAAGCCGGACTCTCCTTCGCCATAGCGCACTGCAACTTTCACTTGCGCGGCGCGGATTCCGACCGCGACATGCGGTTTGTGCAACAACTGGCCGCTCAATGGCAGGTTCCGCTTTACCTTCAGGAATTCGACACCCTGACCCTGCAGAAAAACTCCGGAAAATCGGTGGAGATGGTCGCCCGTGAATTGCGCTACACTTGGTTTTCGGAAATCGCTGGCGATTACGACTTCATCGTCACTGCCCATCAAAGCACAGATGCGGCTGAAACGATGCTCCTCAACCTCTGCCGAGGCACCGGACTCAAAGGACTCTGTGGCATCCCATCCAAAAATGGGAAAATCATCCGACCGATGCTCGTCTTTACCGCAGAGGAAATTCGTCAATACGCTGAAGATCACCATATTGCTTACGTTGAGGATATTACAAACCGCGATGAAGAAATCTCCCGCAACCGTATCCGTCATTCGGTGATTCCGCAGCTCGAATCCATTAATCCTCAATTTTTGGACACCAATGCCCGCACCCGTAAAATTCTTCAGCAACAATATGCTTATTATCAAAAACATATAGCGGCAGATATTCAGAAAGTTGTTTCTGAACAAAACGGACAATGCCGCATCAACCGCAGCAAATTAGCTGAATGTGACGACCTAGAACTTGTTCTATACGAAATACTTAATGAATATGGTTTCCCTGCTATCGTTAGTGAAAAACTATCTGTGAATTCTTTCTTTCAACCAGGCAAACAGTTTTTCTCCGATACGCATATTCTTCTGATTGATAGAGATTTTCTATTAATTCAACCTAAAGCAAATTCGGAAGAAGCTTGTGTAAATATAGTCTCTCAAGAAGAATTAAGTCAATATTTTGATATAGAAGAGTTTGAATATCAAAAAGATATGGTTTTTGAAAAGAACCCTGATATTCTATATTTACCGAAGGATAAGTTGACGTTTCCACTACAAATCCGTTTTTGGCGTTCAGGCGACTATTTTTATCCCCTCGGTACGAAAGGTCGCCAAAAGCTTAGCGATTTCTTCACCGACCATAAAATCGACCGTTTCACGAAATCGAAAATTCGCCTATTGTGTTCCGAAGACCAAATCATCTGGATTATTGGATGGCGCTCCGACGAACGTTTCAAAATACAGGAAAAGAATACGATATGTTATAAAATATGTAACCGAAAACTATAGTCAACTATGGATAATAAACCGCATCGAACCCCAATATTATGGATTTTGGGCATCATCACTATGGTGGACTCTCTGTTTTCCGCCATTGCCTACCTTTGTTGGGCCATTGCTCCAAATTCCATGCTGAAATCCATGGACATTATCAAGGAGATGAACCTGTTTTCAGCTGAACAGGCTGATCAAATCCTGTCATTATATACGTCTATCAGCAGTTGGCAATACCTGTTGCTGACTGTCGTTGAAATCATGTTGTTCACTGGTGCGTTCCTGATGCTGGTGAAACTGAACAAAGTGGGGTTTCACGTTTACACGATAGGTAAAATTCTGGAATTCTGTGTGTTAAATTTTGCCATTGGCGGCTTGGCGGCTATGAATGTGAACGGCATCATCATGTCCGTGTTGTGGGTCTTAATGTACGCTACCCAACT
This sequence comes from uncultured Bacteroidales bacterium, assembly GCA_900316305.1. Lineage (GTDB taxonomy): Bacteria > Bacteroidota > Bacteroidia > Bacteroidales > WCHB1-69 > F23-D06. The sequence continues at coordinate 40,761 of ONCM01000017.1, read as the reverse complement.
TCGTTATATTCAACAACCTGACAATCATAATAATAATTTTTCCGAACAAAACTTTCCCGATAATACATCATCCTATGAATAGAGAAGATTTTCCTATATTGAACGAAAAAGTTTATGGCAAAACGCTAGTCTATCTGGACAATGCAGCAACGACGCAGAAGCCGCAAGCCGTGATAGATGCATTGAACGACTATTACCTGCACATCAATAGCAATATTCATCGCGGGGTGCACTGTCTCAGTCAGTTGGCGACCAACGAGTTTGAAAAAGCACGCGAAACCGTGCGACAATATATCCACGCGACAAGTACACAGGAGGTCATTTTCACGCGCGGTGCCACGGAATCCATCAACCTTGTGGCCGCCTCCTTCGGACACACCTACCTGCACGAAGGCGATGAGGTCATCGTTTCGGAAATGGAACACCACTCCAATATCGTGCCTTGGCAATTGACCTGCGAGGAACACGGCGCCAAACTCAAAGTGTTGCCGTTCAACGACAAAGGAGAATTGATAATCAACGAGTTAGAACAGCTTATCACGGACAGAACCAAGATTGTGGCCGTGGCTCACGTCTCCAACTCAATGGGCACCGTCAACCCGATTGAGGAAATCATCCGTATCGCGCACGCTCACAACGTGCCCGTCCTCATTGATGGCGCACAGGCTGTGGCGCACTGCCCCGTGGATGTGCAAGCCCTCGATTGCGACTTCTACTGCTTCTCCGGCCACAAGATGTATGCCCCGATGGGTATCGGCATCATGTACGGTAAATCGCAATGGCTCAACGAGATGCAACCATATCAAGGCGGCGGCGAAATGATTAAGGACGTGACTTTCGAGAAGACCACCTACAACGAACTGCCCTTCAAGTTCGAAGCCGGTACCCCGTCCGTCGGCGATGTCATCGGACTGCGCAAAGCTATCGAATACATCCAAAGCATTGGGTTAGAGCAAATTGCCGCATACGAACAAGAGCTGCTGACCTACACCACCGAAAAGCTGTCCAAAATTGACGGTATGCGTTTCATCGGCGAGGCTGCCCATAAAACGGGTGTGATTTCCTTCCTTGTAGGAAACATTCACCCTTATGACATGGGTGTTCTTCTTGACCATCAAGGAGTTGCCGTTCGTACCGGCCACCACTGCACGCAACCCATCATGACCCATTTCGGGATTCCCGGCACCGTCCGCGCCTCCTTCGCCCTCTACAACACGTTCGAAGAGGCCGACATGCTTGTTGCAGCCGTCGAAAAAGCCAAGAATATGTTAATCTGAAATGGCTGTTGGCCGTTGGCTATTAGCTGTTGGCCAAAAGCTAATAGCCGAAAAAATATAACTATGAGTATTTCGAAGAAAGATATCTTTGCCTTGATCACCGGCGGCAGCTCCGGAATCGGATACGCATACGCGGAAGAGTGGGCGCGAAAAGGGTACAACATCCTGATTGTCAGCAATCGCGAAGACTTGAACGCGGAAGCGCAGAACAAGCTGCAGTCCCTATTCCCTGAACAGCAAATCCGAATCCGCTATCAGGATCTTGCCTTGCCCGAAGCGGCACAAGAATTGTACGACTTCTGCGTCAGCGAAAACCTCATCATAGAAGTACTGGTCAACAATGCGGGCATGTTCTATTTCGGCGCGGCAGTGGAAAAACCGGCAACGCTGAGCCAGAAAATGACAATGCTGCACTGCAATACGCCCATGAACCTGTGCATCCTCTTCGGCAAAGCCATGAAAGATCGTGGCAACGGTTATATCCTCAATGCCTCTTCCATCACGGCCTTCATGAGTTTTCCCACTATCGCCGTCTATCAAGCCTCCAAGTCGTTTTTATTGAAGTTTTCAAAAGGAATTCACTATGAATTAAGCCATTACGGGGTGAACGTCTGTTGCGTCTGCCCAGGAGCAGTAGATACCGACCTCTACAATTTGCCGGTAAAACTACGCAAAAGACTCCGCGCTATCGGCGTGATGCTCTCGCCGGCACAAATCGCCCACAGAGGCGTACGCGCCACCTTGCACAACCGGAAAGTCAAAATTCCGGGGGCCATCAATTACTTTTTCCTGCTGTTATGCTTCCTTTTACCAGGATTTGTCATCAATCTGGTGAAAAAAAAGTACGTATAAATTGAGCTTATTCTTTGGCTTCGCTCGCCTTCTTGGAGAAGCGCACGCGACGCATCACAATCAGCACCGTGCCCATCAAACTGATGAGTAACAACGGAATACCGATGTTGATCACCGCCAACAACACTTTGTGGTTACGGGTCTTCTCGTTGCTCAACGAACCAATCTTGAAATTCTTGGCACGAAGTTGCAACAAATCGTCATCCGCGCACAAATAGTTGACGCAGTTGACGATAAAGTCCGTATTATCAAAGGTTTGGCGGGTATAGATGTCGTAACCGGCCGGATAGGGCTGGTTGCGCTTGCTGTCGAACGGGTTGCGGATGATGTCACCGTCGGAAACGAAAATCTGGCGGGTGTATTCGCTCTCAGGACGGTAGTCCAGCTCCTTGATGGTATCAAACTCTATCGGCAGGATGCCCTTGAATGCCGACTGGAACTTACCCTCCACAAGTACGGCTATCGGCACATTCCGGTAGGAGTATTCCTGCATATTCGGCTTCACCATGCCCACCTTAAGGGTCACGATGGAGGGCGTAGGCACCACCTTGGTCCGTTCCGAAGTGGTCATCAGCACCGTCTTGGTCAGATCGGCATTGTTGCCCACCAAGTCAATACTGCCTGCAAAATCAGACTTGATGTCTTTGAGGTTACGGACAATAGGATGGTTACCAAAGTTCACAATATCAAGGCAATACGGGAATGCCATGAACTTGTACTGCGGCTGGTCGCCAATGACGCTCACCTGCTGCGGCACCGGCATGCAGCTCAAATCCTGAATCAGGTCGGTATTGATACGCACGCCGTAAGTGAAAAACAGGTCGTTGATATAGAGCGCCCGCGGCGTGGCGAAAAACTCGCCCGCATGTTGCAAACTATCCAACGAAGCGGTCGTATTGTCAATGAGCCACAGCACTTTACCGCCACGCATGATGAACTGGTCGATAATGTACTTGTCATATTCGCGGAACGGCTGCGTGGGCTGAGCCACGATGAGTACGTCGTATTTGTTTTCGCCAAGCACCAAATTGCCCGATATCGTGTCGTCAATCGTGATGTTGCGCAACGCGTTAACCTTGCCGTCCAGTGTGATGCGGGTGACGTTATAGAAACGCTGCAACTGCATGGCCGTCCAACAGGTACTCCAGAAATCCAACTCGCCATGACCGTCCAAATAAGCCACTTTGGGCTTCTCTGTCTTCATCAGACGGCGCACAGGAGCAACCAAATTGTACTCCAACTCCTCATTGGAATACTTCAGCCAGTCGGCTCCCGAAGGATCGGCCACCACCAACTTGGCGGGATATTCGTGGTTGCGGTAGGAGACAATCGCACCCGGAATCACCACGTGCGTAGAGTAGCCGCCTGCATCCTCCCGACTGATGGGAATCGGCTCCAACCCCTTCTTCACAAACTCACCCAAGATGCCTTTCAACTCCTCATTGGTCTTGCCCTCTATCGGGTCGATAAATTCGTAATAGACATTTTTGGAATAGCTGCGGAACGTCTGCAACATCTGTTCTACCTGCTTGGCAAAAAGTTGGTAATCAGCAGGTTGATCCTTTCCTTTGAGATAAACACGGAAATAGACGCGATCTTCCAGATTCTTCAGCATCTCAATGGTGCTCTTCGACAGCGAATGACGTTTATCTTTCGTTAAATCAATGCGATAGAAGAAAAAGGACGATAAGATGTTCACCAGAATGACCGCTATAATAACAGCCACAAATCCCAAAATGGTGTTTCTCTTGAACTGTTTGCTCTGTGTATTGATTTTTTTACTCATAATATTCAATATGTATTTACGAAACCTATTAACGTATGGTCTGTAGAGACGTTTCATGAAACGTCTCTACAGTTACCATTTACGACTCAATAAGACCAAACGGGTGGCATACAAGAAAATAAAAATCACACTACAGAAATAGACGACATCGCGGGTATCGATAACACCCTGACTGATAGAAGCATAATGGTGCTCAATACCGAGCGTTTTGAGATAATATCCGAAATTGCCGAGGGCCTCGAAAGAGTAGATGAAGGCGAAGCCGAACGACAAGATAAAGCAGAGCAGGGCGGCGATGATAAACGCCACAATCTGGTTGTTGGTGATGCTGGAGGAGAAAAGTCCCACCGCAATGAACGACGCGCCGAGGAAGAGCAGTCCGAGATAGGAGCCCCAAGTGCTGCCCATGTCGATGTTGCCCACTGGATTGCCGATCCAATAAACGGTGACCACATAAACCAACGTGGGAAGCAACGCGATGACCAGCAACGTGAGGCAAGCGAGGAACTTGGCCCACACAATCTGCATGTCGGTCAGCGGCAGCGTGAGCAGGTAGTCCATCGTGCCCGTGCGTTTTTCCTCCGCGAAGGAGCGCATCGTGATGGCCGGCACCAGAAAGAGGAACAGAAATTGAGAAAGGTTGAAAAGTCCCTGTAAATCAGCTAGTCCCGATTCAACCACATTATTCACGTTCGGAAAAACCCAGATAAACAATCCCGAAACGATGAGAAAAACTCCAATGAAAATGTATCCAATGATGGAGCTCAAAAAGGCCTTAAGTTCTTTAATATACAGACTGTACATACTAAATCAAAAAATTTCGCAAAAATACAAAAATTGGGTGATATTATTTTGTATCTTTGCCCGATTTTTGAACATCTCAAATTAATAAAAATAACTTATGGAAAAAATTAAAATTGGTATTAACGGTTTCGGCCGTATCGGCAGACTGGTTTTCAGAGCCACAACTGAAAGAGACAACGTGCAAGTGGTCGCTATCAACGACCTGTTGGATGTGGATTACATGGCTTACATGCTCCGCTATGACTCTGTGCATGGCAAATTCCAGGGCGAAGTGTCCGTGGAAGACGGCATGTTAGTGGTCAACGGCAACAAGATCCGCGTCACCGCAGAAAAGGATCCCGCCAACCTGAAATGGAACGAAGTGGGTGCCGACTACGTAGTCGAGTCTACCGGTCTGTTCCTCACCAAGGAACTCGCTGAGGCTCACCTCAAAGCAGGTGCCAAACGCGTCGTGATGTCCGCTCCTTCCAAAGACGACACCCCGATGTTCGTCATGGGCGTCAACAACAAGGAATACGCCGGCCAGACCATCGTCTCCAATGCATCTTGCACCACCAACTGCTTGGCTCCGTTGGCAAAGGTGATTCACGAGAACTTCGGTATCGTGGAAGGTTTGATGACCACCGTGCACGCTGCCACCGCCACTCAGAAGACTGTTGACGGTCCTTCCAAGAAAGACTGGCGCGGAGGTCGTTCCATCCTTGGCAACATTATCCCTTCCTCCACTGGCGCCGCCAAGGCTGTGGGTAAAGTGATTCCTTCTCTGCAAGGCAAACTCACCGGTATGTCACTGCGCGTTCCCACCGCTGACGTTTCCGTGGTTGACCTCACCTGCCGCCTTGAAAAGGCCGCTACCTACGAGGACATCAAGAATGCGGTGAAGAAGGCTTCCGAGAACGAACTCAAGGGCATACTCGGCTACACCGAAGATGCTGTGGTCTCCACCGACTTCCTCGATGAGAAGAGAACCTCCGTATTCGACGCCAACGCCGGCATCATGCTCAACGAGCACTTCGTGAAGTTGGTCTCCTGGTACGACAATGAAATCGGCTACTCCAACAAGGTTGTCGATCTCATCTGCAGCATGAATACGACTTGTCCGTTGAAATAGCTGTTAGCTATTGGCCATTGGCTGTTAGCTAAAAGCCAACAGCTAAAAGCTAACAGCCAACAGCCAAATCATAAACTCAAATTAATAACAAATACACCATTAAATTCTTAAAACATGGATAAATACGTTTGCGACCTGTGCGGTTACGTATATGATCCCGAAGTCGGCGACCCCGACAACGGCATCGCCCCCGGCACCGCCTTTGAAGATCTTCCCGCCAATTGGACCTGTCCGCTCTGCGGCGTCGATAAGTCCAGTTTCTCGAAGAAGTAGTTTTCGGAGAAAATTTCATTAACAATCCTGTAGAGACGCAAAGCATTGCGTCTCTACGTGTTTTAAAATTTCGTACTTTTGCGGCCTCAAAATGTGAAGAAAATGAGTGTGAAACCGATTATTGCCCCGTCGTTGTTGTCGGCCGACTTCAACCGTCTGGGAGAAGAGATGGAAATGCTGAACCGCTCGGAAGCGGACTGGATTCATCTGGACGTGATGGACGGCGTCTTTGTGCCGAATATCTCCTTCGGAATGCCCGTCATCAAGGCCGTGCGCAAACTCTCCGAAAAACCGCTGGATACCCATCTCATGATTGTTCAACCCGAACGTTATATCCACACGTTCAAGGAGATAGGATGCGATATGCTGACAGTCCACTGGGAGGCATGCACCCACCTGCACCGCACCATTTACCAAATTAAGGAGGAGGATATGCTCGCCGGCGTCGCACTCAACCCGCACACACCCATCTCCGGACTGGAAGACGTGATTCAAGACCTTGACCTCGTACTGATTATGTCGGTGAACCCTGGCTTCGGCGGACAGAAATTCATCCCCCGTGCCCTGCACCGCATCAGCGAACTGCGCGACATGATCAAACGCAACAAATCCAACGCGCTGATCGAAGTCGATGGCGGCGTGAACCTGGACAATATCACCGACATCATCAAGGCCGGCGCGGATGCCGTGGTGGCCGGAAACGCCGTCTTCAAATCCGAAAACCCCGAAAATACGATTCATCAATTAAAACAATAGTAATATGAAAATGCTTTTCACATTATTCTTGACGTTAGGTCTGTTCTTGTGCTCTTGGGCGCAAACGGTTACGTATCAGGATATTCTGGACCAGAAATCGGCCAAGGAATTGACAGGCAAAGTCGGTGGCGACAAAATCACCGAGTATGTGGCCTCTGACGGGGTGACGTACAGAATAGGATCCACCATCACGTACGGTTACCCTACCAACGGCAAGTATTACGTTTATTTTAAAGATGTGACCGGCAGTGTTTTAAATTCCATAGCAGAAGACGAAAATGCCAGCTCTACGGATCGTGCGACCAGTCAGGAGAGAGCCGAGCGCGTGGAGAACCGTGCCGGCGGCGTGGCCACCATCAAGAAAATCGAATGTCTGCCCGTGGATCCGTTTAACCGGAAAACCTGCGGTTGCAAGATCTATCTCGTGCTGAACCGCGGCGGTCTGGCCTGCACCAATTTCGAGGAGGCCATCGCGACGAAGGAGATTGTCATCAAAGCCAACCCGGAAGATGTGGCCTCCGAAGCTGCCCTCCAGGAGCTGAAAAAGTGGAAGGAAAAACTGGACCTCCAAATCATCACCCAAGAGGAGTATGACGCCAAAAAGGCTGAACTGATGAAATTAATCAAATAATCCCACAATATCTATGGAAGAAAAGAAAAGAAGCACCGCTTATTGCATGTTCGTCATCGGATCGCTGTTTTTCGTATTCGGTTTCGTGACATGGCTCAATAACATTCTGATCCCCTACATGCGGACCTCGTGCGAGCTCACCACGCAAGTGCAAGGCTACCTGGTGACCTTCGCCTTCTATATCGCCTACTTTGTAATGTCAATTCCGTCCTCTTTTGTACTGAAGAAGACCGGCTACAGCAATGGTATGGCACTCGGATTGGTCGTTATGGCCATCGGCTGCATGATGTTCATCCCCGGGGCACAGATGCGCAGCTATCCGATGTTCCTGTTGGGACTTTTCCTGCAGGGTAGCGGACTTTCACTGCTGCAGACCGCCAGCAATCCGTACGTCACGGTCATTGGACCGATTGAGTCCGCCGCACGCCGTATGAGCGTCATGGGCATCTGCAACAAAGTGGCGGGCATGATCGGTATCCTCGTGCTCTATAAGGCCCTTTTCGGCGGCAAAGAGGAGCTCATCGAGGCTATCAAGGTGGCACCCGCAGGTCCTGACAAAGAGGCTATGCTGCAACAGCTTTCCAACGGCGTCATTATCCCCTACCTCATCATGACCGCTGTACTCATCGCCTTGGTGCTTTTCATCAAAACAGCGCATCTGCCTGATATTGTGGAGGAAGAAAAGAAAATCGACGGACATAAAACCAGCATTTTCAACTATCCGTATATGTGGCTCGGCGTTCTCGCCATCTTCTTCTACGTTGGCGCAGAAGTAATCGCCATCGACACATTGATCCCCTACGGCGACTACTACGGCATCCCAACCTCCGTGTCCCACTATTTCGGCGTTTATGCACTGATCGCCCTTCTGGTGGGGTATGTCTGCGGCATCCTGTTTGTACCTAAGGTGATTTCACAACGCCAAGCGTTAATCATACAACTGCTACTCTCTGTAGCTCTGGTAACTGTGGCGTTATGCACGTCCGGTATTGTCTCCATCATCGCCATCATCTGCTTGAGTTTCGCACACGCCATCATGTGGCCCGCTATCTGGCCGTTGGCCATCCGCGACCTCGGCGACCACACGGAGTTCGCCTCCGCACTGATGGTGATGGCCATCGTAGGCGGCGCCATCATGCCGTTGATTTTCGGCAAAATCGCCGATGCGGTAAACCAACACGTAGCTTACGCCCTGTTATTCGTCAGCTACGCCTACATTCTCTTCTTCGCCACTGTTGGCTATAGAATCGAAAAACAATAAGTTGAAAGAAAATCAATTGAAATAAGCAGAACGCTACAGCCCTATTTCGGTTGTAGCGTTCTTTTTAAATAATCGACGGTGATTTCCACGGGACGATAAATACAGTTCGTGAAATTGTGGTCGTAATATTCCAATTCGTAATATTCGCTGTTCTCCCAAAGCTGGTGGAAACGCTCGCCGCAGGTAAACGGCACCAAGCGGTCGCCATTGCCATGAACGACGCAGGCACTGCCATGATACTTGGCTGATGTTTCGAAAATGGGAAGATAAAGTGCGGTTTTGAGATAGCGCCGACCGAGTGCGATACCGTTGACTAACACGAGACTGTCGGGCGGATCAAGCGGGTTGAACTCGATACCGAAGAGATTGCCACGGGCAATATCATCGCGCACTGAAGAGGCCGGCGACAGCAATGTCACCGCCTTGATGTCGTCGGGATGGTTGCCCGCGACCATCGCCGCCACAATGGCACCCTCCGAGTGACCCACCAACGCAATATTGCGAACGAAGCGGAGGTCTTGCGCGTAGGCGAGAACCTGCTCCAAGTCCTCAATTTCGTTAGGAATGGTCATCTCGGAGAACTTGCCGTCACTTTCGCCATGACCGTTGAAGTCAAACTCCAGTGTAGCAATACCTTGGGCGTGCAATTGATCAGCCACCTCCACTAACAAAGGAAAGCTTTTGTCAGCATTGAGTCCGTGACACAAAATCACAAGGTCACAACGTTCACCAGGTTTTAAGTCAGGCTGATACAATCTCGCCGCCAATTTACCCTTGCTCCCATCAATCACATGAAGCATATAATCATGGGTGGTACCCGGTTTATCATTTTTAAAGGATGTTGTCAATTCACACTCTATCTTATACGACAACACCGTGCTAACCAACACTTTACCATCAGGTCCGATGAGGTAAATCGACGGAATCCAACGCACGCCGTAAGCTTTGGCTACCTCCGATTGGTTCATCCGTTTCAGTTCGCTCACCTGCGTGTAAGGGACCCCCGATTTAGCAATGTAGTCCGTCCATTTCTCTTTGTCTGTGTCAAAGGAAACCCCGAGAAACTCCACGCCATAATTGTGGAACTTGTTGTAGAGCCGGATAATTTCGGGAAGATCCTTGCGACAGTCGGGACACCAAGAAGCCCAAAAATCGATGACGACGTATTTCCCTTTAGAAAACTCACTGAATTTCACCGTTTTTCCGTCAGGTGTTTGAAGTTGGAAATCGGGCGCGGGAGTACCCGGCTTGAGCAGCTCCTGCGCGTAGGTTACGTCAAAATCGGTGACCACTTGCGCCTGTACACCAATAAACGTCATGAAAAACACCCACAAAAGGGCCAGTTTGAGCTCTATTTTCATTGCTATGAAGTTTTAGTTGTCGTTCTTTTGCTGTTTCACCAATTGTCCGCAGGCGGCGGCGATATCCTGCCCCTTGCTCTGACGGATGTTGACCACCATGTTGCAACGCTCCAGGACGGAAATGAAACCTTGCCAACGCACCGGATCCGACTTATGGAAGAGTGAATCTGGGGTGGAATTATATTCTATGATGTTGATTTTTACGGGGAAAGGACGACAGAAACGAGCCAACTGCTCAGCCGCCTTCTCTGAATCGTTCACCTTGGAAAGCAATAAATACTCAATGGTGATGCGCTCGCCAGTTTTCTGATGGTAATACGCCAGCGCCGCCTGCAAATCGTGCAACGGATTACCCTCCGTCACCGGCATAATCTGTCCGCGCACCACCGGATCGGCACTATGCAACGAGATGGCCAAACCACAACGGAAACATCTGTCCGCCAAGGCTTTAATCCCCTTGATAATGCCTGCCGTGGAAAGCGTGATACGTGCCGGAGAAAGTCCAAAATAGTCTTTGCCGGTCAAAATATCAATGGCCGTCATCATATTGTCGAAGTTGAGCAACGGCTCCCCCATCCCCATGAAAACGATATTGGTAATATGCTGGTTGTAAATCTCTTGCGCACGATTATTGAGCAGTACATACTCGTCAATGACTTCGCTGTAATGCAGGTTGCGGAGGAAGCCCATGGTGCCCGTAGCGCAAAACGCGCAATGCAGCGGACAACCGATTTGCGTGGAAAGGCACGCGGTAACGCGCTCCTTGCTCGGAATCAGCACCCCCTCCACCAACTTACCATCCGAAAATTTCAGCAGGAATTTGGTCGTTTTGTCGCTGCTCCGCACCTCTTCGGCAATTTCGGCACGGTGAAACGTGAAATTCTCCTGCAACGTTGTCCGCAACGCCATGGAGAGGTCGGTCATTTCGTCAAACGAGCCCGCACCCCGCTTCCACAACCATGTCCAAATCTGCTTCGCCCGAAACGGCTTCTCACCATTCTCGCGCAAAAACGACACCAACTGGTCGTACCCTATATATCGAATATCATTCATCGTTTTTCATCGCCCATTCATCGTCATTCATCGCCCATTCATCGTCATTCATCGCCCATTCATCGTCATTCATCGCCCATTCATCGCCCATTCATCGTCATTTCATCGCCATCAACGTTGCCGGCGTGCATTCCGTCACCGTCACATCCACGTACTCCCCAATCTGGTGTTCCCCTCTCGGGAAAATAATCACCTTGTTCTGGCTGTTGCGACCAAAGAGCTGATCATCAGAACGTTTGGAGGCACCTTCAACCAACACTCGGAAGGTTTTGCCAATATCACGACGATTGCTCTCCATCGAGAGTTCGCCTTGCAACGCGATCACCTCCTCTAACCGGCGGGTCTTCTCTTCGTCGGAAATATCATCGGGATACTGTTTGGAAGCCAGCGTGCCGCCACGCTCGGAGTACTTGAACATGTAAGCATATTCGTAGCCGACCTCGCGCATAATGGACAACGTATCTTGATGGTTCTCAAGTGTTTCTCCACAGAATCCGACAATAATGTCGGTAGTGATGGCACAATCCGGCAACACTTCCTTAATCTTGCGGACGCGCTCCAGATAGCTCTCGCGAGTATAAACACGGCGCATCTTCTGCAACATCTCGTTGCTGCCCGACTGCACCGGCAGATGGATGCATTTGCAAATATTGTCGTAACGCGCAATGGTTTCAATTAGCTCGTCCGAAATGTCCTTCGGATGCGATGTGGCAAACCGCACACGCAGCTCCGGCGACATCTCCGCTACCATCGCCATCAGCTTGGCAAAGGAGACCTCTTCGTCGCCCTCTTTCCAATAGTAAGAGTTTACGTTCTGTCCTAACAGCGTAACTTCCTTGTAGTTATCCTTCAACAAATCCTCAATCTCGCTGAGGATGGTTTTGGGGCTACGGCTGCGCTCGCGACCGCGGGTATAGGGCACCACGCAGTAGGAGCAGAAATTGTTACAACCGCGCATGATGGAAACATACGCCGACACACCGTTGGCATCGTAACGCACCGGCATGATGTTGTCGTAAGTCTCTTCCTTTGAGAGCAATACGTTGAAAGATGTATGCCCGTGTTGAGAATCTTCAATCAGCTGCGGCAAGGAACGGTAAGCATCCGGACCGGCAATGAAATCCAACACCGGTTCCGTTTGCAACAACTCCTCCTTCATCCGTTCCGCCATGCAACCGAGCAAGCCCACCTGCAACGTCCGTTTTTTGCGCTTATACGCCTCTAATTCCTTTAAACGCTTGTGGATGCGTTGTTCGGCCTTATCACGGATAGAACACGTGTTTATGAGGATTAAATCGGCCTCCTGGATCTCTTTCGTCAGCGAGTATTGATCCTTCAAAATGGAGGCGACCACTTCGCTGTCCGCGAAATTCATTTGACAACCGTATGTTTCTATGAACAATTTTTTCATGGATTATTTTTTTCGGAAGTAAATTTCAATCGGCACACCGGAGAAATCCCAATTTTTGCGGATCTGGTTCTCGAGGAAACGTTTGTAGGAATCCACCACGTACTGCGGCAAATTGCAGAAAAACGCGAAGGTGGGATAAGCCACCGGCAGCTGTGTGATGTACTTGATCCGGATGACCTTATCCTTGTTCATGGGCGGCGGTGTGTGCTCGATGATGGGCAGCAACGTGTCGTTCAGCTCGGAAGTGGAAACACGGCGCTGACGGTTCTGATAAACCTGGATGGCCGTCTCCAACACTTTGTAAATACGCTGTTTTTCCGTCACTGAGGTGAAAATAATCGGCACATCCGTAAAGGGGGCAATCCGACTTTTGACCGCATCCTCAAAGTTTTTGTGCGTGTGCGTGTCTTTTTCCACCAAATCCCACTTGTTCATCACCAGCACAATACCTTTGTGGTTCCGAGCACACAATCCAAAAATATTAAGATCTTGGGAATCAAAACCTTGAGAAGCATCTGCCATCACGATGCAGACATCGGAATTCTCGATAGAGCGTACCGCACGCATCACGGAATAGAACTCCAAACTCTCCTCCACCTTGCTCTTTTTGCGCAGACCGGCAGTGTCAATCAAATAAAAGTCGAAACCGAAGCTTTTGTAACGGGTGAAAATGGTATCGCGGGTTGTACCGGCCAACGGCGTGACAATATGGCGATCCTCGCCGAGGAAAGCATTGATAATCGAAGACTTACCGACATTGGGCTTGCCCACGATAGCGATGCGCGGCAGATCGTCGGGTAGGTCATCCTTGTCCTTCGAAAAGTGTTTCACCACCTCATCCAACAGGTCGCCCGTGCCACTGCCTGAAACAGCGGAAATGGGATAAATATCCCCTATTCCCAAAGCGTAGAACTCCGTGTAATCCAAGTAGTTGCTCGGACTGTCAATCTTGTTCACCGCCAAGTAATAGGGTTTCTTGGACTTGCGCAAAATGTCGGCAATCTCCTCGTCCAGCGGGGTCAGCCCCTCGCGACCATCAACCATGAAGACGATGACATCGGACTCTTCAATAGCCAATGCCGCCTGTTTGCGAATTTCGGACTCGAAAATGTCGTCCGACCCCACCACATAACCGCCAGTATCAATGACAGAAAAGTCGTAACCGTTCCAGTCAGATTTCCCGTAATGGCGGTCGCGCGTCACGCCAGCCGTGGCATCCACAATGGCCTCACGCGCCTGTATCAAACGGTTGAAAAAGGTCGATTTCCCCACATTCGGCCGACCAATTAATGATAATATGTTTCCCATTTTATTTCAATTTACAATGTACAATGAACAATGTACAATTACCAGCCTCTATAACCTATAACCATTACAAAATGTTCGCCAACTGTTCCTTCAATTTCTCCAGCTCGTCTTTCATTCGTACCACAATCTGCTGGATGTCGAAGTCGTTGCTCTTGGAGCCAAGGGTGTTGATTTCGCGACCGCACTCCTGCACGATGAAACCGAGCTTTTTGCCGTTGGACTGGTTATCGTTGAGGGTCTCGATGAAATAGTCGCAATGTTTGCGCAGACGGACTTTTTCTTCTGTAACGTCCAGTTTCTCAAGATAATAGAACATCTCCTGTTCCAAACGGTTGGGATCGTACTGCACTTTCGGGGCAAGATCTTTCAACGCGTTTTCGAACTTTTCACGAATTCGGACGATGCGGTTCTCCTCAAACGGGGTCACCTCGTCAATCATGTCGCGGATGAGCGTGATGCGCTTCACAAAATCCTGCTCCAGCACTTTGCCCTCAGAAATTCGGAATGCATTCACCTGATTGCAGGCTTCGAGAATGGTGTTCCGCACCTCATTCCAAAGCTCGTCGCTGACCTCCTCTTGCGGGGTGGAGACCACATCGGGCATCCGCAGCACATGCAGGAAGATGTCACTGGTAACAGGATTGTGCAACTCCTCGGAAAGATCCGTAAGAGTCTGATAATAAGACTTTGCCAATTCTTTGTTGATGGCAACTGTGCTGTTGACAGATCGATTTTCGACCGTAATGGTGAAATCCGCCTTGGCACGTTCTAATTCTTTGGAGAGAATAGAGCGAATCTCATTTTCGTAATTCTTGAACAACAACGGAATACGGGTATTGAGATCCAGTTGCTTACTGTTCAACGTCCGGATTTCCACCGTGATGACCTTTCCATCGTTCTCTAAAACGCTCCGGCCAAAGCCGGTCATTGATTTAATCATATTTTATCTCTTTATACAGAAAAAAGGCAGGTCGCACTACGGCCTGCCTTTATGCATTTGTTTTGGTAAAAATTACTTAACAATCAACTTTTGGGTGGAAGTGCCCTTGTTGGATTTGATGTTCACCATATAAACACCAGCACCGAGATGTTTGACAGGAACATTCACCATGTTATAACCTTCGTGCATGCTCACGTTGGAGGTGTAAACGGTCTGACCCATCAGGTTCATGACGCTCACCACAGCATCAGCAGATTCCTCAGAAGAGAAAGTGATGTTTACAGCATCAGAAGCAGGGTTCGGATAAATCTTCATACCTGAAATCATCTCGTTAGAAACGCCCGTAGGATCAATCCACAAGCCTTGGCAAACCTCGTTGGTGTTATTGTACACACCAATTTCAGAAGCATCAATGCTGAAATAATAGTCGAACGTTTCGCTGGGTGAACTCTCATCCTTAATGTAAGTACCAGCAAAATAGTCTTGTTGCCAAGTCATAACCAGTTTGCCATTAACAATGTTGGAAGCCACTGAAGGATACACACTTTCACCTTCGGTATTGACAGCTTCACGCATCAACTCAACATTTGTTTCGATGTTTTCTTCAGTCAGAGGAGCCCAATCCCATGAATCCATGTAGGTACAATCCTTGTTATAAGAAAGCCAGCTTTTATCGCCGAAGGTTTGGCCATTGTCGGTGGACTTGCAGGCAAATACACCTCTATAGTACATATCATTGACCAAATCAGAGAAAGGATATTGCAATGTTGAGCAGAAAACCATATAGACATTACCACCTTGTGCCACCAACTGCGGGAAAGAAATAGCACCCACACCATAGTTAGGATAAGCATCGGAACCCCAAGAAGTGGGGGCAAAAAGCTCATCACCACAATCCAGATTGAAACGTTCAATAACCGTATAACCAGCAGCGGTCAACACATCGGGTTGCATATACTCCTCGTTGTTATTATACATAATAGGAGCTTGGTTATCTTTCCAATAAAGCAGATAACCGATACCAGGATACCAGTACCAAGAATCGCCGGAATCGACATCAGAAACCACAAGGTAAGCACCAATAGCGACATGGGCAATGCCATCATCACCAATAGCAACGGCACAGCAACCATCGTTCACATAGAGCGTGGTATCCATCATAGCGGTCAAGTTGCCGTTCTTGATAGCAGATTCGATAACGACAGTCTTTGTGAAGTTTGTACCACCATCAGTTGATTTCCAAAGGAAAACATCCATAGTGCTGGAGGGGCAAGCAACGATAGCCACATTATCACCCTTAGCATCAATTGCATAAGAGTCGCCAGAGAATCTGGGATACTCATTGGGGTCAACATTACCAACGACACGGGGTTCTTCCCAAGTGATAGTGTTATTGGAAGTATTAAATGTACCACGATAATAAACCAAGCAGGTATTAATACCATTGTACAGATAACCTGAGTCAGACTCCGTGCAAGCAATCATGTGCAAAGTGTTGCCAGAAGCAACGATAGAGGGCCACAAAAGACAAGTACTGTTGTGAGTTCCATCGGAAGCAACAGGTCCTTGTTTAGTAGTAAAGGTCCAATCACCAGTACCTTTTTGAGGACGGATACCGATCACCAATGCATTTGAACCGTTGTGGGAAACCACGATTTCAGCATCACCAACAGTGGTAATAGCAGGCCAACCCGTACGAACGTTCTCAATACGATCGGTGCTGCTGGACGGATTAATCCAGCTGGTACCATTGAAATAGTTGTAACCCGTACCACGGTGATTGAAGTTCTCGTTATCGGTAGTCCAAATGGCGGAAACAGTTCCATCATTATGGGCAACCACTCTCTGAGCCATAGAACCGTTGGATTGGCAATCGTAATAGGTAGTACCGACGAAATTGCGGCTGTGAGAGCGCATCATCGGAACACTGGCATGAGGAACAGCAACTTCCTCAGTACCTTTCAGTTGAACTTTGTGATAGGGAGCAGAGACCGCATTAGCGCGTCCGTTTACTTTGTCCACTTGAGCGGACACTGCGCTGACCATAAACAGCACTGTAACAGCAAGTAAAAGTTTCTTCATAACTTATGATTTTGGTTAATACTAATGATTTTTTAAAACTGAAAATTTCAGGACGATGTGCACACCGCCCTGAAATTCGGTATTCAATATTAATTTGTTACTTTCTTACCGGCTGCGTAATTAATTTTTAAGGCATTATTCTTACGCAACTCTTGTTTGATCGTATTCACATATCTCATCTGGACATCTTGGTCCACTTTCAGGGAGAAAGTCAGACGGTCTCTATCTTGAGCGTCGCGGGACTCTTTCTCGGTACCGATGAACTCGCGCACATCGCGAACCAAATCTTCAGACTTGATCGTTTGGTCATTCAGCTGAACAGAAACCTCTCCGGGAGGAAGCGTGTTCTCGTTTTTGTTGATAGGAGCACCTATGTAGATATTAGCCACAAGGGACTTTTTCTCCAGTTTCTGAATTTCAGTAGCCTTAGGCGGCGTGAAATGAACCTTCAAGGACGCTTCACGCATGGTGGTGATCACCATGAAGAAGAACAAAAACATGAAGATAATATCAGACATGGAACCCATGTTGAGTTCGGGTGTCTCTTTTTTTCCTTCTTTTCTGAATCTTGACATAATCTTGCGTTTTAAAGGTTATTGTGCGCCATTGGAACCGTAGTCGATTGGCGGGGCCTCGGAGATGCTCATCGGAATAGCGGTGGTGACAGCACGTTGTGCGGCGGAATCCAGTGCTTCGTATTTCTTGCCGAAATACTGCAACGCGGTCTCGTCACGCAACTCATTGACAGCACGCTGCAACTCGTTCTGCACCTGCACGTACATATTGTAACTCGTTCCCTGGTCGTTCGTCAGAGACACAACGCCCTTTGACACCTGGAAGTCGCCGATACCATCAATAGGTTTGCTGACTTTTTCCGGAAGGTTCGGGTCGTTGGCGGGGTTTGCGAAAAACTCTTTGGCTCTGGACTTCAGATCGGTAATCAGGATAACATCACCGTTCACAGAGATCTCGTCACGGAAGTTCACCAACACGTTCAGAACGTTTCTCTTGTTGATATCCACTTTCTGCTCCTTCGCGTCGTCAGCTTTTGGCGGCGGCAACTTTCTCGGGATACCTTGCTCCGTGTTAATGGAGGAGGTAAGCAGGAAGAAGGTCAACAGCAGAAAGGAAATATCTGACATTGCACCCGTATTCAAGCCCGGGGTTTTTCTTTTACTCATGTTAATTTCTATTTTTAACAGCGTTCATAATTAATGTCACAATAATAGAAGCTACTGCGACAAACAAACACACATAGACTGTGAAGCAGGCTGCATTCACCATCTTGTATCCGGAACCGGTCATACCCGCTTTGATAGCTGAAGGACTGAGGGTAGGAGTACCGACCAGATAGCCGATAAAGAAAGTCACAACCAAGAAAAGCAGACCCACCAGAATCTTGTAGGAGGTCTTGAAGTTGGTGATCATGTTGGCCAACAGGAAGAACAGCATCAAGACGAGGGCGCCGATACCGAGGATGTAGGTCAGGACGATGAAGAAGTTCTGCAGACGAGCGCTCTTGCCGAAGCTCTTCAGATCGGTCTGGAAGGATTCCATCTCGCTGGCTTTCTTGGATTCGGATGCATTACCATCGATAGCCACAGCCTTGTTGATCAAAGCGTTGGCGGATTTGATGTAATTGCGTTCCACCAGATAGTCCTGCTTGATCTGAGCGTAATCAGCATTTACTTCTTCGATATATTTATCCAGATCTTTGAAAGATTGCACCTTATTGAAACCGTCCACATATTTCTGTTTGTTCTGGGATTTGGCGAACAAGGCAGCAGAACGTTGAGGGAAATTGGCCTTATAGGTTTCGAAGCTGTTCTCATCCAGATTCTTCAGATCTTGAAGATAGGTGTAGAGAATATCCTTTTCCATCTGGACATCTTTCTGCTTCTCACTTCTTTCGGCGGTCTCTTTCTGATATTTTTCAATGACATTGGGGAGGGTCTGCACGGTGGCCGTCTCGAAGTCCGTCACCATCTGAGGTGTCTGGGCTTTCACTTCCTGCACTTGGATGTAGCTGTCTTTCTTGTCACTGTCGAATGAGAAGAAAGAGAATGCAATAGCCACACAGCACGCCAGGATAGCGACCACAAATATGACGATATTGATTATTCTATTATTCATTATACAACGTTTTAAAAATTATTGTATATATAATATATTAAGGCTTTATACCTTTATTATTTGTTTTTAACGAGAATATCCATGAAGGAGATGGTAGCATCTTCCATGTCATTGACGATGGCGTCGATACGGGTAAGGAGGTAGTTGTAGAACACTTGGAGGATCATGGCGGTGATCAAACCGAACACGGTGGTCAACAAAGCCACTTTCATACCACCAGCGACGATGGTCGGGGAGATATCACCTGCGCGCTCGATATCATCGAATGCCTGCACCATACCGATGACGGTTCCCAAGAATCCCAAGGAAGGAGCGAGGGCGATGAACAGGCTGATCCAAGTCATATTGTTTTCCAGCTTAGCCATTTGGACGGCACCGTAAGAGGTGAGGGATTTCTCAACGGATTCGAGACCTTCATCATAACGGTCGAGACCTTGATAGAAGACAGCGGCGAGGGGGCCTTTCGTGTCGCGGCAGAGTTCCTTGGCGGCGCCGACACCCTTGGTCTTAATAGTGTCTTCAATTTTGTCGAGTAATTTCTTGGAATTGACAGAAGAAAGGTTGAGGTAGAAAATACGCTCAATGACGAAAGCCAAACCTAAGATCAAGCAAATCAACACAGGGGTCATCCACACGGCACCACCCTGGATGAATTTGTCTTTCAAAGTATAATGTAAACTTTGGTTGATGGCTTCATCGGGATCAGATGTCAGTTCTGCCTGTGCGGCGGCGGGAGCAGCCTCAGCGACCTCTTCCGCAACCTGCTCGGTGGCGGCATTTTCGGCAGATTCTTGTTGTTTTTGAGCAAATGCTGTGTTTGCAATACCGAAGGTTAAGAAACCGAAAACGGTAAGTAAGGCGATAAGCTTTTTCATAATTGATTTTGATTTGTTGAAATTAAATTATTTTTACTTTATTGATTTTCAAACCTTTAGGTCTAGCGGAGAGAATGGGATTCGAACCCATGAAGCGCTTTTGGCGCTTACGCGCTCTCCAGGCGCGCGCCTTCGACCACTCGGCCATCTCTCCGAAAATTTCAGGGTGTAAAAATACAATTTTTTTTAATCCACAAACCATTTTCTCAAAAAAAAATTTAACGGACTAAAATCCACCTTATCACGCGCTTTTTTTGTATCTTTGCCGAATCGAAAAATTTCATTATTCATCTTTATAAAAGTAACGTATATTATTGGTTATGAAAGAAGTACACAATTTTAACGCAGGACCTTGCGTCCTCCCGAAAGAAGCTGTTGAGTCCACAATCAACGCAATCCGCAATTTTGACAACACCGGAATCGGTTTGATGGAGATCTCCCACCGTACCCCCGGTTGGGAAAGATTGATGGCTGAGACCCGCCAACTGTGGCGCGATTTGCTCAACATCCCCGACAACTACGAGGTGCTCTTCCTCGGTGGTGGTGCCAGCACCCAGTTCTTCATGGTGCCCGCCAACCTGCTGAAGACCAAAGCCGCTTACCTCCAAACCGGTGTCTGGGCTAAGAAAGCCGCTAAGGAAGCCAAAAACTTCGGTACCACCGAAATCGTCGCTTCTTCTGAGGACAAGACCTATAATTATATTCCGAAAGGTTGGACCGTCCCCGCTGATGCCGACTATTTCCACATCACTACCAACAACACCATCTACGGCACCGAAATCCGCAAAGATTTCACCGCTGCTGAGTGCAACAATGTGATGCTCGTCGCTGACATGTCCTCCGACATCATGAGCCGTCCCGTCGATGTGACCAAATACGGTCTCATCTACGGTGGTGCTCAGAAGAACGTCGGCCCTGCCGGTGTCACCTTCGTCATCGTGCGCAAGGACATCCTCGGCAACATTGGTGACCGCGCCTATATGAACCCGCTGCCCACCATGATCGACTACCGCACCCACGCCGCTGAGGAAGCCAAGAACATCTCCATGTTCAATACTCCTCCCGTGCTCCCCATCTTCGTAATGCACGAAACCCTCACCTGGCTCAAGAACACCATCGGCGGTGTCGCTGAAATGAACAAGATCAACCTGAAGAAATCCAGCCTGCTGTACGAAGAAATCGACCGCAACAGCATGTTCGTGGGCACCGTCGCCGACAAGGCTGACCGTTCCATCATGAACCACTGCTGGGTGATGGCTCCCGGCTACGAGGACAAGCAGGATGCTTTCATGGCCTTCGCCAAAGAGCGCGGCATGGTCGGCATCAAGGGTCACCGCTCCGTCGGCGGCTTCCGTGCTTCCCTCTACAACGCTTGCACCGTCGAAGACGTTGAGGCTCTCGTGGCTTGCATGCAGGACTTCGAAAAAGCAAACAAATAGTTTAGCTTTTGGCCATTAGCTATTGGCTATTAGCCAAAAGCCAAAGTAAAGTATTTAACTTTTAATCCGATAAATAATGAAAGTATTAGTTGCAACCCAAAAACCTTTCGCGAAAGCTGCTGTCGATGGCATTCGCGCTATTGTGGAAAAAGCTGGTTATGAACTGGTTCTGCTGGAGAAGTACGAAACTCCTGAGCAGCTGTACGCCGCTGTGGCAGACGTGGACGCCATGATTGTCCGTTCCGACAAGGTGACGGCCCAAGTCATTGACGCCGCCAAGAACCTCAAGGTGGTCGTTCGCGCCGGCGCCGGCTTCGACAACCTCGACCTCGCCGCCTGCACCGCCAACAACATCGTGGCAATGAATACCCCCGGCCAAAACTCCAATGCTGTGGCAGAACTCGCCCTCGGCATGATGATCTACATGGCCCGCAACACCTTCAAACCCGGCACCGGTGCCGAGCTCAAAGGCAAAAAAGTCGGTATCCAAGCTTACGGTAACGTCGGTCGCCTCGTGGCTGAAAAGGCCCGCGCCCTCGGTATGGAAGTCTGGGCTTTCGACCCGTTTGTCCCGAAAGAGAAAATGGAAGCTGAAGGCGTTGTCGTTCCCGCCACCCTGGAGGAAATGTACAAGAACTGCAACTACATCTCCCTGCATATCCCCGCCAACGACCAGACCAAAAAGTCCATCAACAAGGCACTTGTGGGTCTTATGCCCAAAGGCGGCTGCGTGATCAACACCGCCCGCAAGGAGGTCATCAATGAGGAAGAACTCCTCGCCCTCATGGCTGAGAGAGAAGACCTCAAATATTGCACCGACATCGCCCCCGACGCATTGGACGAATTCAACAAATTCGAAAAACGCTTCTTCGCCACCCCGAAAAAACAGGGTGCTGAAACCGCTGAAGCCAACATGAACGCCGGTCTGGCCGCTGCCACCCAAATCGTAAACTTCTTTGTCAATGGCGATAAAAAGTTCCAAGTGAACAAATAATCGTCCATACCGCTATTTTTTATAAGAAAGGGCAGACTGCTAAAGTCTGCCTTTTTCTTTGTCCCTCAAAAAAATATGCCCGAAGTAATAAAAAAATCGTATTTTTGCCGTTTCTAAAAATATCAGCTTTATGAAAAAAGTAGCTTTATTATTGGTTTTTGGTTTATCCGCTGCGTTCATGTATGCGCAAAGTGCTTTGGTACCCGTAGGTGGGGACGCTCAAAGCAACACAGGCAGTGTCAGTTATACGGTAGGACAAGTTGCCGCAAGCACAGCCTCCAACAATAACGGGTCTATTTCCGTTGCAGAAGGCGTGCAACAGCCTTACGAAATCATGACCGTCGGAGTGAACCATTATCCGGGGATTACCCTTAACGCAAAGGTCTATCCGAACCCCACGGAGAACCTTGCACAATTGGAACTCAACGGTTTCGAAATCCCTAACGATGGCCTGCAGGCATACCTGTTCGACGGCAACGGCAAATTGCTGCAAGTCGTCAATGTCACGAGTGACCTGACCACTTTCCAAATCGGCCACTATGCAACAGGCAACTACCTGCTGGAACTGAAATCTGGAAACCAATCCTTAAAAACTTTCAAAGTCGTCAGAAAATAGCTACTTTTTATTCTATCGTTTGTTTTTATGACTATAAAAAACAATTGTACTCTCTTTATTCTGTTATTTTTCATGGCATTCGCCGGTTTTGCACAGAATGCCGTCCTCAAAGGTTTCACATATGATGAGTCCACGGGCGAAATCCTGCCCTATTGTACTATCCAGCTGATGGGCACCACCTACGGTGCTCTGTCGGACGTTTCGGGTGCGTTCCTCATCAACAAAATACCTGCAGGAACCTACACCGTAAAAGTCTCTCAACTGGGCTACGTAGATCTTTTGGACACAGTTGTTTTTTCAAGCAACGGTACCATAACCAAACGATACACGGTCTCTCCAAGTTCGCAAACACTTGACGCTGTGCAGATTGTGGGCGAGAACACCCGCAAGGAACAGGAAACCCGCACCGCTGTCATCAGCGTTACCCCGAAAGACATGAGCAAGATGCCGGCTATCGGCGGACAACCCGATTTCGCACAATATCTGCAAGTGCTCCCCGGTATCATCTCCACAGGCGACCAAGGCGGACAACTCTACGTGCGCGGCGGTACTCCTGTGCAGAATATGCTGCTTCTCGACGGTGTCATCCTTTTCAACCCGTTCCACTCCATAGGCATTTTCTCCGTTTTTGACATGGACATCATGAGCAGTGCGGATGTCTATACCGCCGGTTTCGGAGCGGAGTTCGGCGGCAGAATCTCCTCGGTGATGGACATCAAAACCCGCGACGGTAACATGAAACGGCTTGCTGGTAAGGTCGATGTCAGCAATATCGGTGCCCAGCTTCTTCTCGAAGGTCCCCTGGTGAAGCTCAAGGACGACCGCAAAACCTCCCTCAGCTTCATCCTTTCCGGAAAAGGATCTTTCCTCAACCACTCCTCCAAAGTGTTCTATCCCTACGTCGAAAATCCCGAAGGACTACCCTACAGCTTCCTGGATCTTTATGGCAAAATCACGCTTGCTTCGAAAAACGGTACCCGCTGGAATCTGTTTGGTTTCAACTATGACGATCGTGTAAAATACAGTTCTATAGCTAATTACGGATGGAACAACTGGGGCATCGGGACTAATTTCCTCATTGTACCCGGTGATGCTCCCACCACCATTGAGGGCTCTCTGGCCTATTCCAAATACGAATCCGAACTCCACGATATCAACTATAAACCCAAAAAGAGTTCCATGGGCGGTTTCACTTTCGACTTGGGCTTCAATTACTACTTGGGTAACAGCTTCTTAAAGATGGGTATTGATGTGGTTGGTTACAACACGGACTACCAGTATTACACCATATATAATTCATTGCGCGAAATTGAGGACCACACCACTGACATGTCCATTTTCGTCAAATACAAATACAATTTCCGCAATAAACTGTTGATCGAACCGAGTTTCAGACTGCAGTATTACTATTCGCTCGGCGAGGTTTCTCCCGAACCGCGTTTAGCTATCAAATATAACATACTCAAGAATTTACGCCTGAAAATGGCGGCGGGCATGTACTCCCAAAACCTCGTGGCAATCAGCTCCGACCAAGATGTGGTCAGTCTGTTCAACGGTTTTATCTCCTCGCCGTTGGATGAGGATTTGCTACCTAGCACCATGTTGAACAGCGACCAAGAGATCAAAGGTCGTCTGCAGAAATCGCAGCACGTGATTCTCGGTTTGGAATATGACCCCATCAACCCGTTGAGTATCAACATTGAAGGTTACTTCAAGAATTTCTCCCAACTGATTTCCGCCAATCGTTACAAAATGACGGATGAAGATAGCGAATTCATCTGGGAAAAAGGACAGGCATACGGCGGTGACATCTCCGTCAAATACGAGCAGAAAGGCGTATATATTTGGTTTGTTTATTCCTTGGGCTGGGTGAAGCGCAATGACGGCAGGATCATCTACTATCCGCATTTCGACCGTCGCCATAATATCAACTTGGTGGCCTCCTACGCTTTCGGAAAACGTCGTTCTTGGGAAATCAATTGCCGTTGGAACTTCGGTACGGGATTCCCGTTCACGCAGACTCAGGCCTTCTATCCGCACTATGACCCGTCTAACCTCAGCGAGGACTACACCACGGTCAACGAGGATGTCTATTTCATGCTGGCCGAATTCAACGGTGCCCGACTGCCCAGTTACCAACGCCTCGACCTCGGTGCGAAAAAGAAGTTCTTCCTTACCCAGCGCCAAACCCTCGAAGTCAGCGTTTCTATGACCAATGTTTATAACTATAAGAACGTGTTTTATGTAAACAGATCGACAAATGATGTCATTTATCAGCTGCCGTTCCTTTACTATTTTGGCGTCACCTGGCGTTTCTAAGTTAGAATTGTCAATATAAGATATTGAATTTCAAAAATATACAAGAAAAATAAAAAAAATTCAAATCGGATGTCGCGCAATCAAAAAAAAGTGTATTTTTGCGCCATCAAACAACGAACGGATCGGTAGTTCAGTTTGGTTAGAATACATGCCTGTCACGCATGGGGTCGCGAGTTCGAGTCTCGTCCGGTCCGCAAAAAAAAGAGGAACAAATGTTCCTCTTTTTTTTATTCATCGTTTTTCATCGCTTTTCATCGCTTTTCATCGTTTTTCATCGCTTTTCATCGTTTTTCATCGTTTTTCATCGCTTTTCATCGCTTTTCATCGCTTTTCATCGCTTTTCATCGCTTTTCATTCGTCCTTCACGCACCTCACCGAATGCCCGTAACATTTGTACCCCAAATAGTTATAGCCTTCGTTTTTATAATCATAGATAACACAGGACCAGGCCTCGTCACGGCTGAAGTTGTCCGAACTCCAGAAATAGGCCTGATAACCGGCATATTGGCATCCCTCCTCCGTATAGGCACCGGCTGGAGAGGCTTCAAAACCGGACAAATACTCTTTCTTGATCACCAAGTGAGGTTGCCATTGTTTCGTGGGTGCTTTCATCATCTCGCCGGCCACAGCACTACCCCCCAACGTTCTAAACAGCAAACCCCACTCTTCATTGTCAGGCAGATGCCAGCCTTCCGGACAGATGCCGCGCACAGGCTTTGACAAGGCTTTTCCGGACTTTACATGGTCATTGCGGTCGATGGCCGCCGCCCAACTGTAGAGAAGGCCGTTCCGGGAATTTGTCGGCATAGCATAATAGGCCGCATATAGCGGCTGCATAGCCGTAAAACGAGGGTTGTAGAGCCAGTGCTTGCCCGTCGGGGAAGTGGAACAGCGCATGTTCTCCGCCATCCAACATTGCGTCCCGATCTGCACGGTACGGTAACGGTTACCCTCGTGATCCTTCACAATCGGCGCCGACGGACAGAAACTATAGGGAAACGTATCCTGCTGCGCCACGAGAACGGCAGGCATCCACAAACAGAACCAGAAAAGGATAATATATAAAGGATTTAAAACTTTCATATTGATAAAAAAATAAGGAATATTGTTGTAATATTCCTTTGTTTTTTGCCAATAGCCAAAAGCTAAAAGCCAATGTTAGTATTTCGTCAATGACTCGAATTTGTCGAGGTTCTTGAGGGCGATAGCAGTACCGCGAGCCACGGCGCGCAACGGATCCTCTACCACATGGACAGGCAATTGCGTAATCTTGTTGATACGCTTGTCCAGACCGCGCAACAGAGAACCACCACCGGCCAAATAGATACCAGTCTTGAAAATATCGGCGGACAACTCCGGCGGAGTGACGTTAAGAGCTTGCATCACTGCGTCTTCAATAGCGTTAATAGAATTATTGAGGGCGGTGGCAATCTCTTGGTAGTTGATCATGATGCTACGCGGAATACCATGCACCAAATCGCGGCCATACACTTCGTAATCGGCCGGTGGGTTGTCCAGATGCGTGATAGCGGCACCCACATTGATCTTGATCTGCTCTGCCGTGGGAATACCGATGTCGAGGTTATGCTCGCGACGCATGAACTCCTTGATGTCAGTGTTGAGCCGGTCGCCAGCCACCTGTACAGACTTCTTGGAAGCGATGGAACCGAGGGCGATGACAGCCACCTCACTGGTACCACCACCGATGTCAATAATCATGTTACCGTTGGCATCCAACACATCTATACCGCTACCAATAGCAGCAGCCATCGGCTCGTAAATCAAGCGAACTTCTTTGGCACCAGCCTGTTCCGCAGATTCACGGACAGCACGCTCCTCCACCTCAGTGATACCGGACGGAATACAAATCACCATCTTCATCGCTGGAGTAATCAAAGAGTGCTTGGTGTTGGTCATCTTGATGAACTCTCTCAGCATCAGCTCAGTAGGCTGGAAGTCGGCAATCACACCGTTCCGCAGAGGACGTACCGTATATATCTCTCCGGAGGTTTTTCCCTCCATCATCAGGGCCTTCTTACCAACCGCCACCACTGACTTTGTACGGGAATCGATGGCGATGATAGACGGCTCATCCACCACAACCTTGTTGTCATGCAAAATGACGGTGTTGGCCGTGCCCAGATCTATAGCTATCTCTCTAGTAAACAATGAAAATAAACCCATTTTTATGTTTTTAATAAACTTGCAATAATATAAAAATTCTTACTCTTATACGTGCTATGCTTCAAAAAGTTACAGTTACTAGTCCCAACAGCTTTCCCCAATCCTATCAGAACTCATCTTTTACCAAAATCCAACGATAAACTTGGTCGCCGCGACGCACCAACTCCTTGACCCTGACAGAACAATAGATTCCCTTGGTGACGCTTTCCACGGCCTGATCCTCCACCCGAATCTCCGCAACCTTGTCCTCATACACGCCCGTGGTAGGTCCGATGATCAGGAGGTCATCGCCAACAGAGAGGACATCCTCTTCCATGCAGATTTCCGCCACGCCGAGCTTACTGAAGTAGTTGGTAATCTTACCGATACGCCGTTTCATACGGGTAGCTTGCGAACCGTAGCGCTCCGACCATTCGCCCGTGGTTCTCCCAAGATAATAACCATCCCAAAAATCGCGGTTATAGACACTACGCAGACGATCCATCCACGCATTGATTTTCTCTATGTTAAAAGTCTGATCGTAAATGGCTTCCAAAGCTTCGTGGTAACATTCCGTCACCATCTTCACATATTCCGGCGAACGACCACGACCTTCAATCTTGAGCACGGAAACGCCAGCCTTCACGATTTTGTCGAGATAGCCGATGGTGCACAAGTCCTTGGGCGAGAAGATGTAAGGGTTATCGACCTGCAGCTCTAAACCGTCTTCTACGTCACGCACCTCATAGGCACGACGGCAAGGTTGCAGACACGCTCCCCGATTGGCAGGCGAGTTGTAGTTGTCGAGGCTGAGATAGCATCTGCCAGAAACGGCCATGCAGAGGGCGCCGTGCACGAAAATCTCGATCTTGACGAGCTCCCCTTTCGGACCTTTAATCTGCTGGCTTCCAATTGCCTGACAGATGTCTGCCACCTGTCGAAGCTGGCACTCACGACCTAACACAATCACATCAGCGAACTGCGCGTAATAGCGCACCGCCTCCACGTTAGTAACGTTGCATTGCGTGGAAAGGTGGATTTCTATGCCTTTTTCGCGAGCATATTGGATGACCGCCATGTCGGAGGCGATGATGGCAGTGACCCCGCAGGCCTTTGCCGCATCCAACAGTTCATGCATCTGCTGAATCTCATCGTTATATATAATGGTGTTGACGGTGAGATAGCTCTTCACCTGATGTTCTTTGCAGATACGAACGATATTGGCCAAATCCTCCAAAGAGAAATTGGCGGCAGAACGGGAGCGCATGTTCATGGCGCCCACACCGAAATAGACCGAACCGGCACCGGCGGCAATAGCCGCGGAAAGCGACTCGTAGGAGCCTACCGGCGACATGATTTCCACAGGCATCATTGGATGGGGCTTTCGGTTTTTTCGGTATCAGTTTTCGGTTTGGCCAACATTTTCAGGAAATTGACCTCGTTTTTGGTAAGAAAACGCCATCTGCCACGCGGGAGGTCCTTCTTGGTCAGACCTGCGAAAATCACGCGGTCAAGCTTGACCACCTCGTAGCCGAGAGATTCGAAAATCCGGCGCACGATGCGGTTCTTGCCCGAATGAATCGTGATGCCGACCTCTTTCTTACCCTCGCCAACGTATTCCACATCATCAGGGACAATGAGGCCATCGCGAAGCTCAACACCGTTGTTGCGAAGCATATCCATATCGACGGAAGCAAACGGTTTGTCGAGTTCCACCGCATAGGTTTTCTCAATTTGAGAACTCGGGTGGGTGAGCTTTTTCGTAAGTTCCCCATCGTTCGTGAAGAGCAGCAGACCTGTGGTGTCACGGTCGAGGCGACCTACAGGGTAGATGCGTTCCTCGCAAGCATCGCGCACGAGCTCCATCACATTGGCGCGACCGCGCTCATCATCGGTGGTGGTGATGTAATCCTTTGGTTTGTTGAGCAGTACGTAAACCGGCTTTTCACGTTGCAGCACCTGATCGCCATAACGAACCTCATCGGTGGGCATCACTTTGTGGCCCATTTCGGTGACCACCTCGCCATTCACGGTGATGGCACCCGTGGCAATGAGCACGTCCGCCTCGCGACGAGAGCAGATGCCGGCATTAGCGATGTATTTGTTCAGCCGGATAGGACCGTGCTTTTCCTCGTATTCCAGCGACAAGACACGCTGTTTGCGAGGCAAAGTACGACCTTCGCTACGACGACGTTCGATGATTTCGCTCAAGATCTCGGACTCGGCCACTACATTGCGGCGACGCGGCTTGGAATCGTCATCTTCCTTGCGGAATCCGCGCTTGAAAGAGCGGTCACGACCTTTATTGCCTCTATTGTTGTCGCGATCACGGTCAAATTTGCGATCGCGCCCACGTTTACGCTCATTATCGTCATCACGGTCAAATTTGCGGTCACGTCCGCGTCCACGCTCTTTGTCGCGATCGCGGTCACGGTCACGCCCTCTTTCC
This sequence comes from uncultured Bacteroidales bacterium, assembly GCA_900316305.1. Classification (GTDB taxonomy): domain Bacteria; phylum Bacteroidota; class Bacteroidia; order Bacteroidales; family WCHB1-69; genus F23-D06. Next base: position 10,867 of record ONCM01000017.1, on the reverse strand, counting down.
CGTCCGAACTTGCGTTCCCCGTCATTGTCGTGGGAATAGCGTTTTTTGGAGAATTTCGGACCAAAATCCTCCTCTGAATTATCCTTATTAAACTTTCTGGTCATTCTATATAATACCTTTATAAAAAACCTGCAAAAATACGATTTTTTCGGATATTACGAGTTAGGAATTATTGGGTTCAAACGCCATTCTGTAGAGACGTTTCCTGAAACGTCTCATAAATGTTTCCATGGCACGTCTCTACGATCGGTTTTGCGTCAATTTTTCAAAATTTCTGCGAAAATTTCACCCGTTTTTGATAATAAAAATTTACAAATTCTCGTATATTGTTGATTTTCAGCGAGAAAAAAATTTTAAAAATTTGTTCATCGTATTGTTCCGTGTATTACTTTTGCAGTGTCTTAGTTCACTAGTACACTAATTAAATATTAAACGATATGATACAATTAAACAATGTCCAATTCGGGTACGACAAAAACCGCAAGCTCTTCAACGGGGTGAACTTGCAGTTGGAACCCGGTCACATGTACGGATTGCTCGGTCGCAACGGCGCCGGCAAGACCACCCTGTTGAAAATCATGACGGGTCTGTTGTTCCCGCAGTCGGGCGACGCTATCATTGACGGCGAACCCGCGTACAAACGCACTGCTCAACAGATGAGTGATGTCTATTTCCTTCAGGAGGAAATTTACGTTCCTCATCTGAAAATCAACCAGTTCGAGGCTGCTTTCGCGCCGTTTTATCCCAACTTCAGCCACGAGCAGTTCGTGGAGTATCTGAGGGAAATGGAGATGGACAACATGGTGGGTTTCATCGACAAATTTTCGCACGGACAGAAAAAGAAGGTGATGATCGCCTTCGCCTTAGCCACTAATGTGCCGTTGCTTATCATGGATGAGCCCACCAACGGTCTCGACATCCCCACCAAGAGCATCTTCCGCAAAATCATGGCGGCCTACGCCGACGAGCAGAAGACCGTGCTCATCTCCACGCACCAGGTGCGCGACCTGCACAGCCTTATCGATGCGGTCTCTATCATCGACAACGGCCGTATGATTCTCAACGCCCCCGGTGACATTATCACCGACAAGCTGCTTTTCGATAAGGATGACGAAATAATTAATAAATTCGAAGAAAATATGAAGAAAGAGGGCAAAGCCGAATTAGTAAAGGTGGGCAAGCTTTACTACACCGATGAGACCCCACGCGGCATCTATCAGGTAAAAGAAAACGTCAACCACCTCGATTCTTCCCTCGATTTGGAATTACTTTTCAACGCCGCAGTCCTTAACAAAAATGAGTTCACGGAAATGTTCAAATAACCTTAAAATCTGAAGATTATGAAAAAATACACCAATAAGATTTTAATCATCACCGCCATCGTTTTGTTGTTGGGTTTGGTTATCGGTTATACCATTGATTTCCAGACCGGCTACCGCAGCGGCAGAATTAAATATGAGAAAATCGAAAAGGATTCGACGCAAGTGCTTCATTTTAATGGTCTGGATGAAATAGAGGCATACGCCGATTCCGTAGAGACGAGCCAAGGTGCGTCTCAGCAAGACGAATCATCCACTGAAAATTAACCCGAATTGTCTCATCAATAAAATCGTAATATTATGAATATCAACAATATAATCAAATTAATCAAGGCCTATTTTTACGAAAACTGGCGGAATGATCTTATCTATTCATTCGGCATCATGGCAGCATTATCCCTGGTCATGACGATTGTGTCTAACATTCCAAATTTGACAGAGATAAAAATAGCGGCCATTGTGTTTATGGTTTATTACCCATGCCGCTTCTATTCCAAGCTGCACCAGCCTTCAAGCAGGATACACTTCTTAATGACACCCGTGACCAACGCCGAAAAAGTGGTGACAGGTATGTTATTGACCAACATATACTTCGTGGCAGGCATTGTTTTGTCTGTGCTGATTGGGCAGATCTTGGGATATGGCATAGTGAATATGTATAAACCTGACATTTTCGCGCCATACGGAATCCACAATTTAGGTGAATTCTTAAAATGGCAAGTTTCCCCCATCGATGTAGAGCTTGTGCTGATGTTCTTTGCCAGTATTTCCACCATGTTTTTCGCTGCTATCTATTTTAAGAAGAGTCCGTTCTGGAAATTGCTGTTGACTGGTTTTGTCATTTCATTGGTTTTTGGTACCATCATGGCCGGTGTAGAATGGTTGAATGTACTGTTGACGGTGCCTGCAGAAATCCGTAATGGTCATTTCTATAAGGTAGTAGAGCACAACATAGTCATTTCCAGTAATTGGTTTCCGTATGTGGCCTACAGTGTGACGATTATCTATTTCTACGCGATGAGTTTTCTGAGAATGAGAGAAACGGAGGCATAGTATGGATTTCAAGAGCACACAAACCATCTACCGGCAGATCGAGAACTGGGTGTTCGAGCAAATCTTGTCGGGCGCGTGGAAGCCGGGCGAGCGGGCCAAATCCGTGCGTGAGCTGGCCGTCGCCTTCGAGGTGAACCCCAACACCGTCATGCGCTCCTACGAACATCTTCAGAACCAAGAGATTATCACCAACAAGCGCGGCATCGGCTTCTTCGTCAACGAGGACGCCCCCGAGAAAATCCACGCCATCCGAAAGAAGGAGTTCATGGAGGAGGAGGTGCCGGAGTTTTTGAAGAATCTCAAGTTGCTGGGGATTGACATTCAGGAGATTGTGGCGATGGCGAAATAGTTAGCAGTTAGCAGTTAGTAGTTAGTAGTTTTGGCGAAAAGAAATAAATATGTAATTTTGCAGTTTGTTACGTATAGTTAATATTAACGAATCACGATTCAACTGCTAATTGCTAACTACTAACTGCTAACTGAAAATAAATTTCTTCAAATATGAAAAAAATTACATTATTATTTACCCTCTTCTGCGCCATTCTTGGCATCGCGAGTGCGCAGAACAGCTATTGGGTGTTCTTCACGGACAAGCAGAACACCACGTTTGACCCGTATCAATACTTTGATGCGAAGGCCATTGAGCGTTACGCGCAGTGCGGGGCGGATTTGTACGACATCACCAACTATCCCGTGAACAGCAACTATGCCTCACAGGTGAAAACAGCTTGTGAGGAGCTGGTGGGCACATCGCGGTGGCTCAACGCGGCTGGCGTGATGGCTACGGAAGAGCAAATTGCCAAAATTAGGCAATTCCCGTTCGTGGCAGATATCCAGCTGATTGCCAGCGACATGGAGCTTGCCGAAAACAACATTACCGAAAATGTGACCAGCGACTACGCCGGTGAGCAGATCAGCATCCACCACGGCGAGCTGTTCAAGGAGCACAAAATCACCGGCAAGGGCGTGCGCATCGCCATCTTGGACGGCGGTTTCAAGGAAGCCGACACGCACCCCGCGTTCCAGCATCTACGCGACAACGGCCAAATTGTGAAGACTTGGAACTTCGTGAAAAAGAAAGAGTACGTCTATGAGGCGGAATCACACGGTCGCATGGTGCTGAGCTGCATCGCGGGCATCATGAACGGAAGCCAGATGCTCGGCATGGCCCCCGACGCACAGTTCCTGTTGGCACGCACTGAAGTGGCCTCCGAGCCCTTGAAAGAGGAGATCTGGTGGGTGCAGGGACTTGAATGGGCCGACCAAAACGGTGCCGACATCTTGAACAGCTCTCTCGGTTATGGCAAACAGCGTTACATGCTCAAGAATATGGACGGTCAGACATCCAGAGTGGCCAAGGCTGCTAACACTGCCGCCCGCAAGGGTATTTTGGTCTGCAACTCCATGGGCAACGAAGGCGATGACAGGGAGTGGCGAATGCTCATCACCCCCGCCGATGCCGACAGTGTCCTCTCCGTGGGTGCCGTTAAAAGCATCGACAGAATCGCCAGTTTCAGCTCCTTCGGTCCGACTGCGGACGGTCGCATGAAACCCAATGTGGTAGCCATGGGCGATGACAACTGGGTGGCCGGTAGCAAGGGCAACTTCACGCAGGCCTCCGGTACCTCTTTCTCCTCCCCGATGATGGCCGGTTTCGCCGCGTGCGTTAAGCAATTACATCCTGAATACACCGCCTGGCAGCTGAAGACCGAGATTGAGAAATCCGCTAACCACTATCCTTATTTCGACTATGCGTTCGGTTACGGCGTGCCGCAGGCCGGCTACTTCTTCGGCGAAAAACCGGAAGTTGGGAACAACATTTCCCTGTCGGAGGATGACGACGCAGTATATGCTACCTGCAAAAAAGGCGATGCCAGCATCTTTTTCAAGATTGTCAACGGCGACGGCACCATAGAGAGTTATAATCAAAAGGTTGTCAATGAGGACGAAGGCTCCCTCCGTTTCTCCAAAAGCCGGTTGCAAAACGGCCAAACACTGGAAATCTGGAGCGACGGTCAGCATCTGAAATATGTCGTCGGACAGAAATCGCTGCCTCAGGTGGATAGTATCACTGCTGCAAACGCCAGCTATTGCAGCTGTGCAAGCAAAATCTCTGCTCCCGACAACGACATCTACACGCGCAAATACCCGAAATCCTACAAATTTAGTTTTGTGCTGAACAATTCGTTCATGTTGCCCTCTATGTGGGGTCCGCAAGGCAATATCTGGAGTTCCAAACGGCTCTCGCACGGTCTCACCTTCGCCTTTGACAACAGTTGGCGTTTGGCCAGATGCTATGCGTTTGGCTTCCGTATCGGTTTCGGTTCCTCTTGGTATGCCGTTTCCGACGATATTATTCCTACTTATAATCCATTGATTGATGGTCCCGAATACAACGTTGCTGGCAACATACTTTTGCTTTTGCCTGGAAATGAAGACGCGATATATAAACGGAATGTCAAGGTCACGAAATTCGATTTGGAGCTTGTGAACCGTTTCATTTTGAGCAGTGCCGGTTCGGAATGGTGGTATTTGGATGCCGGCATCTACGGCGAATGGAATACCGGTAGCCGCTACAAACTCGTGTTGAAGGACGATAATAATCAACAGATTACATACGTGAAGAAGCATTACCTGAACTATAATTGGATGAATCCTGTTGACTACGGTGTGCGTATGCGTGTGGGTATCACCAGACGGTTCGCTATTTACGGACAATATCGCATTTCCAACCTGCTGAAAGTGAAAGGCACAATCACTCCCGACCTCCCGAAATGGGAAATTGGTCTTCAGATTTTCTAATCATTCCGTTTGTAGGGACGCACCATGGCGCGTCTCTACAAAACAAACAAAAACCGCAACGGTCGTCTGATCGTTGCGGTTTTTCTTTATTGGGATTATTCGTTAGCTCAACGCCTTCTCTCTAAGGGAATTGAAACCGTCACCAAGCGTCTCAGAAGCATCCAAGATAGTGACGAAAGCCCTGTCATCAATCTCATGGACGAAGTGGATAAGTGTAGGCAGTTGTTTGCGGGAGATGGAGGTGAAGATGATCTTCTTTTCATCGTGGTTGTACATACCTTCACCTTTGAGGTAGGTGCCGCCGCGGTCCAGTTCGTCGAAGATGCGCTGGCGGATCTCCTCGTATTTTTCGGAGATGATCAGTACCGCCTTGTTGGCGCGGAAGCCCGTGATGACCTTGTCCATCACCACGCCCGTCACGTAAATCACCAGCCAAGAGTAAAGCGGGATGGTCCAGTCTTTGAAGGCAACCAAAGCAAAGAGGACGATGGTGGAATCCACAAAGATGAGAATAGTGCCTAACGGGATGTGTTTCAAATACTTGCCGATAATCATGGCGATAATATCCGTACCGCCGGAGGTGGCTTGAGTTTTGAAGATGAGTCCCAGGCCGATGCCGATAATCACGCCGCCGAAAAGGGCAAGGATGAAGGTGGCCGATGGGTCGGGGATCATGGGATCATTGGGCAGTCCGATCAGCGGGGCGTAGCCATAGAACCTCTCCCACAGCGAGATAAAGGCCGGCAGGGAGATGACGCCCACGAGGGTTTTCATGCCGAAGCGGGGACCGAGCCACAGCGTTCCGATGAGCAGCAGCGGCAGGTCGAGACAGATACCTGACAGACCGATGGGGAAGTTGAAGAGGTGGTGCAGGATGATGGCGATACCATACACGCCGCCGGGCGCGAGCTTCAGCGGCGAAATGAACACCACGAACCCGATGGACATGATGAAGGTGCCCAAAATGATGAGGCCGTATGTTTTGAAAATCTCTTTTCGTTTTTCCTTTGATAATTCCATACTGTTTTCGTTGTATTTCGGCGGCAAAGATACTATTTTTTGGGAACTAACTGCCAACTACTAACTGCTAACTACTAACTGCTAACTACTCTGTATCCTCCCGTCTTCTTGCTCCCCTCATACGTGATGAGCCCGTCCGCCTTGAGCTGCTTGAGGATGCGGTTGAGGGTTGCCGCCCGTATATTTAATTTGTCTGACAACTCTTCCGCCTTGCACAAGGGATTATTCCGAACATAGAAATACACTTTATGATGCTTTTCCTTCTGCAACAATTTAGACATTCTCCATTCCGCTGACTTTTCATTCACATCAGGAATCGAATTCTTCTGTTGGGAAGACTTCAATTGTTCCAATACAAGAAGTACATTTTCTTTGTATTTTGAAGATACCTCTAACGTTGTTGTTGTGTTGTTTTTCGGAACTGTAATGGTAAGATGCTGGCCATCAAAATCATCAATATATGTTTTTGAGACGATAACATCTTTGGAGATTTGCAAAACATTTTCTTTCCCAAGTAACACTATTGTTTTTTTCAATGAACTATTGTGAATCAAAATATTCATGTCAACAGTGTGTACCATAGTAGAATTTTTGAATTGCTCACAATAAAGAATATCAATGACACTAACATAATGAGTAGCTTCAATAAATGCACTATTGTCAGTTTCTAAATCCCTGCCTAATACCTTCTCCGAAGAAACAGGAGACATTTCTTCCGCAGACGTACGGTAACCAGAGTCAAGACTAATCGGCGAGGAGATGTCGAATGCCATTATCTCATTATAAGTTCTTCGCAAACGAAATTCGTACTTTTCGTTAAGAGTACGCCATACAAGCATATTACAGAGGATATAAGTAATGAGAAAAAGGGCCATATCACGACTACAAATAAGCAAAAAGTAAACAAGGAAAGCTCTTTTAGATTCATCAGGAGTGGAGATAGCCGACAGTATATTATCAAGCTGAGGGTATATCAAGATAATTTCAGCAACTGCGACAAAGAATATGCACAGTAGCGAAAAGATAATGTACTTTCCGATATTTAATTTCAAATAGAAGTGAGGATACAGAACATATCGATTGACATAGTACAGACAGAGCACTAAGACAGCTATTATGACTTCCTTATACATTGCTCCAACGGCAGGTGGGCGCAATATGGTAACGAAGGAGAAGAGCGTGACAAAGACAGCAATGCACACCAACTCATAAAAACCTCTTTTTAAGTTTGTGATTTTCAAGAACATAAAAATCAATTTTCTTTTTGCAAAGATATAAAATACATACGACACATTACACACTACAGAAAAAAAGTACAAAATCAGCTTATCTTATCAAGTCACGAGCTGATGTTGTGACCATATTATTACATATCAGTAATATAGCGGACTATTTATTCTATCATTCATTTTATCATTTTTTCTATCAAATTCATACGATTTGTCCTTTTATTCGCTTATAGCACGCTTATCAAGCAGGATAGCGGATTTTGAATAAGAGTATCTTGTATTTTTGCGACATAAAACAAACCAAAAAGTATTAAGTATGAAAAAGAAATTTTTATTAGGATTAGCCTTGACGGCATTATTTGTTAGTGGATGCCAAAAAAAAAGATTATCATGTTAATGGCAATCGCGTGGTGTGTGTCCAAGATGAAAGTAAAACGTCCAACCATTCCGTCCTTTGGTTTTATTCCGGACACGATGGGAAAAACTGTCCGGGAGATGTGATGCTATTAGGTAAGCCTACACATATAGAGTGTTATGGAGCCGGTTCCAAATGTTATAAAGCAGTGAGTGTCAACATCGTTACAAATTCAAATTTTGAAACGATAGCCGTAACCACGGACACTTTCGACCTGACCTCGGACGATTTCTTCCTGATGCCGGACCGTTCTTTGGACTACGTGGACGAGAACAACAACCGCATCTTCCTGAACATCCCAGAGCAGTTGGTCTATCGCGACACCACCACATTGCAGTTCACGTTCACGGGGCTGTTTTTCAGCACCACGGCGGCGTACAATAACGATTAACGGTTAATGGGGATTTGTAGGGGCGAATGATTCGCCCCTACAAACCCCGAAAAATTCATAATTCCTATAAATAATGTATTTTGCCAAGAAAAATATTTCAAACCCTTAAAATAACAAAACAATGAAAAAGATTATTACCAAAACAAAGAAAAATTGCAAGCGTTTTGCTTATGCAACGTTCTTTACTGTTTTGCTGTCTGCTTTCTCACCCGCCAGTGCACAGTACATGTCTTTTTTCGGTGACAGCACGTGGGAATACAATATTACGTGCATTAGCCAGCCGCCGATAGATTATGTAAACAATCCACCAGAGGAGCCCAACCAGCTGGGTGTGTATTGTGTCACATTTTCATATCGATTTCAGAAAGAGCATCACGCTGACTCTAATTATTGGCATGGAGATTGCCCAGCAGAAGAGGCATTTGTGTCGGTTTATAACAATACTATAGATTATGGGGACGCTCAAGTCACCCTTTATGAAGACACCCTACATGGACGCCTGTACCAAGGGAATCATCATAAATTGATTTGCGACATGTCCCTTTCGGAAGGGGATACTTTTGTATTGAAAGGTATCTGTAACAATCCATGCGTGGATAGCCCTGGTGATTACTATCCGTGGGATTCTTCTCTTAATCTCTCTTTCGACATTTACATGTTGGCGGACAGTGTCCGGTACATCTATGGACGGAAGGTGATTTTTCTCTCTTTGATAGACCATCAGGACGATTATTTTTTCGGCACCGGCAGTTCCGGCCAGTTGTCCGACTATCATCTTTCTATTCGTTTTATAGAAGGAGTCGGACCGACGTATGGATTTCATCAATTTTGTGAATACCCCGCCCCACTTGATATTCCTGGTGTCTTTGCTTATTATTATTATTTTTACCCATGGCTACCGCTTCTGCAGTGCATGTACAAGGATGATTCTTTGGTTTATTTGGCTCACGAGGATTTGGGATGCGCCCAAACCTGCATGGGTGATAATTCCTACTTTTGGGAAGATATTCCGACACATCCTCAGGCGGTTATGAACTTGTACCCCAATCCCGTCACGGAGTATGTGGTGTTGGACATGAGCACGGGGGAGGAAATGTTCGGTTCAGTGGTGATCATGGATATGTTGGGAAGACAATGCTTTCAACAGAGAGTAAAAGGGATCAATTGCCAAATTACAGTATCCGATTTGCCTGCGGGAATGTATTTTCTGACATATACGGATGGAAAAAGAAAGGTTACAAAGAAATTTTTAAAGGAATAGAGACTCGATATTGTAAGGGCGAATAATCATTCGCCCCTACAAACTCCCCAAATATTCATCATTCAAAATTCATAATTCCAAAAAATAATGTATTTTCGCTGCGAGATAATTATCAAACCCTTAAAATAACAAAACAATGAAAAAGATTATGACACCCTCCGACAAAAGCGGCGGACGGTTCGCCGCCGCAACGGCCTTCATGGCCCTGCTGCTTTCCCTCCTCGCAGGCAGCCTCTCCGCACAGAACCCTTGGCCTGACTATGACTTCAAGGCCGCCAACGCCGACGGGGACACGCTCTACTACCGCATCACCTCCGGCACGGCACCCTATACCGTGGCCGTCACACGCTGCCACGATTCCGTTTACCATACTCTACCCGTACCCACTATCGAATACGAGGTAGGACAACCCGGGTTCCTCTACCCCGTCTATGACTACGACTCGCTGATCACCATCCCCGCCTCCGTGACATACGGGGGAAAGACCTACACCGTGACCGCCATCGACAAGGAGGCCTTCTTCATGCAGAAGAACATGCACACCGTGATACTCCCCTCCACTGTGGAGACCATCGACTCCGGGGCTTTCCACCGGTCCACGATTCATCAGATTGGGATGTCCCCCAATGTGAAACGCATCAACTATTACGCATTCATGTCCACCCCTTTGGAGTCCATCGAACTGCCTGCTGGACTGACCCACATCGGAATATGGGCATTCTATGGGTCCTCTCTCCGCGAAGTGGATATTCCAGCCTCGGTGACGGTATTACCCTACCAGGCTTTCTGGCGCTGCCCCTTGACCAAAATCACCTTACACGAAGGCCTTCAAGAGATTGAACAGATGGCTATTCCGCCGCAACACATCGATTCGCTGGTTTTCCCCAGCAGCTTGCGGAAAATCAATGCACTCAACGAGGGTTGGATCATTCCAGAGGACACTGTCCTGTGCCGCTATGTGGAATTCAAGGAGGGCCCCGACCCCTTGGAACTGGGAGACAACTGCTTCCTCGGATTCTCACATCTGACGACGGTTGTGCTGTCTGACAATATCACCCAGATCGGCAAAAGCTGCTTTGAGCTCACTGGTCTTCAACAGGTGGTCATCCCGCCGTTGATCGACACCATCCCGGAGTCCTGTTTCGCTGCTTGTACCGATTTAAGCAGCGTCGTACTGCCCTCGCAGTTGACAGCCATCGGCAGATTCGCCTTTGCAGGGGCAGACATGCTGGCACAAGTCTCCATTCCCGCCTCGGTTACCTCCATTGGCTCTAAGGCCTTCTTGGCGACATCAGGACAAGGACTCAGATTTCTTGACATATATTGCGAGGTTCCGCCCACTCTCGAAGGGAGTTCCTCCTCTTTCGCTTTCAACAA
>ONCM01000044.1 GCA_900316305.1 uncultured Bacteroidales bacterium | reverse complement strand
TAAACCTTAAACCTTAAACCTTAAACCAAAAAATCGTATCTTCGCGCGCTCAAATTTTTTATGGATAAAACGCTCAACATCGGAATAGACATCGGCTCCACGACCGTGAAAGTGGTGGTGCTAAATGCTGACAACCAAATCGTTTACGCCGACTACCGCCGGCACAACATGAACGTCCGGGAAACAGTCCAAGCCATCCTAGGAGGCGACGCTTCCAGCGTCGCAATAGGAAGCGCCGGCTCCTGCCGCGTGGCCGTCACCGGCAGCGTGGGCATGGGCTACGCCGAGCTTTGGGGCTTCCCCTTCGTGCAGGAGGTCATCTCCGCCGCCACGCTCGTCAAGGAGTCCTTCCCGCAGACCCGCACCTTCATCGACATCGGGGGCGAGGACAGCAAGATGATCTTCTTCGACAAAAGCCGGATGCCGGATATCCGCATGAACGGCAACTGTGCCGGTGGCACGGGCGCGTTCATCGACCAGACAGCGAGTCTGCTGAACGTCGATACCGCCGAACTGAACACGCTGGCCGAGCAAGCCGAGCACGTCTATCCCATCGCGTCGCGCTGCGGCGTATTCTCCAAGACCGACATCCAGAACCTGCTGGCCCGCAACGTCAGCAAAGCCGATGTGGCCCTTTCCGTCTTCCACGCCGTCTGCCTGCAGGTGCTGGGCACGCTCTCGCGCGGTGCGGACGTGGAAGCCCCCGTATTTTTCTGCGGCGGTCCCTTCGCCTTCCTCCCGAAGCTGAAACAGGTCTTCCTGGAGAACCTGCACCTCACGGAGGACGACTGCGTGGCCGTTCCCGACATGCGCGTGGTGCCCGCCCATGGGGCTGCCCTAATGTCACGCACCGTATGTCGCGAGCCCATCGCCATCAACGACTTCCTCCAGACCATCCACAGCCAGGCCATGGGCGACGAATCCCGGCTGCTCTCCAACCGCCTGGACCCCTTATTTACGGACACACAACATTTTGAGAAATGGAAAAACGAGAAGCAGAACTTCTTCGTGGATCGCGTCGATTGGAACGACCTGAAGAGCAACGAGGTCTATATCGGTATTGACTCCGGCTCCACCACCACCAAGTTTGTGGTGTTGGACACGGAAGGACGGATTCTCTTCTCGGACTACTGTTCCAACAACGGCAACAGCTTCGAGGCGTTCCATGGGGCGCTGAAACGGTTCGCGAAAGCCTGCAAGGAGCACGATTTTGAGCCGAACATCCTCAACAGCGCGGTCACCGGGTACGGTGAAAATCTGTTAAAAACGGCCTTTGGGCTACACCACGGCGTAGTGGAGACCATGGCGCACTATCTCGGCGCAAAACGCGTGTCGCCGGAGGTCTCCTTTATCCTCGACATCGGCGGTCAGGATATGAAGGCCATCTTCGTGGAAAACCAGACCATCCGCCGCTTGGAGATCAATGAGGCCTGTTCGTCGGGCTGCGGCTCTTTCATTGAGACGTTTGCGAAGATGCTGGGCTACACGGTGGCCGACTTCGCACGCATCGCCTGCGAGGCGAAACATCCCTACGACCTGGGTACCCGCTGCACCGTCTTCATGAACTCGAAGGTGAAACAAGCCATGCGCGAGGGCACCTCCGCCGAGGACATCTCCGCCGGATTCGCCTACTCGGTCATCAAGAACTGCCTCTTTAAGGTGTTAAAATTACGAAAAATGGACGAGCTGGGCGACCATCTGGTCGTGCAGGGCGGCACTTTCAAGAACTTGGCGGTGGTGCGGGCACTGGAGCTGCTCACCGACCGCGACGTCCGTTTCTCTGACATCCCCGAGCTGATGGGGGCCTACGGCTGCGCCCTCTACGCCCGCGAGCAGGAGGTCACCAAGGTGCTCTCCCTCGACGAGCTGCTCTCCATCCAACAGTTTGAGAACAAGCAGCAGGTTTGTCCGGGCTGCCCGAACCATTGCACGGTGCTGGAGTACCATTTCTCCAACGGGCAGACCTTCTACGCCGGCAACAACTGCGAAAAGATATACACTAACCATACGGAAGTGCAGAAGAAAGGGTTCAACCAGCATCACCGTCGGCTGAAAATGCTGTTCCGGCGACCGATGCTGAACGAATCGGGTGACAAGCCGGTCATCGGCATCCCACGCTCGCTCGGCATGTTCGAGCTCTACCCGTTCTGGCACAAACTATTCCGCACCTGCGGCATCCGCACGGTCCTCTCCTCCCCTTCCACAGTGAAGCAGTACGAAAAGGGCATCCACACGGTGATGTCCGAAAACATCTGCTTCCCCGCCAAGCTGATGCACGGCCACATCTTCGACCTCGCACGGCAAGGCGTGAACCGTATCTTCTACCCCTTCATCGTCATGGAGGCTCCCTCCGACAGCCAGGCCCGCAACAGCTACAACTGCCCGATCGTGGCCGGCTACTCCGACGTGGTGCGCAACGCCATCGACACGGAGGAGCGGTTCGGCATCCCCACCGACGCGCCCATCATCTCGATGAACAATGAAAAATTCATGCGAAAAGGCTGCATCGATTATCTTAAAACGTTGGGTATCAGCAAATCGATGGCCAACAAGGCCGTAGATGCCGCCATTATCGCGCAAAAAGAGTACTTGGAGGAGCTGCACACCGAAGCGACCGAAATCGTGAAGAAGGCCCGCAAGGAGAACCGCATGGTGGTAGTGCTCGCGGGCAGACCCTACCATTCCGACCCGCTCATCCAGCACAAAGTCTCCGACTGCATCGCTAACATGGGCATCGACGTGGTCACGGAGTTCGTGGCCGGCGACGAAGACGCCGCTGTCTATCGCGAGCTGATGTCCGTCACGCAGTGGACCTATCCCAACCGCATCTTCAAGGCCGCGCACTATGTGGCCAACAGTCCCGACAACGTGCACTTTATGATGATCACCTCCTTCGGGTGCGGTCCCGACGCCTTCATCATCGACGAAACTCACGACATCCTCGACCGAAAGGGCAAGAGTTTCACGCTGCTGAAGGTTGATGACGTCAACAACATCGGTTCCCTGCATCTGCGGGTACGCTCGATGGTGGAGAGCCTCAAGTTCAGTCGCCAGGACAAGGTCAACAAACCCTATATCACCACCCCACTCTTCACGGAGGCCGACCGCCGTCGCACCATCATCGGACCGTATTTTGCGGGCGGATACTCCGAATTCATCCCCACGGTCTTCAAGATGGCGGGTTACAACCTCATCAACTTGCCGTTGGGCGACAAGGAGTGTGTGGAGTTGGGACTGCAGTACGCCAACAACGAGGTCTGCTACCCTGCCACCGTCGTGGTGGGTAGCCTGCTGAAGGCTCTGCGCAGTGGGAAATATCCCGTGGACGACACAGCCGTCATCATCACGCAGACGGGCGGACAATGCCGTGCCACCAACTATATCATGCTAATCAAGAAAGCCTTGATAGCCGCAGGATTCGAGAACGTCCCTGTGCTGGCTTTGGCATTCGGAAACACCCTAGCCAACGAGCAACCCGGCTTCCATTTCGACGCCAAATCGCTGGCACTACCGGCCTTGTGCACGTTACTCTATGCCGACTGCCTGTCGCGCATCTACTATGCATCGCGGCCGCGTGAGAAGCAGCCCGGCATCGCCAAGGCCATCCACCAGAAATACATTGAAGCGGCCCTCCCGCTTATCGAAGCCCGCAACTATCGCGGGATGAAAGCGCTGCTGAAAGAGGCCGTGGCAGAGTTCAAATCCAACATTGACACGGAGAAAGTGCTTCCGCGCGTGGGTGTGGTGGGCGAAATCTACATCAAGTACAACTCCTTCGGACACCTTAACGTCCTCGACTGGCTCGCGGAGCAAGGCGTGGAGGTGGTGGCCCCGTCCATTTACAACTTCTTCGTCAACAGCTTCGTCAACCGCCATATCAACAAGGAAAACCACATCAAACCGGTGGATCTGCCACTCTTCCTGACGGATGTCGTCTATAAAATCCTGTTCCGCTACGCCAAAACCTTCGACGAGGCCTGCAAGGACTTCCCCTTCTATCGTCCCTTCGCGGACATGTTCCACGAGGCAAAGCTGGCGTCGCGCATCATCAACATGGCGGCCAACTTCGGCGAAGGCTGGCTGATACCGGCTGAGATGTCGTCCCTGGCGGAAGAAGGCGTGAAGAACATCATCAGCCTGCAACCGTTCGCCTGCATCTCCAACCACATCATCGCCAAGGGCATCGAAAAGAAGATGCGCAAGCTCTACCCTGACGTGAACCTGCTCTTCCTCGACTTCGACGGCGGAACTTCCGAAGCGAACGTCTTCAACCGCCTCCATTTCCTGATTAGCAACGGTTAGGCGGGTAAGCGGTTACGAGGTATTCACTATCACCCCACCTCCATTCCGTTTGGCCGCCTATCTGTTACAAATCAAAGCACACTTTTTCTGGCCAAACGGAATCTCGTACATAAACGAAAAAAGGGAACCCTACTGGATTCCCTTTCGTTTTAGTTCTTACGTTTCAACTCCTATCTTACAATCGTAATTGATCCGTTAAAAGTGATCGTTTTCGCCTTTCCTTTGTATTGGAAGGAGTAGTAATAGACGCCATCGTTGAGGCCGGAGCCGTCGAAGATCTGGTTGCCGGGATAGATGGTGCCATCCTTCGCGTAGGTATCGTAATTCTTAGCATCATAAACCTTCTTGCCCCAACGGTCGTAGATCATGAGGCGGTTGTTGCGGTAGCCATCGGGATCTTCAGGATTGATGTTCGTATTGAGGTTCTCAATAGCCCACACATCGTTGATACCGTCACCATTCGGAGTGATGATGTTCGGGAAGATCAGGTCGGACTCAATGACAACCGTGTGGGTAATCTCGCTGGAGCAGCCGGAGTTGCTCTGCACATGGAGGGTCACGTTGTAGTCACCCCATGTGGTGTAGATATGCGGATCGGAGAAATTCACGGAATCTATCGTACCATCACCGAAATCCCAGTAGAAGCTACCGTTGCCTCCAGTGACCATCGACTGATCGGCATAGTTGATGAAGTTCACCAAGCCACCATTCTCGCTCAGCATGGAAATGGACGGGTCAGCTTCGAATTCCGCAATGGGTTGCGGGTTCACCACAATAGCGTTGTACAGGGTGGTAGAATCCTTACAGCCGTCGGGGGTAGTCACCTTCAAAGCGATAGAATAAGTACCTGGGTCGTTGAACTGGAACACCGGATTCCGCTCGAGAGAGCTGTAGGCCAAATGTTGGTTGCCATAGTCATCGTAGGAGAAAATGTACCATTCGTACTGGCCATCCTCCGGCGTGGAGTTATTTTGGATGCGCACATTCAGCGGGGCACAACCGGTCAATTCGGGTGCATCGAAATCCAACACGGGACGCTCAAAGATACCTATATTGATGGTATCCGAACCGTCACAGGTAAGTCCTGATTCACTCGTAGTGGTAATATGCACATAATACTCACCAGCAGTCAACACCTCAATAGAATCAGTTTCATCACCCGTATTCCATTGATAAAGCGTAGTTTGCCCATCTGCACCGCCTTGAGTGTAGTTGGCAGCCAACACGGTGATGTCACCGTAGCAGATGTTATAGTCGGGACCAAGGTCCGGTTCGGGGTGACCCACGACTTCCATGTGGTTGATGGTATCATAGATACAACCCAGTTCATCCTGCACAAACAGTTGGTAGGTAATGAAACCGGCAGAGTCAGGAATCACGACAGGACCGTCAGCGCCAGGACCGACTACCCATGAGCTGTCAACCAGCACATTGTAGGACCAGTCTTGCGGCAGCAAAGAGGGATCCAGGGCGATTTCCCATTCGGTCATCCAACCGTTATCAACAGAGAAGCCGTCCATCACCTCAATACTCCAAGTACCGTTCATCGGACAACCGATCAGGTTGGCGAAAGAACCGTCCGGGTGATATACATTGGTCATTTGAGCCACATTAGTGGAGTCGCACTTTCCACCAGTCACAGTGGAATAGACATAGTTGCTGGGCGAATACTGATATCCTTGGTTGGTGGCATTAGACCAGCAATAGTTCCAAGGTGTACCCATTGCATTCTCAGAAAGGTTAGGGTTACACTTATCAGAGGCACCGTAGTCGTATGCATTTCCCAAGTATGCGCTTGATGTTCCTGAACCGTTCCATCCCCACTCAGAGGCCGGAATTTGGCTGGAGCAGCCAGAAGAACCGCTACTATATTTCTTCAGAATGGAGACATATTGTTGGTTCGGGCAAATCAGTCGGATCCAAATATCACCGATGTAAGAGTGTTCGATTTTGACTCTGACGAACAAAATGTCGTTGGCAGACTGGATGGTGGCGGACGGAGAGAAACTGGTGAACGTGACCGGGGAGATGTAGGAGCAATACTGGAGACCGGAAACCTGCATGCCATTGTCACAAGGCACGCCGTCGGGCAAGAAGATGGTGTCGCATACGGAAAGGGCGGTCAACTGTTCGCTACCCACGGTATCCACCTGCAGGGCGGAGAGGAAGTCATAACCCACGGTAAGCTCCACTTCGCTACCAGCACAAACGGCGGGGAAGTCAAGCACCTCACGAATCGGGTTGGCAGAGGTTCTCACACGGAAGGTGTAAGGAACGTAGGAGAAACAACCCGCGCTATCCGTGATGGAGATAGCCACATCGTAACCACGTCCCTGAGGGAAGATATAGTCGATGGCATTGCCACCCAGCGTATCAAAAGCCTCCCAGCTCATATCCCAAGAGAAGGTGCTGTGGGCATCGTCCTGATGATAGCTGTAATCATTGTCGATGTAATCACCTACCGCCACGAGATGGATCGTGTCATACGGACAAACATCCAAATAGAGGTAACCGTCAGCGGTGTCAATCTTCGGATACTTGCTGCACAACGCCGTGTCCAGCGACACATTGATACGCTGGCAAGGACGCACACAGTCGGTGGTGAGGGCGAAACCCGCACCTTCGTCCTGACCGTCGGTCTTGAAACGGATAGTCAGACAGCCGGAAGCGTTATAGACCGTAGCCGCGTAGGAAAGCGTCGGGGAGGTCACCGAGTCCGTGATGCAGTTGGTCAAAACTGCCAGAATTGGATCATTGATGGACGAACCGTCATAGATGAACAACGTATCCGAGCAATCGACATCAAACGATGCCAAATCGAAGTTCACCCGCACGGAGTGGTTAGTCGGATCCGTGGAACAGATGGTGACGTAATTGTCCATGTTCGGGCTGTAGTCGCCGTTGAGGCCGCCATTGTCATAGACGGACACGGAGCAACCCGTAACGGAAGTTTGCGTGCTCACGCCAAGTGTGATCACCTGTGCTTGAAGCGACACAAAGCCGCATATCATTACCAAAAGTGCTATTATCTTTTTCATCTTCTCGAATTTTCTTAAAAGTCAAACTGATTCAAATGCGCATTCAGACGCTCTTCCCAAGTCACTTTGGGCATCACGACCACATAATAGCCGCTATGGCGCAGCTTGAAGAGGTTATAACGATAGGTATCCTGAGGCAGATTCCACTTGTAGGGATTCACATACCTCTTGTTGATGATCTCCTCTTCCACGTAGGTCATGCCTTCAGGAAGATAGTCTTCCAACATACCCATTTGCTGGAAGTTACCGTCCCACAATTTATCAATGACCTGGGCAAAGTTGAACATCGTGTAGTTTATACGAACCAACTCCTCAGGGTTGTTCGCCTTCAAATCCGCCACCTTGGCTGCCGTAATCTCTTCCGACAACTGGGGTGAAAAATAAAAATCGTTCACCGACTCGTGACGCTGCTGCGAAAATCCGATGAGCACCAAACTCATCACCATCATTGTCAATACTGTCTTTTTCATAATTATCCTATTTATAATTTATATTCATTATTCATAATTCATAATTCATAATTCATCATTCTACATTCTACATTCTTCATTCTACATTCTTCATTCTACATTCTTCATTTATTATGTCGTAAGAAATCTCCATTTCGTCACACTCCCTCTTTATTTTTTTTACTTTTTTCTATATCTCACTAACAACCAACAATTTACAAATCAATATCAATATAACACACTCTATTACAAACACTTAAACTTCTAAACATCTAAACTTCTAAGCTTTTAAGCATCTAAGCTCCTAAGCTCCTAAGCTCCTAACCTACTCATAAAGCAGATATTTCTGTCGAACTTCCATAAACTTTCGCAATCCGGGTTGCCAGGAAGCGCGAATCTCCTCTTCGGACAATCCGTCGATGACCTGCTTACGTAACTGGTCGGTGCCGGCCAATTTGTCAAAGAAGTTATTTTTGAGGAAGAAGTTCGCCTTGTCGGGGTAGTTTTGGTAAGCATTGAGCAGGAAGAAGAGGTTCAAACTGCCGGGAGCGTTCCAATCTATGCAAACGGACGCTAACAATTCCCCACGGCATTCCTGATCCTTGAAGGGTGGGTTTTCCGAGACACCAGGGATGGCGTGCGGGGTGAAGGTGTAGTCACCGTCCAGCAAGCCGGGAGCGCCATACATCTCGAAGGGATGGTCGGTGCCGCGACCCACGCTGATGTTCGTGCCCTCAAAAAAGCAGAGTGACGGATAAAACAATATGGCCTTTTTGGTCTGCAAATTCGGCGACGGCGCCACGGGCAAGTCATAACGAGTCTGGTGCGTATAGCCCTCGAGCTTCACCACTTCCAAATCGCACTGAATCCCATTGGCCAGCCATTTCTCCCCATTGATCATCTGGGCGTACTCCCCTATCGTCATGCCATAGACCACCGGCACGGGGTGCATCCCCACAAAGGACTTGAACTGCGGTTCCAGCACGGGGCCATCGACATAATAGCCGTTCGGGTTAGGCCGGTCGAGCACCACCACCTTGACGTGATTCTCGGCGGCGGCCTCCATCACATAGTGCAGCGTGGAAATGTAGGTGTAGAAGCGGCAACCCACATCCTGAAGATCGAAGAGCAACACGTCAATGTTTTTCAGCTGTTCTGCCGTGGGCTTCTTGTTCTTGCCGTAGAGCGACACAACAGGCAGTCCCGTGAGGGGATCCTTTCCAGATTGGATGGTCGCGCCCGCCTCCGCTTGTCCGCGGAAACCGTGCTCGGGACAGAAGAGACGCACGAGGTTGATCTTCTTTGACAGCAACGTATCGACCAGATGGGTGTTTCCGACGATGGAGGTCTGGTTGCCGCACAAGGCCACCTTTTTTCCCTCCAGCATCGGCAGATAACGCTCCATGCACTCCGCCCCCGTCCGCAACGCGACAGGCGCAGACTCTTGCTTCGTCTGCGCACACGCCGTGATGACAAACATCAGGCAGAAAATGGTCACAACATTTCTCTTCGTCATAGTTCCAGAAAAAGAAAGCTACTCCCGGAAGAGTAGCTTCTTTTGTTAAGAAGACGACTATTTTTCAACAATCATCTTCTTGGTTAAGGTGATGTTATTATAACGGATGGTATAATAATAGATGCCAACTGCAAGGTCGGAGGTCTTCATATCGAAGTAGTTGAGACCTTGACCGGCTTCCTCGGTGGTGGTGTAGATCACCTGGCCGAGGGCGGTGGAAACCTCCAACGTCACCTTGCCGGGCTCCGGCACAGAGTACGGGATACGCGTTGTCGTCACCGCCGGGTTGGGCTCGTTCTGACCGAGATAGACATTCTCTTCGTTCTCGTAATCGGGCAGACCCACATTAGTGCAGGAGAGTGTACGTTTCGTATTATTATACTGGTTCTTGTCGTTGTCGATGATCACGGTAGCCTTCACCTCCCAGTTGCTGGTCAGGTTGGTGACCACGAACTCGTTGGTGCTGGTATAGATCAACGTGTCTCCCGGAGCAAGGAAGTGCACCACATGTTCGGTGGTCGTCTCGATGTCATTACCAGTACCCACATTGAATTGGATATCAAACTCCTGAACAGCGGAATTGCCGTTGTTGTAGAGTTCAACGATCGGAGAGACAACGCTGTTGACCTGCAGACACTCCTCAGAAACGGACTTGTCTTCAGGATATACGATGCGATTCACAGCCATATCAGGCTGACCGACAACGAGATTGATGTCATCAATACTCGGGTCAATCTTGTTGCGTTGGTTCGTGACCGTGAAACGGAGGCGTGCCACCTCATCCACGGGGTGCATCACCACGAGATGCTCTTTCCAAAGGTCAGTGCTGCCCACTTGGCCGCCATCAGCTTTGGTCAGCTCCTCAATCGTCTGGTAATACTCACCAGAACCGATTTCGACACGCAGGTCAAAGTCGGCAGCGGTGGGACCAGCGAAATATTTGTAGAAGTAGAGCTCAACAGGATAGATGTCATTATAGTGCATATTGATACATCCGCTGGTGATGGAAGTCCACTTGTTCACGTTGCCGTTACCGTTGACACCATTCACGGAGATATATCCGCCGTATGCCTCTTGGTAGGTACCGGCGTAGGTGTGGTCATGAGCAGGACCGCCGCCCGTAGCGCTATTTTGGGAACCACCCACTGTCTCGTGCCATTCGTAGTTGGCATGAGAAGAGGTCACCTCCCATCCGTCAGGCAGCTGCGGGTTAGCAAGATCCGTACCTTGCGGCAGGAAGGTTTCCACGAACGGAAGCTGCGACACCTGGTTGTTCGCCACCGTCGCATTGCAGGAACGAGTATTGTTGGTCAGATACTGGTCAGCTTCGTATGTCAACTGGAAGGAGACCTGATAGCTACCCACGCCGCTGAGATCAACGTTCGGGATAATGACTGTCCGGTCGGTATTCGGGGCGAGGGAACCTTCGTCCACCGTCGCTGTATAGGTGCCCGGCACCGGACCCGTCACCGTAGCGGTCACCGTAGCAGCATTGCCCATGCTGAAGGACTGCGTTTCAGTACCGTAGTTACGGATGTTGACACGGATAATCGCATTGGCATCGGCACAGACCTCGCCAACCGGATGGAGGATGGACGGGATACCGAGGTCAATCTCCATCGGAGCACTCAGCATCACAGCATAGTCCTCGGTCTCACCTTCGGAGTTGTAGTACGAGCACGGCGTGAAGGAGTTGGTGGCAGCGCAAATCACACGCATACGGGTAACACCCAGATCTGCGTTGACCGGCACATTGATCAAGGTAGAGGTCGTGGCGTTAGTGTCGCCAACAGGGATAGCACCGGAAGCGAAGATAACCTCGCTATCCTCAAACTCACCATTGCGGTTATAGTCGATATACGCACGTTTGTACACAACTTTGGTGTTCGTTCCAGTAAACGCGTGCGTGATAGAGAGTGCATATTCCTGACCGAGAATCACTTCCACAGGAGGCACTGTTAACGTGTAGTCGGAATACATACCGTTGCCAGGAGCAGCTGAATGTTGCGTGTAAGGAGTAGGTGTACCGTTGTTGAGAGCCGCAAACGTCACATTGGAGATGAGTGCGCCTTCAGACTGTGACAACGGACGAGACGGACACGGATCCTCTGTGCTGAGGATAATGGTCGTCGTATCGTTATTGTGGTAAGTATCAGTGCTCAGTTCGGTATAAGCTTTGAACGGCGTAGGCAGATAAACGCTGGTAAGATCCGCATTGGTGGTGAAGGTCATGTTGGCCGTTGCACCAGAAGCAATAGAACCTGAATAGTTTTGCGTCACCGGCGTGTTGTTGGCTAACTGGTAGGTGACCGGAATATTGGAGGCGGCCTGCGTACCGAAGTTCTGCAACGTCACGGTTACGGTCTCGCTAGTGGTGTAGTCGTTGCTTTGGGTAACCGGAGCGGTAATCGCAACCACGCCCACATCATGCTGCGGAACCGTAGTGTTAATCGTAATGGTGGCCTTCGGTGACTCACAAGTGTAGTTCATCTTGAACTTCGTGTTCACACGATAACCGGAGAGCGAGAAGCTGGTGGCCGTCGTAACCTCCGTGTTGGAAGACTTGGTCAGCACCTTCTTGGCGTTGTTGGCCATCTGGGTGTTCGTGAATTTCGGAACCGGGTTGATACCGAGAGTGGTAACACAGCTAGCATCACCGCAGTTGTGTTCAGCATAGAGGTAGAGACCGGCACCGGTATAGTCGAAACCGCCATTCACAGGGAATCCGATCCATCCAGTGTGGTCGAGGGCAATTTCGCCTTCATACACCAGCGTGGCGTTGGAGGTCTCGCTCGCCCAGTTGACCTGTGAGCTACCCGTGGAGATAGCCTGTGCATCGTTCGTGTTGGCCAGCCAGAATTTCATCGGTATCGACACGCCGTTGGCTTCAGCCGTGCAGACATGGAAATAGATGCTGTCGATACGACCTTCCGCATGGTTGAAATCTTCACTGTTATAGAGGATCTTAGCGTAGGAGTGTCCGCTGGTGAAGGTGAACGGAGCCGCACTGCTTTGGCTCGTGTTGTTGCCCGTACCGGCAAGCACCTCAGCGTTGAATCCGTCAGATTCGATACGTCCACTATAGTAGTACGTGGTGGGAGCGTAAATCGGCTCGGTTGTGAAGCTGTTACCCTCAGCGAT
The DNA here is from genome assembly GCA_900316305.1 of uncultured Bacteroidales bacterium. Taxonomy (GTDB): domain Bacteria; phylum Bacteroidota; class Bacteroidia; order Bacteroidales; family WCHB1-69; genus F23-D06. The sequence goes on along the minus strand of ONCM01000044.1, from coordinate 6,658 downwards.
GACAGTCTCATCGGAAGCATTTTCATAGAAGTAATAGTGGTTGAGTGCGGATGAGCTCGGGGTCACCGTCTGCGTACCGCCGTAAGGAACCGTGTAGCTCAAGTTATCCGGCGCGACAGGCAATGCGGGAATGTACATGGAACCAGAAATGGTATCGTTAGCAGTATAAACCGGCATTGTGGGATCCACCGGAGAGGTATAGATCACATATTGATAGATTCTGTTCTGCGTTTCAGAACCCAGAGTCAGTCCATTGTCGAAGGTGATGGTGTCCTGAACCAGTGAGGAAATAGGCTCGCTAATCAAGTTGACCCCGTTAACGGTGGCCGAACCGGTGAAGTTAGCGTTCAAATTGAACGTGCCAGAAGGAATCACCGAAGTAGATGTGGTGTCCTGATTGGTGACGCTCACGCGGAGGTTCGGATTCAACGAGTTAAGACACTGATAGGAAACCGGATAGATCAATTCGTCCGTACTAAGATCGTATTGAGGACTGAACACATTGATGATCACCTTGACAGGTTTCGTAATACAGTTACTGGTCTGCGTCTTACCCGTCACCCAATAGATAACCGTGTCATAGAGGGCAGGAGTCGTATAGAAGGGTGCCGAGGTGGTAGAAGTGTGGATTCTGTTGAGATCGTTCACGGCATCACTCTCGCTGCCATAGAAGTAATACTGCGTAATAGCAGTGTTTCTGTCAGCAGGTTCCAAAATGGTGTAAGGCAAGGTGTAAGAGCCAGTATAGACCACGCTGTCGGCCAGATATGCCGTACGGGTGGAAACAAAGTTACCGGAAATGGTATCATTGCCCGTATAGACAATCGCCTCATTATTCATAGTGGTATAAATCGTATAGTTCCAAGTGATGTTGGGACCGTTCGGGTTGCTAGGACTGCTGGTACTGAAGTCAAACGGGGTGTCGAACTCCACAATCTTGACCTCTTCGGCAGCGAAGGTATCAGCCACCGTATGGGTAATCTCCGTACCGTTGAACACCGCGTGAATCACCACCTTGTTGGCCGGAATCGGCGTGTTCAACATGTTCTTAAGCTGCACTTGGATATGCTCGTTGTAGAGGGCACAGCTTGTCACAGGATAGAGAAGCTCTTGGGTCTCGACATCATAACTCGGGATATCCGGAACATGGATTTGGATCGGGACCTTCAAGCTACCACATTCCAAGTTAGCCACCGTGAAGCGGGTGTTGATACGCTTCGAGACATTCGTATAAGCACCGGAAAGGGCTGCCATCGTATTACCAGATTTCTTCTGGCAGTAGGTACCACCGGAGGTGTTGGTCATATTGAATGAAGGATAGCTATTGGCACCGGAAACATACTGTCCACAGTTGTTACACTGGTTACCCGTGCCCGTACAGTAGTCAGCACAATTGGTTTCCACATAAACAGCCAAATTGCCGCTGTTGAAATCGAACGGAGCAATATTAAGATAGAACCAACCTGCATGATTGAAATAGACACGTTCGTCGAGCACCAACGTTGCATTGGTCAGCTCGTCATCCCAGTTGAAGGTGGTGGAACTGAAGAGGTTGTCATCCGTACACTTCATGTAAATCTTCATCGGAATACCTGCAGAAGCATCGGCGTTGGCCGGATTCTTCACATTCAGTGCGAAACCACTGATCGTACCGTGAGTACCGATTTCCTGCTCCAGATAGAGGATACGGCCTCTGGAATAGCCCTTCGTGAAGTCGAAAGGATCCGTACCGGTACCGGTACCCGTACCGACGATCGGCTCATCAACGGTACCCGGGTTGGCGTTGACATAGTAGATGGTGTCGAAGTAGATGAGCGGAGTCGTGTAGGTGGGATTATAACCCAACAGGTTCCAAGACTCGTAACCCGTGCTGGTGAACCATCCGAGGACACCCTGCGGGATGGAAGCCGGGAGCTGGGCACTCAACGTGGTGGACGTATGGTAGTTCACAATCACGGTGTCAGGAGCGATGGGGGTGTTGGACTTACCTCTGGACACCACCGTCTCATTCAACGTGTCGTTGAAGGTCAGACGATCCTGAGGCAGCTTGGTTGCCCAGACTTTGATGGCGTAGTTGTCATCAATATCAATCTGGTTGTTCGTGAAGTCGTAAATGCTGTTGAAGGCGAAAATAGTCGTCTCGTGACTGTGCAGCGTATCGGTGAAGTCCTCGGAAACGATCGTGCCATTGTTGATGGTGTACTGCAGATGGATAGGCGGCACAATATCGGTGGTACCGTTGTTGGTGATGCGCACGTTCAGGTGCTCGTGACCAAGGTCGCAGTTGGAGACCGGGTGCACGAGGTCGAGCAGAGCGACATCATGGACGTAAGGCGTATCCACCAACGCACCAATCATGAAACGGCCGGTAAGTTGCGGAATATAGGTGCCGTTGCTCAGGTAGTAGAACGTGGAATCACGCAGCGGCGTCTCCACTTGGGTAGCCAGATAATTACCGTGAGACAGCATTTCCAAACCGACATAGAACTCGCCGGTGGTGTTCGTCAAAGCAAAATTATGGATCGGGATGATGTTCCACTGACCCTGTTGCAAAGTGCTGAAGTCCACCACTTCGGAGGTAGCCAGAATGGTACCGGAAGCATCCGCGACAAAAGCCTTGAAACCGTTTTCAGGATCGGCGATGTAGGTCTGGTCGTAGTAGTATTTCACTGCGGTAACCGCCAGTTCCTCGTTGGTCTTGTAACGGACACAAGGACGGATGATATTGTTATAGTCACCGTGAAGCACGATATCGGTAGTTGTATCGGCAATGTTAGCTACATTCTGGGTGGTCACCATGCGCCAGTGCTGGGCGTTGTTGCCATTGAACTGGTCATTGGCGGCACGCACTTCCACATCTTTCACCTCAGCCACATTGTACTGGTGGTCGGGGAAGGTGACGAGGGTTTCTGCATTATAAGGCAGGTTGGCAATCATCACTGAGTCGTGCCACTGTTCCGTGGCGCCGACGACGTTCAGATAAACTTTGACGTTGCTCTGTGCCAAAGCGCCCTCATTCTTGACCAGTGCACTCACTACACCACGCATCTCGTATTCGGTCGGGGTTTCACCCACACCGTAGATCTTGGTAACGGACACATCGTTGTCATAGAGGTTTCTCACACGGATACGGTCAATGTTCATATTGTTACCGGCTTTTGACAAAGCGTCGAAAGCGATATAGACACAACCGTAGCTCACATAGCTGGAGAGATCGAAGGTGTAAAGCTGCCATTCAGGAACGGTGGCAGAAGCCTTTTGACGTTTAATAACAGCCGTGGTCTCGCCTTGAGCCACCAAGTTCGTATAGGTGTTACCACCGTCTGTGGAAATTTTCACCGTGAACTCATCGTTTTTGTTGGCTGCTGCATTATCGTGGGCGAACCACAACTCCAAAATGGGGTTAAAGGCGTTATTGAGGGTCACAACGGGCAGGATGGCACGGGAAGTGGTACCGTTGGCGAAGTTCTTCGAATTGAAGAAGAGACGACCAGTACCATACACCGGCATGATGGTCGGGTTGGTGCCCTCACCGTTCTGGAAAGCCCAGTTACCGGCTCCGGAAATCTGCTCAATAGTCCAGGTCTGCTGCGTACCATTGCTGAAATCTTCCTCATAGTCGGGAACGATGGCCTCCAAGATGAACGTCTGGGTCAGCGTATCGTTCACGTGGTTGTTATCACCCGTGGTAGTGATGTAAATCTTGAAATCGATGGGTTGGTTGACAGGAATGGCCACATTCTGCATCAGCACTTGGTTCATGCTGCTCAAGGCCGTCACGGAACCAGTATTCACGTTGATAGTCTGGTCCAAGTTCAACGCCGTGGATATCAGGCGCACCACTGCAGGATTGCTGGCGAAGTTGACCGTCTGCGAACCCTTGTTGGTGATCTCCACCGTGATATTGTAGGAGCTTTGCGGGCACTCACCGATGGCAGGGCTCACCAAAGCGGTCAGCGCGACATCCGTGCTGGGAATCACGTCCGCGTATGCACCCATGTAGGTCACTTCGGAACGGTTAATGTTGCGGATATCTGTCAACACATTGGTGTTACGCCAACACTCCAAACCGTTGAAGGAGGTGGGCAACAAACTTTGGGTGTTGTCAACCATCGGAGGCAACATGAAAATCAAGTTCGTCAACGTGGGGACAGCCGCCATCAACTCGCTGATGGAGTTACGGGCAACGGTCTTGTAACCGGCCACACCGGAGAGAGAATACAAATCGTTGTAAGCACCCGTAGCGGTAGAGTTACCGTTCAAATATATCGGATAGCCGGTATTGTCGGAGTTCACCACCAAGTTCAATAATATATTATTGTATATATTAGTATTGTTGTTATTAGAGATATACAAAGCAGCCGTATTGCTATACGGAGCATCAGACTTCGCCAAGAGGCTGTTGTTGATCAACTGCAGGTTGTTGCTGTTGTTAATCTGCAATGCATAGCTGTTGTTGGCGGTTACAGGATAGAGGATAACCTCGTTGTTATAGAGATAACCGTTGAATGCATTGGTGGAAGAGCTGTTGGTGATATACAAACCAACAGGACCATTACCCACCTTCACATGGTTATTCATGATGCGGAATTCCTCAGTGGTGGCGTTGGTCACGTAGATACCATACTCTGACTTCGTCACAGAATCCACCGTGTTACCGTCAATCGTACCTCCATAGAGGTAGTTGATGTGCAGACCGGTGAAGTTCTGCGGGTTGGTGGAGGGCACCTGCTTGACGTGGTTGCCAACAATGTTACCTGTATAATAAGTGGTATAAATACCTCTGTAGCATGAGGTAATATTACAACCCTCAATCGTCAGGTTGTTCTTACGCGTGGCGGAACCGACATAATGGATACCGAAGTTACCACCTGTGATGGTACAGTTGCGGAACGTGATGGTGTCGGGGTAATTGTTACCGCCATTGGGGACAGCCGTGGTACGGCTGATGGCAGCACTAGTAGCCGCCGTAGAGTGCGTGTTGTGTGCCGTGACCTTACAGCCTTCGAACAGGATGTTCGTGCTTCCGTTGCCACGGACGACCACACCTCTGGAGGCGGTAGCACTCTGGTTGGCCTGGATGGTCAGGTTTTTGAACACGTAGTTCTTGACATTCACCAACGTGACTGCACCGAAGGTATTGGCGCCGGCATCCGTGCTTGTGTTCGTCAGGATGACCGAGTTCACATCATCGCCTTGGAACGTGATGGTGTTCACCGCCGACTGACCGGTATAATTCTCCGTGAAATTGAAGCCCGAATAGGTGCCGGGACGCAGATGGAAGGTCACCGGGCCGCCCAATCCGCAGAATTCCAGAGACACCTTCGCAGCATCAAGATCTGCAAAGTCGGGGTTGGTACCGCCAATCGTGTAATCACCCTGCATCAAGCTGTCGCAAGCGTACGGGGAAATCCGACAAGTGTCGTTGACGGTATGGCCGTCCAGCACGCCGTTACGGGTGGTCACATAGACCGTCACATAGTTGAAGCCATGCGTCGGGACGAACGTGCCAAGGTTCAACGAATCCGGAATGTCGAAGCAGATGTCGCCCGTCCAGTTGTGGGTAGTGTTATGGGTCAATGTCCCGTTCTCGTCCCGGACTTCCAACTTGAAGGTGGCCGAAGTCATGTAAGGACCGTTCGGGGAATGCATTGCATCGCTTCGGTTCGTGAAATAGACGGTGATGCCCTGAGGCTGACCTGTAATCAGACAGTGCGGCATCTCGCTCACCGTATCCACTCGGACATCATTCTGGTAAATATTGGGATAGTTGTGGTGTGCCACCAGGAACGTGTCGAACCGGGTGGAGCTACCGTGAGTATCTTCAAGGTAGATATGATAGTGGATGGTATCCTGATAACAGATGGCAGGCAATTCCCATTGAGCCATAATCGTATGGCCGGTGGCGTTCAAGACATTGCTGAGGAAAGCGCCGTTATTGGACACATGAACAGTATCGCCGCTGTTGATGCTGTACCAGAAGAGCACCTTGTTCTCGGCAATAGTATCGTTATCATACAGTTTCGCTTTAATCGGATAAGGTCCCACATTATTTGTAAAGCTGCTATTCGTGTTGTAATAGAATGGGGCCTGCATGGTGATGGCGGGAGTGATCAACTCGCAGTTGGAGAGGCGCAGCGCAATGTTGTCGAGATACCAACCCGCACATGCCTGAGTTCCGGATGAGGAAGGGGATGCCTTGTTGATACGGAACTGGAAACGGATGTGTGTCGGGGTGTTGCCGTTGGCAAAAACCATGGAAGTCAGATCAAACATCTCATGGCGCCACCAGGCATTGGTCGGAACAGCGGCCATATCGTTGGCGTTCCACTGCGAATACGCTTGGTGGGAGAACTTACCACCGATGATATTGGTCGTACCCTTGGCATCACCGTAGTAGAAATCGCTCTGAGAGGTGAAGGTGAGCTGTTGCCAGGTTGACCACTGGTAGTTTCCGTCAGCATCAACGCCCTGTGCCAAAGCATAATACACGGTTGCATTATCCAACTGGTGCACTTTACAGATGTGATCGAAGTCAAAATCGACGTAGTTCACATCCAACCCCGGAGAAGACAGCGGAATGGCCGGAGTCGTAGCACTCGCATTACCACCAGTACTATAAACGGGGGAGTGGAAAGATTGTGTAGGTGACTTATAC
>ONCM01000043.1 GCA_900316305.1 uncultured Bacteroidales bacterium | reverse complement strand
TAGTCGCGGCGAGAGAATCCGCACGAAAGCACCGCCTCATCGGCCAAATACTCATGGACGCTGCTCAACTCCCTGGTGTACAAGTAAATGAACGGATTGAACCATTGCATCACCCGCACCGCCTCCGTGAAGAGCAGATCCCACGTGTGACGCTGGCGGATATGCGCCCGCTCGTGACGCAGCACCTGCCGCAACTCGCTCTCTGTGAACACTTCCGGATTCACGAACACCGAGCGCAGGAACGAGAACGGAAGGTTGCCGTCGGGCTCGCCTAACACCCGCACGCACATGTCGCCCGTCGAAAGCTCATCCGACAGCTCACTGCGCCGATAGTACCTGAACGTCTTAAAGAGCTTGACAACCAGCAGGATAAAGGCCACCCCGCAACCGAGAACGTATCCATACCATATTATATCCTTAAAAGAAAATGTTTTGGCAGTTTCTGTCGTTCCCGTTGTCTCAGTTGTCATATTTGTCATATCTGCCGTTGATTCAACAGCCTCAGTTGTCGTTTCCCCAGCCACATCTACTTGAATAACAGCTGGTTCCTGCGTCATCCCAAAATGTTGCGTATAAGGTTGCGCTACAGCGGTCACACGACTCGGCATCTCAAGAGAGACAAACGGCAGCACCAACGAAAGCGCCAACGTGCCCACGAGGTAGAACCGGCGCAAGTGGAACAGGTTGCTCCGACGCAGCGTCAGCCAATAGAAACCGAAAAACAGTGCCATAGCGATGGCGGAAAAAAGGATCGTTTTCATGACTATTCGGTTTTTGAGGGTGAATCATTTTGCGGAACGGCATCGATCATGCGACGGATGTCGTCCAACTCTTCCAACGTAATATCTTGGTTGTTAGCGAAAAAGGAGACCATTGACTTGAAGGAGTTGTCGAAGTAGTTGCGCACGAACTGCTGCATGAACGACTCCGAGTACTGCTCCTTACTCACCAACGGGTAGTAGCGGTTCGACTTCCCGAAGGTCTCGTGCGACACGAACCCCTTCTTTTCGAGAATGCGCACCACGGTCAGCATGGTGTTGTAGGCCGGCTTCGGTTCCGGGAAATTGGCGATGATGTCGGCAGCGAATCCCTGTTTGATTTGCCACAGCACCTGCATCACCTGTTCTTCTGCTTTGGTTAATTCTTTCATATCGTTATATTTTATTGGTTAATGTTCATCGAATCATTCATCGTTTCATCGCATCATCGTATCATCACATCATCGTATCATTCATCGCCCATTCATCTCCCCATTCATCATCAAAACGGCGCGGCAAAGATATAATTTATTTTTTAATCATACAACGAAAAAATTAGTTATATATTGTATTCGTTGAGAAAAAAAATTTCGGAGGAGAGAGTGTACACAATCAGAAAAAATGTATTTTTGCAATGTTAAAAACAAAATTAAAAATTATGAAAACAATCGCGCAATCCCCCCGTAGGGGCGTATCGCATACGCCCCAATCGCATACACCCCAAACACATACGCCACAAACGCATACGCCACAAACGCATACATTTCACCACCGCCGTAGTATCAGATTAAAAGGATATGATTATTCCGCCGATGGATTGTATTTCATCACCATTTGCACAAAAGACAGAAATCATTATTTCGGCCATGTCGTTGATGGTAAAATGGTTTTGAGCGAAAAAGGGGTAATTGTAAAGAATGAATGGTTAAACACCATCAACATAAGACGAGGCGAGGTGATCCTCCATGAATATATCGTTATGCCCAATCATTTTCATGCCATTATCGAAATTTGCCGTAGGGGCGTATCGCATACGCCCCAAATACATACGCCGCAATCAAATACACCCGACGACGGCCTAACATCCAACAACGTCGTATGCGACGTAAAAGATAGGGGCGTATGCGATACGCCCCTACGGTCACCGTCAAAAACGTTGGGGTCAATTGTTCGGGGATTCAAATCCGCCGTGACAAAACAAATCGGATTTCCGGTATGGCAACGAAATTATCATGAACACATAATCCGAAACACAAACGCATTTACGAAAATCTCAAATTACATCCTAAATAATCCCGCACAATGGCACTGTGACATGTTCAACAACGGTTGATTAATAAATTGCCAATTGGCATAACGACTTAAGTGTGTCAAACGTTTTTCTTATCTTTGCCACTCTAAATAAAAACAATGATGAAAAGAATTATTATCGCCGTATTCTGCTGTCTATCAGCACTTTTCGCCACCGCCAACGACGGTGTCTTCTACGCTTCCGGCAACCAGCTGATCCCGATCACTGAGACCGACATCAGCGTGAAGAAGGAGGTGCTGACCCTCAACCGCGTGGGCGACCACATTGAGGTGACCGTCTATTACGAGTTCTTCAACCCCGTGGGCGAGAAGGAACTGCTGGTCGGATTCGAGGCGATGTCACCCTACAACGATATGAAAGACTTCGAAAACATTCTTCCTTTTCAGCCGCACATCCGCAACTTCAAGGTCTATATGAATGGTGAACCGCTCCCTTTCGAAGTGACCAACGTGAGCAGTGTACGCTATGACGAGGAGAAATACCCGACCACACCGCCTTACTACCGTAACGGCAATATCCAGGGATGGACAAGGCAACAGATTATGGATACTATGGCCGTATGGGATTATCCGAGCATTCCGATAGACTATGTCTATCATTTCAAGACAAAATTCCGTCCAGGACTGAACATCATCCAACACACCTACGAGTATGACCTCTCTTTTTCGGCTGGCGACGAGTATTACTTCCCCTATATCCTCACTGCGGCTAACCGCTGGGCCAACCACCAGATCGACGACTTCTTGCTGCTTATCAATATGGGCAATCGCGAGTCGTTTATGGTTCACCCTGATTTCTTCAAAAGCGCAGACGAATGGGTCATCAACGGACGGGGGAAAGTCACGATTGACAGCACTTGGGTTTGGGATAACAATGATCCCCCCGCAAAGTTGTCCAGTCCTGTATTCCATATCCAAGAGGGTGGCGTCTCTTTCCGCAAGGCCAATTTCCACCCCGAAGGCGAATTGACTATTGAGAAACTTCGTATCTGGTCTTTTATCGACTGGACTGTTGAAGGCAATGAGGATTTTGCCACTGGCGAATTGCAGAAGTACGCTTTGGCCTCCCAATACTATCCTTTTCCACAAATCCTCTCCATTTATAACAACGAGATGTCGATAGCCTTCACCAACGACAGCATCATATACAATCACAGTATTGACACACTCGTTACTACTGAACTGAAGCGCATCTTGAAAAACCTGCCCTTCGCCTACCGAGGCTACATCTTCAAGACTAAGGCGTTGCAAGACTATTTCGAATCCACTGATTGGTACCTCCCGAATCCCGAATCCACTGATTGGTACCTCCCGAATCCAGCCTACAAAGGCGACATGGAGGGGTTCACCGAGGAGGAGAGAAAGTGGGTGGAGTTCTGGAAATAGGGACAGTGCGTCCGAAAATAATGTACTTTTGCACTTTCACATTTTAGAGACCGTCATTATGGAATCCATCAAGAAAATATTCCGCATCGGCTACGGGCCGTCGAGCAGCCACACCATGGGACCGCACCGCGCGGCCGAAATCTTCAAAGAGAGAACCCCCGACGCCAGCGGCTACCGCGTGACCCTCTACGGCAGCCTCGCGGCCACCGGCAAGGGCCACTTCACCGACAAAACCATCATCGACGCCCTTTCGCCGAAACCCACCGAAATCGTCTGGAAACCCGAAATACAGCACGAATTCCATACCAACGCCATGCTCTTCGAATCGCTCAAGGGCGAGGAGGTCACCGACCAATGGAAAATCTACAGCATCGGAGGCGGCGAGCTGGCCGACGAAAACTCCGTGATGGACCACGAGGAACGCTACGAGGAGAACAGCATGACAGAAATCGTGGAGCATGTGGAAAAATATGGCCTCAACTTCTGGGAGTACGTGGAGCAGCACGAGGATCCCGACATCTGGGACTTCCTCGCGGAACGCTGGGAGGTGATGCAGAAAACCATCGTGAACGGACTGCAAAACAACGGCGTGCTGCCCGGCGGACTTTACGTGCGGCGGAAGGCCACGCAATACTACGTGAAGGCCATGAGCTACAAGCCCTCGCTGCAGGGCCGCTGCCTCGTGTCGGCCTACGCATTGGCGACTTCCGAGGAGAACGCAGCAGGCGGACTGATTGTCACCGCGCCCACCTGCGGCTCGTCGGGCGTGCTGCCGGCCGTGCTCTATCACCTCAAGCAGAACCACGACTATAACGACAAATACATTCTTCGCGGTCTGGCCACCGCCGGACTCTTTGGCAACATCATCCGCACAAACGCCTCTGTGTCAGGAGCGGAAGTGGGCTGCCAAGGCGAGATCGGCTCCGCGTGCGCCATGGCCGCCGCCGCTGCCAACCAGCTCTTCGGCGGCTCCCCGCAACAGATTGAGTACGCCGCCGAGATGGGACTAGAACACCACCTCGGACTCACCTGCGACCCCATCTGCGGCCTCGTGCAGATCCCCTGCATCGAACGCAACGCCTTCGCCGCCCTCCGCGCCCTCGACGCCAACCTCTTCGCCATGATGTCCGACGGCAAACACCGCATCAGCTTCGACAAGGTGGTGAGAACCATGAAACTGACCGGCAAAGACCTGCCCAGCCTGTATAAAGAGACGGCACAAGGAGGCCTTGCAGTCGATTAATCACCGAAAAATGCATTGAAATGAAGAAAAGTTTACTTATCGCGCTGCTATTGTGTGCAGCTTTCGTGTCAAAAGCACAAAACGGATGGTTTTTCGGAGGTTCGGCCGGCCTCGGATTCCGTGGCTATTTCATGGCTTCCGGCGAGGCCTGGGTCGGCTATGAGTTTAACGACCGAGTTGCTTTGGGCTCAGGTTTAGGAGCCGTCATTTGTGCAGGCCGGGACGACTATTTTGCCATCACTGGCATTGCAGAACCTTTCGTCCGCGCCTGCGTGTGGCACAACGAGAGCATCTTCGTGGACCTTTACGCCTTAGGGGGATTCGAATTCACCGACGAGCTCAAACTCTGCCAGGTGGGATTGCGCCCGAGCCTCCGCTTCCGCGTCAGCGAAAACGTGGACATGGCCGTCGATCTGGTCTTGTTGGGCGCACAATATAGTCCTCAGCTCGGTTGGAGCCCCTCTATCAGTTTATCCTCTTTGAACGGAGGTTTCCGGTTGGCTTACCATTTCTGACAACGGATAATTACACACGTAGAGACGTTTCATGAGACGTTTCATGAAACGTCTCTACAGACCGAATAACATACGTTTAAACGAAATGTAGAGACGTGCCATGGCGCGTCTCTACATTATTATCAAGGCTTCAATAACCAATAACCAATAACCATTTCACCCCTCGACGGCCTTAATCACTGCCTCGGTGCGCTTGCGGGTTTCCGCCAAACCGAGAACGTTGATCATCGTGAAGAGTTCGGGACCGCGGGCGGCACCCACGAGACCGATTCTCCGACTGTTGAGAACAGCGCCCATGTTCCACTCGTTGGCCTTGATGTGCTCCATCACGCGGTCATGGGCAGCCTGCATGTCGAAAACCTCATCCTGCTCCAACAACTGCAAAATGACGCGCAGTTTTTCGCCCGTACCCTCTTTCCAACGCTTCTTCAGATCCTGTGCGCTGTACTCGGTCGGGGCCACGAAAAAGTAACCGGCCTGCTCCCAAAAATCAGGGATGAAGTTGAGACGATCCTTAATCAAATCGATAACCTTCAGGAGATAATCCTCCGTGTAGGTGATGCCCTTTTCGTCCAGAATCTTGGTGAAATAGGGTGCCAGTTCCTGCGCGGACTTCATCTGGATATATTCGTGGTTGAACCATTTGGCCTTGTCGAGGGAGAATTTCGCGCCCGACTTGCTGATTTTCTCCAAGGAGAACAAATCCACCATCTCGTCGAGAGTGAAGATTTCCTGGTCGGTGCCAGGGTTCCAGCCCAACAACGCCAACATATTCACCACAGCGTCAGGGAGATATCCGCTTTCGCGATAACCTGAGGAGACATCGCCGCTCTTGGGGTCGTGCCACTCCAACGGGAAAACGGGGAATCCGAGACGGTCGCCGTCGCGCTTGCTGAGTTTGCCGTTGCCATCGGGTTTGAGCAGCAGCGGCAGGTGGGCGAACTGCGGGGCTTCCCAACCGAACGCCTTATACAACATCACGTGCAGCGGGGCAGAAGGCAGCCACTCCTCGCCACGAATCACGTGCGTGATCTTCATCGTGTGGTCATCCACGATGTTGGCCAAGTGGTAGGTCGGCATTCCGTCGGACTTATACAACACCTTGTCGTCCAAAAGGTTGGAGTTGATCACCACCTCGCCACGAATCAGGTCGTGAACGTGGATATCAGTGTCGGCGGGATATTTGAAACGCACCACGAAGGGTTCGCCGGAAGCAAGCCGTTTCTCGGTCTCTTCCGCGCTCAAAGTCAGCGAATTCACCATTGACATGCAGGTGGAAGCGTCGTACTGGAAGGTCTTCTTCTGCGCTTCAGCCTCTTTGCGTTTAGCATCCAACGATTCGGGGGTGTCGAAAGCGTAGTAAGCCCAGCCGTCGCGCACAAGCTGCTCAGCGTAAGGCTTGTACATCGGCTTGCGTTCCGACTGCTTGTAGGGACCGTATTCGCCACCGATGCCCACACCTTCGTCGAACTTCAGGCCCAGCCACCGGAAGGCCTCCACGATGTACTCCTCCGCACCCGGAACAAAGCGGGTCTGGTCGGTGTCCTCGATGCGCAGCAGGAACGTGCCGCCGTGCTTCTTGGCAAACAGGTAGTTATACAATGCGGTGCGCACGCCGCCAATGTGCAGCGGTCCCGTGGGACTCGGCGCAAATCTGACTCTGGGTTTCGTATTGTCCATAAATGTGTATCTCGTAATTAAGGGCGCAAAAGTACAATTTTTTGTTTAAAAAAACGAAGCCTCTTGTTTTGTTAAATAGAATTTTATATTTTTGCAGCGTTTTATAAGACGTCGTTTAATAAAATGCATTAGCTATTATGGCCATAGCAAGAAACACATTAAAGCAAGTTCTCCTTGACAACCAAAAGGATGTGGAGCAGTATATTATTTTTCCTCGTCGGTACGATTTGGACAATTTCCCGTTGCAGGTATTTGTGGGGGTGAGACGTTCGGGGAAATCTTTCCTCCTCTTCCAGAAGATGCACCAGATGCTTCATGACGGTCATTCTTGGGCCGATATGTTGTACTTGGATTTTGAGGACACCCGATTAGAAGGTTTTACGGCAGATGATTTCAATCTTATTCTGGAGTGTCATCAGGAGATGTATGGCAAACGTCCCATGCTATTTTTCGATGAGATGCAAAATATCGAAGGATGGCAAAAGTTCGCCCGCAACCTTGCTGACAAGAAATACAGCGTATTCATCACGGGCAGCAACGCCAAGATGCTTTCAAAGGAAATCATGGCCACTTTGGGGGGACGATACCTGCCTGTAGAGGTGTATCCGTTCAGTTTCCAAGAGTATTTGTCGTATTTGCATGTCCCTTTCGATGAAATGTCACTCACGGCCACTGAATCCAAAGGCCGTTTCATGAACGCATATCGCGAATATTTCATCTGGGGAGGCTTGCCCGAATCCATCCATCTGCCCGTCAAAAGGGGCTACCTTTCAAGCGTCTATCAGAAAATATACCTTGGGGACATTATTCAGCGTAACGGTATTTCCAACCCACGGCTTCTACAACTGATGCTCAAGAAAATGGCTGAAAGCGTCATGCAGCCCATTTCCTACAACCGGATTTCCAAGATCCTGTCAAGTGTTTCGGGCAAAATCAGCGTACCAACAGTATCAAACTATATAAGTTTTTCCGAAGATGCGTGGCTGTTGTTGCGACTGAGGAACATCGCATCAGCTTTTGCTGAAAAGGAGAGTATCTGCAAGTACTATTTCATTGACAACGGCATTTTGTCACTCCAGTTGATGGATTGCGAAACGATTTTGCTTGAGAACATGGTAGCGCTCTCTCTTTTCCGCAAATACGGTCACGATGAGGATAACGAGCGCGTGTTTTTTTACAACGCGCATATCGAAGTGGACTTTTACGTGCCTGACGACGAACTCGCCATCCAAGTTGCTCACTCCATCGCTGATCCAGATACCCTGCACAGAGAATCCAGCGCACTCGGCAAACTACCTCAGGTACACCCATGTCGCCGCCGCATCATCATCACATACGATGAAGAAGGCACGTTAGAAGACAAATACGGAACCATTGAAGTCATTCCAGCATGGAAGTGGCTTTTAGAAGAATATTAACCAAATATGCATAATATGAAACATCTTTATCTCCCCTTGATTATGGCTTTGGTACTCACATTCCAAGTCTTCGCCCAAACAAGCACACCCGCTCCCGCCATGCCGGCAAATGCGCTGACGTTGCAAAGTCCTGACCACCAGCTCGAACTCAAGTTCGCAGTGGTGGACGGCAAACCGCAATACGCGCTCGACCGCAATGGGAAAGCCGTTGTGCTGCCCTCTCGCATGGGTTTCACCCTCGAATGGCGCGACGATCTGGCGCATGCTTTCGTACTCAAAGACGTCAAGCGTAGCACCTTCGACGAGGTGTGGCACCCCGTCTGGGGCGAGGAAGCGAACATCCGCAACCACTACAACGAGATGCTGGTGACCCTCGAACAACCTGTCGGTTCCGTGGAAAGCATGGACCATTCCACCGAGAAGAAGCCCACCGTGATGCAGATCCGCTTCCGGCTCTACAACGACGGACTCGGCTTCCGCTACGAATTCCCGATGGAGAATGCCCTCGTCTGCTTCTGGATTAAGGAGGAACTGACCGAGTTCGCGATGGCTGGCGACCACACCGCCTGGTGGATTCCCGGCGATCTGGACACGCAGGAGTACAACTACACCGAATCGCGACTGTCGGAGATTCCCGCTCTGTGGGAAGCCAGCCATAAGAACGGCGGCTGGCCCTGGACGGCCTTCTCCAAAACTGGAGTGCAGACCGCCCTGCAGATGAAAACCGACGACGGCCTCTATCTCAACATCCACGAAGCCGCCACTCTCGATTTCCCAACCATGCACCTCGACTTTGACCCACAGAACATGAAATTCCGCACCTTCCTCTGCCCCGACGCCGCCGGCTATAAAGGTCGTCTGCAGGCCCCTTGCCACACCCCATGGCGCACCATCATGGTCTGCGAAAAGGCCACCGACGTGCTCGCCTCGCGCCTCATCCTCAACCTTAACGAGCCTTGCGCCCTCGAGGACGTATCGTGGATTCACCCCGTGAAGTACATGGGCGTGTGGTGGGAGATGATCTCCGGCAAGAGCAGCTGGTCTTATACTAGCGATTTCCCGTCAGTGAAGATTGGCGAAACTGACTTCGAGCATGCCAAGCCCAACAGCAACCACGGCGCCAACAACGCCAACGTGCGCCGCTATATCGACTTCGCGGCAGCCAACGGCTTCGACGCGCTACTCATCGAAGGGTGGAACGTCGGCTGGGAAGACTGGTACGGCAAACAGAAGGACTTCGTCTTCGACTTCATCACCCCCTACCCCGACTTCGACCTGCCGGCTTTGAACCAATACGCCCACAAGAAGGGCATCCGGCTCATCATGCACCACGAAAGTTCCGCCTCAACGGTGAACTACGAGCGATGGATGGAGAAGGCATACAATCTGATGAACCAGTACGGCTACGACGCGGTGAAGAGCGGTTACGTGGGCACCATCATCCCGTTCGCCGAGGGTCACTACAGCCAGCCCATCAACAACCACTACCACTACGCTATCGTGGAGGCCGCCAAACACCATATTATGGTCAACGCGCACGAGGCGGTGCGCCCGACGGGTCTCTGCCGCACGTGGCCCAACATGATCGGCAACGAAAGCGCCATGGGCACCGAATTCCGCGGCCGCATCCATCCCGGTCACACCACCATCCTGCCCTTCACGCGACTGCAGGGCGGTCCGATGGACTACACCCCCGGCATCTTTGAGCCAGACATGAGCAAGAACGCCCCCTGGAGCACAGAGCTTATGAACATCACCATCTGCAACCAGCTCGGTCTCTACGTCACCTTCTATTCGCCGCTGCAGATGGCCGCCGACTTCCCCGAGCACTACGAACCCTACATGGATGCCTTCCAATTTATCAAGGACGTGGCCGTCGATTGGGACACCTCCATCTACATCATGGCCGAACCCGGCTCGTATATCGTGACAGCCCGTCACCCGAAGATCTCCTCGCTAAACAAGGCGGCAGACGGCGTGGGAACGTTGGCTGACGGTAAAAAGGGCGTGATTTCCAACGCGACACGGTTTGTCTATGCGATTCCCGATTCCGTAGAGACGTTTCCTGAAACGTCTCTACAATCCCGAACCCCGCGCGATGTCTGGTACGTCGGCGGCATCACCGACGAGACCCCGCGCGAAGTCGAATTCAAATTGGATTTCTTGAAACCCGGCGTGAAATACGAAGCCACCATCTACGCCGACGCCCCCGATGCCTGCGGTCTCCCCGACGATTCCGAATTCCGCACTCATAATTCAGAATTCATAATTCATAATTCAGAATTAAAGTACAACCCGCAAGCCTACACCATCAGCAAGAAGAAAGTGACCTCCAAGAGCGTCCTGAAACTCCGGATGGCCCCCTGCGGCGGTTTCGCAGTTTCCATCCGAGAGCTTTAGAAGCAACGCAACAGGTTGTAATCGGTCTCGGTCAGAACGCCAGCGGTTGCTCCGGCACCGCCATCGTAAAGGCTCCTCACCAGTGAGCCTCATCTGGTTTCTGTTCTATTCATCGTCTATAAGTTTATATTAGAAATGTTTTCACATATCGCAAAAATCAGAAGAAATAACGATAAACATGAATTACCCCCAACCCCCACAAATTATCAAAAATTATTCATAATTCATCATTCATAATTCATCATTCATCATTCATAATTCATAATTCATAATTCATAATTCTACATTCTACATTCTTCATTCTACATTAAAAAAAAAACGGCTCCGCACTGCGAAGCCGTTTTTTCTCTATAATTAATACTGTTCAATTACTGAACGCTAACCGTCATATCGGGAGCAGCAGGACACTCGTCAGTGGGTTGGATAGTCAAATGAACAGTAACTTTAGCATCGGCAGGAATTCCTGTTTCACATGCAACATTGTTAAAGTTATAAGTATAAGTATAAACACCATCAGCATAACCATGAGTATCTTCAGACAAGCAATCAGTCACATTTTCAAAAGTAATGCTAAACGGTATAGTCGTAGCAACATAATCAACATTTTTCAATTTCACGGTAACCGTAATCTTATCACCAGCAGCATTCTTAGTAGCGGTAACGCGGTCAATTCTCGGACACGTGCTGATAGCATTTTCAAGGGAAACGACACGCTCAAGCACTTGGCAGAAAGTAACCGTATCATTTTCACAAACGCCTCTGAGGTATTTGTTCGTGGTAAGGTAGTTGTTCATATAACCATTGAACTTCGTCACCCAATAGTTATACAGGGCACCGTTTTGAGCAGTCTTGAAATAATTGTATGCAGTTTCAAATTCATTAACCTTAAGACTGTCAACAAAGATACGATAACCTTTCCAGACGAGAGCCTTGTGGTTCATAATATAGTTGAAACAATACTTGGCAAGAGTGTCACGAATTTCTTCGGCATTGGGATTATCTTGAATAGCAGACAAAACCTCACCGACATCGTTTTTGTCAACTTGCTTGAGATAAGCAGCCAAGATGTCCATAGCTTCGTCCTTGTGAGCCTTGATGTAGTTGATCACCGTGTCCTTGGCAGCGCTCTTCACAGCGGCAGGAGTGTGGTTGAGGGCATCATAAAGATCCTCAGGAGTAGCAAGGCTAAGGAAGTAGTAAGCGAGTTCCTTCACAGTAGCCTTTTGGGTCTTGATGTAATTGATGATAGTGTCCTTAACACGCTGGCTGACTTCCGTATTGTTAACCAAAGCAGCGATCACAGAGTCAACGCTGGACTTCTTGGTGCTGGGATCAGCGAGGTAACGGCAAATCTCCTTCGTGGTGAGTTCCACGGGAGCGTTGTCGGCCTGCAAAGCGTAAGGAACAGCCATCACAGGGGTCTCAACGACAGAAATCGTTTCGCCACCTTTGGAGAAAGTAGAAACAATGATGGGAGACGTACTCCAATCAATCTCAGAAAGGGCTTTGGGAGCCTGTTCGTTCTTACCGAGAACGATGGAAACCAAACCGTTGAAGTTAGTCGGAACTTTCTCAAAGGTCTCTGTATAGAGAACCTCATTGGAGTTCTGGGCTTGGATATTCACCACAATCTTCACCGTGTCGTTGACAACCAAGTTGCGCTCGTTGGTCATATCACGAACAACGGCCTGATAAGGGAACATAGCCTTGGGGGCAGTAGGTTGATCTACCACGTCTGGTTGTGTACCAGGCTCAAGAACTATTGCTGCGTTCTGGGCCATAAGCATGCTCACACTGCAGAGGAGCATCACTAAAAAGGTTAAAATCTTTTTCATTGTTTTATTGTTTTTATTATTATTAATTATCTTTGAAAAAAACTACTCATTAATTGCTCGGGGTCCAAGTGCCAGTAATGTAACCGGAATTTGCAATATCTGGACAAGCATATTGATACTCGCTTTTAACACTGGCTGGGATAAAATACTTAAAATATTCTACTTCATCAAGGTTGATGTCTCCAAAAACAAACTCAACACCATTACTCGGGTTAGTTTCGTATATAGGATTTGATTCGTAATCGTTAGTATAATGAATAATGAAATAAGGATTACCAGAGGCATTATTATCCAAAACTTGTTGATAATCCGTGTACGTCACAGTGAAAGAGGTACTTGTGTAAGAATCAACACTTCCTTCAGGACAAAGGAAACCAGTTTGCTCATTTGACGGAACAATCTCAACTTGATCAGAAGTAACAATATGATTATTACCACAATTAGCATTGACGGTATTCACTCTAACCGTAGCATACAACGCATTGTCACCGTATGGAGTACCACCGTAAGTAGAAGTGACCGTAGCAGTATTATTATCGCCAGGAACGACAGTGGGATTGTTATCAGTCCAAGATTGATTAGAGTAGGTATAAACTACTTCGACAATATAATCAGCATCGTATTCATTAATTACAAATTCGCAGCCAACCGTAGTTAACGTCGCAGTTAAATTGGTAATGGTAGGACAAGTAACTTCTTGTGCGGGAGTAGCCTCATAAATAGTTGCATACACTTCATCTCCATTACATTGACCAAAAAGATCACTCGGGGCATAGACAAGGAAGACTTCAATTTTAGATATCTGATCGTATTGACCGAGAATAGCATCAGACATATGGCCAGAAACGTTCATAACGCCGCTTTGGTCACCTTGAGTTAATGTAAGATTCTGTTCATATACGGCAGGATCAATGGGAGCAGTAGCGCCAACTTGATATACGCGATATTCTGCATAAAAAGCACCGGCATTTAAATCATAGTTGGAAATAGTTGCTGAATAACTATAATTATCTCCAATCGTAATCTGAGAAAGAACAGGGCAATCAGGTGCTTGATAAACAGTCTCCTGATAACTGGTGCACTCGCCATTAGCATTATAAACATAGATGGTACAATTAACAGAAATCAATTTATTTCTAATACTAGCATAATTACCCTCATAATCAACATATGACCAATTTAATGTATTATCAGGGAAAGGAACATTTTCTACAACACCAGAATTTGCAGCTTCAACTCCATTATAAACAGCTCTGTATGAAATTTTGAAACTTGTATTTTCATCAGCATCTACAACATCAGCTTTGAAAAACAAGTCACTACCATAAGAAGTGATATTAGTCAGAGATGCGCACGTATTTTGTGTCGGGGTCGTAGCCGTGTTAAATTCTTTCGTATCACCACAATTATCTGCATTACCAGTAACAGTCACATAACCAGTGATTGCCTGAAGCTGGTCTCCCATACCTTCGGGGGCATAAGTCCAAGAAAAAGTACCATCTTGTTGATTTACTGTAAGTGGATAGGTTTGAGCAGGAACAACTTCAACGGGCTCAACAGCGTTAAGAACTGTATAGGATGTAACAGAAACCGTAGCTTCAGCGATATTCTCAAGAGTACCCGTGACAGTACCCGTGATGCTCTTAGCCGAAGTAGTGGAGGGTTGAACGGTGACTGACAAAGAACACTCAGAAGGAGTCGGAGTCGGTGGATCCGGAGTCGGGGTCGGTTGCGGAGTCGGGTTCTCGCAATTGTCAAACTCGCGGACGATGTCATACACACAACGCACGCTGAGAGCATCCTCGGAAGAGTGCTGGGGTTTCAGCGGGGTGTTACAAGAATAAATCAGTTGGAAGACATCCTGAATGGGCTCGTTGAGTTTCTCGCAGTTGATCATCCAATAATCGGTTTCGGTGAGCAAGCCCTCGAAACGTTGGGAAGTGGAATTATAGAAACCAGCAGGTTCTGCGGAGAAACCGGTAAGGTTGTTGTTACCCTCCACAATCCAGTTGCCGTTCACACGAAGATTCTCGGCCGGAAGGACGAACAGGGGAGCCATTTCCTCTGCAGTGGGCAGGTGCCAATTGCAAGGACAGATACCCTGCAGGTAACCGGTTTCCTCGTCACATTGAACACCGTCAGCATTATTGGCAGCACCCGTAGCGGCAGCAAAGGTATAGAGCATACCGTAGGTGGGAAGCATATCTTCCGTCACCTCGTTAAGCTCAGAATTGTAAATCATGCCTTCGACACTGCCACCACCGCAAGCCACCGTGGTACGCAGGTTGCTGTTGATCCAGCACTTTTCGTTGAGGGCGATAACCTCATACTTGTTGCCAGCGGCATCAGTAGTGGAATCGGGACAAATGAAGACCTTCACGACAAAGAGGGAGTCGTAGTAATACTCGAAATTGTCGTTGTTGTGGGCAAGGTTAGGTTTCTGGAAATTCAGGAAACCCATATAACCCTCAACTTCACCGTTTGAGCAGGTGGAGAGATCATCAAGGGCTTCGAGAAGCTCTTGTGCATTGAGGTCAAGACCATGTTCATGGTAGCCGTCTTTGTAGCCAACCACGGTCATGGTGGTGTCCGTGATCAATTGCATCTGAGCAAGACCAACCATCACCTCGGTCTGAGCATCGGCATTGGCCACACTCATCATGGAGAAGGGCTGGCCGATAACCACGTATGTGGCGTTGTCGTCTGCACCTGTACTGCCGCCTGGCACGAAGCCGCGGACAGTGTTGATGGTCTGCGCCGACACAAAGCCCGCGCACAGGACCATCATCATCATAATCAAAAGATTCTTTTTCATATCGTTATTTTTTTCTTATTATCGATTAATGTATTCGCAACGCACAAATGATTAGTTATTAGCTCTCACACAACGGACAGAGAAACCGATAGCATGGTTGACACCGTCACGGAGTATCTTCTCACCGATTGAGGTGGGATCAATAACGCGTGCATAATACTTGTCAGTAGTATTAGGTTGTGCCGTTGCGGTCCAGAAACCAGCAAGACGATAACCGTACATACCTACACCTTGCGGAACCAATGTGGACAATTGGCGGGCACCAGCAGGATAAGCATTAAAATGAATCTTGTCATCAGCACTGGTGGTATTGAACCAGGAGAAGTCACCAGGTACAACAATGTACTTCGCATAAGTAGTCATAGCGGAGTCACCAAAAGTAATCGTAGTATTGGAACCTGTACCCAAGGTATCAACATATTGTTCAAGTTTTTGCCATTCTTCGTCGGTCGGCAAATGCCAACCTTCAGGACAAAGGCTGTCAGCTGCAGCATGGTTGTAGAGGTAACCGAGGTCATCTGCATGATAAGGAGGAACAAGAATAGTTGAAACGTTGTAGTACTTGGCAGAGCCATTGGTAATAGTTTCCGTAGGAGTTGGGGCACCTAACTTAATGTCGCCACTATTATCGGCTTTTCTCGTAGAGCGCATATTGGTTTTGGTCCAGCAATAGCCGTTCACATCAATGGTACCATACTTGTTTCCTTGGATATCTCTCATATCATCTCCGCAGACAAATTTGTATCTAACGGTGATAGTGTCGTTCTTCTCACAAATGGTGTCATTGCTAAACTTGACCGTAAGTCTGCAGACAATGACAGAATCGCGGTCAACCGTCATCTTGAGGGTATCCTTGTTCGTGCCAGTGGCCGTAATGGCATGGCCCAGAGTGTCAAACCAATCGTATGCGACAGAATCAATAATACCGTCATAGAAGTTGACATTCTTCTTCACATCCTTAAGATAAATAGTGTCAAGTTTATTGTCCTTAGGAGTAGTGGTATCGGCAAGCAGGAATGAAGTGGAAGCGAGCGTGATCACATCGTGGGAACCAAGACAGAGATTATTCACATGATCGGAAGAAATCTTAACCTTCGGTCCAATGAGCGTATCTTCGCTGGCGACAAGGGTATCTTTACACACGTAAGGAATATACTTAATGGACACGGTGTCATAAATCTTACAGGTAGCATTGTTCCAAGTCATTTCCATCCAAGCCACGTAAGTGGTGTCTTTTTCGGGAGCAACGAGAAGCGTGTCTTTCTGTTTCAAAAGGGTATCGTTAGCATTTGCATACTTCCAATAGAAGTCAAGTGAACCCATATTGTAATCTTCGATTAAAGAGCTACAAGCGGTAACAATTTCTTCAATGCGGTGCTTACCTACAGAGAGGCTACAAACAGATGCGCCGGTACCTACTTCGAAACTGTCTCTTGCAACAAGCACAATGGGATCGGCGAAAGCATGGTATTCGTTGTTAGGATCTGAACTCAGGATATGGAGCTCGGGACCACGAACTTTGAAATTCAACACAACATTAGGCCAATCAGAAGTACCACCAGTAGCATAGATTTCTCCGTCACACTTCACGAAACCTGTCACGGTCACAGTCTTGGAGCAATAACTCATATCAAGAGTGTCCACAAAGAGATTCTGATTCGTGATTTTTTCTTTGTTGACCAAAAGGGTATCTGATTTCGTAGAAACGCCGTCATAATCCTTATATTCCACAATGAAACCAACGGAATCAATCTTTTCAGGATAGTTGCAGTTCACTCTACCGGTCAGCTGAATACCACTGTATTTTTTCAGATTAGCTGCTTTGTTGTATTCAGCAATAAGATACAAAGTATCCACTTGAGGACATTCGAGCGGGAACACGAAATGAAGCGTGTTGCTCGTTTGAGGAGAAGGAATACATCTAGCTTTGAACACAGCCTTAACATCAATCTTCTGACCCTTGTTGTTTGTGTAATATTGGAAATCCACCTCGGCTTTCATCACGCTGTCTTGCACTAAAGATGCTGCGATGGTATCGGGCTTATATTGAGTGCCGGGATAGGTCAACACAAACATAAGACTATCTTTGTTAACCGGGATGTTCACGTGAAATGCATTATTTTTAAGCGTATCAGTCAACGTATAAACATAGTTGGTAGTGCCAGGGTTGGAATTGCCAGGAATGGAATCCAGTTTTCCAAGTTCAGGACAAGAGATGAACTCGGAGTTTTCAAGAGATACGATGCGTGCCAATAATTGACAGAGGTCAACCGTGTCACAGTCCTTGCAGGTGATATAGAGGCTATCGTCAAGGAATTTCTGGATGAGTTTATCCAGTGTGTCACGCATAGTGGTATAAATAATCGTATTCTCGGTCAAATTGCCATCATATTGGCCCTTGAGGTATTGGAATGCAACATCCATCTCATCAACCGTAATCGTGTTCATCACTTTCTTCACACCTCTCCAGACAAGATCCTTATGGGTAGTGAGATATTTGGCAATAATCGTGACCATTGTATCAGCAATTTGGTCAGCGTTGGGATTTTCGTCTATAGCATTAAAAACACTTTTCACATCGTTAGCATTCGCTTGGCTAACATAGGTCAAAAAGATATCTTTGGCAATTTGAGGATGGTTAATAATATAGTTCTTGATCGTGTCCACAAGGGCGGAGTCAAGTTGCTTGTTCTTTTTGTATTCGGCGTATGCTTCGTTCAGGTCATCCGTATTAAGTTGTCCGAGGAAGTGGAAAATCAGATTCTTGACAGCCGTTCTGTTATTCTTAATATAGAATACGATGGCAGAGTCGATAGCTTCATGGAGTTCATTGTTGGCCATGATGGTCTTGTAGATGGTATCCACATCTTCAACGGTGGATTCGCTAATGTAAAGGCAGATGGCTTTGGTAGAAAGAGTACTGTCGTGGTTGAGCGCGCTGAGAGCGTAAGGCACGGGATAGACCGGCATGGTGTCGTTAATACCATAGGTACCAATACCCACCACAATCTTAGCCTGGTTCCAATTGATGTCGCGGAGTTTTTTGTCCAACTTCACAATACCATTTCCTTGAGTCTGGTCATCACTACCGACAATTGTCAGGGAGAGCATACCGTTCATGTTCGTGGTTGCCGTGAAATTACCGGAAGCCGCCGGGGCATAATTGCCATTCGTAGCCACAAGGATGTTGATGTTACCGGTCAACTCAGTAGAATAGACCAGATCCTTTTGGTTGAACTTGCCAACTTTCTGGGCTTCGTTGTTTCGCACCACCATCTGGTAGCTGAGCTTTGGCGTCTGGGCCAACAGCGTGCTCGCTGTCACCAGGAGCATCGCGAAAAGGGTTAAAATCTTTTTCATCGTTTTTTGTTTTATTATTACTTATTTTTATTTTTATTTCTCTAAAGCAATTATCTCATTTATCTCATCATTCATTATTACAATATATAGTATGGTTCGTTTCAATACAGTTTTTCTCCTCCTCAATCATACCTTCATTTTGTCAATTTTGTTGCACAATTCGGGCCACACGGAAAGATTTTTGCAGAAAACCGCAAAACCCACCACGCGACAGGCATGGCGCAACCATTTGATTATCAACGCAATGACACCTTTTTAATGGCATACTATAACATTATAAATCAAGTTGCAAATATATACATTTTTTTATATGTATCACACGGAAAGTGATTTTTTTACGAAAAATTGTAATTTTTTTCGGGAAAATGGGTAAACGCATAAACAACGGGCCGCCACAATATGACGGCCCGCTAACTGCTAACTACTAACTGCTAACTACTAACTAAAGATTAGGTGCACCAAGAACGCCGCGACCCACGCGACACTCGTGGTGTAGAAGAGGTTGAAGAGCATCCAACGGCGACCGGCCTCGCGACGGATGGCCGACAGGGCCGCCACGCAGGGGAAATAGAGCAAGATGAAAATCATGAACCCGTAAGCCACAGCCGGGGTGAAGACGGGTTTCCCGATGTCGGGGCCCGAACTCCAGGTGTGGGTCTGCAGACTCTGTTGCAAGGCCGAGGAGTGCTCGTCGGCATCCGCATCGCTGTGGTAGAGCACGCCCATGGAGGAGACCACAATCTCCTTAGCGGCGAAACCCGTGATGAGGGAGACCCCCATCTGCCAGTCGAAGCCGAGGGGACGGAAGACCGGCGCGACGAACCGACCGAACTTTCCGATGTAGGAGTTCTCAATCTGGCAGGCCGAACGGTCGAGCTCCAGCTGCGCAATCTGCGCCTCCCGCTGGCTCTCCGTCAGGGTGGTGTCCGCCCCTACCCTCTCGATCTGCGCCGTGTAACGATCGACCTCCGGTCCGGTGTGCGGGAAATACTCCAACGCCCAAATGATGACGGTGGCCACCAGGATGACCGTACCCATCTTCTTGAGGTACTGCACGCTCTTGTCCCACATGTGAATGACGGCGTTGCGGAAGGTCGGGATACGGTAGGGCGGCAGCTCCATCACGAACTGGTCGCGTTCCTGCTGGAAGGCCGCCTTTTTGACAATCAGCGAGGTGATAATGGCCATCACCACCCCGAAAAGGTAGATGGAGGTGAGGATCAGCCCCTGATGTTTCGTGAAGAAGGCGGAAATGAGGAGCAGATAGACGGGTAACCGCGCCGAACAGGACATGAAAGGCACAGTGATGATGGTGAGGATGCGGTCCTTGCGGTTTTCGAGCGTGCGCGTGGCCATGATGGCCGGCACACTGCAGCCGAAACCAATAATATAAGGTATAAAGGATTTGCCGTGAAGTCCCATGCGGTGCATGAGCTTGTCCATGATGAAGGCGGCGCGGGCCATGTAGCCGGTGTCCTCCAAGATGGAGATAAAGAAGAAGAGGATCAGGATGTTGGGCAGGAACGAGCAGACACCGCCCACCCCCGCGATGATTCCATCGACGAGCAGGTCTTTGACGATGCCGTCGGGCAACACCCGTGTGGTGACATCTCCGAGCCAGCCGAAGAAGCTTTCGAGCCACGCCTGCGGGTAAGCACCCAACGTGAAGGTCATCTGGAACATAAACCAGAGGAAGAAAATCAGGATGGGAAAGCCCAGCCATCTGTTCGTCAAGATTTTGTCGGCGGAATAGGCGGGCTGCTTGTCGCGATCCCCGCCTTGGGTGAAGGTTTCCAACAAGGCACCGCGCACGAAGCCGTACTTCGCCCCGGAGATGATGGTGGCGGCATCCTCATTGTACTGTTTCTCGATCTGTTTCCGTTGCTCGTCGGCCACCTTGACGACACTGCCATCATCGTCAAACTTGCCCACCATCTCGGAGATCATCTTGTCGCCGGCCAACAGCTCGATGGCGAGGTAGCGGGTGGAATAGGATCCCGAAAGGTCCAGATGCTCCATCATATCCTTCTTGATGATGTCGATGGACTTCTCCAAGTCGGTGCCGTAGTTGATATGGATGTGTTTGGTGTTCTCCTCCAAGTTCTCGTAGAGATCCACAACCTTGGCCATCACCTCCTTGATGCCGGTGCCTCGCGAGGAGACCGTAGGGATGATGGGGAAGCCGAAGAGCTCGCTGAGGGTGTCGATGTCGAGTTTGTCGCCATTTTTCTCCAGTTCGTCGTACATGTTGAGAGCCATCACCATGGGCACGTTCATGTCGATGAGCTGGGTAGTGAGGAAGAGGTTGCGTTCGAGGTTAGAGGCATCGACGACGTCGAGCACGATGTCGGGGTGCTGCTCCATGATGTACTCGCGGACGTATCGTTCCTCGGGGGTGTATTCGGTGAGGGAGTAGGTGCCGGGAAGGTCGGCAATCATGATGGTATAATCCTGATAGTGGTAGTAGCCGATCTTGGAATCGACGGTGACGCCGCTGTAGTTGCCCACCTTCTCGCGCATGCCGGTGGCGTGGTTGAAGAAGGAGGTCTTGCCGCAGTTGGGGTTGCCGACGAGGGCGACGTGGATGCGTTTGCCTTTATGTCCGAGGATGCGTTCGGTCTCCTCGGTGACGGTGCCGTGGAAGCTGTAGTTGTTGGCCACCTCCTCAGTGACGGGGACGACCTCCACGCGGCGGGCCTCCACACGGCGCAGCGACACGTGGCCGCCCATGATCTCGTACTCGATGGGGTCGCGCAGGGGGGCGTTGCGGATCACCTTGACCTTCTCGCCGCGCACAAATCCCATCTCCATCAAGCGGTGACGGAAACTGCCGTGGCCCGTCACGCGCACGATTACGCAGTACTCGCCGGTCTGCACATCGGCGAGCGTCAGCACTTTCCCAGTATTTTCGTCGTTTTCCATAACACACGTTTATTGAGTAGAAACGCAAATCCCGCGTCCTTACAAATCACGTGGCAAAAGTGCAAATTCACACGGAACTGCGCATCCCCATTTTTGGGGATTTTGGCAATGAAAAAAAAATGTATTTTTGCCGCCTGACAATTTTGTCAGTAATTATACTCATACCAAGACCAAATGTCTAATAACCAAAGCGATAACAAAAAGGAGGAGATCCTGAATGCGGCAGAAAAAGAGTTCATACTGCACGGATACGCGGGGGCGAGAACCGTCGCCATCGCCAAACGGGCCGGAGTGGGGCACCCCCTGCTGCACTACCACTTCAAGACGAAAAAAGACCTTTTCAAATTCGTGGTGCTTCGGAAGATCGACCTGCTGCGCCAATCCGTCCTGATGTCATGGGACGAATCGGAAAGGAGTTTCCCCGAAAAGCTCTCCGCCACCATCGGGAAGCACTTCGACTTCGTGAAGGACAATGCGGATTACTTGCGTTTCCAACTCCAGGAAATGGAACAATACCCGGAGATTTTCACCGACATCCGGACAAAAGCGGCCGAGGAGATGAACCAACTTCTCGAAAAGCTGCAAGCAGAGATCGACCGCGCCGCCGGGAGAGGCGAAATCCGACCCATCGACGCCCGCCTGCTCTTTGAGGACATCATCTCCCTGAACCTGCTCATCCTCACCACCGGTCCCATCGTACAACTATTGAACCCGACCGAATGCGACGAACAGTTCTACGAACGCCGCAAATCCGAAAACATCCTTCTCGTCACCCACCGCCTCACCAAATAACCCAACCCATAAACCATAACCCACAAACCATAACCCCTAAACCTTAAACCTTAAACCTTAAACCAAAAAATCGTATCTTCGCGCGCTCAAATTTTTTATGGATAAAACGCTCAACATCGGAATAGACATCGGCTCC
>ONCM01000073.1 GCA_900316305.1 uncultured Bacteroidales bacterium | reverse complement strand
CAGTTACAGCGACTCCACGCGTGTGAGCTATCGGGCGCGGACGGTGCGGTTCGGGCTGTCGTTCAAGTTCGGGAAGATGGAGTTGGAGGGCTCGCAGGCAGGCCAAGGCCAAGGGGAGCGGAGGTAGTGCTCACCACGGATATGTCTCCACGTATCACGCGGATGCCGCTTGTTAATCATGGAGATTATCGTTCTCGGTGTTCCGGCAAACGGTCTTATCCGCAAACGGGACAGATTATTCTTCCTTTTTCCATTGCCCTTCCACAAAATAGTATCTCCCTGGCGGCAGCATCGCGGCGGAGAGGATGACGTCGCGGCGCCAGAACCGGTCGGATAGGGTGATGGTCCGGATTATGTGGTTGTTGTATATCTCTGCTTCGCAGAAAGCAGTGTCACGGGTGTTATCGATGACCACGGTCGGAAATTCTGGTAGATCGTACATCAGGAAAAGCTCGCGCGACCAAGCCGAGAGGCTGTCCGAATATATGGCGGCAACCACGTCACAAGTGTCATTGTTTGACGTGTTGCCGTAGGGAACTTTAAGGCGTATGCAATCGGTGCAGTACAATTCACAATATAAGCCGTCCGAGTGTCGTGTCACACCTTGAATCGGCTTGAAAAATCGTGCGGGCCACTCCTCTTTGAACTCTTGGATCAAGGTGCCACACTCCTTCATCTGTTGGTTCAGCACGGTCGTGTCTTTGTGCTCTACGGCGTAACAGAGGCGATCAGCCATCTGCACCAATCGGGCGGTGCGCCCATATTCCGGTACCCAGGCGGAGGCCAGTTTTCTCTGGTGATTGAAATAGTATGTGGTGCCGTCAAAACCTGAAAGTTTACTCTCTATATGCGTGGCCGTCATCGTGGCGAGATTGAAAAGCTCGGACAATCTTTTGCAAACCCCTTCAGAAACAGACATTCTCTTGATATCCACGGAAACCACCTTCAATGGGTCGGGCTTTCGATCCTGTAGATGTCTGCTCAGAGCCATATAAATGTTCTGGTCCGCTTTTGTCAAAATCAATTGGTTTTTGCCGATTTCCAGGGCATATTCCGCTGAGAAAGAGGGTGCACAAAGAAAAAATGTCTTATATTCCACGTTCCAAATGACATTTCCGCTTTTATCTTCCGGAAACATTAGCTGGAACAGGGTCTCGTTGCCGTGTCTATTGCTGCTGTATATCCCATACGACTCCGGAGTGAGGAAATCCTGTGCCCTGCCGCACGCCACAACGGCCAAAAACGCGAGAATCAAGGTGGTTTTGCGCATGATGATAGTGGTTTCTTGTTTTATGCCGCGAAGATACACTTTTTTAATTTCCACGTATCACGCGGATCTCACGGATTTTTGACGTTCCGACGCTGCTTAGCTTCTCAACCATATCACGGTTTCGCCTTCGTTCAAGAATGACGGGGCAACCTCCACTACTCGTGGGGCGCGGAATCGGCGGACGGCCTCTTTCAGGGCGGCCCCCCGGTTGTAACCGTGAATCACGACGATCTTCTCCGTTCCGCGTGGGGCGTGTGCCACCCGCTCGCGAAGGAGTTCCATCGCGTCCTCCACGTACATGCCGTGAAGGTCAATGCGTATAGTATGGTTGTTTGTGGGCATAAGATGGGGTTTTACATGCTGAATGTCACAGGGACTTTGTAGTAGCATCGGACGGGTTTTCCTTGGGCGCGGGCTGGTTTCCATTTGGGCATCAACTTGATGACCCGCAGGGCTTCCTCGTCGAAATCCTTGTAGAGCGACACTTCCACCCGAGGGTGGGTGATGGAGCCGTCAACCTCGACGATGAATTCCACCAACACGGTGCCGTTCCAGCAGCCATATTCTATTGGCCACTTCAGATTTTGTCTTAAGAAGGCTTTCAGTGAATCCGGGCCGCCCGGAAACTCGGGCATCTCTTCTGCAAACATCACTGGCGGCGCCCCTGACACGGTGTCGGAGAAGCTTTTGTTAGCCTGATCTTTTAAGGATTTTTGCAAGTTGCGAATCTCCGCCATCAAAGCGGGATCGGTGTGCGCGTCATAATCAATGGTGTCATATTCCAAATACCATAAATTACATAAATCCGAACTGATACAATCGAAATACTTCAAATTCTTCTCGGGTGTCACCAATTCTTGAAAAAGTGTGCCGTCCGCCAGAAGCGTTGTTTCCACATAAAGACCTTTTGCCAAAATCGAAGGAAGCAACCAGTTCTGCGATTTTGCCATTCCCGATATCTCATGATCGTAATAATCATCTTCGTAATAATACGTTCCTGCGCCCAATTCTTTTACTTTACGAAGCGGATCGAACCACGCTTCCATGCCGTAATACACTACCAATGAATCTGTGAAAAATTTGTGGTAAGGGTAATCGCTGGTCACCGTATATTTGCCTTGAAACCTTTTTACCCAAAACCAGTTTCTGGGCATCTTTCCGAGGTTGTTCTGTGTTAGGATCAGGTCAGGAAAATTTTCTCTATAAGAACGATATTCGGCCCCCAAGGTGTACCATTCTGTCCCGCTGAAATCGGGTTCGTTTGAGTATTTGCTTAAAAATTGTTCTAAACAATGTGTACACCAGTAGAAGCTGGAGATACAGGTGTCATACGTGCTGCAGGTGTCGCATTTGTAAAACTCATAACTTCTCCGGATGAATTGGGTGTCGTTCTCCATGAAAGGTTGGCGGAGTTCGTAGGTGAGATGGTGTTTGTCTTCCGAACAATAGACCAAAGTGGCTGGCGTAGGCTTCCCGTCCACTATGGCAGAGATGCCGGTGGTGTCACAATCAAATGGCGAACCTGATTGTGCCCTGCCGCACAATACTGCGGCCAAAAACGCGAGAATCAAGGTGGTTTTGCGCATATTCATAACGGTTTTCGCTTTGTGCCTCGAAGATACACTTTTTTAGGACATGTCTTCCTCGTGATCCGTGGAAACATAACCAAAACAGGGTGCGATTTCATTTCACCGCACCCTGTAACTACTAACTGCTAACTATTTTTTGTGGCGTTTCTTTCTCGCCAGCTCGTTGGGCTCCAACGCCATCTGCTCGCCGTGGAGGAGGGAGGCCACGCCTTCGACGTGCTTCTTGTCGGGCAGCGGGCTGCAGGTGTTCTCCTTGTAATCCTCGGGCTCGGTGTAGGTGGTGATGACGCCTTCATAGTTGCGGAGGATCACCTTGTGCGGGCTCTGGGAGATGACGTACTGGGGCATCACGGGAATCTTGCCGCCGCCGCCAGGGGCATCCACCACGAAGGTCGGGACGCAGTAGCCGGAGGTGTGTCCGCGCAGGTTCTCGATAATCTCGATACCCTTGGAAACGGGCGTGCGGAAATGCTCCAGACCCATGGAGAGGTCGCATTGGTAGATGTAGTACGGACGCACGCGCATGCGCACAAGGTCGTGCACGAGCTGTTTCATGATCTCGGTGTCGTCGTTCACGCCGCGCAACAGCACAGTCTGGTTGCCGAGCGGTACACCGGCATCCGCCAATTTGGCGCAAGCAGCCATAGCCTCTTCGGTCACCTCGTTCGGGTGGTTGAAGTGGGTGTTGAGCCAAATCGGATGGTATTTCTTGAGCATGTTGACGAGGTCATCGGTGATGCGCTGCGGGCAAACCACAGGGGTGCGTGAACCGAGACGGATGATTTCCACGTGCGGGATAGCTCTCAGGCGTTGGATGATGGATTCGAGCATCTTGTCGCCCACCATCAGAGCGTCACCGCCGGAAAGGAGCACGTCGCGCACTTGCGGGGTGCGGGCGATGTAGTCAATAGCGGCCTGGATGCGGTCCTGCGTGGACTCGCAGTCGTGTTGACCGGCGAATCTGCGGCGCGTGCAGTGACGGCAGTACATGGAGCACATGTCGGTGATGAGGAACAGCACTCTGTCGGGATAACGGTGGGTGAGGCCGGGAACCGGGGAATCTTCATCCTCGTGCAGCGGGTCGAGCAGGTCGGCGGGTGACTGGTGCACTTCGGCGCCGGTCGGGATAGCCTGACGGCGGATCGGGCAGTGCGGGTTGTCGGGATCGATCAAGCTCAGGTAGTACGGCGTGATGGCCATACGGAGCGTTTGCAGTGATTTCTTCACACCTTCCTCCTCTTCCGGAGTCAGCTCGATATATTTTTTCAGTTCTTCGAGGGTCTCCACTCTGTTGCGGACCTGCCATCTCCAATCGTTCCATTCAGCGTCGGTAACGTTGGGGAAAAGTTCTTTTCTTCTGCTTGCCATATTGATTTTATTTAATTTTATCTGTAAATTTTGGAGGTGCAAAAGTACAAAAATATTGATAACGGCGGGAATTTTTTTGGCTGTTGGCTTTTAGCTATTAGCCGTTGGCTCTTAGCTGTTGGCTCTTAGCGGTTTGGCGGTGTTCGACCCGGCGCACGACCACCACACTCAGCTCATAGAGCAGCCAGATGGGCAGCGAGACGATCAACAGCGTGAAAGCGTCGCCGGTGGGGGTGATGATGGCCGCGATGACGAGGATGGCCACGATGGCATGACGGCGGTAGCGGGTCATGTATTCGGCCTTTAGCAGTCCGAAACGGGCTAATAACCAGCTAAGTATGGGTATTTCGAAAACGATGCCGAAGATAAGGCTCATCATCAGGAGTGTGTCCATGTAGGACTGCAGGGTCAGCATGTTGCTTACCTGCTCGCTCACTTGGTAAGTGCCCAGAAAGCGGACGGTCAGCGGGAAGATGAAGAGGTAGTTGGCGGCCACCCCGATGAGGAACATCACGTAGGCGGACAGCACCAGGCTGACCGAGTGTTTGCGCTCGTTTTCGTAGAGGGCGGGCCGGATGAAGTCGAAGAGCACTTTGATGATGTAGGGGGAGGCGAGGAGCAGACCGACAGCGAAGGCTGTCTTGAGGTGGATCATAAACTGCTCCGTGAGGCCGACATTCATGAGATGGATAGAAAAATCGCCCCCACCAAGTACCTTATACATGAAAAAAGTGGAATCTTTCTGGGCTAAAACTATCTTGAAAAGCAGATCTTTGAAACAAAAAGCCAATACAGAGAATACCAGCGTGGCCGCCAGAATCTTGATCAGGCTGCCGCGCAGGTCCTCCAGATGCTCCCAAAAAGACTTGCTATCCGTCGTTTCGGACATCTATTCGGGTTTGGTTTCGTCCTTTTTCTCAGACGGGGTGTTTGTGTCGGTGGCGTTCTTGCCATCCATGCCGTCCTTGAAGGAGCGCACGCCCTTGCCCAGTCCGCTCATCAGTTCGGGGATCTTCTTGCCGCCGAAGAGTAAGAGGACGATCAGGGCGATGATGATGATTTCTGTCATTCCGATTCTCATATTTGTAATGGTTATGGGTTATGGGTTATAGGTTATTGAGGGTCCCCACACTGCGCTTCGCTTGTGTGGGGTTAATTGCGCTTCGCGCGTTTTGTCCCTTCGGGACTGCTCAAGGAACATTCATAATTCATAATTCATAATTCATCATTCCCTTATGTCCGGAACATGATGTCCTTGACCATCGGGCCGAAGTCTGCCTGCATCTTCTGCAGAATCTGCGACTTATGTCCGAAGAGTTCGAATTTGAGGGCGGCGTTTTGCACGCGTACGTAGAGGATGCCGTTGCGCAGGTCCTGGCATTTGGAGAACTGCGCGCACATCGGACCCACATACTCCGGCCAACGGTCGAAGAGCATCTGCTTGTCCATCAGATGCTGCTTCCCGGACTGGCTGACGAAGCGTCCGATCAGCTCTTTGAGGTTCATTTGGTGGTTATCGTGATCCATATTATATCTCTTCATTATCTTAGGGCTCCGCTATTGTTTGTGGCCCAGAGTTCGCTATCGTTCATCTATCCCAGGGTTCCGCTTTGCTCCACCCTGGGTTGACCCGTGTCGGGTTTTCAGCTCTCTTGGAAATAAAGTATTCATCGTCATTCATCGTCTCATTCATCGTCTCATTCATCGTATCATCTTATCCTCTCATCCTCCCCTACAGGATCTGCATGTACTTATGGCTCTGCAGCGACACGCGCCACTTCGGGTGTTCCAGCACGTAGTTGACGAGGCGGCTCATGATGATGTTGCAGCGGTTCCAGTCGGGTTGGAGGAGGAGGAGGCAGCGCCGGTTGACTTTTTGGGAGTTCGACTCGGCCCATGCGAAGTCCTCTTCGCTGCCGATGATGACCTTGAGTTCGTCGGCTTTGGCGAGGACGTCGGATTTCGGGGCGGCGCCGTACTTCGGGGAGAGGCAGATCCAGTCCCAGTCGCCGGAAAGCGGTTCGGAACCGGAGGTCTCGAGGAAGCATTTGATGCCGTGTTTGTGCATCTTGCTGGTGAGCGGCTTCATGTCGTAGAGCAGGGGCTCGCCGCCGGTGACCACGACGGCCTGTGCGGGCTTCTCCGCTGCCCGCGCCACAATCTCGTCCACATCCACCATCGGGTATCGGGCGGCATTCCATGTGCGCATCTCGTCGCAGAAGGAACAGCCAACCTCGCAGCCGCCCACACGCACGAACCACGCGGCCTTCCCCGTATGGTACCCTTCGCCCTGCAATGAGTAAAACTCCTCAACTACAGGGAGATACAGTCCTTTCTTGTCTATCATTTTCTTTTCGTTTAGAAACGGCAAAGATACATTTTTTAGGTGCACGAAAAAATTGTATCTTCGCGCCGCATTAATTTTTATACAGACTAAAATAAAGATACTATGAGTCAGATTGTTAAAGTTTATGGTAGAGAGATTTTGGACTCTCGCGGAAATCCTACTGTTGAAGTTGACGTTTACACCGCTGCCGGTGCAGTGGGTCGTGCCGCCGTTCCCTCCGGCGCCTCCACGGGTGTGCATGAGGCTGTCGAGTTGAGAGACGGTCAGGATGACAGATATATGGGCAAGGGCGTGCTGAAGGCCGTCCAGAATGTGAACAGCACTCTCGCAGAGGCTGTCGAAGGTATGGAAGTGAGCGACCAGGCCGAACTCGACGCCCGCATGATCGAGGTCGATGGTACCGAGAACAAGGGTGCCATGGGTGCCAACGCCATCCTCGGCATCTCCTTGGCTGCCGCCAAAGCCGCTGCTCAAGAGACCGGTCAAGACCTGTACCGCTATGTCGGCGGTTGCAACGCCAACGTGCTGCCCGTTCCGATGATGAACATCCTCAATGGTGGTTCTCACGCTGATAATCGCGTTGACTTCCAAGAGTTTATGATTATGCCTGTGGGCGCTCCTACCTTCCGTGAGGCCGTCCGCATGGGTTCCGAGGTCTTCCACAACCTCAAGAAGGTGCTCAAGGGTCGCGGTTACTCCACCAACGTGGGTGACGAAGGCGGTTTCGCTCCCGACCTCAAATCCAACGAGGAAGCCCTAGAAGTGATTCTGCAAGCTATCGAGAACGCCGGCTACAAACCGAAAGAGGACATCTGCATTGCTCTCGACCCCGCTTCTTCCGAATTCTACGATGTCGAGAAGAACATCTACAAGCTGAAATGGTCCACCGGCGACGAACTCACGCCTGCCCAGATGGTGGATTACTGGAAAGGCTGGTGCGACAAGTATCCCATCATCTCCATCGAAGACGGTATGGCCGAGGACGACTGGGATGGTTGGAGACTGCTCACCGACACCATCGGTGACCGCTGTCAGCTCGTGGGCGACGACCTTTTCGTGACCAACGTGAAGCGCCTGCAGATGGGTCTCGACAAAGAGGTGGCCAACTCCATCCTCATCAAGGTCAACCAGATCGGCACCCTGACGGAGACCATCAACGCCGTGCAGCTCGCGCAGCGCAACTACTACACTGCTGTCATGTCACACCGTTCGGGTGAAACCGAGGACACCACCATCGCCGACCTCGCCGTCGCTTTGGGCACGGGTCAAATCAAGACCGGTTCCGCCAGCCGCACCGACCGCATCTGCAAATACAACCAGCTGATGCGCATCGAGGAGATGCTGGGTGCTCAGGCCATCTATCCCGGCAAGAATTTCCCGTTCAGAGGATAAAATGAATATAATGACAAAAAAAATCGCGGCAAATCGCCGCGATTTTTTTGTCATTATATTATTATTTCGTTGGTGCCGGTCGCACCTTTTCCTCGCGTTTCCAATCGACGGTCATGCCGAACATGGAAACGCCAAGGTAGCCTCGCATCTTTAGTGTTTTGCCGCCATCCACAATGCGGATGTAAGACTTGTAGGTGCCTTTTTTCCCAGGATATTGTATCTTCCCATTCTGGTATTCGTTTTCTTTAGCGTTGTAGGTCAGCCCTTTCATGAATACCAGTCCAACCTGATCTTGTCCTTTGATGTCGTTGGTCCAGACCACCTTGGCCTCGTAGGTGCCGTCTTTGGCCTTGTAAATCTCGGCTTGCGACTGCTTCTTCGAGAAGGGATCGACACAGAAGTAGATGCCTAAGATGTCATCGGCTTTTTGTGCGTAACCGCCGATGCACAGTACAGTAATTAAGATTAACGTAAATGACCTTTTCATTGCTTTTTGTTTTTTTGCTTTTGGCTGCTGGCTATTAGCTTTTGGCTTTTGGCTTTTGGCTTTTGGCTGTTAACCTTCTAAACCATAAACCCTAAACTCTAAACTCTAAACCATCAACCACCACTATTCCTCAAACGCGAACAACGGATCCCAAGCGGGTAATACGATAGGTTTCTGGTCGAAAAGTTTAAGCGTGGCGGCGGGGATGTATTTGGATTCCACCACCAGACGGAACATGTATTCGTTGAACCATTCGTTGGTCATGATGAGGAAGCCGTTGTGACCGCGGTTGCTGCCCCAGCTGTTCTCCACCATCCACTTGGTGGGGTTGCCGTTGGCGTCGAGATCGACACCGCAGAGGGTCATGGCGTGGGAGGAACCGCTGGCGTAGGTGCTGACACGTTGTTTTTTGTCCATGCCGAAAGTGGTGCCGAAGAGGGAACCGTAGTCGTAGTTGTTCACGTCCATGTAGCCCTTGTCGCGGTCGAGGAACTTGGCCACGTCGCAGGAGAAATACATCATGGTGCTGTCCTTGATGCTAGCGATGGCCATCTGTGAAATCTCGTTCATCGGCAAGTTGAGGTATTTCCAGTTTTGTCCGTCATACACGTGGCGGTCATATTCGATCTCATATACCTTATAATATTCGCGGGTCGGGTCGTTCATAATCATATAGTATTGGCTGAAGTCCTGGTTCACGAACTTGTTGTAGAACGACATCGGGGTGTATTTCTCAGTGCTCACAATCTCGCCCTTGCTGTTGTGTTGGGTCCAGGTGAACTCTGTCGGGGGTTCGCCGAGAGTGTAGGACAGCATGCGGTAGATGGTCTCCAGCATCTCCATCTTCTTGGCTTGCAGCTGTTGCTCGGTCGTGCCCTTATTGTTGCACATATCGCGCAGAATGAGTCCGTCCTCACGCAGTTTCAGCTTGATGAGCTCCGACATGCGGGAGGTGTGGTTGCTGTTGTAAGTTTCGGGCATGGCCTCTTTGGGCACCACGCCGTATTTGGTCATCAGGTTGGCCACACCGGTGAATTGTCCGCCGTCGCTGAGCGGGTTTTTGAAGAGCCATTGCACGGTTTCGTCCTCCATGGACTTGGCGCGGGTGTCGAGGATGGCCTGCAGGAAGAGGTTGGCCTTTTCCAGCTGGTCGTAGAAGAAGGTGTAGCACTGCGAGAACTGGAAGTCGGCGGGCAGGTCGTATTTGCGGATGGCCTTGTTACGCAGCACGTTCATGCCGGTGAACATCCAGCAGCGACCGGAGGATTCCTGGTTGGTGATGGCCTTGGAGGGCACGGTGTTCGAGATATGCGGGTCGAAGGCCGTGTTGTTGTCGTAGTTTTGCGCCAGCTTGCTGATGTCGTTGGCGTTGATGGCGTTACGCAACGCTTTGTTGGTCGGGTTGGCCTGGTAGGTGCTTCTCAGCATGTTGACTTGCTCCATGGAGAGACCGCCTTTTTTGTTGATGGGTTGCGCCTGGAGGGCCGTCATGCAGGCCGCCGCGCACACGAGAAGGAGTAATTTTTTCATATAGCTTTATATTTTAACTTAATTCGGAAAAATTTGGCGGCAAAGATAGTATTTTTTTAGTTAGCAGTTAGTAGTTAGCAGTTAGTAGTTATGGTGTACGCACTAGTGTCCCGTTAAAATTGGGACGTGTTATTAATCAAAATTATCAAACAAAGTTGGCTCGTTAAAGCCAAAACGTTCTTTGTCATTTTTGAATAT
>ONCM01000014.1 GCA_900316305.1 uncultured Bacteroidales bacterium | reverse complement strand
ATCATTAGTATATGGATGAATATAAACACCTGAAACATCATAGGTTATTCCATGCCATGAGAAACCTTCACAAGCAGTCTCAATTTCAACATTATGTGTGCCGTGATGGATGGTTAAGTGCAACGTAATGATGGAGTCGCATTGTGCCGCATTGGTCAGCGTATCGGTGTAGTCACCAGATTGCGTATAGTTTTTACCATGCCATGTAAAACTTCCGCATTCAGTCACGGAGATGTCAGTGGTGGAAGGTTGATTTATGGTAAGATGCAGGGTGACAATGCTGTCGCAACCGTAAACGTTGTTGAAGTGCTGGACATAATCGCCAGATTGGTAGTAGATAGAGTCGTTCCACTGGTAGCTGGTACAACCAGTGGCAGAGAACTCATAAGTGGAGGTCGGTGTGATGGTCAAATATAGCGTCACCACGGAATCACATTGGTTTGCAGCAGTGTAAGTTCGAATAATTACAGCAGATTCCGTTAAAGTATCGCCATCCCAAATGAAACTATCACAGGCAGTGTCGTATTTTGTAGTTTCAACACTGTAATTGATAGTCAGGTACAACGAATCCACATGAATAGTATCACCGACAGTATCAAGGGGATGTGCATAGTTCCCCGATTCGATGAATGTTGTATCATACCAAACATAACTCTCGCAAACGGTGGTGTCCGTGTAGTTCCTGACAATGATGGTGTCATTCATTGCATAGCCGCACTGTCCGCCGGCCACCGCCAGCAACAAAAACAAGGCCATTATCTTGTATAACTGCTTCATATTAGGTTTGTCTTTATTTTCTTAATTCTACAGGTCTATTGTCTATTTCCGGGACGAACTGCAACATTCTGAACAATGTTTTCTTGTCCAAGGCTTTCAAATCTTTCTCTACATCCACACACAAGTGGGTTTGGATGTATTCCCGCGTGGCTGCCTTTCCCGCCCCTTCGATTTGTGCAAGTCGGTCGGCAGATTTGGAATAAACACAGCCGATGGCAAGATTGGCCACCGATGAAACAAAGGCTTTAGCCTTGCCCAGATATGGGACATAATCCGTGACCACGTCCATTTTTTCGCCCATTACAGTGTCTCCGAAAGAGAAGCGCCCGCCTGGTGCGACATTTTGGTGCACATATTCTACTCCTTTTCCAATCTCATGATTAAATAATACTTCGTTTGGATCTAATGCGAACTCTATTTCAATATCCGTTCTGCCAAATTTTTTCCAATCAAGCACGTCTGTTCCCCAAACACTATTACTTGTCTTAAGATTGGCTTTCACCTCCACTCTATTAACAATATCTTTTGTCCCATCCAGTCTGTTATACATCACCTTCATATTATTTCCTTCGGGTTTCCCGATAAATGCAGCTGTTTTTCTATAAGGGCGAGAAATGGATTTGGTCATTTTTTTTGCCGCCCCGCCTACAGCCTCTCCTATGACAATACCTGCCAAATCTGTTCCCGCTGCAAAAAGGTGGCTATTGGCATCCGCCTGCATCTTTTCCGACAAATTGTCGAACTTCCGCCAGTTTTCAGGTTCCATTGACCTCAAAAAGGTCATCACGCCCCTTCGGAACAGGGCCTCATCGAATTTCTCCAGCGTGGACTTGGATTCCATAGGCATAACCTTCTTTGTCACCCCCATCACATACACCATATTGCAGAAGAACGTCTCCTGCTCAATATAGTTGAACTTCACATATCTGTCCGCATTCTTGAAGAATTCAAGAAACTCGGTTTTGGTTATGGGTGCTAAGGGTTGCATACTCTGTTGTTAAGCTATAGGGATTGCAGGTTTTATAAAATAAAATCGTTCCGTAACATCACTATTTAACAAACAGCTCTATATCTCTCTCACTTAACTTGTTACAAGAAGAATAACCTCTTGCGATAAAAACATTATCAAGATGTGCAATCGGCGAAGAGTTTCCAGATGAAAGAATATTTGCAGGCAAAGACCCGGGACGACACTCAACATAAAAAGCGACCCCCTCAAATACTTTTTTGTAAATAACAGGTATTGCAAAATGGACTTCAATACCTCCTGTGGCTAAATCCATTGTAGCAACATCAATTACATGTTCTTCACCCGTTTTCTGTTTGTTGATGTTTTTGACAACAATCAATTTTCTTTTAAAAATATTAAGCATAACTCTATTAATTTATTTTGATTTTACATTTCCTTTCTCATATCAATAATCTCCTTCGACAGCAACTCGCCGGTGCGGGCATCGAAGACGTAGAGGCATCCGGAGTCCCACGTAAGCTTGATGATAATGGACCATGTGGCAAGGTCTTTTTCCTCATCATAGTAGCGGAAGATGGAGTCCACCGTGAGCAGGGAGATGTCCCTATTTTTGAGAATCTGCTCCAGCTGCTCCCATTTGATGGGAAAATGCTCGTCTTTATCCTTTTTATGGTTTAGTGCACCATCCTCTTTGTAATATTCCCATTCTCCTATGCCGACACCGCCGTGTTTTAAGAACTGCCCTTTTGTTTTTATCGTCAATGTGTCTGAATAATAATTCGATTGTATACAAACCATTTCAGGGTAATCAGGCACAATCTGTTTGACGTATTCCTCGTTAAATTCAAACAAATAAATTGTGCTTGAATCTTGACGGAAACTGGCAGTACCATACTCTCTATGAGTCATGTAATAGACCAAATCAAATTTTTCCCTATCTTTCATAATCAACTTTTTCATTAAAATCTGCCATGCTGATTCTGCCTTCTCTCAATTTCCTTCCTTATTTTTTCCCACTGCCATC
Organism: uncultured Bacteroidales bacterium; assembly: GCA_900316305.1. Taxonomy (GTDB): domain Bacteria; phylum Bacteroidota; class Bacteroidia; order Bacteroidales; family WCHB1-69; genus F23-D06. The sequence continues at coordinate 53,717 of ONCM01000014.1, read as the reverse complement.
TCCACAAACTAATTCTATCTATTGAAGACGGATAATCCATTATGTTGCTTGTTTTACATTTCTCAAATGTAAAACCATCATGATTTCCTACATTATTTTTTTTGTAGTTATTATTTGAAAAACTATGGTATAGTCCAAAACAATGCAGTAACTCGTGTGACACAGTCGAATTAATTGAATCTTGGAATATCACAGCTGATTTAGAAGGAATATCTAAAGCGTGTCCACTGATTTTATAATAATCACTCGATTGAACTCCAACATAATTCCCACTAAACCCTACTTGGTTTATAAAAAAAACTTTAAATGCGTCATCATTGCCATATTCATTTTCAAAAAGTCTTAGCAACTCTTCCAATAGATCATTACCTTTTCTATGTAATCCGTTTTCTCCTCTATTATTAACAATATATGGTGTTGAATTCAAACATACAAAGACATTTTTACTATTCCCATTGATTTCTTCATCTTTAAAATTCGGTACAACAAGTGTTTGAGCCAAAAACTTTCGTAAATTCTCTTTTTGCGCATCAAGATTTGCTCCTTGTCCGTCATTTTGTCGACCATCACCTATTGAAGGATTTGAGCAAACATCATCTGTTTGGGTAAAAACAGGAATAAACCAAATATCCACTGTCAATGGACCATTATTTACAAAATTCAACAATCCTGCAAGAGTGTGATACTCTTTATCAAATCCATTATTATTGAGGTAATTATCATCATAATAGGCGTAAACTTTTATTTCCCAATTATCACAATTATTCGGTATCTGTTTATAATACCAAATAAACAACTCGATTTCTTGACCTTTTATAAAAGATCCATCAAAATCGATGTAATTTAAGACAACTTTGCCATGTGATTCTACCTTCTTATTGTCTATACCAAATTTAATATGGTCTCCAGCTGAAACGACTCTGATTCTTTTAACATTCTCAACTTTAGTAGAATCATCTTTTATAATCATTTTTATTTTAATGAGTGAACCTTCGGCCAAATTAATCCATGGGATAATATAATTTCTTCTCCTTAATCTTAATCCAGAAATTTCTTTATATGTGTAATATCTGACTAGTTTATCAGCAAAATAATCGTTTTTGGTTGTGCCATTAATATTAGCATTATATTTAAAATACCTCCTATTGTCGTAATCTTTATTGTCGGGATCTGTAGTACTTCCGTTCACAAAACGATTATCATGTTGGTCTGTATAAATACCAACAAGATGTTCGTCAACATAATGAGTAATATGACCAGATTCCTCACAATCACTTATTCGAAACCAATCAAAACCATACTGTCCCCTCCACTCATAACCACTTCCGCTATTATGAACTATTGGCCGGAATTCTACAATACATCTTGCATCAATATTACCCCCAGCTTCAACTTTTCCAGCATCGCTTCCCGATAGTTGTTGGACTCCCATATCATTAATATTATTTTATTTCTGTATAATATATGTTTCTTTTTTCTCGTCAAAAGTCCTTAGTATTGTTCTAAACTCTTCCAAAGAAATACTATTATTTAAGAAAGGCTGAAAGACCTTATTCTGCATTTCTCCTCTATCTCGGTCAACATCTCCAAGTTGCTTTGCTAATACAAATTTTGTTTTTACAATAGTATTGGGGTCTTGTTTTTTTAAACTAGCATCCAAACATTCAAAATGAAGATGCTGCTGATAATCCTTCATGTCATAGGCATTCCCTGTACAACCCGAATAACCAATCAACTCGCCTATTGCACCAATTTTTATTCCAGGATTGTAATCAATAGTATCCTTTGCAATTTTGTCTTTAATGCCATTCCATATTTTATCATCTAATTTTGACAAATGGGCATAAAAGGCATAATGTGTTATTTTTTTCCCAGCATGGGTTTCGATCCAGCTTAACCATACTTGAACTCCATAACAATTACTGCTACTTTTGCATTGTTTGCAATCCATTTCAGAAAAACTATTTTCCTTATTGGCACCTGAATTCAGTATTCTCTGTCTTACCTTACAAGTCTCCATCTCTTTTGTAACACCAATTCTAACCCAGCCGACATTTCCTTTATGAACAGATTTAACAGGGGTTCCTTTGGGCGCAAGATAATCAAAACCAGAATGTTTTTTCAGGTTCCCATTGGAGTATCTTCTGGTGTTTCCATAATAACCTACAATCAGATTATAGTCAAAGACAATAGATTCGGTCAAATCAACGATATTTATGGAATTAATGGCATCTAAAATGCCATCCTGTCTAATCTTCGGATTATCCACAGGATCACCATATAAAGTTTTGATAGGTAAGGTATCTCCGTTCATATTTCCACTGCTTTAATTGTTCTTGACTCCCAATCTTCGGGTACAATAATTTCATCGGAATAGCCTTCACCGTCCTCCAATTGGACTGTAATTTCCTTTAGTATTTCGTCGGTGTCAACATCTATCAGCTTAAATGTTGCACTATTCCTTTCTTTGTTCAACGATTTTACTTGTAAGCATACTGATTCTTTCACATCAGCAATCTTCACATCCCACTTGTAGAACAGCTTGTCCAACAACTCGCCATCCGCGCCATCTTTGGAGAGCGGGAACGCACCCTGGCCTTTGCCCTGGCCGCAGTCGGCGATGGTGATGGTGCCCGCCCATGCGCAGCTCAGCTTGTCGTCCATGCACAAGGCGGGGAAGTTCTTCAACAACAGCTTCTCGTGGCCTTTCTGCCACGGAGAGGTGGTGTTGGGCACGCACGGCATCGGGGTCAGACAACCGTGATGGGCAGCCGTGGCCGCCGCCACCACTGGATTGGCCAAGGAGGTACACAATCCGAACGAAGGGATGTTGGTCATGGATTTGTGATCCATGATGTTGGCTTGCGGCTGCCCGTCGAGCAGAATACGACGTTCGGGCAATACCACCAAAATGGCATTTCCTGTTCCCATACTGCAGACCATCTGCGCTCCGTTACAAACATAAATCCTTCCCATAACTAACTGATTCTTACCATTTCCGCATGAATATCCGCACTGTTGCCACCGTCAATCTTTAATGAGCTGTCGGCTTTCTGCTCGGTGGTGTCGGAATACATTTGCGTCTTGTGCTCCGACACTTGCAATATATTGTTGGCCTTCAACGTGTTCTTCTCGGCCACCACGGTCTTGGCGTTGTTACCAATCTCAATGTCCGAATTTTCGCCCACGCTCTGCGAGTAGTTCCGACCCGTGGTCTGGGTCTTGTCATCGCCTACATCCTCGGTCATATTCTCGGCCACCCGGATGCTCTGGTCCTTGCCTACATCCACGGTGTCGTTGCTGCCCACCTCCAATGTCCGGTTATTTCCCACCTTGATCTTCATGTCGTTCCCGGCCTCCATAATGATGTCGTTGTCGGCGTAGAGTTCGATGTTGCCTTTGGATTCGAGCTTGATGAGCTTTTCGTCGGTGGAGTACGTGAGGATGTAGTTCTCTTTGCCGTTGTCGTAAATGCGGATGAAGCCGCCCTGGTCCACGTCGTGCACCTCCACGGTGTGACCGTTGCGCGTGCGGAAAGCCTTGATGTCGTTGCTGTCGCTGTACCAGCCGTCGCCCGGACGCTGCTTGCCGTGATACAAGGTGCCGATCACATACGGCTTCTCGGCATTGCCGTTCTCGAAGCCCACCATCACCTCCTCGTCGATCTCGGGGATGATGTAGCTGCCTTTGTCATCGCCACCGTGCGCCTGCGCAATCCGCAGCCACGGGGTCCACATGTTCTCATCCTGCAACTCCTGCCACGAAAACTGCACCCGGATGCGCCCCAACGCCTCGGGGTCTTTGTTGTCCTTCACCATCGCCCGCTGCATCTCGGTGACGGGATAGACGTCGCAATTGGCGTAGGGCGGATATTCGGCCTTGGCGGGAATGGCCGTCAGTTCGTTCTCAAAATGGCCGTTGAGGGTGCCGCGACAAACCACCCGCACCACCAACAATTCCTCATGATTCGTGATTTTCACCGAACCGTCGTTCTGGTCTGCAGCCTCCGTAATCGTAATCTTGGAGCCCAACTTAACGTCGGCGCGGTTGGTGGTCAAAGTACAAGTCATCATCATCGACCTCGCCCCGAACCCTTGTGCCTTCACCGACTCCTGCAGTTGGTCTATGTCGTTGTCTTCCTGCACACTGGCGTGCAGGTTCTGAAGCGTCGGCTTGACAAACGCATCCTTCGAGTGCGCATACACGTAGTCGGTGAGCTTGTGTTGCGACTGCTCGGTATAGCCAGCTGCTTCATCATAGTAATTCTCATATTCCAAATAGTTGTGATGCCCATGTGCAAATCGCGGATGGTCCATCGCCAAATCGTAGTGGTAGGCGAGCACATCCGTGTCAGGATGCAGCGTGATTGCCGGATGGGGTTTCACCTTCCCAAAGACCAGCCTGCTGTCCTCGTAATAGAAATATTCGCCGTAGCGCTGCGCCAACCGAGCGATAAATTGGTAGGTATTCTCATTATACTGAACTACATACGGAATCTCCTGATCCATTTTCGGATCCAAATGCAGGTTAATCGAATGTGCGGGTTCAGGATTGTTCACTGCCTCCTTGATGATGGTGTTCAAGGTTTTGTTCTCAAAAGAGTAACAGTGCGGGTTGTCGATGAGGAAATAGTCGGGACTGTAGGCCGTGACCTGAATCAACATTCCTTGCGACATGGTTTGCCGTTGGGAAGTGAGATTGCAGATAACGCCTTCGAAGCTAAGCTCTTCCGAACAGATATTCTCCGACTGGTCGCGACGATTAGTTTTGACCTGCAACTTGACAGTCGCACCCAACAACTCGTTGGAAATGGAAAACGCCACGTCTTGATCGGTCTTCATCACGGACTTTTTCCGCATGGCAAATTTCAGCTCATTGGGTTTCAATAGCTCTTTGGTCAACACAAAATCCGTGAAGACGTAGTCATCATAGCTTTTGCCGCCAATGGTGATGGAAAACAGTTGTTCGGTGGGTACAGGCATGGCAGTAACTATTTGTCTATCAATGTAAATTCACAGTCATCCCCGAAGATGACCGTACCCGCCATAATCGACAGCTTCAGGTACATCTGCACGGAATTGTTGCTGTTGAAATACTCATACAGCCTGACGCAATAGGCATCCTTGAATTGGATGGTCTTGGGCTTGTCAACATTGTCACTGTTGATTGTCAAGTTGATGGTGCCATCTTTTACAGCATCTTTATCGCGCATCCATTCGTGCAGGACAAGATTGTCGTTCCCCGGAGCGGCAATGACGACGTTAATCAATCCGCCTCGGGTGCGATCGGTCGGTCGTCCCGTGTGGTCCACCGCCTGTGTAAACTCGTATTCACACTCCAGAATGATGTATTCCTTGTTTTCAATGACCAGAGTAGCTGTTAATGCCATATACTGTATGCTTTTAAATGAAACAATAACTACAAGTGGCTTTCAGCAAGCCACTTGTAGTTTGACCCACAATGGGTTTATGCCCACTGGTTGTGATAGGAAACCGGACCGTTCTTGATTTCGCGGCAGGAGATGGTGATTTCCTCATAGTGTCCCATCTTGTCCTCCCAATATTCGACAAAATCGACGCAATAGCCATCGGTGAACTCAATGGTCTTCATCTGGTTGCCTGTCTTAGTTTCATTGAAGACGATGGAACCATTCTTGCCAAGGTTCGGGGAGGTCATCCACTTCAACAGATCGGGATTGCCGTCATTGAGAGCTTTGACACGGACGGTAATGCGGCCGCCTCTCGGGATGCCGGCCATTTGTCCTTCGGTGTCAGTTGCCTGATTGAAAGAATAGGTTACCATCATCACTTCACGATCGGTGAAGCCGTCAACTTTTAATTGTACAGGTGTAGTTGCCATAATGATTAAAATTTAGGTTTATAAAAAGGTGATTAATTGGTATTTACTCAGTTTCGCACTCTTTGGTCTTCTTGTCCGCAGCGAGCTTGATAATGAAGTTCTTGGCGGCGTAGTAGGGTGTCAGTGAAATATCGACCGTGATGCGCTTGGTGACAGGATCCTGTTTGGGTTCCTTGATCTCATAACGTTGGAACAAGTTGCCATAGCCCTGATATTGGTTCAAGAAGTCCTGAATCTTGTTTTTGAGGTTATCAGGAGAGTTATAGGGATCCCAGTTTTCCAACGCGACCTCGTGGACGTAGTTCATCAGCACTTTCTTCACCCAGTCGAACACGCGCACGATGGGATACTCTTTCATCGCATCGTTGTCACCGTTGTAGAGGGTGGTGTTATTGAATGCCATGACGCGACCTTCGGAGAAGACCATCGGCACCACCTGATTGTCCATGAGAGCGGCGATTTCCGACTTGAGCAGGTCGTTACGCACACCTTTCACTTCGTTGAGGGTACCGTACTTCTTGCCGCCGGCACCTTGCGCCATATTCGCGCTCTCGTCGTAGAGTTTGCCCGCCAAAGCAGCTGCCGGAGGAATATAGAACGCCGGATCATCTTTCTCCAAATCAGAAAGTTTCTCCGATTCGCGGCCCACAATCCAGTTGGCGGTCATCACCACGTTCTGCAGCGCTTGGTCGCTGTCGCGGTAGTCCGCCGTGTTGTCGCGAAGGTCCTCGAAACTCATCTCATCGGCATGGTCGGTGATGAGGAGCACTTTGTATTTGAAGGCGATTTTCGCCCATTTCAGCAATGTCGGTTTGTCTTGGAAGACATAGCCAGGCACCACCAACAAGCTGTAGCTATCCTTAAGACTCAAACGGTCAAAGGCGTTCTTCAGCAACTGATCAACCTCACCAGCGAATTCTGAGTTAGGATCCGCGATGTCCTCCTTGTTGACATTGATCAACTTGAGGTTATCCACGCGGTCGGTCTCCGCATTCTTGAAGAAGGCATCCAAAGCGCGGTAAGAGGTCTCCAATTTATGGGTCTCGTCCAACGCCACGGTGATGCCTTTATTAAGCAGTTGCTGGTACTTGGCTTCTTTTTCCTTGCAAGCATCTACGTATTCAGAAGCCGTGGTCTTGCCACTGTCTAACAGCTCAATCCAGCCTTCCAGCTCTTTGGCGAGGCTCTCACGTTTCTCTTTGAAACGTGCCTCGGTCAGAAAGATATTGCGGGCTGCCTTTTTAGCGGGATTAAGGTCTTCCGCCGCAGGAATAAAGCTCTTCACAGCCAAAAAGCCGCCAAACTTCGACAATAATGACGAAATGTCTTTCTTTTCTTTCGATTCGCTTTTATATTCGGCAGTCTGCTGGGTGGACTGCACTTTCTGTTCTTGTAATTTCGGATCGCTCATAGTCTTGGATTATTTTTGTTCTTTAATTTCTTGTAACAACGCCTCTAACAGCTCTTTGAGTTCCTCTTTGCCTTCGGCATCCTTCAGGATGTCACGGAGGCGACGATTCTGTTCGATCTGCTTGCGGATTTTGGCAGACACATCGACTTTCGACTTCGCGCCGGAGAGGAACTGGCTGTTGGCGACCAGATTGCCCTTGCCACCGTTTGCTTCGAAATCACGCATCTCATTGAAATGGAGCTTTTCGGAGACAATGCCACCCTGTTCATCCTCAAACTCTACATCTACAGTAGGTTTGAAATGGTTGAAAACGTCCTGCATCGTCTTGGCACCCTCAAAAAGTTCGGAGTTGCCCACTTCGATGTCGGAAGTGTATTGGTCAATGATGATGGTTTTGTTGTTGTCCAACGGAGTCACTTTCGCATTGGATTCTTCATCTGGTGCTTGTGAAATAAAATTTTCTTTTAACATATTACGGGGTTTTTGAACTTTCTTATTTGATTTATTTTGAAATAGTTGAAACAATTTTTGAAGACACATGGCTATTGCTGACTTTTCTGTGCGGTGATGATGATTTCGTCATCTTTTGTCGTCACCACCGCCGTGTCGCCGCTCTCCAACTGTCCGGAAATGATCATCTTCGACAGTGGGCGGCGCAACTCCTTGCGGATGATGCCGATAATGGGACGCGCACCGAACTGGGCGTTGTAGCCCTTCATCGCAATCTTCCGCTTCGTCTCGTCATCGATCTGCAGTCCGATATTCTGCTCGTCCAGCAGTTTCACCAAACCTTTGAGGTGGATGTCGAAAATCATGGTGACAATCTTCTCGGTGATGGGCGAGAACGGCACAATTTCAGTCAGACGGCCCAAGAACTCAGGACGGAAGTTGCCCTGCATAATCTCCATCAGGTCAGTACTTTTCGGAATTTCTCCCTTTCCGAAGGAATCCACAATGAACTGGCTTCCGATATTGGAGGTGAAGATGATGAGGGCGTTGGAAAAGTCACCTACCCTGCCGAGACGGTCGTGCAGCTTGCCCTCATCCAGAATCTGCAAGAACAGGTCGAAAACGGAGCGGTGTGCCTTCTCGATTTCATCGAAAAGCACGACAGAATAGGGTTTCTGACGGATTTTATTGACCAACAGACCGCCCTCCTCGTAACCTACGTAGCCCGGAGGCGCGCCGTACAACAACGCGACGGAGTGCTCCTCCTTGAACTCGGACATGTCGAAACGAATCATGGCGGCCTCTTCTTGGAAGAGAAATTCCGCCAAGGCCTTCGTCAGTTCGGTTTTACCCGTACCCGTAGGACCGAGGAAGAAGAACGAGCCCATAGGCTGCCCTTTCTTGTTCAGACCAGAACGGGATTCATACACCGCATCGAGAATGACCTTAATGGCGTGATCCTGACCCACCACACGCTTGCGCAATGTAGCCTCGGCATTGGTGAGCTTGTCTCGCTCCTTCGACTGCACCTTGCCCATCGGGATGCCCGTCTGCCGCGCTATTACGGCGTACAAATCACTGCTTTCCAGCGAAGTACGTTTCGTTTCGCTCAAACGTGCAAGAGTTGACAATATATCTTTAAGGTACGTGATTTTATCTTGAACACTCCCTATTTTCGCAAAATCGGTCTCATCGTCCAGCTGCGCCATAAGCAGACAGCTGACCTTATTGAAAATCTCGTAATGCAGCCAGTTCAGTTCTGTGGCGATTGTCTCTGAGGACTCCTGTGCCGTTAACGTATCCAGTTTCTGCTGCAAAGTGGCAATGTCCTGAGTTGAAACATCGTTCATCGTCTTGATTAGAGCCATGGTTCGGTCGATGAGATCGAACACGGAATCGGGAAGTGATTTGTCGTTCAAGTACCGTTTCGCCAGACGGATGGCATCATGGATAACTTGGTCGGCAACGGTAATTTCGTGATATTTTTCGTACGTATCAACGCTACCACGGATAATGCGGAAGCATTGTTCGACATTGGGTTCTTCGAGTCGGATGACCTCGAACTTCCGCACGAACTCCTTGTCTGTTTCGATATTCTTCGTGTAACCGTCTATGGAAGAAGTGCATATCAGCATCAAATTTTGCCGGTTGAGTTCCTGTTTCAGCAGATTGGATAGTCCGTAGAACATACCATTCTTGTCCATCAGCTTATCGACGGATTCAATAAAAAGGATAGCGCACTCCTGCTGTCTGATGTCGTTTAACACACCCTTGAAGCGGTCCTCCATCTCGCCCTTGTAGTTGGCATCGGCGGAAAGAAGAGCCAGATCCAGCTCAAAAACTTGAGCGTTTTTCAGGAAAGAGGGTACGTCCCCGCTGAGAATACGGTCAACGAAGCCATTCACCAGCGCGGATTTTCCCACGCCAGATTCACCCGTAATCATCAGATTTGACTTTGTTTTCCGACCCAGTATCTCAAAGAAGACTGAAATTTCGTGTTCAAAACCAATCACCACCTGTGACTGTCCTTTCTGCCGTTCCTCGTTTTTACATATACAATATTTGCCAAGGCTTGAGGTGGATGAAGGGTTAACCGGACCGGCCGTCTCTACAATATTACTATATGTTGGCGCACCTTTCAACGCCAACAACTGGTTGACATTGATAGGAAACGTCTTCAGCTGTTCAAACGAAAAACCGACCCCCGGGGTGATCAGCGAAGCGAAAAAGCAGAGCGGGGTGAGTTCCTCCTCGTCCAGTTTCAAACGATAATTATCTGCCTCACGGAACACCTCCTCTGCCGCATCGGACAGCGGAGGTTCGGAGATAGCGGACATGGATTTCTCGCAGCCGCGAATCTGCATATCCACCCAATCCAAGATATAATAGTAATCACAATTCAGGTCTTTCTCTATAACAGGAACAAGACCGAAATCTTTGTTCAGCAATGCTTTGAATAGGTGTGCCGGTACAATTTCCGCGTTCATATTCTCTCTAGCAATCTGACCGGCGATATATTGTAGTTTGTCTGTCATACTCGTATATTTTACTGTTTTCCGTTCACAAATTCAACGAATCCACATCCTGTAATTTTTTCGCTCTACAAAAAAACAAAAATCCATTGTCCGTAAAGCATTTATACACAAACTTGTTTTCTCAGAAAAGCGGAAATCTTTTATCTGATAAACGGTAAAAAAAGTTTGACAGCAAACAAAGCCGAACTTGTTTTGGCCAATATGGCAAAGAGGCAACTTTGACAATATTTACAAGAAAGAGACCTGTTTCCAAAGAGAGAAAACTGTTTTCAAGGTTCCCCGACATTGAGCCGCTTGGAACATTCCTTGAAGAAATCATACTCCAACGCCCTGCTGATTTTGAAAAGCAACGGCATGGTAATCCATTGGGCACGGCAGGCCTTGTATATGTTCTCTGGCGTGCAGTTCGCCTGCTTGGCCAACCAGACCGCTGTGCGGCCCTGTCGCTCCAATTCAGCTTTGATCAGCTTGCCAAGGTGCAGCTCCGTGGCCGGTATGGGTTCGTTTTTCTTCATATCAACTCCAGTATTATTTTGCAAAAAAACAACAATCCACTTTATGTCAAACACCCGAGAACTAAAATGTTTTATCAAAAATACTGAATGTTTTTATTTAGTATTTGGTAAATTTAGTTAGTTATTTCACAGAATAAACATTCCTGAATGGCGACAATACGTAATATTTACTGATAATTTGGAAGATGCCAAACGAAGAGGTCAACCGTGACGGCAATTGTACATTATTTTCACGACAAAGGCGGAATTTCGCCAAATCGAACCTCAAATAGCCAATCGTTCCGATAGTTCCCTGAAGAAATCGCGTTCCAAGGCCTTGCTGATTTTAAATAGCAACGGCAGAGTGATCCATTGGGCAGTGAAAACTTTATAGATATTCTCTGGCGTGCAGTTCACTTGGTTGGCCAACCAGACCGCCGTGCGGCCTTGCTGTTCCAGCTCGGCCTTGATCAGCCTGCCAAGATGCAGTTCTGCTGCGGGTATGAGATCGTTCTTGTTCATCATCGTATTGCCATTTTAACACCGGGATTTGGGCGTGCGCACATCAAACAAGTTCCTTCACACATCACCCTCAAAAAAGAAAGTGGGGCTTTCATTCAACAGCCTCCACTCGGTAGGGTCTGGACTCCCTGTTAGTAAGATACTGAAGAACAAGCCCCACCTATTCGTATTTGGCAAAAACACTCATAGGCAAGCTTGATTTCCGATATCCGCACTAACATTCGCGAATTGTCCAGATTCACCGAGACGGATAAGCGAAAACTCGCTTTCTTTTCAATAAAAAACCGCTGCCCTGCCTTTTGGCAGAACAACGGGGCAAAGATACAAAAAAATAATACGGCACGCAAGATTTTTTTATGCAAAACGCCCATCCGCTTGGAAGCGGATGCTCCTACCACCCGTCAATCCCTAAATACGTGGTGTTGGAGGTGCGGCCTTTGCTGTCGCGGAGGAAGGCGTAGAGGTGGAGCGGGTGGGACGGCCACTCGGCGGGGAGCTCGATGGAGTTCTCCCCGGCGGAACGGGGCACCGGTGGGAGGAGACCGCCTTCACGCAGGGCGGGGCAATAGACGAAAACGAAGAAACTGTCGTCGGGAGACCCAGATTGGTTGCTGAAGGTCACACGCAGCATGTTGCGGCCGTCCACCTGCGCGGAGGTGAGGTACGCTGGTGCGACCGGGCCGTTGCTCACCACCACGCGGGCGTAGCGGATGCCGTCGGGTCCATAACAGTCTTTGTTGAGCTTCTTGAATGCGCAATGGGTGTTGAGCTTCCAGCGGTTGGCCTGCCTATTGAGCCCTATGAGGTGGGCCGCCTTCAGGTCGGACGCAAGCTTCGACACCTCCGCAAAGGCGTTGCGGTGGGCCTGCTGCGCCTCCGTGCGCGGGTTGGCCACCTTCTCGGGACGCCTCCGCTTGTAAGGCCGCCCGTTCCATGAACTGTAAATCACATCTCCGAGCTTGCCGCTCGTTATCGTTCCTTCTATTCTTGCCATGTTTTTGTTGTTTGTTGTTTTATTCTTTCACTCGCTCCATGCATTTTCCGCCGCAAAGGTACACAAATTCCAAACACCATCCTACCCCCTTGTTACCTCAGCGCTACCTCAGGGGTACCACCTTGGTACAATAGAGTTGGTATAGACTTGGTATGGTCTTGAATTAGAGTTGGTATGGGGTTGTTTGGTGGGGAATGGTTTGCGTCAAATGCTTGAAAACGGAAAGTTTCCTACTATCTATATATATTATCCCCTTTTTTGCCACATTTCGCCGCAAAGATACTATTTTTTTTGAAAACCGCAAACCATTTCATTGATAGATAATTAATTCTGCTCCTTGAAAAAAAGTTTCAAAACCTGTTGCGCATATCCAAAAAAAGTGTATTTTTGCCGCGTCTTTTTTGAGACACCAAACATGGCGGTTGTAGCTCAGTTGGTTAGAGTACCGGATTGTGGTTCCGTGGGTCGTCGGTTCGAATCCGACCTGCCGCCCGAAATGTAGAGACGCGATGTATCGCGTCTCGTTTTTTTTTAATGTATCGCGCCTCATTTTTTTAGTGTATCGCACCTTTTTATTCAATTTATGTCTCAACCCCGTCCCAAAAACACGCCTTTCTGGCTGCTTCTCATCGGAATATTCCTTATTCTGACGAGCAAACACCTGCTGACCGAAGGCATGTTCCTGGACGGTGTGACGTATGCCGGCATCTCACGCAACATGGCGGAAGGCACCGGCACGTTCTGGAACCCTTTCTACACCCAGACACTCTATCCCGAATTCCGACAACACCCGCCTTTGGCTCTAGGACTGGAAGCCCTGGCCTTCAGGATGCTCGGCGACCATTGGTGGGTCGAAAAACTCTACTCCCTACAGACCATCCTGCTCTCAGGTTTGTTGATCGCCCTGATCTGGAGACGGACTTCCAACGACGGCCGTACCGCATGGCTGCCGCTGCTCTTCTGGATTTCCATTCCTCTGGTATCGTGGTGCACGACGAACAACCTTCTCGAGAACACCATGTCCGTATTCGTTCTGCTATCCGTCTATATTATAATAATAAGGTATCAGCAGAACAACCGGTTATGGCTGCCCTTGGCCGGAGCCTCGCTGCTTCTGGCCTTCCTCACCAAGGGGTTTACCGGCCTGTTCCCGCTTGTATTCCCCATCATCTATTGTACGGTTGAACAAGAGCGCAAAGTACTTCAGGGAATCATCGACAGCGCATGGTTGCTGGTCTCGATGGTCGGGCTGACCGCACTGATGTTCTGGGTTTTTCCATCCTCTTTACCCTATCTGAAAGACTACTTCAGCATCCAAGTACTTGGCAACGGGCTGCATGAGGTGACGACCAGCACACGGTTTTTCATCGTCTTCCAACTCTTAATCCAAAGCGCCATTCCCTTCGCAATTATTGCTATCCTATTCATATTGAGAAAAATACTCAAACAAAACCACATCGGCATCTTCGGAAACCCATCGAACAAGACATGGTTCGTCACTTTTTTGGTCCTTGGGCTGACGGGCGTGCTGCCGATGATGGTCAGCGTCAAGCAACGAGACTTCTACATGTTGGCCGCCTTGCCGTTTTTGGCCTTGGCATTCGGACATCTCACTTGCACCATAACGAATACTTGCGTGCTGAAAATCAAAGCGGTCGGACGCAACTGGATGACATTTTTCGCCTCGATGGTTTTGATTGTCGGACTGTTCATAAATTTTTCCCAAATTGGCAAATACGGTCGCGACGAGGCTTTCTTGATGGAGATGAAAAAGGCCTTAGTCGAAATTCCCGAACACGAAATCATCAGCATTTCACAGGAAGATTACACACAATGGACGTGGCATGCCTATTTTATGCGCTACGGCAAAGTCAGTCTAGACGACAGACAATCACACACTTACAGCTTTTCATATCACCCCCGCTAAAAAAAATTTTTCCACAAAGTGCAACCCTTTGGGTTTTTCTTATCATATTAGTGATCAACGATCTCTGATTAGCGACCTGTGGTCATCAGGCAACAGGAAACAGGTCAAAGGTCAATTGTCAAGAATTTAATAACAATTAACAGAGGAAAAAAGAGATAGTATAAGAAAATATATTCTGGCATTTAATGTAGTTTTGCCGCGGAAAAACACTTGAACTGTTAGGATGATGGATCGAATGAAGTCGTTTTGGACCAAGAAGTACAACCAGAACATCGCAAAGATGATCGGTACGTGCTACCGTTACGTACCGGTGCGCGAGACGGCTGAGGACATTGCGCACGATGCGTTCCTCACCGCCATCGAGAAGGCAGACACCTTCAAGGGCACCGGTTCGTTTGAAGGCTGGCTGATGCGCATCACCGTCAACAAGGCCCTCGCCTACCTCAACGAGCAACACAAAATCGTAGAGCTGGCGGAAGATGTGGCCGACTTGATCGGGGAAAGCGAAGAGGTATCTGGCGACGACATGCTGGAGGCCATCCGGAAAGCGGACTTCACTCAGCAGGAGATCATGGAGGCTATCGCACAACTGCCTGAGCACCACCGCACTGTCCTGAACCTCTACGTCTTTGAACGCTACACCCACCCGCAGATCTCGGAACTCTTGGGGATCCCAGTCAGCACCTCCAAATCGCATCTGCTTCGGGCTCGCAGACACTTGCAGGAGATCCTATTTGAAAAATCAAAACAAAAAAGACATCTGCTTATGTTCATGTTTCCACTTATCAACAACACAGACAAGGCTTTCGACGACTTCTGTCGCCGTCAGATGAGCGGCTTCGCTATCGTACCCGAGCGTCCGCTTAACATAGCCGCAACGAAGATTCCTTCACAACCGTCACTACGGGTGCGACTGCGGGCGCACGCTCTTCCCATCGTCGCCACCGGCGTCACCACAGCCGCCATCGGAGGACTACTATGGACCACGCTTCCGCGACATACCCAACAACAGACACCCCCCTCCACTCCTCCCGCGACCCCGACCGTCGTGGATACCCTCTCCGCTGCCAATGAGGAACCCCAGACCATATCTTATACTGAAACAGAGCAGGTTGAGGATCTCACCCCCGCCAACGCTACGACTAATGCTACAACAAAGACGAACCGCCCTAAGCCCGCCGCAGTGGAGACGACTGCGCCGCAACCCGACACCGTCGCCACCGCTGCGGAACCTGAAACACCTGTTGTCATCAAAAAAGTACACCGAAAACGCAAAAGCACTGTCATCGTCAAAGACAATCAATAAAAATCAAACCGAACAATGCACACAATGAATCCATTCCGATTAATCCTGGCTCTGGCACTCATAACCGTCTGCACCGCTGCTTTTGGCCAAGTGGATGAAACAACGCCTTCCCAAGATACCCTTATCATCATCGAAGAGGAGGTCACCTACGACACGCTCTACCTTTATGAGGGGCAGGTCGAACCCGAACTGATGAGCAAGGAGGAGCTTTTGGAGGCGTTCCGTCGAGACCGCGGTGTCGGAAGGCTCTACTACAACCACGGCAACATGTACTTCACCGGCACAGACGGGGAACTGTTCAAGCTCAACAATGACGACCTCAAAAGTCTGTTGCCATCCGACAGTTACTCGGAGTACCGAAAAGGCAAGGTGAACGGCTACGTCAGCATTCCGTTCTTCGTGGCCGGAGGTTGTTCCGCCGCCTTCGCATGCGTCGGATTATACCAATTCTGCGCCAGCTTCGTCCTAACCGCGAAGGCCCACAACCAATTACTCGTAAGCGACAATCTGGGCATTGACATTTGGCGCAGCGCGATGGCTGGAGTCTTTATCTTCGGAGGCGGACTCATGGCGACCACTGCATTCATGGTACCGGCTATCGTGCTCACCATCAAGAGCAAAGTACGCATCAACAGCGTTATTGACAACTTCAACGCTCCATCTACAACATTGCAGCTGCGCGTCGGTCCCACGCCCGGAGGAGCGGGCATAACCCTCAATTTCTGAACCCAATTCAAACAGAATGCTTGCCGATGTCTTTGTGTTACAGACTTCCGCTAAGATGATCACAAGTATTTCTAAATCAATAACAAACAGAAGTCTTTCTAAAACATTATGAAAAAAGTATTAGTATTAGTCTCAGCCGTTTTCATGTTGGCTGCCATCGCCACTTCCTGCAACAAGGCCGGTTGCGAATGCTACATCAAGACCGATGTCACGCACATGGCCCCCGTCTTCCAAGATGAGAGCATGAGCAAATCCGATTGTCAGGCCAAGCAGCAAGAGCTGAACGACGAAGCTGGAATGGACATGTACCGCTGCAAATAATCGCGGGAAGTCCCTTTTTCAGAACACAGCACATGAACAACGGCAGAAGGGCTTTCTCTTCTGCCGTTTTTTCATTCAGCAAGGACAGAATAAAAGAACAATCGAAGAAATAAATGAAAGACAGATTTTTGCGGCAAATTTTCAAAATAATGAATTTGTAGAAGAGTTGACCCGTGCTCCAAGACCTGTCATTTACCCAAGAGGCTGTTCATAACAATATATAAAAACGTGATTTTCAATAAATTGAGTTTCTTTGAAAAAATATTTGGCGTATGGTTGCGGTAATCAAAAAAAAGTGTATTTTTGCAACCTCAAAATTTAGGAGAAAATAACGAAGAAAAAGATAAGGCAATGAAAAACGAGTTGATCCAATACGTAGAAGATAACTTCATAACGACCCAAGAGTTTCCGAAGTTCAAAGCTGGTGATACAGTGAACGTTTCCTACAGAATCGTGGAAGGTTCCAAAGAGCGTATCCAGCAATTCCAAGGCGTGGTCCTGCAAATCAAAGGCAGCGGTGTGAACAAGACCTTCACCGTCAGAAAGATTTCCGGCGGTATTGGCGTGGAAAGAGTTTTCCCCTTCACCACCCCGATGATTGCCGACCTGAAAGTTGTGAAACGCGGTGTCGTCCGTAGAGCAAGAATTTACTATCTCCGTAACTTGACGGGTAAGAAGGCCCGTATTAAAGAGCGCAGAGGGTAATCATAATGTAAAGATTTTAATGGTTAATGAAAAAAGGGTGGTTTCGGCCATCCTTTTTTTGTCGTTTTTGATATTCGGATTTTGTGTATTTTTGCACCCTGAAAAATAGATTTGAAAGATGGCATTAATTCAAACGATGGAGGCGACGGGCGCGAAGCTTTTCAAGTACCGGGGACAGATTCCTGTGCTGATTTTCGTGTTAGCGCTCCCACTGATATGGCTGACTAACGAGACCTTGTATAGCCAATTGAGATGGGATCTGAACGTAGGCGCACACGCCGTTCAAACCATTTGCACTGTTTGCGGTATCCTACTCTCATTATGCGGCCTAGCCCTGCGTGCTTACACGGTATGCACGACCCCGAAAGGCACCTCCGGTCGTAACACCGCCTCTCAAGTGGCCAACACTCTTAACACCAAAGGCATCTACTCTGTGGTACGCCACCCGCTCTACTTCGCCAACTACTTGATATGGGCCGGCATTCTCATCTTCTCGATGAACGCCTATGCTTTCATTATCGTATCCCTCATCTATTGGATTTACTACGAGCGCATTATGATGGCTGAAGAAGCCTTTCTGCGCGGAAAGTTTGGCAACGAATTTGAAGAATGGGCCTCCCGTGTACCCGCATTCTTCCCGAAATGGTCCCTTTACGAAGGTGGTATGCTGGAATTCTCATGGAAAACATTCATTCGCCGCGAATACGCCACTTGGCTCTCTACCATACTCGCTTACTTAGTCGTTGACTACAATCTCTTTTGGCGAATTTGGGGTCCAACGTATCCCGACTTCACTATCTTCGACGCACCACTTCGTCCCTCCTTCTACATCGCCGCTGGATACACCATTATCGCCCTCCTCATCAAACTCATCAAACACAAGACGACCTGGCTAGACGCCACCCCCGACCGCGACTGACGAATTCATAATTCATAATGCATAATTAAAGAGGAATAACCTCCTAACTTTTGAACATTAAACCTTAAACTTTAAACCAATATGAACATTACCCACATCGAACATCTCGGCATTGCCGTGAAAAGTCTGGAAACCGCAATCCCCTATTACGAGAACATCCTGGGGATGAAATGCTACAACATCGAAGAGGTCGCCGACCAGAAGGTGAAAACCGCCTTCTTCAAGGTGGGTCAGACCAAGATCGAGCTTCTGGAGCCGACGTCTCCTGAGAGCACCATCGCCAAGTTCATCGAAAACCGCGGCGAAGGCATCCACCACATCGCATTCGCCGTGCCCGACACGAACGAAGCGCTTAACGAACTGGCATCCAAAGAGGTGCGCCTCATCGACAAGTGCGCCCGTCCCGGTGCCGAAGGCCTCATGATCGGCTTCGCCCACCCGAAGTCCACGTGCAGCGTCCTCACCGAATTCTGCTGCCCCAAATAATTAGTTTAGAAGTTTAGTAGATTAGAAGATTAACCATCTAAACTACTAAGCATCTAAGCTTCTAAACTACTAAGCTACTAAGCTACTAAGCTTTTAACCTGTTATGCAGAACGACAACAACTTCTGGAAGATCCACCTGAAATGGGGTATCATCGCGGGGATCATGCTGATCGGCATTGAGCTCCTCAAGATGTTCGCCCGGAAAGTCGATTACGCAGCCAGCCAGATACTGGATCTGGCCATGATTATCGGCTTCATCATGGTGTTGTACCAAGGCGTGAAGGAGTTCAAGGAGAGTTATCCCGAACGGCTTTCGTTCGCCAAGGCATTCCTGAGCTGCATCGTCATCTCCGTCATCGGCGCGGTCATCCTCTTCGGCTACGACGTGTTGCACTATTCGTTCATTGAGAAGGACGGTCTGCAGAAAAAATACGATGTCGCTCTGGAGAATTACAAGAAGAACCTTGCCAAGGACACTCTCACTGCGGCTGAGCTGACGGCTTACACCGATGCGGCCACCGCCATGATGAATGAGCGCAAAGATGCCTTGACGACTAATGACAATTGCCTCAAAACGGAGGGTTGCCTAAGCGATGACAGTCTCCAACAGCAGCTGAAAAACGAGATCAACAGCGGCATCCTGCTCTTTGAAAAGTACTACACCGACAAGCTGCTCTCCAAACCCGAAGCGGACAAGGAGAAGTACAAACTCGGCAACTTCACGCCCTACGCCAAGCGCGTGATGATGGAGACGTTGACCAGCTACATCGAGCAGAACGACGGCAAAACCTCCACCCCATACGTGCAAGGTATCGTCCAGAAAACCAACGACTCGCTCGTCACCCTCGATCCATTGGAAAAGCGCTTCGACGAGACGAAATCCCGTGTGCCCCGCTACGACCGTAACGGGCAATACGCCGCCATCAGCGCAGTGATCTATCTTCTCTACGGTATGTTCTTCGGCCTCTTCGTCGCCATGTTCCACTACCGCAGCAAAAATGCAATAGAGCCTGTAACGGAGGAGGAGGACATTGATGATGACGCAGAGACCACTGACCACTGACCACTGACCATTGACCATTGACCATTGACTTTCTAAATTTCTAAACTTCTAAGCTTCTAAACTTCTAAACTTTAAACTCTAAACTCTAAACTTTAACCAATAATCCATAACCCATAACCATTAAAAAATGGATATATCTGTAATAGTACCCCTGTTGAACGAAGCCGAATCGCTTCCCGAGTTGGCCGCGTGGATTGAACGCGTGATGGCCGAGCACAATTTCTCATACGAAGTCATCATGGTGGATGACGGCTCCACCGACGAATCCTGGTCGGTGATTCAGGAGCTTCACGCCAAGAACCCCGCCTTCAAGGGCATCAAGTTCCGCCGCAACTACGGCAAGTCGGCGGCTTTAAACACCGCCTTCGAAGCTTGCCAGGGCGACGTGGTCATCACCATGGATGCGGACTTGCAAGACAGTCCCGATGAGATTCCGGAGCTTTACCGTATGATTACGGAGGACGGCTACGACCTCGTATCCGGCTGGAAAAAAGTCCGTTACGACTCGAAGATTGCCAAGAACATCCCGTCAAAGTTCTTCAACTGGACCACGCGCCGGATGTCTGGCATCCAGCTCCACGACTTCAACTGCGGTTTAAAAGCCTACAAGAAAGACGTAGTAAAGTCCATCGAAGTCTATAGCGAGATGCACCGATACATTCCGGTCATCGCCAAGTGGGCGGGTTTCTCCAACATCGGTGAGAAGGTGGTCATCCACCAGAAACGCAAACACGGGGTCTCCAAATTCGGCTGGAACCGCTTCATCAACGGCTATCTGGACCTGCTGACGGTCAGTTTCATGTCGAAATTCGGGAAGAAGCCGATGCACTTCTTTGGAAGTCTGGGTTCCTTGTCGTTCTTGGTCGGTATCATTATCACCATCGTCCTGATTGCCCAAAAACTGTACCGTTTGTCCAACCAAATCGCATTTCGGCAGGTCACCGAACAACCCTTGTTCTACCTTGCTCTCCTTGCCATGGTCTTCGGTCTGGTGCTGTTCCTCGCCGGATACCTTGCCGAATTGGTCGTGCGTAACGCCCCCGACCGCAACAAATACCTGATTTCTGATCGAATCGAATAATGTCTTCCGCTGCAGAGACGCGCTGCAGCACGTCTCTACAGACCCGGTTGATCAATTTTATAAACAACAATTATGAACATTATCAATATCAGAATATTGGCGACTGCTATCCTGTGTAGCGCCGCCATTTTTGTTATGGGGCAACCGCCCATCAAGGACTGCGGCACTGTCACTGACATTGACGGCAATGTGTA
Organism: uncultured Bacteroidales bacterium; assembly: GCA_900316305.1. Lineage (GTDB taxonomy): Bacteria > Bacteroidota > Bacteroidia > Bacteroidales > WCHB1-69 > F23-D06. The sequence goes on along the minus strand of ONCM01000014.1, from coordinate 32,725 downwards.
TCAGACAGTTATAATAGGCGACGAGTGTTGGATGCGGGAAAACCTGCGCACCACACATTATGCGGACGGACGCGACATCACCCCGGCTCCCAAATCACCGAACAACGATCCACAGAACGTCGCCCGTTATGGAAGGCTATACACTTGGTTCTCAACGCTTAATGGCGCAGAACCGACTGAAGAGACTGACGGTCGCGTGCAGGGTCCCTGTCCGGACGGCTGGCACGTGCCCGCCAATTTCGAATGGATGGGATTGGAGGATTTTGTGGGATACAAGGACTACTACCGATGCGGCACCGATGTGAACAACGTAGCCAAAGCGTTGGCATCCGCCGACGGCTGGCAGTTCGACTTTCTGACGCGCGGGGCTGATTGCTGCATCATTGAGAATACTGCAACCAACAACAGCACAGGATTTTCCGTTCTTCCGGCTGGCAGTGTATGGAACGGTCAAGCGGAGGGTTTCGGCAACAACGCAGGCTTCTGGACCTGTTCGGACGGAAGTCCCGACACCTCCCCCATCCACCGTTTCTTCTACACCAATGCCACGGTAGAGATCAACTGCACCCCGAAAGAAGCTTTCTACTCGGTGCGGTGCCTCAAGAACAAGCCTTAATGTTCGTGATCAACAATGGAGCAGGACTGGAAACCGATGAGGCGGTCGTATGAGGTGCCCTCCTCATGGAAATATACATATATATTGTATATATTACTAGTTTCGTAATGTGATCCCTCAATGAAGGTGGCATCAATCACATCACTCCCATGCGGAACATACACATATTGGTAATTATACACGCCCTGCTTCAGCAGCAATTCCGTTTCCCAGAAGCCGAACTCCTTATTATAGTGCAATTTAGCATCATCTTGCAACTTCCAATCCGTCAACTCCCCAAACACATACACATCCCCGTCTGTAATGGGGAAGGAACTCTTCAACGTAAAGTGGGTAAACACGTAATCCTCTGAGAAGTCATTTCTTAGGTCACGGTTGCGATAATAGCAACGACCGTTCATGTTGCCACGACTTTCGTAGGCGTCGTACGGTCGCGCCTCATCCTGTAACACGTAAGCATGGGTGTGATGGTTGACAAAAGAGATGCCCACGATATGGTCGGCATTAGAACGAAGGGTTGAAATGTCAAACGTGTGAAACTCAGCATTTCCAGGGAAGGTGTTGGTACCATCTATATAGTTGAAGTTCAGTTCGGTGGGACTTCCAGAACGGTAAATCAGCCCAATCTTGGCATTGTCCCAACGTCCATTCTGCTGGATGGTGGCCCGAATCGTCTGCTGAGGGTTCCGGACAGGATAGCCACCGGGAAAAACTGCAAAATCGACATCCTGATGGGTAAAACGATTCGTCACATCTTTAGATGAATGCACATCGCAGTCGATTTTGGCCGGCAGAGGCTCCACCACCATGAATCGACGAGTCAGCACTGGATTGTCCGGCGTATCATCATACACAAAAAGAATATAATTCCCTGATTTCGTGTACGATATATTCTCCGTAGGGAACTTGGCATAATAATGGAGATATGGCTCTATCGTATTGAATGAATGCTCGTATGTATTGATATCCTCCTCCATAAAACCCTCGATATACTCTATTGGATTCATATCCGAAGGTTTCCAATCATGAGTACAATGGATGAAGGTAAACTTCAAATGTCTGATTTCGAGATTCAAATCATCGAATGAAATGTTGAACGTATCACCAAGGGTAGCCACCGGCGCCGAAAGCTGATCAGCCTTGGCAAGGAGCTTAACGCTGGCAATACCGTCCGCATAAACTCTATCATCAAACTGAATATCAAATTGTTGCGCATTCACGGCAAAAATTGTGAGGAAGGCAACGACAACTAAGTAAACTCTTTTTCTCATTATGACAATATCTAGATGAAACACATCGGCAAAGATACGCATTTTCATCAACGATCGTTTCGAAAAAAAATTTTGCGAGACAGGTGTTTGTATTTAAAAAAATTATATTTTTGCAGTTCAAATTATAATCAAACAAAGGCATTAACAATTTAAACCAATAAGGAGACCTGCTATCGAAAAAACATCTACTTTCTGATATTATTAACCCATTAAAGAAAGGAGCGCATTATGAATTGGAATGCCTTGTCCGATAACGAATTGATAGCACGTTATCAAGCTGGTGATGAGATTGCTTTAAAGACCATTATCCTCCGTTACGAAAGACGGTTGTTTTCCTATTTGATGGTATCCGTCAAGAACAAAGAGTTGGCGGAAGACATCTTCCAAGACACTTTCATCAAGGTTATCAACACCATACGTTCCGGGAACTACCAGGATGAGGGTAAGTTCTTCCAATGGATCATGCGGATAGCCAACAATTTAAAGATCGACTATTACCGTCGTCTGCAGCGCATGCCCACAGTTGACGGCGGTGAGGAGTTCGACATATTCACCATCATTGGGTCGAGAGACGAGTCCGCGGAGGAGAAACTCATCCGCGAGCAGACCTACTCCGACCTCAACCACTACGTGGAATACCTTCCCGAAGAGCAGAAAGAGGTGTTAAAGATGCGCATCTACAACGACTACAGCTTCAAGGAAATTGCCGAGATGACCAACGTCAGCATCAACACCGCCCTGGGACGCATGCGCTATGCCCTGATCAATCTGCGCAAAATCATGTCCAAACATCACGTCGTTTTGGAGTAGCCACCGATTCGGTTTTTGCAGTCGAAACCCAAAAATCTGCGAAATCCGAGGACAAAAATTTACTATTCGAATTCGATTAGTAAAGACGAAATCGCCAACTCACTAATAATCAGTCGAAAAAAAATTTTTAAAAACACTTGACAAACGCTTGTCAGTGTTTTATTTTTGTACTGTTCAAAAAGGGCTGGCGACCCGGACCGGACAAACCTTGGAAACATACCATTTTATTAACCTAAAAACGAAGACCGCCGAAACAAAAACAAAACCTTAATCAACTATGTAAGATCAGAAGAAGATTAACGTAAGCAGGCAACTGTCGTCCCTGCGAAAAAGGGACAAACCAACAAAAACTAACAAAAACAAACAAACCATTAAATTTAAGAAACTATGAAAAAAATTTTATTATTCATCGGATTATCAATGTTTTCATTTGGCGCTTTCGCAGACAAAGTGCCCGCTGTTGTCGTGAACAAGTCTCAAGGCGGCTTTACTGCCCTCTTGAACCTCTACAACTACGTGACTTACACACCAGCATCGCTCTCTTCAACAGGAGTCGGCCAGCTGGACTGTGTAGGCAGCGGATACACGGCCTGCAGGGTCCCTAACTGCGTCTCCTTCCCCGTGAATGACGGCACCACTGTCTATACAGAGACTAACTTGTCCAGGGTGCAGTCGTTCACGCAATGCATCAACGACGTACTCGTGCAGTATGAGGCGGCACAGGCGCAACAGGCACAGGACATGGCAAATGGTAACAGTGCGAAAGGGGCAAGTATCCCAAGTAGCTACTCCAAAACCATCGCATTCCCTGGCTCCACAACTCAAAATCACAAGAAAGTAGCAATGGAAACGTATGTCGTAAGAGGGGTGGTGACCTCAAGCAACAACAGTGCTTCCACCATGAAGATTTACATCGAAAAAGTCAATCTTCTCCCCTCTGTCAACGCACACTAATCCCACCTCAAACTGACCTGGCTTTATGAAAACACGTATAATTATCATCTGTAGCGTATTGCTGGCTACAATGCGGTGCGGCGGACAAGAATGGATCGGGAATCGGTTCACTTTGGACACGATTGTGGACTTGCATGGTGCACATCTGCCTGAAAACAACAATCTTATCAAGTGTAAAATGCAAGGCGACACCTTCTTTTTCTTCGAACAGCAGGGCTATCGGCATAAAGACAACGGCTACCAAGCCGTCATCCATACGCTATCGGTCGATAATTATGATCAGACGGAAATCATGCTTCCCTTGCCCGAATGCGGACCAAACAAAGAACGGTACGCAAACAGCCTGTGGATCTTTGATGTCTGTTTTGAGGATGACTATCTGTTGGTGACCACACAAGAAGTATTAATCCTTTATAAACGAATCAATAATCAAAACTATCAAGTGGAATCCACCTATCGTCATCAAAACTTATTCATGGGTTATCTCCACCAGAAGAGCATCCACTTTTTTGAGGAGGACCATGATAAAGGGTTTAAGTGGTTTCAGAAAGAGCCAGAAAGCGACTCGGCGACACTGGTGCGGGAGCTTCCGTACGAAGCGCCACACATCGTGCAGATCCAGCCGAATCGCTACCTTTCCCACAATCAACAATCTGTATTCTTCCTAAGCACGAGATTTCCCCGCATGGAGACATACCATTTGGACGGAACAGTCCAAGACACGATCTATTTTGGGTTGTCGTCTTGGAAGGCCTTTGACGATGAATACATCGAAAAAGCCTTATCCGTACCCTACGGGATACAACGGATCTATGCCGTGAAAGACGACCTATCTTCCTATTCCTATCCTAAGGTGGTCATGCCGCTATGCGGGGATCTCCTGCTACTCCACATGCATTATGATACTACGTCGGGGAATTCTGTGCTGCAATACGCCATCCGAACAAATGACGGGCTCACCACCCGGTATCTTTGGAACAATCATGAAGACAGCGTCTTCCAAGCAGCACAATTCCCTTTCAACCTGTTTCAAGGCGGATTCGACAAAGGGAATGCGACAGACGATGGCCGGATTGTGCAACTGACTTACCGCACGGAAGTGCCCTGGCAGGGGAAGACGCTACGACAATACAACCAAGAGGTGGATCGTTATATGTCGGAAAACACACCAAGATTGGCCTACAAGATTATGCGTTATCATCCAAAGACTCCTATCGACACGCCTTGCCTGAATCCGGTTGGGGCTCCGCCTATCACGCTCGGCGAACTACCTTCTGAGAAATCCGTGCTCATTATCCACCAAGGGTTAGAGTGCTCGGGATGCGTAAAAGCCATCTATCGTCTGCTAGATGAGACAGTTATGAAAGATATCCATATCGGAAATATCTATTCCCAACCGATAGGCGGAATGGCAGCTTTCGAACTCAACAACCAAATAAAAGGGCAGCTACATCAACCGTTCGCCTTATACTACACCTTTTCCAAATCTTACGATTTCCTGTCCCCCACCCTACCTTTTCATGAAACGGACTTCCCATGTCTCGTACTCGTCAAAAAAGGGGAACAAGCATCTATTTTCCGAAGCTCAGAGCTCTTCACCGACGACTATACATCCACGGCATTCAGTGAGAGCTTCCTTGACGCTTGGCAATCTTTCCTTTCCAAATAGCATCTTTTGGCAGACCGAAAAAATTGTACCTTTGCGCCCAAATTTTTGAACTATGGCATATACGATTGATTTGACGAAAATCACACAGTTCGACCACGTGGAGTTCGTGGCCAAGCAAGTGGTGGAAGGGTTTATCACCGGCATTCACAAAAGCCCTATGCATGGCTTTTCCGTGGAGTTTGCCGAACATCGTCCCTACAACACTGGCGAGCCCATCCGTCACATAGACTGGAAACTCTATGCACGGACTGACAAGCTGTTCGTCAAACAGTACGAAGAGGAGACCAATCTTCGCTGCCACCTGGTGATAGATACGTCCTCGTCAATGTATTTCCCTAAGCGGGACAAGTACACACTTGCTAATCCGAACAAGATCTTCTTCGCTGTATATGCCGCCGCCGTTCTCATGCAGGTCTTCAAGAGCCAGCGCGATGCGGTGGGACTGAGCCTCTTCTCCGACAAGTTGGAACTGCAAACACGTGCTCGTGGCGGCGACGCCCACCACAAGATGATCTATCGTGAGTTGGAGAAAGTGCTGCAACCCATAGGAGAAAATGTGCAACGCCAATCCATGGTCACCGACACGCTTCACCAGATTGCGGAACAGATTCACCGTCGTTCTTTGGTCATCATCTTCAGCGACATGTTAGAAAGTTCTAGCAATTTGGACGAACTGTTGTTAGCATTAGGACATTTGCGCCATAACAAGCATGAAGTGGTTCTCTTCCACACCTTCGACAAGCAGTTGGAGTATGACTTCGCTTTCGAAAACCGCCTCTACAAATTTGTTGACATGGAAACAGGAAAAGAGGTGAAAGTGCACGCCAACAATATTCGGGAATACTACCAACAGACCGTTCGTGACTATTTCCAAGAAATCAAGGTAAAATGCGGACAGTACCAGATTGACGTCATCCCTGCAGACATCACGCAAGGCTTTGAACAAATACTACTACCGTACCTATTGAAACGATCTCAAATGTACTAACTAAAAATGGAAAAAGCAACAAACTACGAAAACAGAAAATTAACCATCAAACAGTGGAGTGTCCAAGACCGACCCCGAGAAAAATATGCTAAAAACGGTGCCGTAGCCCTGTCAGACGCAGAGCTGATCGCCATTCTATTGCGTACCGGCAACGCCTCTGACTCCGCCGTGGAACTGGCTAAAAAGGTGCTGGCATCTTCTGGGAATAGTCTGAACACCCTCTCACAAATGTCTCTGAACCATCTTTCGCAAATCAAAGGCATCGGCCAGGCCAAAGCGGTCTCCTTGATGACCGCCTTTGAAATTGGTAAGCGCATACAGGCCGAAAAGGTGGAGGAGCGGCTGCAGATTCTCAGCAGCAACGACGTAGTGGATTACATGCAGAACAAAATCGCCTATCTGGAGCACGAGGAATTTTGGACTATATACCTTAACCAGGCCAATCGAATCCTGAACACCTGCCAGATTAGCAAAGGGGGCATTTCCTCCGCCGAGGTGGACACGCGCATCATCATGCAACAGGCCGTTTTGTGCAAGGCCACCCAGATAGTGCTGTGCCACAACCACCCATCGGGCAACGTCAGGCCCAGCCGCACAGACATCCAGCTCACCGAACGAATCCAGAAAGCCGCGAGGGTGATGGACATCAATGTGGTGGACCACATCATCGTTCACCGACGAAAGTACTACAGTTTTGTAGAGGAGGGACAATTGTAACGATGCTGTTGCGGGCACCTATGCCGTTTGAATTGATGCAGCATTATAAATATACGACAGTAGCGTTTTTTCAGGAATTACTTTTTAATGCCTTTTTTTGTACTTTTGCGGTCTGTTAAAACCTTCACATAATCCGAAAAATGTCACGGGAGAAAGAAATATACAAGGTCACGTTAGTGGGTTCGGCGGGCAACATCGCCCTGCTGACCTTCAAGTTCATTGCTGGGGTGCTCGGCAACAGTGCGGCGATGATCGCCGATGCAGTACATTCGCTGTCCGACTTCCTCACCGACCTCATGGTGATCGCTTTTGTCAACATCAGCTCGAAACCGCAGGACAAGTCGCACGAATACGGACACGGCAAGTTTGAGACACTGGCCACGTTCTTCGTAGGACTGGCACTGGTGGCTGCCGCCACGGGCATCATCGTGTCGGGGGCTGTAAAGCTGGCGGACTGGCTAAGGGGCGCGCAGTTGGAAGCGCCCGGCAAACTCGCCTTATGGGCGGCATTACTCTCCATTCTCGTCAAGGAGGGACTGTACCAATACACAATGCGCAAGGGAAAATCTCTTGATTCCCAAGCTGTTATGGCAAATGCCTGGCACCATCGCAGCGACGCGCTTTCATCGGTGGGAGCTGCAATCGGTATCGGCGGGGCCATCTTGCTTGGTGACCGTTGGACGGTGCTCGATCCGATAGCCTCCATCGTGGTTGGTGCCATGCTGGTGAAGGTGTCCGTCGATCTGCTCAAGGCGAGCGTTAACGAACTTACGGAGTGTTCATTACCCGAAGAGACAGAGCGTGAGATCGAAGAGATTATCACCTCCTTTCCGGACGTGACAGACCCGCACAACCTGCGCACGCGCCGTATTGGCAACCGCATCGCCATCGAGGCGCACATCCGCATGGACGGTAGTCTGTCGCTGAACGAAGCACACACCCGCACTTCCGACATCGAGCGGAAGCTAAAGGAGCGTTTCGGCGCGGATACGCACGTAACGCTGCATACGGAGCCGGTGAAAGAGGGGTAGAGACGCGGCGCGCCGCGTCTCTACATGGTTTGACGATTTAATTCCTTGCGGTAAAGGATAAAGGCGGCTAAGTTGAATGCAATATCGCAAACGACTGAAACAGAGCCAAAATAATTCACAACTCCGTACAAGGCATCGTTGGGAGTGAAACACTTGGACATGATGTTCGGTAAATAATGCGATGAAAAAAAGTGTATGGCGATGATTATAACAATTGCGGTGATGGAGAGCACCACGGTTTGTCTTCTAACAAGCATACAGATGGCCCCTAAGGTGACAAGAATGACGAGCACACAGGTGATTATCTCGACCAATATGGGATGATGGGCAAATGTCCAATACCCACCACCAATCACACCGACCAGAGAAAGGATGTATCCCAAAGTGATGGAGAACAGCATACCACCGTAATAACTCCTTGATTCGAGAGACGAGATTTCGGTTTCCTCTGCAGTCGTCTCCGAATCATAACGCCACCACACGAAGCCGATGAGAAGAAGAGACGTCACTAAATTCGCCCACATCCGCACATTTCGCATCAAGTAGTCGGGAATATCCCACTTCATCTGATTGTCCGCGACAGAGTTAAGGTCAATGAGACGGTGAAAGATAAAAGAGGTCATGAAATTCATCAGAACAACCACTCCCACAAATATTGCGAAATGGCCCCATTTGACATCGAGCATCCTCGGTTTGTGGAACAGGAGGTAAAAGACCAGCAGGTACACTACGGATTTCCCAACCACCACGACTACAGGATGCAGCACGGCTTCCAAATAGAAGAAGAGGGTTGGGAAAAGCGACGCCCAAACGGCATCAAACATCCAATAAAGGATGATTCCGAGCAGAAAACAGCGATAGTCCAACGTTTTTTCGATTGTAGTATTCATATTTTGATCTTTTTCTGATTACTTCTTGATACCGTCTCTGCGAACGATGCCAGTTTTGTAAAACATTCTCCGAAGAAAACGGCGCCGCAAAAATACAATATTAACTGCAACCTTTCGTTATTTCTGCATCATATAGGTAAAGATAATAGTCAGACTTTTATGAAAAAACAGATTCTACTATTGGCTATAATGTTCATCGCCACGCTCGGTATGGCGCAAACCGATATGCACAGGGCCGAAGGGGTGACCGATCAGGACTGGGAGCGGCTCAACAGTCGTCCCGACTACGCCAAAGAACTGATTGCCGTGCAGGACAGTCTGCTGGCAGGACAAACAATTTCCGTATCGCACCTCCAGGATTTGATGCCCCGAAATTATAACGATTTCCGTATCTTCGTTAGCATGGAGTATTACGCCGTAACTACAACCGAATCTGGAGACTTGCAATTGGAGGATGACAAGGGCATCTGGTCGGTGGCCGCCGACTACGCCACAGCCGATATGCTCGACATGATGAAATACTACCTAATGTGGTTCGAATGGTGCGACGGCTGGATAGCAGACGACGTATGGACACGAGCGGTGGAAATCGAACGGCAGCACCCGCAGAAGTTCAGGGAATTAATGGCCTCGTCCAAATGGTACAAATCGTGGCAAGTTTTCCGCGATGAGTATATCGAATGGGTGGCAAAAAGTAAAAAATAAACCTGTGCGGAGAAGAATGTGGTTGTTTCCAAAGCGGAAACAACCACTCCGACGATTTTTTAGGGTATAAAGACAATTGCGGGATACATGCATCAAATATCGACAATCATGTCAAAAATCATGCGATAATGGCAGAAAAGTGTTGAAAAACGAACAGATAGTCACTTTTTTGAAAAAACACAGAATTTCAACATTGCACATGTCACGGGATTGTTGTATCTTTGCCGCGTTATTATTCTGAATGTATGGCATACAATGTTATTGACATAGCGAATCTGAATGTATAGCATACAATGTTATTGACATAGCGTGGACACTGGCCGTGCCGAAGGCACGAAACCTCAATAACCCCACACGAAACGAAGTGCCGTGTGGGGAAAGCGGCCACCCCGTGCAAACCGGCGTGCCAAAGGTACGCAACAAAAACCAAAAACCTAAATATTCACCAAAAACCATGAGTTACACCTCATCTTACTACCATGTCGTCTTCCGCACCTACCGCAGCGAACAGACAATTCCGGTTGAACATGAACGAGAACTTTATACCTTCATGTTCGGTATCGCAAGAAATCTACGATGTAAGACTCTTCGTATAGGTGGAATGCCGGATCATGTTCACCTGTTCGTTTCGTTACCACCGACTTTGTCTATTGCATCATCTGTACAAAGAGTCAAGACCGATTGGTTTCGACGCACGAGTCACCATCAAAGGGTTGCAGGCCGGATACATTTTTTTACAATTATTATCCGACAAAACAACATCCGAAATAAATTTGTACCTTTGCCCTTTCAATAAAAAACACCAAAACTATGCTGCAAATCGGAACAAAAGCCCCGTACTTCGAGGGCGTTGACGAGAACGGGAACACCGTGAAATTGAGAGACTTCGCGGGGAAGAAGCTCGTGCTATACTTCTACCCCAAAGACAGCACGCCAGGCTGCACCGCCGAAGCTTGCGATCTGCGCGACAACTACCAACGCTTCCTCGCCATGGGCTACGAGATCTTGGGCGTGAGCCGCGACTCCGCCGCATCGCACCAGCGGTTCATCGCCAAATATGAGCTGCCCTTCCACCTCATCGCCGACACCGACCTCACCATCCTCAAGGCCTACGAAGCATGGGGCGAGAAGAAGATGTACGGCAAGGTGACGGAAGGCACGCTGAGAACGACCTACGTCATTGACGAACAAGGCGTTATCGTGGATGCCATCGGGAAGGTGAATACGAAAGATCATACCACGCAAATATTGCGGTAGGGCCGTTTGTAGAGACGTTTCATGAAACGTCTCTACAGGGGAAAACCGAATCCCATCACGTATGTAGGGGCGAATGATTATTCGCCCCTACAACGTCCATTTACCGAACCCGCACCCTAATTCCTTGTGAATGCGACTGGAATCCCGGCGCGTACATGCATTCGATGTGCGTGATGCCGTTGCTGAAGTCGCCGGATTGGGTGGCGAAGATGGTGTATTCAAAGACGTATTTGCCCTTCGGCATCCAGTCGATGAAGAAGTGGGTGGCGGCATCTTTGGTGGATTCGTAGTACCAGAGGCCGTCCTGGTATTTGTACTGCGAGAAGACGTTGACCGGCTCGAAAGTGGCGGCACGCATATCCTTGAGGTGCACGAACTCCATGTCGCGGTCGCAGGTGATGACCACCCGCACACGCACCTTGTCGCCCTTCTGCAGCGGCTGATTATCCGTGATGGCCTTCAGCACCTCGCCTTTGTCGGTGTTCTCCACCTTGTAGAGCTGCTTTTCGATGACGAGGTTCTTGTCGTCGCTGCGGGTGATCTTGTCCAGATTTTCGAAATACTGCCAGTAGAGGCCGCCCCAGGCAGGTCCGTCCGTGCCTTTCTCCAAGCGCACGTTCGCCTTGTCGGGGGTGATTTCCTCGCCTACCCAGGCCTTCTTGAAGTAGCCCGTACCAGCCTCTGTTTGGGTGCTTTCGTCCGGTAGGCGCACGTCGCCGACGGTCAGCGAGAAGGTTTTGTCTTCGGCCACGAGCGTCTGGTTCAGCAGCAGCGAATAGACAGCCTCGGTGGTCGATTTGGTGGTGCCCCAGTGCTGGGTCTGCTTCTGCTTGAGCAGCCACAACTGCATCTGTGCCAGCGATTCCTTATCTTCCGGCGTGATGGTGTGGAACGCCTCGATCAGCATCGCCTGCCGCTCCACGGGTTGCTCGTACCAGAACCATCCCCCACCCTGCTTCTTCCAAAACATGCCCATCTCTTCGTCATGCTGGGCCATACTCTTGAGGTACGCCACAATCTTCTTCGCCACCTGCTGGTCGCCGTTGCGCCAAGCGGTGAGGGCAATCATGGCCTGCGTGTAGAAGGTTTCCGACTTCCAGCCTTTCAATAAAGCCTTGTAGCAAGTGTCGTAAGCGGCCTTGTACTTCAAATCCAAAGTCTGCTTGTAGAAGCTGCGGGCGTAGAGGTAGTGCGTCTCATCGACATAATCGTAGTGGTATTTCTTGCGGTCAAGGTAGCGCTGGTACATCTGCGCATCCATGTAGGAGACGGCGTTTCGGAGGGTGCTGTTGGCCACATCCGTGCTGACACCCAGCGCTTTGAGGTGTCCGAATCCCGCCACGATGTGCCGCGTGATGAAGTCGCTGCTCTTGCCACCGGAGAACCACGGCCAGCCACCGTCGCCATTCTGTGCCTGCTGCAGCTTCTTAAGCGTGGCAGCCTCTTCCTTGGCCATCCGTTTGAAGTCGAACATCGCGGCCAGTGCCTGTTTGTTCGCACCTTCGCGTTGTGCGTCGAGCACCCACGGGGTCTCCTCCAACACCACCGATTTCAGTTCCTGATTCTTCTCCAAGGCGGAGCAGAAGGCATCGGGACTCTCGACCTGCCAACGGTTGAAGACCTCCTCGATGACGGGGTTGGCCTTCAGGATGTGCGTGGCGAGCGCGTTGGCGTAGTAGCGGCTGAAGCGCTGCTCGTTACATTCGTGCGGGTATTCCATCATGTAGGGCATCGCCTGGATGGCGTACCATACGGGATTGGGGGTGCATTCCACGGTCAAACGGTAATGTTTGAGGGTTGTAGAGACGTGGTGCACCGCGTCTTTACCGTCGGACGCACCGAAAGATTCCCGTAATTTGTTAAATGTAAATTCCTTCGACCCTTTTCCCGAAATATAGAACGGCATCGTTTCCGTCACCATCATGCGGTTGGTGAGCACGGGGAGAGTCTTCTCCTCACCGTCGCCGGCAATGTCCTGCGGATCGGTGTTGTGGGCGATGATGCGGTAGGTGATGGCGGGAACGTCGGCGGGAATAACGATGCGAAAATGGATTTCAGAGGAGGAACCAGCGGAAATCTCGTATTGTTGGGAACCATCGGCCGCGACACAAAATCTTGTGTCGCCACGGGACGCATCACATATCATAGAGAGGGGTTGGTTATTGGTCGCATTGAACATCTGCAACGTCACGTAACCACACAGGGTTTTGCCACTGGTGTTGACGATTTTGGCGGAGAAATCCATCGTGTCGCCCTCGCGGAGGAAGCGCGGGGCGTTGGGCACGATCATCACGTCCTTGGCGGTTTGCACGAACTTCTCGAAGCGGCCGCACTGGAGGTCGGGGTTGTGGGCCACGCCCTGCATCTTCCACTTGGTGAGCGCGTCAGGCATGGTGAAGCTGATGAAGACGTCTCCGTGCTCGTCGGTGCGCAGCTGCGGATAGAAGAAGGCGGTCTCGGCGAAGTTGGTGCGGAGCTGTTCGGCGCTGTTGTCCGTCACTGCCGGTGCCTTCGACATGCCCGCCGCCGCCTCATCGACGAATGCCATGGCGGGTTCTTCCGCCGCCTCTTCCCACTCGTATGCGAGGTCTGTGTTCACACTTATATTGTCTTCCACTACATTCAACACCACCTCTTGATTATATCTCGCCCCATACTTCATTCTAGGCATTTGATAGCACGAGAAATTATACTTGAAATCATTGAATGGCAGACTAAAACCTTGGTGATAGTAACCGATATAATCGCGATAATAATGACAAATCACTGTCGATGTGGTGTTATCGCGTTGAAAAGATCTGGGATAATTATTGTGCGTAAATGGAAATCCGATGCTTAGAGGATTACTTCCTCCGAGGACGTCGAGCGAAAAATCGTACATGGTGCAGAGCATCTCAGCAGAAAGCGGCTTGCCGTCCTTGTCTTTCAGACGAATCTGATACTCCTCGGGACTACCGGGCAGGGTCTTGTCGCGGAAGCGCAGGAACTCGAAACGGATGTCTTTCCGGTGATTGACAATCTTAACATTCCGACTGAAATCAAACTTCCTGTTGTCAGACATCAAGAACAGCCGCACCCTGATTGAGCCCTCCATGTCTTCGCGAATCGGTAAATGACTTTCCGTGACATTATGGTGTAATTCAACCCATTGCCGCGTGGAAAGTCCATCGTCAAAGATAATTTCGCAGAAAACCAATGCATGTTCAAGATAGCTGCCTAAACGGATGTCCAGCGTGCCTCCAGCCGCTACTGTGTCGGGAATATCGCACCACAAAGCCTTGTAGGCGTTACATTCCGACTCATCCGTACGATAAAGATGCACTATTTTAGTCTCCTCCACCCATTCACCGTCAGGATCTTGCACCTTGAAACAAATGCGATAATAGCCGCTGGAGAGTTTCGCAATCCGAGGAATCGCAAAATAACGGTTGCCGTCTTTACGGACATTCACGCTTCCTTTGGAGACCATTGCCGACGACCAGTTCTCGGGAGTATCCCCCTTATGGAAAGCCCGTGTGGGAAACATCTTCTGCAATTCAGCATCATCGGCGATAGCTACGTCCACATCACCCATCGAATAGAGAAAATGGTCGGGCAGAGTCAACTTGAAGATCTCGTACTCCATAACGCCCTCCTGCGGCACGTCCGAGATGTTGGTCAGCGAAATGGGGAACTGATTATCGCTTTGGTTTACGGCAACTTCCTCGGGAATATCCACAGAGAGCACCAAGCTACGACGACTCACGAAGACCTGTGTAGTGGAGGTGTGCGTCTCGCCCGTGATGTCGGTGACGGTGGCCGAGACAAGATAACGATAGATTGACGGTTCTTTCTGAGAAGAGCCTCCGTCCTCCGTAGAAAAGGAGATGTGAAAACGGCCATCGGCATCGGTTGTTGCGCTGCCAGCCACCACATCATACGCAGGAGACTGGTTCCACCAATTCCATCTGATTCCCCAAAAAGAGGTTTGTCGCTGAACCTTGTACTTAACCTCAGCATCCGCAATGGGATAACCAGCCAAAGCTTCCGCAACACCTTCAATTTCAACCGTTTGTCCTAATTTTACAGCATTCTTCGGATTGTTTAACGTCACCTCAAAAGTCGGACGTTTATACTCTTCCACGGACACTTCTTTGTTCCCTAAAACCATTTTGTCGTACACCACGCTCAGATGGTAACGTCCTGTCAATCCCGTTTCGGGCAGGACGAAAGAGCTATCTATCGAGCCGAACTCATTGGTTGTCAAGAGCATCTCACCCACTTTTTGCCAGTTGGCATCCTCCAACTTGACCGTCACGACCAGTCCCTTTGACAACTTATGCTCCTGCGTGTTGCCATAACTGCGAGTCTCTTCACTGCAGATTCCCTTGAAATAGAGTGTCTGACCTGGGCGATATAATGTCCTATCCGTCAGAATCTGGCATTTCCTCACCGTTTCCTGCTCCTTTTCACTGTCCCACCAGTGACGTGTAGCAAGAGTATGCAAATGCTGGTTCTGGTACTCCACGGAAAAACCGTTTGCATAGTTGCTCCTATTCAGTTGCAATTGCGCCAACCCGTTGGGTCCTGTAACACATTCCAGTTTTTTGTCACGTTTGTCGGTGGTGGTGATGCGGGCGCTTTCCAACGGTTCGCCTGTCTTTCGGTTCACGGCCAAAAACTCCCATCCGTCAATCGTTTCCCGTTGGAAAAGGGCGATGTCCGTCACCTGGTAATAGATCACCTCGCGGCAATCATTCGCCGTACAGGGAAACGGTTTGTCGGAAATCATCAACAGGTAGTTACCCGCCGGTTGTCCTGGGATGCCGTAATAGCCCTCGTGTTTCCGATAATCCTGCAAATCAGGCAGATCTACGCTTTTTTGATAGACGGGTTTGATAGCGAGCAGCGCGGAAAAGAGCTCCTCCGTCATAGAGGATTTGCGAAATTTCACGCTTTGTGCGTAGGTGACCGGAACCAGTCTGAGATAGGCGCGTTTGACGTTTTTGTATTGAATCCGGCAGAGTTGCGGTTCACCAACTGGCACGGGTTCTTCCTCTAATTCTGCCTTAACATACTTATTCTCAATTGATTTTATGCAATCTTTAGCATCACTAATATAATCGGCATTTTGGTTGAGCACATTGGCGGAAGGTGTTTTGAGTGACTGTTTGAACAGCGCAAGGGCGGTCGCCAAGTCGTTTCGGTATTCCGTATGCTCGGTTTCATTGAATAATTTGCTGCGTTCCACATACAACCACGCCAGTCTGTAGGCAATAAAACCGTATGTGTCAGTACCTTCGTAGGCTTTCCCATAATCCGTAAGCCAATTGATGTACCAGGTTCCGGAATTGTCGGGAGCGAGTCCATGCTCCCGCATAAAATCGAGGCGCCGGATGGTCAGCCGCACCGTTTCTGAATGATGTCCAAGATGCCCATGCAACTTCGTAAGCAACTGATACACAGCGAGAATATTCCAAGTATCGCTGTTTGTTTCGGACAAGGAGAACGGCATTTCCAAAAACTGCGTATTATCGCAAAGGGCTGTATTTCCGCGCAAATCCGATTCAGATTCGGGAATCCGTGACAGTTGCGGACAGACATAGTGAAGATACCGGTGCGCCAAGATATCGTAGAGGGTAAGTTCTGGACGGATGTGGTTAGGATCGTCCAGCAGCGACTTGTAGGCAGTCGCTGGCTTCTCCGTCAGCAACTCCCATGTAGTGGGAGTGACGGTAATCGACCGCAGGTACTCCTCGCGGATAACCCGCTGGAACGTGACGTTGTCCCACTCCTTGAAATCCTCCGGCACTTGATCGGCCAAGGTAGTGCGCTGGGATATCTTGTATTGGTTTGATCCATAATACCTTTCGAGGAACTGCCCCAGGCAGCTGTGCCAGATGGCGTTGGCGACGGGGTCCTTCTCCGTAGCCGCGATTTGCTCGTTGAGGACGCGGTAGGCGGAGTCCGCGCCGTCGTCGTACTTCTCGCAGAGTTGGCGAATTGCGTCCCATTTCTTGGCGATTGCCGCCGGGGACTGGGACTGTCCGGAGGCGGTGATGAGGGTGGTGATGACCATGGTGAAGGTGATAAGGGTTCGTTTCATATCTTTTGGGGTTATATCCTAGGGCTCGGCTTCGCCTCACCCTAGGTTGTCATAGGTCGGGCTTTCAGCCCTATTGGAAACGGTCATATTACAAAAATATTGCCCAGGGCACAACAATCAACAATTAACACATTTTAACATTGTCAATACATTGTAATCCAATTTGTTGTAATATTCTCAAAAGTTCTAAATTTAGATTCGTTAACAAAGTTATTTATCTATCAATCAATATTTTAAATCGTCAATCGGAAATATACGGCCGAGGTAACGTAAGATTTTGTATTTTTGCCGCCGTTTTTTTTTTCGAGCATGGTTATTAACGAAGCTGTGTGGATATTTCGTATGTGACTGAAGAAGGAAAAAAAACGAATGGATAGAAATTATATAAAGTATCATAGTATGAAAAAAATTTTACTGTTATTGACCATTATGGTCACGCTTTGCACCTACGGATGGGCGCAGCTCGGCGTGGGCCAGCAGATGCAAAACAACAATCTTGAGAGCTGGAGCAATGAATCCGGCACATCCATCTTGGCGCCCAACAACTGGCACACAATGAATGCGGCAACAGGTGGTCTCGCCTCAATGGCAAGTTGGTCAAATTTTGTCACCAGGGTCTCGGGAAGTCCGGGAGGATCAGGAAATTATTGCGTACAACTCCAGTCCACAAGCAAAGTGGGTGTCGTGGCAAACGGAGGTATCACATCCGGATGTTTTAACGCAGGTGACATGTCAGCCGGAAATTCAAAGAACTGCACGTACACCAGCGCTTCCGGTTTCCACATGAATTTCAGTGCTTACCCCGACTCCGTGTATGTATGGACAAAAACAGATCTTAATTCAGGTAACAGCAAAGCACAATTCAATATCGTGCTACATAATGGAACGGCAGCTTCTGGAGCAAGTAATGGGGCTATCTATCAAGACCCGACACCTACTGCAACAACAGGTTTCTTGAACAACCACACAGAACAAGAAAACAGTGTGGTGAACACCACCAGTGCCGTCAACGAAGCCAAAGCCGTAGCAAAAGCGAAAGCCATGTTTAATACCAGTGGAAACTGGGTCCAACAGAAAGTGGCTTTCACCTATACCAGCAATTCCTCTGCCCCCATCTACGTCCTCGCCACCTTTTCCACCAACAAAGATGCCGGTGGGGGTTCTTCCGGCGACAAACTGATCTTTGACGATGTCGTCTTCATCTACAACACCCGTTTGGCCACGCTGAAGGTTAACGGCAGCGATCTGGCGGGCTTCAACCCGGATGTCACCGACTACAACTACCCCACCACGATTCCCTGTTCCGGCAGTGCGCCCACAGTGACCGGCACCTGCCAGTCGGCGCACGCCTCCACGCAGATCATGCACACCCCCACCCTTGCGGAGCCCTACACGACAATCCGTGTGAAGCACCTCAACCAGGAGAGCACCGTATATAAGGACTACACCATCCATTACACCTACGAGAGCATCGCCATCACCTTGAACAGTCCTGACAACACCTACACAGCCTGCGCGGGCGATCCCATCACGGTGACGGCATCGGGAGCCAGCACCTACCAATGGAGCGGCGGTTTGGGCAGCGGCGCCACCGTGCACCCGACCGTTTCCGGCACTTACACGGTGACCGGCACCAACGCCAGCGGATGCAGCGGCACCGCGGTCGCCTACGTGACCGTCAACCCCGCCCCGAGCGTGACCATCAACGGTTCCGCCAACGGCACCGCCTCCATCTGTTCGGGCAACTCCGTCACCTTGACGGCGGGCGGCGCCAGCACCTATCTATGGAGCAACAATTCGACCGCCACGAGCATCAACGTCAGCACCGGCGGCACCTACACGGTGACCGGCACGGCGAACGGCTGTTCCGCCACCGCTTCAGTGACCGTCACCGAGCACGCCGCGCCGGTGGTCACCATCAGCGGCCCGACATCCAACACGGTCTGCGCAGGCACGCCAGTCACGCTGACCGCCGACGGTGCCAACACCTACGTCTGGAGCGACGGCCTTGGGAACACCGCGAGCGTGAACCCGCCGACAGCCACGGCAGGCAACAAGACCTACACGGTCACGGGTACCGACAGCCACAACTGCACGGGCACAGCCACCTATCAGCTGAACGTAAACCAAACCCCGACGGTGAGCATCACCTCCAACATCACGGCCATATGCAACGGCGTGAGCCAGACTTTGACGGCCTCCTGCACACCCAGCACCGCCACCCTCACCTGGACCGGCGGCACGACAGGCTCCAGCCTGATGATTGACCACGGCGGCGAATACTCCGTGACGGCAAACCTCAGCGGTTGCGAAAGCACGGCCTCTGTCACGGTGACCGAGGCGGCCACTCCCGCACAACCGACCGTCACTCCTGGTTCCAGATGCGGTTCCGGCAGCGTGACCTTGACGGCCCAGGGGGAATCCGGCACCACCTTGAATTGGTATGCCAGCGAAAACGCCACCAATCCCGTCGGCACCGGCGGCAGCTTCAACACGCCCAACCTTACGGCATCGACAACCACTTATTATGTAAGTGCGCAATATGACGGCGGATGCGCCTCCCCGCGCGCATCCGTGGCCGCCACCATCCTCGATGTACCGGACGCACCTGTCGTCACCAACAGCAGCCACTGCGGTGAAACCGACATCACGCTGACCGCCACCAATGTTGGCAACAACACGTTGAAATGGTATTCCGATGAAGCTGGCGAGAACGAAATCACAACATTGAACCAACATGTGACGGAAACCACGACCTTCTATGCCGCCAACACCGCCGCCAACGGATGCCGCAGCAATCTGCAACCGTTGACGGTCACTATCAAATCCATTCCGACAGAGCCAACCGTGACCTCTCCCGCACCTTTCTGCTCCAATGACATCGTTAACGTTACCTTGAGCGCAACCGTTCCCAGCGGCCACGTCCTCCGCTGGTATGATGAAAACCACGGATTCCTCTTCCAAGGATCCCAGACGGTATCCCTCAGCGAGTCCACCACCTACTATGCCACTTCCTACAACCAAAACACCCAGTGCGAGAGTGATTTCACGGCATTCAACGTAGTCATCAATCCGCTGCCCAACGCTCCAGTCGTGGAAGACGAAAGCATCTGCGGAGGTGGCAACATCACCCTGACCGCCTCTTCTACCAACAATGTAACGTGGTACGCCAGCGAGACCAGCACCACGTCCATCCCCACCCAGCAACAAATTGAAGAAACCACCACTTTCTATGTCGAAGCCACCGATGCTAACAACTGCCATAGCTCTCGTGCGGCGAAAACGGTCACCGTGAATCCCAACTATTCTAACATCATCGACAACCAGACGGCCTGCGGTTCCTACACCTGGGAGGACAGCACATATACGGTTTCCGGCAACTACACGAAGACGCTGAACAGCAGTCTCGGCTGTGACAGCGTTGTGACCCTGAGCCTGACCATCAACAACGGCTACACCTTCGAATTCGACACCACAGTGTGCGACCAGTTCGTATGGCAGGGAGACGTCATCACCACCTCGCAGACAGTCATCAAGCAGCTATTTAGCCAAGAAGGCTGCGACAGCACCGTCACCTATAACGTTACCGTCCATCACAACAGCGCTTCGACCCAATCGCTGACCCTTTGCAGCAGCGAGGTTCCCTACGACTTCTTGGGCACCAGCATCAGCACATCGGGCACCTACACCGTCCATACAACTAATGCCGAGAACTGTGACAGTACTATCACTCTGAATGTCACTGTTTTGCAACCTGTCGGCGCACCCACCATCACCTCCACGACTTTGACACGCTGCGGAGCCGGCCCCATCAGTCTGAACGTTGCCAAGGGCACCAATAGCGAAGGATGCCACTGGTACACCGTTGAAACTGGCGGCGAGTCCTTCCTGACCGGCAACAGCTACCAACCTGAGTTGGAAGAGACCACCACCTACTACGTCGCCAGCTACAACAACATCGGTTGCGAGGGTCCGCGCACGACCGTCACCGCGACCATCAACCCTGTTCCCGCTGAACCGCAGGTGAGTCCTGTTTCCAGATGCGGTGCCGGTGAAGTCACATTGAACGCCACCTCCGATGAGAACGCCACCACCTGCCGTTGGTATCTTAACAATAACCCCGGAGCACCGCTGCAATACAGCGGCTTCGAGTACACCCGTAACATCAGCGGCAACACCACGCTGTTCGTCGAGAGCTATAACGCCACCACCGAATGCAAGAGTGCACGTACCTCCGTTGTGGCCACCGTCAACCTCATCCCGACGGCACCGCAGGTGACCTCCACCGAACACTGCGGAACGCTCACCGCCGACCTGGCAACTTTCGTCACCTCTTCGACTGACATGCTCCGCTGGTATGACAGCAACGAGAATCTTCTCAGTGAAAACGCCCATTACACCCCAACGGTTAGCGAGACGACCACCTACCGCGTCAGCAACTACAACAGCGAGACCACTTGCGAAAGCCCGAAACAGTCGATGACCGTCACCATCTACCCCACATACGCCCCACAGAACATCTACGACACTGTCTGCCAGCATACCGTATATAACCAATATGGCATCCAGCAAACTTTCGATGCCACCGGTGAATTCAATTTTACGCTCAACACACTCTCTTCCACCGGTTGTGACAGTTCTGTGACATTACATGTATTGGTAAAACCGGTCATCACGAACACCATTTCCGCAACCGACTGCGACTCCTACGTTTGGGCTGGCACAACCTACACGCAATCAGGATCTTACCAGAAGACGTTTACTGCGGCCAACGGTTGTGACAGTATCGTCACCCTGAATTTGACCATCCACAACAGCATTGCCACGGAATTCAGTGCCGCACAATGCGACAGCTATACGTGGAACGACCAAACATACACGCAATCAGGCAACTACACCCAAACTTTCACCAGTGCCGACAACTGCGACTCCACCGTCACCCTGCATCTGACCATCTATCCTTCCTATCAACATGAATTTGAAGTTTCCGCTTGTGTGGAATACGTCTGGAACAATATGTCTTACCAGAATTCCGGTGACTTTACCCAAACCTTCGAAACCGTACATGGCTGCGACAGTACGGTGACGATGCATCTGACAATCCATGAGCCTGTTGTCTTGAACTTCGAAGGCGAGGTCTGCGCCGGCACCACCTATTCTGAATACGGCTTTGACACCACTTTCACGCAACCTAACGTCTATCATCTGACCCACTTCGGACAGACCCTTTACGGCTGTGACAGCACCACAAACTTAACGCTGACCGTGCATCCGACCTATAATCAGAGCATCCAGAAGATGATTTGTGAGAACAGTAGCTTCGTCTTCAACGGACAAACGCTGACGGAGCCCGGTGTCTATACGGCCAATCTGCAAACCGTCCATGGCTGTGACAGTATTGTGACGCTGAATCTGTCCGTCGGTTCACAGTTCCGCGACACCATCACCGCCCACATCTGCGCTGGAGAATCCTACCATCAACATAATTTCGACATTGACCAACCGACAGCAACGCTTTACGATTCGCTGTCCCTGATTGCCTCCAACGGTTGCGACAGCTTGTCGGTGTTGCACCTCATCGTGCATTATCCCGACACCTCGCATCTGTATACAACGCTCTGTCAAGATGAAAGTTACCGTCAACACGGTTTCAACGTGACCTTGCATGAGGCTGGAGACACGACTCTGGTACGCCATACCACCACTCCATACGGTTGCGACAGCACCATCATGGTTCATATTACGGTAAACCCGAAGAGTGTTATCACGCTGTATGACACGGTTTGTGCGGAAACGAGCTACGAGCGGTACGGTTTCAACGAATATTATGAAACGGCAGGCAACCACACGTTGGTAAACAATGGCCAGAACCAATATCTCTGCGACAGCACGACAACGTTGCATCTGACCGTGCTGCCCACCTATCACTTGACCATAAACCAGACAGCCTGCGAGAGTTACACCTGGAACGACCAGACGTACAATGAATCCGGCGAATACACGCAGAATCTCTCTTCCGTCCATGGCTGCGACAGTATCGTGACCATGCTCCTGACCATTCTGCAACCGGACACCACCATGCTGGCCGACACCGCCTGCGGTTCCTTCACTTGGAACAATGAAACATACGAGCAATCTGGCGTTTATACCCAAACGCTGCAAAACGTCCACCATTGTGATAGCGTTGTCATCCTGGATTTGGTGATTCTGCCGACCAGTGCAAGCGAATTCGACACCACCGTTTGCGCTGAATTCACTTGGAACGACACAACCTACTATCAATCTGGCGTTTATACGCAACATTTCGAAAACATCCTCGGTTGTGACAGTGCGGTGACACTGCACCTGACCATCAACCCCACCGACACGGTTCATATTTCACATATCGCCTGTGTCTCTTACACTTGGAACGACCAAACGTATGATGAAACTGGCGACTATACGCAGCATTTCGAGAACGTCTTCGGTTGTGACAGCACGGTGATCCTGCATCTGACCATCAACCAGTCTTTGGCCACAGACGAGCACATCACGATTTGCGACAACGAACTGCCTTACACCTACGGCGACACCGTCTTTGAAGTTGGCACTCCGGCATTGTCCGTGGTTCAATACCACTTCACCTCCACAAGCGGTTGTGACAGCACTGTCACGTTGTATTTGACAGTTAACCCGACCTACAGCATCGACACCACCGTCAACATCTGTGAAAATCTGGTGCCGTTTATCTGGAATGACAACGATCTATACTCATACATTGAGAGCGGCGACTACGACATCCCGTTCCAAACCGTCAACGGCTGCGACAGCATCATCCATTTGCACCTCAACGTCAATCCCACGTACGTGCAAGACACCACCGTCTCTGTCTGTCAAGGCGCACTTCCCTATCACTTTGATGAGAGCCACGTTTTCAATCAGACGGGCATCTACACCGTCAACCTGCTGACAGCCAGCGGCTGCGACAGTATCTGGAACCTCCATCTCACAGTTACTCCGAACGCCGAGCACACCTTCTCCCAGACCATTTGCGACAGCGAACTCCCCTTCACCTACATGGGACAGCAGTTTGAGTCCGCTGGCGAATACGACATCACGGAGACTGACGATGACAACTGTCTCTCCATCACGCACTTCACTCTTATCGTCAACCCAACCTATCATGGCTATGACACTGTCACTGTCTGTCAGGAGACGTTGCCCTACACATATGGCACCACCACGATGACCGAGAGCGGCGACTACGACATCCACTTCCCCGCCGCCAACACCTGTGACAGCCTCATCTCCGTCCACTTCACTGTGATTCCCACGGCACAGGGCGTTGACGAGCTGTTCGTCTGCGCATCCGACTTTCCGGTGGTTTACGGCGGTTCATCCTTCAGCGCTGAGGGCGTCTATCCCATCACTTTCCACCGCGACGGTCTTTGCGACAGCATTGTCACCCTCACCATCCATCAGGCTCAAGAGTATCTGATAACGGAGACCGACAATGTTTGCGACCACGAGCTCCCGTATCTCTGGCGCGGCATGTCATTGACCGAGACCGGCGTTTACACGGATTCCCTTGTCTCTTTCTACGGCTGCGACAGCGTCTATCGTCTGCAACTCACCGTCAACGAGACGCAACTCATTGTCAATAATCCGATTGTGCTATGTCAGGGCGAGACCCAAGATTGGCGTGGCATGACCCTCAGCGAGAGCGGCATATACCGTGACACTATCACCAGTGCCATCACCGGCTGCCGCGAAATCCATGAGGTCACCGTCACGGTCAATCCGACCTACCTCTTCCACGACACCGTCACCATTTGCAGTGACGAGCTGCCTTACCAATGGCACGGCATGACCCTCAACGAAGCAGGTTTCCGTGAGGACTACAACCAGACCGCAAATCTCTGCGACAGTATCTATCGGCTTACGTTGATCGTCAACCCGTCGTACCATGTCACGAATACCGCGACTGTCTGCGACTATGACCTGCCGTACCTGTGGCACGGGCAGTCACTTACTGAGAGTGGCAGCTACTATGACACGATGACCACTGTCAACGGCTGTGACAGCACTTTCGCTCTCACGCTCACCGTCAATCCGTCAAGCCACGTGACAACCAGTGACACCGTATGTAACACCATGTTGCCTTACAGTTGGCGTGGTTATCTGATTCCTGCTGCCGGCACCTACTTCGACACGGTGTCCAATGCCTTTGGCTGTAACGACGTCTATGAGCTGCAGCTCACAGTTAATCAAAGCAATACAATCACCATTTACGACACAATCTGCCAAGGTGGATATTACACGCAAAACGGCTTTGACACCCTTGCCTCTGCGTCCGGTACGGTTTACGCTCAGCTCACGCTGACCAATGCCAACGGCTGTGACAGCATCGTCAACCTCGTCCTCAATGTCCTGCCGACCTACTTCTTCGAGACCACCGCCGAGACCTGCGAGAACGTGCCCTTCGCTTGGCACGGAGGCGAGTTCGTCGCTGCGGGCACCTACTATGACAGCCTCACCACCGCCAACGGTTGTGACTCGGTCTATGTCTTGCACCTCACCGTCAACCCGACCTACGAAGTCTTCGTCTCCGACTCCGCCATCAACGGGCACGAGTACCAGTACGACAACTTCGTTGTCACGCCTTCTGACAGCGGCACCTTCCACTACGACATCCAGTATTACACCGTTGCCAACTGCGACTCTGTCGTGCACCTTACCTTGATTGTCGCCTTCAACGACGGCATCGAAGAGTTTGAGATGACACCGGAGTTCTCCTTCTTCCCGAATCCCACGCAGGCGGTTCTCAACATCGCCGGCGAGCGCATGAGCCGCATCCACGTGTACGACCTCAGCGGACGGCTTGTCCTCATCGCCGATCCCGACACTCCTGAGCAAGCTCGCCTCAACGTCACCGGTTTCGCCACCGGCCATTATGTGGTCAAGGTTCTCCTGGACGACGGCAAGACCGTGACTGGCAAAATTATCGTGGACAGAAGGTAATGCCATAACCTCCGTTGTAGAGACGTGGTGTACCGCGTCTCTACAGATTGAAAAAACGGATTATCTCAATTGAGGTAATCCGTTTTTTTGTATCTTTGCGGCTTATGTAATTGATGAATTACCATCATCGTAATTTATTATCATACAATTGATTATCAATATATTACAAAGACATTAATATCATTTTCAGTTAATAAAGAATAATATCATCCTATGAAAAAAATATACTTTCTTTTATCAGTCATGACGATACTCATGGCAAATTCCATTTTCGGGCAAAACTATCCTGCTTTTATCAATTATCAGTTGCCCAAATGCTATTTTGACGAGTGGATCAGCAATGACTCCACTTCGTTACCCGTATATTGGTATTCCTACTCCAATCTAGACTGTGAAATGAGTGGAACCTTGTGCGCAACGGCCCTAGCCGCAGGTCTTAAGAAGGATCACCACCGGAGAGTGGTCGGATACACTGGAACAGAAAGTGCCTGTCAGTTGTACACCGTCAATAGATTAGGGTATAATCTCAACGGTGCCCTAACCACGGGCAAATCTATCGTCCACGATCCGGACTTCACAAGTTCAGAAAATTACGTTTACACTGAGCGTAACGGCACTTGTCATTGGATTTTCCTTGGACGTCCAGATTCCATTGCCATGCAAGTGCGATTCAGTTTTCTGCAGAATGATTACCCACAGGCTATGGCCAGAATACACATTCACGGTGATTGTGACTATCGAGACGTACCCAACAACACTAGCGGTTCTCCCCAAACAGGCAAGATTGCTAACGCCTTCTGCGAAATCACCAATCCTGCCACCTACCCGATAAACGGAGTGTATAAATCCGGATGGAACCGGTATGCATTCAAGTTCAACTATTACGATGCCAACAACAATTTGTTGGAAACACCGACCTTATCCAACACCGTTCAACCGCATTATATTCTCGCAAACCTTTCCACCAACAAAGTTCTAGGCGTTGGAGAAGGGGACAGCGTCGCTTTTGACAATATCGTCTGCATTTATGACAAAGGACTTGCATCTGTCAAAATTGACGGTGTTGAACAAGATTCCATCAGAGAAGTCTTCAACGCTGCCGAAGCCAACACCCACAACAAAGTTAACAGTACTGGATCAAAACTCCTTACCTTAAAGGTTCCTTATTGCTTCACCCCAGGTGGAAACGACATGCCACAAGTCACTGTCACCCCAAAATCCGGATTAATTCTCAGCTGTACCGTCACACAAGCTACCGGCAATGCCAGTATTCAAGAGAAACGCGCCCGAATAGTTGTTATGCACAACGACAGTTCTACGTTCACCTATGTCATTCAATTCGATAGTTTACGAATAAAGCCAACCGTGACGTTGAATTCACAAAACAACACATTCATATCCTGCGAAGATAATCCTGCTATCTTGACGGCTTCTGGCGCAACGAATTATGTCTGGAGCACTGGAGAAATCGGCGCAAGCATACAACCTTCCACACCAGGTAATTACACCCTGACAGTTACTGGAACGGACAATCAAGGCTGCTCCACTACCACAGTAGCCTACGTCACCGTTAACCCACTGCCCACCGTGACCATCACCGGTAACACGTCCGCCTGTACCGGCACCAGCAGCAACCTGATTGCCGGTGGCGCAGAAAGCTACGTATGGTCTTCCGGTGCAACCACCAATTCCATCACCGTTCCGACGAACGAGAGCGGCACCTATGCGTACACCGTCACGGGCACCTCTTCGGCAGGATGCACGAGCACCGCCCAAACCGAAGTCACCGTCCATCCACGGCCCGTGGTGACCATCTCAGGAAACAACGTTTTCTGCAGTGGAAGCAGCACCACCTTTACAGCCACTGGAGCAAGCACCTATCTTTGGAGCACCGGAAGCACGGCTGATGCCTTGACCGTAACGGAAACGGGCACCTATTCCGTCACTGGAAGCAGCGACTATGGTTGCACGGCCACTGCCTCACGCAGTGCCACAAAAAAAACCACACCTTCCGTCAGTATTTCCGGTCCCAGCACATTCTGTCTCACGCCCGGAAACACTTTCACTCTGGAAGCCTCCAGCAATCAGCCAAGCGTCAGCTACAGTTGGTCGAACAACACTTCAGGAAATACGCTCACTTCCGACCAGCCCGGCACCTATTCCGTCACCGCCACCCTCGACGGCTGTTCCAGTGAGGCCTCGCACACGGTGACTGGCATCGCTAATCCCACCGCGCCGACAGCATCTTCCGTTTCCCGTTGCGGCAGCGGCTCTGTCACCCTCACCGCCACCCCCGCTCCTGAATGCAACTGCGTGTGGTATGCTTCGGCTAATACCCAAGACACTTTGACCACAGGCAACACCTTCACCACGCCAGAACTCTCCACAAATCGCAACTACTATGTCTGCTCCCAGAACGAGTATAATTGTTTCTCTAGTCGTACGATGGTCAGCGTGACAATCAACCCGCTGCCTGCCGCTCCGACTGTCAGCAACCCGAGCTATTGCGGCGAAGGCGACTACACCCTCAACGCCTCCTCACCATACTCGGTACAGTGGTACTCTGATGCTGCGTGCACGAACTCCATCGGTACCACCCAGCACATCAGCCAGACCACCGCTTTCTATGCAAAGGCCATCGATGACAACCAGTGCGAAAGTGCCGCAGCTTCTTCCACCGTCACCATCAACCCGATACCGGGGACTCCTACCGTTTCCCAACCCGACCCGATCTGCATCAACGCCAATAGCAGTACCAGCGTCTTACTCTCTGCCACTCCAGGCAGCAATGGCACTGGCATCTCATGGTACAACAACGAAATGGCAACTGTTGGACATAATCCCAACTATCAGGCCAACAACATCACTGCCTCTACCACCTACTACGCCTCTACCACCAGCTCCACCTGCGAAAGTGAGAAAGTGGCGGTGAATATCGTAATTAACTACAATCCAGAGGCTCCGACACTCAGTTGCGAACCTCGTTGCGGTGCCGGAACCGTTTCCCTCATCGGCAATGCAAACGGTTTGACACTGAAGTGGTACGATGCCAACGACAACTATCTGGGCTCAGGTTCGCCCTTCCCCGTCAACATCACAGGCACCACCGTTTTCAAAGCCAAAGCGGTCAACGGGACTACCAACTGCGAAAGCCCTTTCAGCAGTGTCACTGCCGTCATGTACCCCACTTACGAGACAGAATTCACCATCACCAGTTGTGATTCATACGTATGGAACAACGTGACATATACCCAAAGCGGCAACTACAACCACACTTATGTTAGTGTTTCCGGGTGTGACAGTATCGTCACTCTCCATCTGACCATCAACAATTCCTACAACACCAGTTTCGACACCACAGTCTGCGACCAATTCGTTTGGGACGGCCAATCCTACACCACTTCCGGGGATATCGTCAAGCACTACACTAGCAAGACGGGCTGCGACAGCACCGTCACGTGCCATCTGACCATCTTGCACAGTACCACTTCATCACAATCTGTCACGGTGTGCGCTAACGAACTGCCGTTCGAATATGCCGGCACTCAGATCACCTCTGCCGGCACCCGAACGATCGTAATCCCTAACTCCACCGGCTGTGACAGCACCATCACCTTGACCGTCAATGTCAACCCGATCCCCGGTGCTCCCACTATTCCAACGAATGCTGCCCGCTGCGGCGCCGGTCCCATAACGTTAACCGCATCGCCTGGCACCAACGGAACAGTTTGCCGATGGTATGCCACAGCAACGGCTAGCACACCTTTGATCACTGACAATAGCTTCCCCACCAATATCTCTGGAGACACAACCTTTTACGTATCAAGCTACAACAACAGCACCCTTTGCGAGGGTTCTCGGGTAGCCGTGTCCGTCACCATGAACGCGGTTCCCTCCTTGCCCCAGGTAAGCAATGCCGCCAGATGCGGTAATGGTGAAGTGACTCTAACCGCCGTCCTCGGTGATAACGCCACTACATGCCGCTGGTTCCAAAACAACGCCCAGACCACCACAGAGCCTCTTCATACGGGCCCCTCCTACTCCCCTTACTTGACAGCTCCCACGACAGCCACCTACTATGTGGAAAGCTATAATACAACAACCAACTGCAAGAGCAATCGCACCCCTGTGACCGCTACGGCCAACGCTATTCCCAACATCCCGCAGGTGACCAATGCCACCAACTGCGGACCACTCACCGCCGATCTCGCTAACTACATCACCGGAAACACCAGCCCCCTCTATCGTTGGTATGACAACAACGATAACTTGCTGACGCAAAACGCCCACTACAGCACAACGGTTTCCTCCTCTACCACTTTCAAAGTCAGCGGCTACAACGCGCAGACCACCTGTGAGAGTGAGAAGAACACAATCAGCATCACCATCTATCCCACCTACGCTCCCCAATCCATCTACGATACCATCTGCCAGAACGGCCACTACCAATCACACGGCATCGACCAGACTTTCACCATTGCCGGGGATTTCCCGTTCGTGCTGAGTCAGCAATCCTCCAACGGTTGCGACAGTCTGGTGACCCTTTACATCCATGTCAAACCGCAAATCACCAATACGATTACGGAACAGGCTTGTGTACAATACGTTTGGAACGACATCCCCTATAACCAATCCGGCACCTACACACAAACCTTCCAGGCGGCCAACGGTTGCGATAGTATTGTCACCTTACAGCTGACGATTCATCCTACCGTCACATCCCAATTCACCGCTTCGGCTTGCACAAGTTATACATGGAACAACACCACATACACCCAATCCGGTGATTACCAACAACATTTCACGAATATCCATGGTTGCGACAGTACCGTTACCTTGCATCTCACTATCTATCCGACCGTATCCACCGAATTCTGGGACACTGCCTGTGTAACATACATCTGGAATAATGAAAATTACACGCAGACTGGTAATTATACTCAACATTTCAGCAATATCCACGATTGTGACAGTGCCGTCACCTTACATCTCACCATCTATCCGAATGTGACTTACGAATTTTGGGACACGGCTTGCGTCTCCTACACTTGGAACACATCAACTTACACGACTTCAGGCGACTACACAAAATCCTTCTCCAACATCCACGGTTGTGACAGCACCGTCACCCTGCATCTCACCATCCACACGCCCAACCAGGTCGCTGTGACGGGCCAAGTCTGCGCAGGCACACCTTATCAGGATTACGGTTTCGACACCACCTTTGCCCAAGCCGGCACCTACACACTGGTCCATGAGGATGAGAACATCTACGGCTGTGACAGCACGACCACCCTGCAACTCACCGTAAATCCTGTATTCCAAACCACGTTGAATGAAAGCATCTGCTACAACGAGACTTATGACTTCCTCGGGCAAATTCTCAACGTCGGTGGCACCTACGTGGACACCTTGCCCACCGCAAACGGCTGCGACAGCATCATTATATTAAACCTCACGGTATTCCCTGAAAAGAGAGACACCCTCTACGATGAAATCTGTTTCGGGGATTCGTATCATTTGAACGGATTTGACATCTCACAGCCCACTGCTTCAGGCACCTACTCTATAATCAACGACGATGTGAACGGTTGCGACAGTACTACCACGCTGTTCCTGACCGTCAACATGCCGGCCGCCACAGAGGTGTATGGGGTGCGTTGTCAAGGGGAAATCTATAACAAGAACGGCTTCAACATACAAACGCTGACCGCTGGCGAGTTCACCAATTATCTCAATTTGCAGACCAGTCACGGGTGCGACAGTACGGTCACGCTCCACCTCACCGTTCATCCTATCGAAAATATCCAGCTGGTGGATACTGTTTGCGCGGGAGAGCCATACACCAACTATGGCTTTGACACCGTGCTCACCCAAGTCAGGAACCACACGCTGGTCTATAACGGCCAAACCATCCACGGTTGCGACAGCACGGTCACCCTTACGGTCACGGTCAACCCCGTATTGCGCACTACGCTCAACGAATCCATCTGTTTCAACGGCAGCTATAACTTCCATGGCACAATTCTCACCGCCGCTGGCACCTACTTGGACACTTTATCCACAGTGAAAGGCTGTGACAGCATCATCACGTTGCATCTGAGCATTTATCCGGAGCGGCGCGACACCCTCTTCGGAGCTATCTGTCTTGGAGAGTCTTACACGCAGAACGGTTTTAACATCACGAATGCGACCACCTCTGGCTACCACAGTATCACGGGTTCGGATGTGCATGTGCATGGCTGCGACAGCACCACCGTCCTGTATCTCGTGGTGAACCAACCTGCCGCCACAGCGGTCACGGGTTCCATCTGCTTGGGCGAAAGCTATACGGAAAACGGCTTTAACCTGACACCTATGGTTGCCGGTATAGTCACCGACACCCTGCATCTGCAAACCTCTCACGGTTGCGACAGCACCGTCACCCTCACGCTCACCGTCCGCCCGACTTCTACGCATGAGTTTTCCGCTACAGCTTGTACCAGCTATCAGTGGAACGACTCCATTTACTACCAGTCCGGCGATTTCGTACAACATTTCAACAACGTTAACGATTGCGACAGCACCGTCACTTTGCATTTAACCATTAACCCAACCTCTACGCACGAATTCTCCGCCACCGCTTGTACCAGTTATCAGTGGAACGACTCCATTTACTACCAGTCCGGCGATTTCGTACAACATTTCAACAATATTTACGGTTGCGACAGCACGGTTACGCTGCATCTGACC
>ONCM01000033.1 GCA_900316305.1 uncultured Bacteroidales bacterium | reverse complement strand
TGAACGAGGCCGAAAACCCGCAACAGGAATTGCTGGGCAACGCCCGCCTTTTGGAATTGATGGATAGTGCTAAGTCACTCTCTTCCCAACAAGTGATCGGAATGCTCATGAACGCCGTGGAAGAACACCGCGCAGGCGCAGACCCCAACGACGATTTGACATTGTTGTGTCTGACGATTAGAGGTTAGCAGTTAGCAGTTAGCAGTTAGCAGTTAGTAGTTAGTAGTTAGTAGTTAAGACGACATTATTTGTAAAAGCAATATTTTTGATTATGGAAAATTTGACAAAAGAACAGATCGAACAAAAGAAAGAGCAGCTCAAGAAGCTGATGCAAGAGGCTAATGCCTTGAAGGAAGAACTCGTGGCCGTAGGCGCATGGCCGCTCGGCGATGACGACCTCGACGGTGTGGCAGGTGGATCGAGGAGACCTCGATAATACTAAATGGGCTTTCGTGGAGGAATACTGCGCCGTGCCAACTAAAACAACGAATTGAATTCAAGCGAATGATATTCATTAATTTTATATATTTGCACTTCTGTTTTCTAACCCTTAAAATCAAACCATTATGGAAAATTTGACAAAAGAACAGGTTGAACAAAAGAAAGAGCAACTCAAGAAGCTGATGCAAGAGGCTAAAGCCTTGAAGGATGAACTCGTAGCCGTAGGAGAATGGCCTATCGACGATGACGACCTCGACAATGTCGCCGGCGGGATGGGCTTGCAACCCATGGATATATTTGGCATATTTCGTTAATCGGGGTATCCATCCGGGCCTAATGGAAGATTGTGCGACAGGCTGTGATTCCGCGACATCGGACACAGCTTGTCGTATCCTTGCTGCGGGTTTATTACCATCACTAATTGTCATTATTGTTATGAAAAGAGAATTGATATTCAAAAATGAGGAGCAGGAGTTGATGCGCGTTGCCGAATTCATGGAGAGCGTGTGCGACGAACTTCAACTCGACATGCACCTGGCCATGAAACTGCAGTTGGCCATGGAGGAGATGGTGACCAATGTCATCTTCTATGCCTACCCGGAAGGCACTACCGCGGACATCTCCCTTACCGCGGAGAGTGACGGCCAGGAGGTGACTTTTGTGCTCTCTGACTCAGGGAAGCCTTTCGACCCGACGGCGAAGGAGGATGCGGACACCGAAACGAATCCGATGGACCGCGAGCAGGGCGGAATGGGGATCCTCATCGTGAAGAACATCATGAACGAGGTTTCCTACCAACGGTTAGGCGACACGAATCAGTTGACCATGAAGAAAAAATTATAATAATCACGAATAATTACAGAACATCAAAATATTATGACTGAAATTATCAAAGAAGAAGGAAAGACTATCGTTAAAACGGGTGCGCGCATCGACACGTTGAATGCCGCGCAATTCGAGCAGGATATTCAACCTGCTCTGGAGCAAGGAGTCAATTTGGAGATTGACTGCACGCAGTTGGGCTATATGGCCAGCTCGGGTCTTCGCATCCTGCAGGCCACGATGCGCACTGTCGTACGCAGTCTCGGCGGCCAGATGAAGCTGACGCACGTGAACGACGACATCTTCGACATCCTGAAGATGACCGGTTTCACCCGTCACATCACCGTCGAAAGGGCATAGTTTATGGTTGAGATATTCAACAAAGAGGCCCTTGCCGCACTGGACGACCACAGTGAAGAGCAGGAGATGGCGCGTGTGGCGTCACCGAAGCTCCGTTTGGTGCTCGCCGCCATGATCGCCATGATCGTGGTGGTGCTATTTTGGTGCATCTTTGGGACCATCAATTACAAAGTCACCGCGCAGGGGGTGGTTTTCCCGTTCGGGGAGGCCGCGCCGGTGAGTGTGCCTTACGAAGGGACCGTCAGCCGCTGTCTGGTGGGGCATGGCGAGGCCGTGTCCTACGGGACCCCGGTGGTGGAAATCCGCACTCCTTTGTCTACTTCGGCGGTGGCTGCGCCGCGCGACGGGGTGGTCATCTCCACCCTCCAGTCCGGCACGCCGTTCAAGGCCGGGGAGCCGGTTGCCTGGCTCTTGCCCCAGGCGCAGAAGATGAGCAACCGCGAGATGCTCTGCTATGTGACGTATGACGGGCTGCGCGACCTCAAAAAGGGCATGCAGGTACAAGTCACCCCCGCCAACCGGCAGCGCGAACGTTGGGGCTATGCTTACGGCACCGTGGTGGGCCTCGAACAGTATCCGACCAATCGGGAGGAGATTGTCAACCGCGTGAAACTCGACCCTTTGGCCTCCTTCATCGAGGACGGGCAAGCCGTTTACGAGGTCCGCGTGACCTTGGATGAGAAGGACGGGAATCTCGTGTGGAGCCGCGAGAAGAGCCAGAATATCAAAATCGGCAACGGCTCCCTCTGCAACATCCAGATCATTACCAGAAAGAAACCGGTGTGGCGTGTGCTTTTCGGGGCCATAGACAACGCCACGGAAACAATAATGGGAAACTAAGCGGACGTTATGGCCAGGGACAAGGGGGCAAAAGTGGCAAAAGTGCCAATGGTGATGCAGATGGAAGCGGTGGAATGCGGAGCCGCTTCGTTGGCCATGATTCTGGCCTACTACGGGAAGTGGCTGCCCTTGGAGCAGGTGAGGGCTGACTGCGGCGTGAGCCGCGACGGCTCCACGGCGAAGAGCATCCTTCGGGCGGCACGCAACTACGGCCTCGACGCCAAAGGCTTCCGTATGCCCCCCGAGGCATTAGAGGGCAAACAGCCCGCCATCATCCACTGGAATTTCGAGCACTTCGTGGTCTTCCGCGGCTTCGACCGCAAGGGCAACGCCTGCCTGAACGACCCGGGCTCCGGTCCCGTGAAGTATCCCTTCGAAGAGTTCCGCAAGCATTTCACCGGTGTCTGCCTCACCTTCTCCCCGACGGAAAAGTTCGAGAAGAGCGGCCAGCAGACGAGTATTCTGTCGTACATCCGCCGGAACATGAAAGGTTCCCGCGAAGCGTTCTGGCTCACCTTCATCTTCGCCCTGATGACCGCATTTGTGGCCCTCGTCACCCCGGTTTTCACCCGCATCTTCCTGGATGAAATCCTTACAGGCAACAAGAGCGATTGGGTCCCGTACTTTTTCGCCGCCATGGGCGCGGTTGCCCTTTATCAGTTCTTCGTGGTGTTGCTGCAAACCCGCTACGCCAAACGGGTGGCGGGCTCCTTGGCGCTGAAGGGGAACAAGGAATATCTCCGGCATCTGTTCCGGCTGCCCATGTCGTTTTTCGCCATGCGGCACGTCGGCGACCTGCAACAACGCATGCACTTGAACCAGACCATCACCCACTCGTTGGTGGAGGTCATCGCCCCGCAAGCTATCAACATCGTATTACTCACCCTTTACGTCATCCTGATGTTTTCCTACTCCGTCGGGTTGACCATCATCGGCATTGTGGCCGCCGTCCTGAACCTGGCTTTGGTGAAATATTTCGCGGACCAGCGCATCAACCTCACCCGATCCATGGAACAGAGTGTGGGCAAATATGTGTCGGCAACCGTCTCCTGCATCGACAACATGGAGAGCATCAAGGCGGCGGGCGCGGAAACGGGGTTCTTCAAATATTGGAGCGGACTCTGGGCGCACAAGTTCAATGTCAACAACAACGTTGCCAAGGAGCAGGTTTGGGTTTCCATTCTGCCGGTCGTCGTCACCGGCGTGGTGAATGTGCTGGTGTTGGTGTTAGGGGCCTTCCTGATCATCCGAGGCGAGATGACCGTCGGTATGCTCATGGCCTTCCAAGGATTCATGGGGGCGTTTCTCGCGCCCGTGAACGAGATTGTGAACGCCACGCAGACCATCGTGGAGATGCGCAGCCAGATGGAACGCGTGGAGGATGTGATGAAATACCCGGAAGACCACCGCGACATGGAAGGCGAGGTGGTTCAAGGCAAGTTGGGCGGCCTTCTGGAGCTGAAACACGTGACGTTCGGCTATTCGCCGCTCCAGCCCCCTCTCATCGAGGACTTCAACCTGCGTGTCGAGCCCGGCCACAGCGTCGCCTTTGTCGGCACCTCCGGTTGCGGCAAATCGACGTTGGCCAAGCTCATCTCCGGACTTTACAAGCCCTGGAGCGGGGAAATCCTGTTCGACGGGCGGCCCATCGAGAGCATCTCCAGCGAGGAGCTGACCAACTCGGTAGCCGTCATCGACCAGAATGTGGTGCTCTTCGACGACACCGTGGCGCAGAACATCCGCATGTGGGATCCCTCCATCGAGGATTTCACCATGATGATCGCCTGCAACGACGCCCAGATCCGCGCCGACATCGTGAGTCGTCCGGAAGGCTTCGGCACCAAGATTGTCAAGGGCGGTCAGAACTTCAGCGGCGGGCAACGGCAGCGCATGGAGATTGCCACGGCGCTCTCCAAGGAACCCGCCATCCTCATCATGGACGAGGCCACCAGCGCCCTCGACCCCAAGACCGAGGATGAGGTGATGACCCGCATCCGCCGCATGGGCCCGACGCAGATCATCGTCGCCCACCGCCTCTCCACCATCCGCGACTGCGACGAAATCATCGTCATGGACCAAGGCAGGATCCTGCAGCGCGGCCGGCACGAGGAATTGATCAACGTGGAGGGGTTTTATCAGGAGTTGATGAGGAGTGAGTGATTATGGTTTATGGTATAGGAATTATATCGGAAATGCCCCAATATAATAATGAACATAATTCCTTAAGCAGCCCCGTTAGGGGCAAGAGCTTGGTAGCCAGGGGTCAGGCGTGAGGAACGAACGCTGCAACCCCTGGGAGAAAAAGAGGAGGAAATGAATTGTGAATTGATATAGATATTGAATGGCAATATATTTGAACCAAATCAACAAACGTCGTGCGGCCGAACGGGCTGCCATGGCTGAAGTGAACGAGAAGACGAGCCAACGGCTTGGACTTTTCGGCAGTAAGCGTGTGGTGCCTCAGAACGACGAGAGTGCGTTGCGGCAGGTGCTCGAAGCCTTGGGAATCCAGGATTACGAGCTGGAGGACAACGACATGGTCACGCCGGAGGAGCAGCTGACAGGCATCCTCCGTCCGCGCGGCATCATGATGCGCGACATCCAGCTCCGTGGGGATTGGTGGAAAGAGTGTATCGGGCCGCTCTTGGGCTATACCAAAGACGGGCGGCTGGTAGCCCTCATGCCGACCAAAACCGGCTTAGGGTACCAATACCGCGAGCAGGACGGCACTATTCGCAAGGTGGGTCATCGCGAGATGGAGAAAGAGCTGAAGCCCAAAGCCATCACCTTCACCAAGGCCTTGCCGCTCACCCCGCTTCGGGTCAAGGACCTCCTCCGTTTCACCTGGAGTGTCATCTCCGGGCCCAACGCCCTGCTGATGGTGATATGCGCTCTCGTGGTGGTGCTGCTCGGCATGTTCACCCCTATGGCCAACAAACTCATCTTCGACACCGTGATTCCCACGGGTGACGCTTCCGGCTTGCTGCCGATTACCGGTCTCCTCATCGGGGCTACGATCAGCACCTTGCTGTTGACACTCACCCGCAATCTCTACATCATCCGAATCCGGAACATTGCGGAGATGCATGTGCAGAATGCCATTATGGCTCGCACATTCCTGCTCTCCCCGACCTTCTTCTCGAGAAACCCCAGCGGTGAACTCTCCGAGAAGCTGAATAACGTCTCCACGCTCGCCACCCTCCTCAACGAAGCGATGGTGGGTGCCCTGTTAAACGCGGTATTGAGCGTCATCTATCTCATTCAGGTCAACATTTATGGAGGCAAGCTGTTTTGGCCGGCAGTAGCCGTGATTGTATTGCAGTATGGTGCGCTCCTCCTGAATTACCGCAGGGCTGTTTATGTGCAGAACAACTACACGGAGCGGGTAGCCAAACTCAGCGGTCTGGAGTATAACCTCTTCGCGGGTATCCAGAAATTGAAACTGACGGGCAGCGAGACCCGCGCCTTTGCCCGCTGGCTCGACCACTACAGCGAAACGGCCCGTTTCATCTACAACCCCGCCTTCAAGAGTCGCCTTTATCCTGCCCTCACGGCCTTTTTAGGCATCGGCGGCACCATGTTCATCTTCTGGAGCACCCTCTCCAACGGCGTCTCCACCTCCGACTACATCGCCTTCAGTTCCGCTTTCGGCATGATGACCGCCGCCATCACCCAGCTGCAGCTGGTGATACCGAACCTGTCGCAAATCAAGCCTCTGCTGGAAAGTGTGAAACCCATTTTGGAGGAGGTTCCGGAGATGGAAGACAAAGCCCCCCAGGTGGAGGATCTCTTCGGCGGTATCGAGGTTTCCGGTCTCTCTTTCCGTTATCAGGAAGACGGGCCGATGATTCTCGATGACCTCTCCCTCAAAATCGAGCCCGGCGAGTATGTCGGCATCGTGGGGAAGTCGGGCTGCGGAAAATCCACCCTGATAAGGTTGTTGCTCGGCTTTGAGCAGCCGCTTTCCGGGGGTATCTATTATGACAACTACGACTTGGCAAAGGTCGACAAGGCCTCGCTGCGCCGCAAGATCGGTTGCTGTCTGCAAAGCGGAAGCCTCTTCACGGGCGACCTCTTCCACAACATCACCGTCACCGCGCCGTGGGCCACGCACGAGGACGCTTGGGAAGCGTTGAGGATGGCCAGTCTGGAGGACGATGTGCGCAAAATGCCGATGGGACTCTTCACGTTGGTCAGCGAGGGCGGCGGTGGGTTGAGCGGCGGACAGAAGCAGCGCATCCTCATCGCACGGGCCCTGATTTCCAAACCCGACATTCTCTTCTTCGACGAGGCGACCTCGGCCCTCGACAACATTGCCCAGAAGACCGTCAGCGACAATCTCGACGAGCTGATGTGCACCCGTGTGGTCATCGCCCACCGTCTCTCCACCATCCGCCACTGCGACCGCATCATCGTGCTTGACAAAGGCAAAATCGCCGAAGAGGGGACCTTCGAGGAGCTGATGGAAAACAAAGGATTGTTCTACGAAATGAGCCTCAGACAATTATAATATAACATGTTGAATATGAAGACTTTAAAAAATATAATTCTCCTAACGACGCTTACGGCTTTGCTGGCGGGCTGCGGCCAAAAGGAGCCCCCGGTGGATGAAGCGAAGGTGGCCTCCCTGACCACAGAAAAAAACGTCGGAGCAGGAGAGGATATGCCGGATGCAAGACTGACCACGACAGGCAAAGTGGTGTCCGCCCGGTACGCTGACTTGTCGTTCGAGACGGCACTGCCTATTGAGCGCGTGCTGGTCAGAAACGGGCAGCATGTCAGGCAGGGACAAACGCTTGCCGTATTGGATGTTTTCAAGCTGCAAAATGCCATTGAACAGCAGGAACAAGCCATCGAGAAGGCGCAGTTAGAGATGGAACAGGCCGATTTGAAAATGCAGGATGTGATTATCACGCAGGGCTATGACCCCGACAAGGCCTCCTCCGTGCCCGAAAAAGTGCGACACAATGCCGACGTGAAGTCCGGTTACGCCTTGTCGAAGAGTGAACTTGCAGCCGCGCGGACACGACTTGCCGCCGCCCAGCATGAGCTGCGAAGCGGGATGCTGACCGCCCCGTTCGACGGCGTGGTGGCCAACCTCAGCGTCCAGGCCCACCAGCTGGCACAACCCGGTCAGGTGGTCTGCCGCGTGATCGACGACAAGGAGATGGAGGTCGAGTTCCACGTGATGGAGGCCGAGCTCCCGCTTTTCAGGGCGGGCACGGAGGTCAAGGTCGTCCCGATGGTTGACAAAACGGCTCGATACAAGGCTGTGGTCAACGAAATCAACCCGATGGTCGATGCGCAAGGCACCGTCACCCTCCGCGCCCGCCTCACCACGGCCACAGACCTGTTCGACGGGATGAATGTGGAGGTGATTAGAATACCCCAAATTCCCTAAGCAGCCCCGTTAGGGGCAAGAGCTCGGTAGCCAGGGGGAAGGCGTGAGGAACGAACGCCGTATCTGGGATGAGAAGGAGATCAATGATTATGAATGATGAATTAATATGAGATATCGGATATTTTTTGGTTTTTGGGTTTTGATGGTTTTCGGGGGTGTCACGGGCTTTGCGCAGCAGAGGGTTGTGCTTGACTTGGAACGCACCGTGCGTTTGGCCACCGACAGTTCGCTCACGGCGCAGAAACACCAGAGCGTGTACGACATCTCGCGCTATCAATACTTGTCGTGGGTTGCCACCCGAAAGCCGCAGATCTCCTTGGAGGCCACCCCTTTCCTGCATGAGCGATACATGACCCAACGCTACCTTTCGTTCGAGAACATCGACGA
Source organism: uncultured Bacteroidales bacterium (assembly GCA_900316305.1). Lineage (GTDB taxonomy): Bacteria > Bacteroidota > Bacteroidia > Bacteroidales > WCHB1-69 > F23-D06. The sequence continues at coordinate 22,149 of ONCM01000033.1, read as the reverse complement.
ATACCGTATGCAGCAGGACATCTATTCCCAGGCGGGCATCACCATCACGCAGGCCATGGAGCCTTGGGGAGGCGAATTCTATGGCTCTTCGAAATTCGGATTCCTTCGCACGTTCGGTGAGGTCAGCCAAAACCAGTTCATGACTGTCCCGATTGCAGTGGGATACCGTCAGAATCTGCTTTTCTACAACCCTTGGAAATGGGCAAAGAAAATCGAGCCGTTGAAGCTCAGCCGCGCCGAGCAGGAACTCTCCTACGGCATCGAGACGGCGAGCGAGCAGGCAGTGGAGAAATTCTTCAACTTGGCCATGGCCCAAGACGGTTTGCGCATGGCGGAGAAGTTTCTCGCGTCGTGCGACACCATTTACGCCATTGCAGAGCGCCGTTTCAACATCGCCAGCATTTCTAAAGCGGAACTTTCCATTCTCCAATTGGATAAAACCAACGCCCGTATCGCCCTCGCCAATGCGCGTATCGCGTACACACGCGCTATGCAGGAGCTGGCGACTTACCTCGGGATGGACCGCTCCACTTACCTCGAACTGGAAGTCCCCGACCTTATGCAGGGGCTGCGCGTCGATACAGAGGAGGCGCTGCGATACGCCCGCGAGAACAACCCCCGATACACGGAAAGTCGACAGGCTACGGAAGAAGCACGCCGCGATGCCGCAAAAGCCCGTGTGGAAAAGAATCTCAACCTGAGTCTGGATGTCAGCGTAGGCCTTAACCAGGTGGCCTACCGCTTCGTGGACGCCTATATGCACCCGCTTTTGCAGGACGTGGCCATGGTGACGCTCTCCGTGCCGATAGTCGATTGGGGAAAGCGCAAGAACGCCTATATGGCCGCTTTGAGCAAGGTGGAAGCAGCCGAACGTTCCGAGCAAGAGGCCGCCCGCGACACGGAACTCGATGTGATGCTGACGGTCAACGAATTCAACGAGCAGCAAACCATCGTGGAGGCCTCCCAGGAAGCACTGGACATTGCGGAAGATGCGTACAACCAGACCCTTCTCCGTTTTATCAAGGCACAGGCGAACACCACCGACCTCTCTTTGGCTCAAACAAACTGGCTGACCGCCCAGCAGAACAAAATCGCCAGCTTGCAGAATTATTGGATCACTTATTACCGTCTGCGCCGTCTGACCCTTTATGACTATCAGCAAAGACAAGTCATCCGGTACGTCCGCAAATAGCATTCCCGCTGATATATCAACCGCTAAAATTGAAAAATATTTACGCAATTAAAAAATAAACGATTATGGAAAAACTGACAAAAGAACAAGTTGAGCAAAAGAAAGAACAGCTCGTGAAGTTATTAAAAGAAGCCCAAGTCTTGAAGGACGAGCTCAAGGCCGTGGGAGAATGGCCTCTCGACGAGGACGATCTCGACAACGTCGCCGGCGGATTTTTCATAGGCGGTCAACAAAACGACTGGATATGATCCTTGTGGATTGTCGTTAGATGCTAACCGCCACCTGCGCCGCCAACATCTCCTCCACCTCATCCTTGCGGTAGTCGGGCATCCCGAACGACTGGATGTGGAGGCGTTTCTCGCGGACGAGGCCTTTCTCCATTTTCACGGCTTCCTGTTGCGTTCACCGTTGCTCGGGCGTGACTTGGCAGTGGAGTTCGTCAGAGGTGCCGCGCAATCGTGACACGACCTGTCGCAGCAGGTCGATGCAGGCCTCAGGCTGTTCGCGTACTTGTCGCTCGGAGAACCGCACCGCTGTCCAGCCGCAGTCGATATGTGGGCTTTTCGAAACGGTAGTCGGCAACGATTAACCGGGTAACGGTAGCCTAGACTTTAACGAAAAGCCCGCCTCCGTTCCGTTTGGCCACCCTGCGGGAACGAAAAAGCCTCGCGTCAACAAGTCCCACGCAATAACAAAAAAGTCTTGTAAGTACGGGCCAAACGGAATCTCGGACTCGCAAGAGGATGGGGGGGGACGGAAAAGCTGGTCGTTTCCAAACGGAATCACCTTCAAAAGTTTTGTATCTTTGCGGGCTGAAACGGCAAATCGCAAACGTTGAGAAATGGAAAAACAGTTCATCACCGGACCGTTGGACACAGCGCAGCGGATAGCGCTTGAGGAGTGTATGTACCACAAGATCAAGGATGCCATGCGGTATGATGGGAAATGCGTGGTCTGGTATGAGCTTTCGGAGATGAGCGACTTTTTCGACATCGACGAGCTACGGGACGACAACGGCAAACAATGCGCTCTCCTCGACACGGGAGAACGCCGGTATATGATGGATGACCAAAACGAGTCCGACATCCAATTAGCCTTTATCGAAGCAAGTGTGATGTATGCGGGGCTTCAAAAAAATTATCGAACAATGTTTGGATATTAAAAAAAGTGTATTTTTGCCGTTGAAACATTGGTTGATGGTCGCAACATGGTAGCGAGGCACGCTCTTCATCAGAGTCTGCATATTGAGGGTTCGACTCCCTCCGCCAAATAAAAAGGAGGCCTCTTGCCTCCTTTATTTTATTTTCCGGTATTGGATTCCGTTCATTTTGCTTTTTTCCACTATTCCCCATGATTTCGCCAGGTTGATCACTGTTCCGCGACTTCTGTAATTCGGTTCAACCACCACCTTCGCTAACCTGTCTCCATAGTATGGATGTGTGTACACATACACAAGATGCTTTTGAACAGTGTCTTCGAATATGTTTGTGGGATTTTTCAGCGTAGCCTCAATAATCCCATAGTCTTCCACGGGGAGGTTGGCGCCTTTGGTCGTTTTGGGGTGATTCCGATACTTGAAGATCTGTCGTTGCGTGACAATGATGTCTTGCGAGCCCGAGATTCCGTTTGGCCCGTACTTGCAAAGCCCTTTCGCTAATTTGTGTGCCTCGTTAATGCGAGACTTTTTCGTTTCCACTGGGTGGCCAAACGGAATCCCGTGCACGCAAGGGCGGGATGTTGCGCAAGAGCAGACCATGCCGCAAAAGCCAAATTGTAACTCGCGAGGGCAAATTCGCCAAACGGAACCCCGTGCACGCAAGGGCAGGGTGGTGCGGTGGCACAATTCCGCTATGCGTATTTTCAGGAACAGAAGGGTAGGGGCGAGCGAGTGCCTCCTACAGCATAAAAAACATCGCTACCCCTGCCATCGTGATCAGAGTGCCGACGACCTCCTTCGGGGAGATCTTCTGATGGTAGAGGATAGAGTAGGGGACGATGATGAGCACCGGGGTGAGGGCCATCAGGGTGGAGGCGATGCCCGCGTGGGCGTACTGCACGGCCATCAGCGACATCGACACACCGAGGAAGGGACCGAAGAAGGTGGTGAGCGTTGCGTAGGTCATGCCTTTGCGGTCGCGCAGCGCTGTGCGCACGTCGCCTAGGGAATGGCGCAGACAGAGGATGAGGAAGAAGCCCACGAGTCCCGCCAACGCGCGGATGTAGGTGCCCGCGAAGGGGAGCATGGTGCGGATAGAAGTGTCGCCACCTGGAAGTAGGTTCTGCTCGTAACAGTTGAGCCCTATCTTACTGATTACCAGTCCGACACCTTGTCCAACGCCGGCCCCGATGCCGAAAAGCACCCCTTTGAGCGGGAGTTTGAGTTTGAGCTTGTGGTCATCGCCGCGGGCAAGGATGGTGAAGGCGATGCCGGAGAGCGTCACCAGCATGGCCAGCCACGATTTCCACGACATAGCCTCGCCGAGGAAGAGCCAACCCGTGATGCCGGCAGCAGGAGGCGCGAGGGTCATGAAAAGCTGCCCGAACTTGGAGCCGAACACGATGTAGGAGTTGAAAAGACAGTAGTCGCCGAACACGTAGCCGACCACGCCCGAGAGTAGCAGCCAGCCCCATGCGGCGGAATTCGCACCAGTGGGGATAGGGGAACCGGTCATCACCCAAAGCAGTACTGAGAGCATGAGGAGGGAGAGGATCATGCGTAACAGATTGAGCGTCAGCGCACCAAGTCGGTGACTGCCCAGGTCGGCGAACAGCGCGGTGATGGTCCACGACACCGCTACGCCTAATGCGATGATTTCTCCAAGGTGGTTCATTTGGGGAGTTTGGAAATTGGCGGCAAAAATAAGAAATTTGCGATGAGACGATGAAGAACGACGAAACTTACGCGATGAAAAAATGATGAGACGATGAAGGGTGACAAAACGATATTACCGATCCTCGAAATATCCTATTTAACATAATATAAATTATAAGGCAATTGGATCTGTTTCAATATCGCGCGGAGAATTGAATATTTGGGGATATTGCAGAGCAGCGATAAAAACTTTGGCTTTTAGCTATTGGCTTTAGGTTATGTTGTTTCGAAAATGAATCTACGCTAACAGCTATGGCCAAAAGCTAACAGCCAATAGCTAATAGCTGATCATCCGAATATTGCGTTGCGGGCGCTCATTTGGTATTCTGTGTCGTAATCTTCATCAAGCTGGAAATTTTCCTCGATGAGATTCCAAAGCGCGGATATGTGTTTGAGATTTTCTTTGGGCGTTGAATTCTTGCCCTTTGTCAAATCTGCGAGGTGTATTTCCTGTATACGATCTTTGCGGCGGAATTTCAGGCAGAACTCCTTCGGCGACGGCTCCCTACCGTTCAATGTCATCATATAAACCAACGATCCGCGATAATCTTCATATTGATAGTCGTCAGATATTATGTTAAATAGACTCGAAGAAATCCTTTTCCGTTTGAGGTCCACAATAACAGACCGGAAACCGTCGGACAGGTACCAACCCGTAGTCGCCAGGATAAGGAAACCAATAATCACCGCCTCAACTGTCTGATGCATAACAATATACGACACAACCGCAACCCAAATGGCCATCACCACCAGCGCCTTCCAAAACTTCTCGCGCCCCACCCTACCAAATGTTATAATATTCTGATTTTCATCAATTTGAATATCTACAACATCCTTCAATGCATCAATATGGGGAATTAAATCGTTTTGGTTCATAAGTAAGGAAAGTATTTTCTTCGGGCACACCTTCTAAAAAAAGGGGAATGGGGACTCTTCCGGCTTCAACTGCTAACTACTAACTGCTAACTGAATCGTGGTGCGGATGGGGGGACTCGAACCCCCACGGCTTACGCCACCAGATCCTAAGTCTGGCGCGGCTACCATTACGCCACATCCGCAATTTTTTGAGGGCGCAAAAGTACACTTTTTTTCGACACGTCCAACCGCCGCCGAAACAGTCTCGGAATTCGCCTGCGAACCTGGGGGATCGCGCTTAGGGGGCGACGCTTCCAAGCGTCGCGGGGAGCTAGACGCCCTCCCCATAGCTTTCAAAAGTTTTGTATCTTTGCAGTATGAAACAGTGCCGACTACTACGGCGACAAAGTGCTGGTGGAGTTCAAGAAGCTGGACATCAACACAGCCAACACCGCGAGCCACGAAGGGGTGTTGTGAAACTATTTTCCGCGAAACTATTTCCGCGAAGATAAAAAGTGTATTTTTGCGGCGGAAAAAGCAAAGCATAAAGATATGTGTACAGTGACAATAGAATACAGCGAAAACCGCAAGGCCATAGACCTCCTTCTTTCTGCGATAAGGGAGTTGGGTGCTGTTGTGACCATCACAGAGGAAAATGAACCGAGGTACAATCCTGAGATTCTCAAAAAAGCGGAAGAGAGCAGAATTGCCCATCGGAACGGACAGTGTGTTAAAATGGCTGTTGAAGACTTATGGAAATAGAATATTCCCCGTCCGCCTTGCGCGACATTGAGCAGTGGAAAAAATCCGGTGACAGGAAAACCATGGACAGAATCACCGAGCTGCTAAAATCGGTGAAACTTGATTACAAATCGGGAATTGGCAAACCCGAACCGCTTAAAGGCGACATGCTCGGCCACTGGTCGCGGCGCATCGACAAAAAGAACCGCCTCGTATATTGTGTTTACGAAGAGGAACAGATAATCACGGTCATATCTCTCCGTGGTCATTATTCGGATAAATAAAATTTGAAGAAAACCGCCCGCCGTCTTCCCCAAGGACGGCGTTTTTTTTTACCCTACCACGGCTTCCCTCCCGGAGGCCGTTTTTCGTTGTTCCAATTTTAACCTTCCGAATTTTTCACCGTCATATTAAGGAGGAATCCGAAATGTTAGAGATTTTAGGAACCATAGTATTAGTGTATATCGCATACAAATTAGCAGGTAAAGCGCCGTGGATAGGCGGTGGAAACTCGCTGACAGATTAAAACGAATATGTCCCAACCCGTTCTGATGAACGGGTTTATTTTTGCCATGAAATTTCTGAAGTAATGGCAAAAGAAGTAAACAAAAGGGTCAATATTTGGCTTAATCAGCAAGGTATAGACAACAATCTGAAATCCATACGGGCGGCCATAACCAAAACGGCAAATGAATTAAACAAGTTACCAATCGATTCGGAGTTGTGAATAGCTTTCAAAAGTTTTGTATCTTTGCGGTCTGAAACAGTTCTGGAATATGATGTTCACCTGGTTGCGTTGTTGTGAATAGCTTTCAAAAGTTTTGTATCTTTGCGGTCTGAAACAGTCGGAGACCTGTTCAACATTGTAGTTGAACTGTTGTGAATAGCTTTCAAAAGTTTTGTATCTTTGCGGTCTGAAACAGTGGTGTCGTTGACCTAACCGCAACACAAAGAGTTGTGAATAGCTTTCAAAAGTTTTGTATCTTTGCGGTCTGAAACAGTAAAGGCGACCGCCTTAATTACAGAGAAGTCGTTGTGAATAGCTTTCAAAAGTTTTGTATCTTTGCGGTCTGAAACAGTCATTTCATTCTCAGTAAGTTCAACAGGCAGGTTGTGAATAGCTTTCAAAAGTTTTGTATCTTTGCAGTCTGAAACAGTAGTCCTCTTTGCCGAATATGTAGGTGACGTGTTGTGAATTGCTTTCAAAAGTTTAGTATCTTTGCAGTCTGAAACAGTGTCACGCGGGCTATATTTATCAAGTAGATAGTTGTGAATTGCTTTCAAAAGTTTAGTATCTTTGCAGTCTGAAACAGTCGGCCAATGGAAGCCTGTGTTCGACGACATGTTGTGAATTGCTTTCAAAAGTTTAGTATCTTTGCAGTCTGAAACAGTCATCAACGCCAAGGAACATTTCAGTCCTCAGTTGTGAATTGCTTTCAAAAGTTTAGTATCTTTGCAGTCTGAAACAGTTGGCGAGGCCACACCCTGTATGAGCGCTACGTTGTGAATTGCTTTCAAAAGTTTAGTATCTTTGCAGTCTGAAACAGTTCGACATAAACACGTCCACGGTACAGGAAGGTTGTGAATTGCTTTCAAAAGTTTAGTATCTTTGCAGTCTGAAACAGTGCGGTTGCTTCCATCCTTCAAGCCCTCGACGTTGTGAATTGCTTTCAAAAGTTTAGTATCTTTGCAGTCTGAAACAGTTTCATGTCCTTGTTTATCCACACCACGCGGGTTGTGAATTGCTTTCAAAAGTTTAGTATCTTTGCAGTCTGAAACAGTCGACGCGCTCAACACCTCAGGACTCGGCTAGTTGTGAATTGCTTTCAAAAGTTTAGTATCTTTGCAGTCTGAAACAGTGCTCCCTTATCGACGCAGCGGGCAAACTCTGTTGTGAATTGCTTTCAAAAGTTTAGTATCTTTGCAGTCTGAAACAGTCCACAAAACCGACGAAAACCGACACGAATGGTTGTGAATTGCTTTCAAAAGTTTAGTATCTTTGCAGTCTGAAACAGTAAACACATTCTACTTCAACCACGACTGCAGTTGTGAATTGCTTTCAAAAGTTTAGTATCTTTGCAGTCTGAAACAGTCAAGCAGCTCATGGAGACCGACATGAACGAGTTGTGAATTGCTTTCAAAAGTTTAGTATCTTTGCAGTCTGAAACAGTACAACATACCAAACAGACCGAAAATCAAATATTTAGATGCGGTTTCAGAAACAGAAAAAGTCGCCTCAAATGGTGGCCTTTTTTGTTTCTGACAATCAGTTCCCGAATCCTGATCCACCACTATACTTTGCGGATCGCACATCAGAAAAGTTCCAACTGTTGGCACGGTTGTTCCACTTTGGTCTGCTTCCGGCTATGAAAAATCTCGATTTCCCCGAACTGTTTGTCCGTGATGCACATAATGCCGATGTCGCCCGTCTCCGGCAAAAACGACTTCACCCGCTTGATATGCACGTCCGCGTTCTCGCGACTGGCACAATGACGCATGTAGATAGAAAACTGGAACATCGTGAAACCGTCTTTCAAGATTTTCTTCCGGAAATCGGCGTAGGCTTTGCGCTCCTTCTTCGTCTCGGTCGGCAAATCAAAAAGCACCAAAACCCACATAATCCGGTATTCACTGAAACGTTCCGACTTCATTTTTCGGGATAGATGATTTTCCGGCTTTCTCCCGTGAAACATCTGTAAAGCGAAGCCGCTGTCTGCCCTGCAGCCAACATCAGCGGGCTTCGTTGACCATTGATTCGAACATCCAGAACAGGGACAGACAACATCACCCTTTTGATGTCCGGGGTAAGTTCATCGGGATACCCATTCTCGTTGGTGTAATCCACCACCAATGCATCTACATACGGACGATACGGTTCCATAATGTCGTCTGCCAAGCAATAGGCATTGTAACGATTATGGTGGTGAATGCCCAACGTCGGCAACATTCCTGAAGCCACCAATGCGCGAGCCACTACCGCTCTGAGGATGGCATAGCCGTAGTTGAGCAGGTTGTTCGGTGAGGTGCCCTCCCTTTCACGCGTGAAATCCTCCACATCAGGGAACATATTCTTCCAATAGTATGCCGCTGCCCTACCCTCCAGGTTGTCCGGGTCGCCACTTCTGACCTCTTTCTGCCATTTCTGCATGTTGCCCACTTCTGAACCCCTACACTTCTCAAGCACAACTGCTTGGTTGCCAATTTTTGCCTGCACTGTCTGTTGCCACAACTGTTTCTTCAAAGGCAAAGAAGCATCCAGTTGGCAACGGAAACGTTCGTTCTGGGTGGTGTTTCCGGCGAGGGGAAGCATCAATCCCACAGGCAGATGGCTCTTGTCGCAGGTAATGACGGCGCAGTTGTTTTCCAACAAAGCCTCCATCAATCCTTGGGTGATGGTTATCTGCTTGTGGTCCAGCACTACGACTCCGGTATCTTCGATGGGAATCGTCCTCACTGTATCTGCCTTAAACGAATCCGAGAGATCGTTGTTTTTCTCCACCTGAGGCAATTTGATGACCAACTGTTCATTTTTCAAGGACAGGTAGGCCGGATTGCTGAAACAAAGGGTCCGCTTAATCATAGTTTCTTAAAGGAATTTGATACCTCGTGGTGATATTTCAAAGTCTATTTTATCAACCAACAAAGACAATGTATTAACTCCGCATCTAATCTTTTGAGGCAAACATTGATAATCTTTGACAGACTCACCCTTTCCTATAACATTATCTTGTTGAGCATTCAAATGATGAACCAATATAATTCTGCTAGGATTTTCAAAACCCCTAACCACATATAATCTTTGCAACAAATTAATCAAATCCATTTCTTTGAGTTCACGTACATCATTTTTATACAACAAAACCATATCTCCCGGTCGATACATTTGTGCGAGAAAAAGTTCTATGTTTTTCTTTTTACTCATAATAACACGTGGCACATCTTCAACTCCAGCCTTTCGATTTTCACTAACGTCAAATACACTCCAAATGTGATACTCACATATTGAATGATCAAAACTTTCATATTTGCACATAACCATCAAATCCCCCATTTCTGCATAATAAGAATTCTTATAATCTGAATCTGATTTGTATGTCTGTGTTTTTATCGTTAATGGATTTTTCACTGAAGAATAACATCTGACGTGCCTAATCTTGTTTTTCCTATTTTCTTCTGAATACACAAAACCTCTCTTTTCTCGTTTGTACATATATATACCTCTTTCACAGGCTTCCTTAAAAGTAGTGTTTTCAGAAAATTGACTTTTCATGATCTTGAACAAGTTTTTGTCAACAATTGCCTTTTCCAATTCATCCCAATCCTTAAACCCAGATTCAACACTCGAAGCCTTATATTTCAATTCTCGTCTAACAACATAATATATTTGATTCTCCTTAATGATGGATCCTTTTGCATCTCTTAACAAACTTTTTTGATTGTTATCTTTTTTAGCCTGAGTAATTGCACCATAAAAGGTCTCTCCGTGCAACTTTCCCCTTATACAATCTCCTTTCAACCATTTATTTACCATTATGCCCTGGCTGTTTTCAACCATTATTTCTTTTCCTCTTCTACGTAATTTCCTTTTGGCAGGAGTCAAAGTTTGATCTTTGGATAAATGGTTTACCAATATATTGTTTTCAATAAACGGAACGATTTCTGACACATTACCAGCAAGTCCACATTGTTTTCGTTCACGCATCAACAGTTTCTCGTATTGAGACACGTCTATTCCCAACTTACTTTTCTCTTGAATTTCGTAGAACAATTTCAACATCTCATCTCGTTTCGCTGCAGTTGGTATCATCGTCAAAACAGCAGCATCTATAGCATGGTGAGAATGCTTTTCTCTTGATTTTTTTTCATCAACACTCTGTATGCCAAGCATTTTCCTAAAATCAGCGGTTGTCGATCCTTTTTGGACTTCGACTTTGTTGAAAACGGTTTTCAAATAATGATATGCGTACTTTGTGATTATTCCAGTATCAACCAGCTGGCTGTTACGAAACCCAGTTGTTACTTCTGTCATAGTGAATCGATCCACTTTATTTCTCCAATAATCCAACTCCATTTGCCAGAGATGGCGTTGACGAATACATTGATCTTTATAAGATTTATCTTGCGCTCTCTTGGCTTTTGCTTTCCAAAAATCCACCATACTTTTCAAATGCTCCACTTTTTCGAACCAAGGTTTAATCCGATTTAAAATATCTTGATAATTTGGCAATTGCGACGGCATTTGATTCTTTTTTATTGTTCTATTAAAATAAGCATCGCAAATAGTTAAATTCGCTAAAGAACTGTCAAACGAAAGGCTTCTTGGAACGGTGTGCTCTATGTCAAACGCATTATCATCGAACAAATTTTTAATGTTTATTATCTTTCCTGTATAAACACATCGGCACCCTTGTTCCAACCATAGCCTGTATTTCGTGATTTCTTTTCTATATTGAGCTACTTTGTTTTTATCATCATTGAAAATAGCCTCTGGGATGGAATCCTCATTTTCAATTACGTCATGTTGATCACAAACCAGCCTCATCCTGTCCGTATCGCTTTTATTTGAAAGACGATTTGGATAATACTCGTTGATAATTTTCTCAAATTCCCGGTTTTCAGCTTCACGTTGACGTTGAAATTCATCAATCGCCCAACGCATATTGGCATCGTTCAATTCACGGGCTGTTTCAACAACCACACGAGTATTTTCGTCTATTAAAGAATTGCCATATTCATCTGTTGATTTTAATAATGCATTGATTTGTCTTCTTAGAATGTGCAACACTCTCATTGCCATGGGGTTTTTCAATGCACCTATCACTGGACTTCCCAAAAGTTTCAGCAATCGACCATCATCTAATAAAGTCTCTTTCGCAGGAGCATAAAACTCTATCATTGATGGATGATAGATTTTTTTCAATTTTTTTTCGCACAGATAAGGATACTTTTCCTTCAAATAGCCAGCTAATTCTTCCGATATTTTAGGTAGTTTATAATAGTCTCGGATTGACGAGGAAAAAAATTGCTGATATAATACAGCCACATCACAAATCAATCTGTTTCTTTCTTCATTTGTTTTCTCTCCCCATGATTTAGGGCCAAACCATTCTTCTACAACTCTAGTTATTTCCTTATAATCATCTTCTTGCAATTTATAATCACAATTCCGGTCAGCAAATCTTTCAGAAAAATGCAAATCCTCATCATAGCCCAATGATTTATAATTTGCAATTAACACATTCGATATTCCATACAACTGTTTCCGATTTCGATACTCAGCTAGAAAGTTGTGCAATTCAGCCAAAATTTCATTTTCCACTAAATGCCATTTGTTTTGAAAAATATCAGGCAACTTCGCAAGCAGAACAGCATCCGAATAGCCCAATCCTTTTTCTAAAAATCTGTTGATATTTCGAATCGCTTTCAAACTCAACATACCATAACCTTGTTGTATCGCTCCGTAAATCCGAACAAACTCTTTGGTTTTCTTTTCCTCAAACCCCAATTTGTTTTTTGCAAACTCTTCGACGAATTCAGGTTCATCAAAAGAAAAACAGACATGCCACAAATCTAATGCTGTATATGAAATTGTTGACGTTTCCCCAGTCTTCTTATTCGTTTTGTTTTGATAGGTGTCAAAATGCCAAGACTCCCAGTTGTCGCCTAACAAATTGTGCAATCGACCAGATATAGGACAGCCAGGTACGTTAGACTTGTCTTTGTATTTGATCGTCTTCAACTTATAATCCAACTGTCTTCCTATTTGATTTTCTATCCAAACACGAATTTCTTCAAACTTAAAAGATGACCGACTCAACAAAAACTTATCTTCATATAGTTTGAGTTTTTGTTCCAAAGTCAGTGTCTCATTCAGACTCTCTCCAAATCTAATATTATTGATAAAACTCCAAGCTCTAAATTTTTCATATTCAGGATGACTGATTGGGCAACGAGATTTCGTCGGTTCTAATGTGCAATGCCCAACCAATCCTTTTTGAGACCTAAGTGGACGTTTATAGAAAATTGTTCCAACACCTTTTTTTTCGCTCACTAATCTCTCAAACAGCTCGCTATTTTTATTCAATCCGTTTTGAAAATCAAAGACACAATTTATTTCCTCCTTATATCGCGACCTAACTGCTTTATATTCACTATTCCTAATCCGAACACCAGCTTTTTCCAATTGATATAGGGCAGATCCAACAGTAGCTAACCCATTTTCTTTCATATACTCATCTAGTCTACCAGACGTCTTTTCTTCCGATTTTTTCATTTCGACAGAAATATCTACGTCTTTTCCTTCCTCTGCATTTTGACCGCTAATTGTCTCCCCTTTGCTACTTTTAAATCCTCTTCTTTGCGCCATGTGATATAACGCACGTCCCAACTTAAATCGGTCAACTTTCTCAGTGAAATCGAATTGTCTTTCCATTAATTCCGCTCTCAACTGATATGGGCTTGAATACTCGGGAATGCCATCCCCATCAAAATCCAATCGCACCCATTGTTCAAAATCAGTCGCCCAAGTTGGATACTGCCGTTTTAATCCCTTTTGTTTGTCATATATTCTCCATTTGTTCAAATCATCCATCGAAAGAGGACACAACCCGTTTTCGATCAGCAATTCTAACGTAGCCCAAATTCTATATTTTCGAGATTGGTACAATCGGCGATGAGAACGTTTTTCCGTTCTTTTCGCAGCATAAGAAAATTCTCCGGATTTTTCTTTTCCAACGCCGCTTTTAAACACAACAGACGTGAAGTATTCAATTTGTTTTAATATATCAGTTCCTTTTGATATATTTCTAAGTAACAAACCTATCGAATTTGTACCTAAATCTAATCCTATAGTCTTATCCATAAATATATTACATTTATTGTTTGGCAAAAATAATTATTTTTTTCAAACACTCCAATTAAATATAATTTTGTATTTGAATTTTTTTTATTTTTGCCGCAAGATACTAACTTTGTGAAAGACTTTTCACAATAAGGCTATAAGCCGAAGATTTTTCTAAGCCCTGCGTACTCCGTAGGGCTATTATTTTTGACATTCCGTTGTGAAAACATCCAAAACGGGGCTGTCACGGCCTCGTTTTTTTTCACCATGAATTTGCTGAATAAACGCGCATGCCCCGTTTTGCGACGCTTGGAAGCGTCGTCTTCTCGCTCCGAACCCCTGAAAATAACCTGACTATTTTGCCACCTCCGGGCAAAACGCCTGTCGTCATATATCTTGCATCTTGAAATACAGTGGATTAACTGAGGATCCAGTTGTCAAAGAATTTTTACCCCCTCCCTCCCCCTACCCAACCCTTTCGCATATACCAGGCATACCGATCCCATAGTGTTGCCATACTCTTGCCATACTCTTGCCATACTTGAGAGTATGGCTGCACTATGGCATCAGTATGGCATCTACTTGCCAGATACTTGCCAAATACTTGCCAGATGCCTGGCTGGGACGACGGAATGTCATGGGATTTGTGTATCTTTGCGGACAGGAATGACGGAGGCTACGTCTCCGTCGGACCAACCGTTATTTAACTTAAAACCAGACAGTAATGGCAAGAATCAAACAAACAGGACCCGACCAGACGATCTATGGCACCGTCGGCGGACTTACCTACGTGAAATGCAAAAACGGCACCTCCTACGTCCGTTCCACCCCCACGATGCCGGCAAAGGTCTATAAGTCGCCGGCCGCCAGGAAACGCCAGGCCCTCTTCAAAATGATCCAGATGCACCTGCGCCATCATCTGCCCACCCTCCGGCAAACCTTCGCCCACGAAGGCTCCGGCAGCCCGAGCAACGGCTATTTCAAACGGAACAACTCGGCCCTGCGCGAAGCCCTCGACGCCCTGGCCGACAGCATGACGGCGGGCGAACTGGTGACCATCACCAACATCGAGGATGCCATCTGCCACTACGCCGCCGAACATCCCGACAAAATCTGCATCGCCTCGATGGACGGTTTCGCCGAGGTGTTCCTCGCCGGCGAATGGCCCGAGACCATCGCCCTCCGCGCCGACAACAACCGACGCGTCGTGACCGTCCCCGTGAAGGAGAAAGTGCCGCTATGAGGCACACGCGGATTTTCCGTTTTCCGCGACGCTTGGAAGCGCCTGTTCGCTTTGGGCTCCGCGACGCTCGGAAGCGCCGCCCCCTACGCGCCGCCTCGCCCCAACATCCAAAGTTGTCGTCCTAAGTCTAAAGTCTAAAGCCTAAAGTCTAAAGCCTAAAGCCTCAAGTCTATGTCACAGTGGGATTTTGGTGCGGTCGCCCTGGGTCTTGAAACCTGAAACCTGAAACGTGAAACTATTTTTTGTACTTTTGCCGCCGCAATGAAAAAGTGGTTCTCACGTAAGAAAGAGGAAGAACGCGCCGTCTCCCTGTCGGCGCTCACCTGGCAGCGTTTCAAGAAGGAACGCCAGGCTATCGTGTCCCTTGCCTACATCGGACTGGTCATCATCATCGCCCTCGTCGGCTATCTCATCACCCCCGACTCCACCCCCTTCTGTAATCACCAACAACTCGAAATCGCCTTGCAGAAGCCCGGATTCACTGTGCAGATGCTGGAGCTCAAACCCGAACAGACGGTTCCGCATGTCAATTTTCTTAAGAAGATGCTGTTCGGACAACCCGCTGAATACAAAACCGTTCCGATAGACACTTACACCGTTGCAGGAGATTCGGTGACGGTGAAACTGTTCCAGCAGGAATACAATGAGACTTATGCCAAAGCCAACCTCTCGCCGCGCATGGTGAAAAAACAGCGGTTCCTGCTCGGTACCGACCGATACGGTCGCGATGTGCTCAGCCAGCTGATGATCGGCGCGCGCGTGAGCCTCTCCGTCGGCTTCCTCTCCATCTTCATCGCCCTGTTTATCGGCACCTTGGTGGGCGCCACCGCCGGCTACTACCGCGGCAAGGTCGATGACGTGCTCACCTTCCTCATCAACGTGGTGTGGTCCATCCCCACCCTACTCCTCGTCATTGCCATCAGCTTCGCCCTCGGCAAGGGGTTCTGGAAGATTTTCATCGCCATCGGTTTAACCATGTGGGTGGATATCGCCCGTGTGGTCCGCGGACAGTTCCTTAGTCTGCGCGAGCAGGACTTTGTGGAGTCCGCCAGAGCACTGGGCTACAGCAACTTCCGTATCATCGTCAAACACATCCTGCCCAACATCACGGGCACGCTCATCGTGATTGCGGCCTCCAATTTCTCGTCGGCCATCTTGATGGAGGCGGGCTTGAGCTTCCTCGGACTCGGTGTGCAGCCCCCCACCCCATCTTGGGGCATGATGATGAAGGAGAACTACGCCTGCATCGTGCTCAACAACGCCTACCTCGCCATTATTCCCGGCGTGGCCATCATGTTGCTGGTACTGTCGTTCATGCTGATAGGCAATGCGTTAAGGGATGCGATGGACGTCCGAAGTTAGCAGTTAGCAGTTAGTAGTTAGCAGTTGGAACGAAAAAGCCACCAACATATTAAATTATTTCTTTGAGCAGTTCCGACAGGGGCAAGAGCTCGGTAGAAAATGTATTTGTTATGAATAATGAATTGGAAAATAATGAGATTGAGCTTTATCGGTGTCATCCGGAGCGTGGAGGTGGTTTTCCGTGGGTGATAATATTGCTTTTTGCGCTCGGATGTCCTCTTGCTTTAGCCATACATGACCAGGACATAACCTATTTGATAGCAGGGTATCTAATGTGGTCACCGATTATTTTGATGAGTTTGGAACAGACCCTTTGGCAGATTTTCGGAGAGGAAATTGCGACCATTGACGATGAGTATCTGCGTATTCATCGCAAAAACAGAATATTCCGTCGGAATTGGAAAGTGAAGTTGTGTGAAATCAATGTGATGGATTATTATGTTGAGTCGAAGTGGAAGAAATTCAACAGAATGTTTCGATTCGGATCTTTCGCCAAAGAACCCCTGTATATTATCTATTCACCTGGTTATCAATATAATTTCGCTCCGGGCCTTCCTTCTGACGAGCAGGACGAGGTGCTGGACCGTTTGGAGGAGGCCGTCGCCGCCGCGAAGGAGCGCGAAGGGATAAAGGCCGAGGAGGAGTACTGGGAGGCAGTTGAGGAGTTCTCGTGTGATGATGAAGGACTGTAGCGACTTTCTCTATTCATGCTCTTACAACGCACCATTCCGCCAGTGACGATAGGAACTGGCGGAATCTCCTACTTTTCCGCCAGCCAGCTTTCAATCTCTCCCACCCTTGCACGGTATTTCTCAATCTGTCCTTCGATGAAGTCGTCGCTGAACTTGCGGTCGCAGAAGCCGTTGCCCCGTGCAACGTACTCGTCATCCTCCAACGAGCTGTACAGGTCAAGATAGTTGTCCAAATACTCCTGGTTCTCGCGCAGCAGGCGCTTCAAATCCTCCACATCGGCCTCAATCGTCTCGCCCGACGAAAAGCGGTATTGTCTCTTTTTCTGCATTTTGGGTAGGTGTCTTTATTGGCGGCAAAAATACATTTTTTTGCGATGATCGACGATGAAAGCCGATGAAAACCGATGAATGAACGATGAAATTGTATAGTGCCGTATTCCATTCATCGTTTTTTCATCGATATTTTTCATCGAATATTATTCATCGATTAATTTTCATCGATTAATTTTCATCGATCAATTTCATCGTAAAAAAATTGTATCCTCGCCGCATCATTCAAAATTCCACCATTATGCCCCATGTAAACAGCATTACGATAAATTATGTACTTTTGCGGGTTGAAAAGGCTCACTGGTGTTTGAAGACAGGGGGCGTAAGATTAAATAGTTATGCAAACTCACACGATTCCGACCGTCCATTCGCAGGACGGCACGTTCAAAGGTTTTTGGGACAATGGTTGTCAGCAGTTTCTTGGGATTCGCTATGCCACTTCCGAGCGATATTGCGCCCCCATACACTACTCCTACGGTGATGCAGAGCACGACTGCAGCGCCCCTTCGCCGTTTCCCGTGCAGCTCACTTCCACCATCGAGCTGACTCTCACAGGGATACACTATGAGAACCTGCCGCAAGAGGAACAATGCCAGTATCTGTCCATCACCGTTCCGGAGGAGGCGAATCCAGAGAGTCGTCTGCCCGTAATGGTCTGGTTTTACGGTGGTTCCTATCGCAATGGCGGTTGCGACAATGTTTTTTACGACCGTACCGTGCTGGTAAAGGAGAATGGGGTGATCGTGGTGGGGATCAATTACCGTCTCTCGCTCTTGGGTTTCGTGAAGAACCGGGAAGGCGGTTTTGCCAACAACGGCCTTTTGGATGCGATAGAAGGATTGCGGTGGATACATGCCAACATTGAGGCTTTCGGGGGCGATCCGACCAACGTCACCCTCTTCGGGGAGTCGGCCGGCGGGGATCTGGTGCGTTGCATCATGCTTTCCGAAGGCACCGACGACCTCTATCGTCGTGCCATCATCCAAAGCGACCCGATGGGCACGTTGGAGAACCGCGAGGAGATGGAACGCAATATCTTGGATGAGCTGAACGAACTGCCGTTAGACGCACCGATAGAACAGCTTTTGGAAGCGCAGCGAGCGATTACGAGCCATGTTACGGAACGCGGACTGGCCAAGTATCTCATTTTTGCGCCACATGTAGGGATTTATCCGTTGCCAGCCCGAAAAGACGAGGAGAAGCGGCTGCGCGAAGTGGCCCCGAAACACGAGATCCTCATCGGAACCAACGCCCGTGAAACCGCATCCTATATCGGCGGAAACAAGTTGGCAAGCGCTCTCGACCGCTTTGTTCTGACGCGCTGGATCATCGAGCTTGTCCTGCGCAAAAAGAGCATGGCCATTTTCACCGGTCCCACCCGGAAATTTGCGCAACTTTATGCCGAATGTGGCGGGAAAGTCCATCTGTATTCCTATTTTTGGCGCAAAAACCAACACGTGATTGGTGCCGGTCATATCACCGAGCTTGCACTTCTGTTCGGCGGTAAGGGGGTGGAAGGCACTTTGATGGCGCAAGGGCTTTCCGAACGCGAATTCCTCGAGCACGGCAAACCGCTACGCCGAATCTGGGCAGATTTCGCCAAAACAGGCAACATATCCACCATGAAAGTCAACGGAATGATGGAGATTGAAGAGGTTTAGGTTTCAGGTAGTCGTTGATCGGAATCACTTGAAACATGAAACCTGAAACCAATCGTTGCCGGTATCGGCAAAAAGTATATTTATGCAGCGGAATAATTCTAAAAACAATGGAATAATATAATTCGTGTTATTCGATACCGAGGCACTGATGTGTAAGAATGACCCATTCTCCGTCGTGTTTTTCCATAATTGTTTGGAGGAAAGCGTGTTTCAAAGCGTAAGACACCACGGCGCGTTGTAAATTGGAGTCCAGCACAATGTAGTTGATACTTGGGCCTGTCGTAAAACGCCAATAACGGCCACTATAATATCCTTCCACTGGAAGCATCGCGCTGAGGAAATAGGCCCGTTTAGTAGGTGTATTCGACTTTCTTGAATACTCCAGAATAGCCTCCTCTCTATAGTCGATTGTTGTTCGCTCACCGACAAATTCCCCTAACATGTCCCGATATCCTTTTGTCAGATACAACACCTGCTTGTCGCCAAAACAGACGAAAGGACGGAAGTCCAAAGTGGAGTCAACCAAGGTTGTGGGAACAATCAAATAACGTGGATGTGCCCCAATTCCATCATATCTGGGAAAGTACCATTCATCGTCATGAAGTTTTGCCAATTCCTGCTCCCACTGGTCTTTGGGTTTGTTCTGATGAACCTGTTCGACGAAAAAGGAGTCAATCTCCTGCGGTGTGTATGGGATGGTCTGCGCCACACGGAGGGTCGTCAGAGTGCCCTGAACAGCAAAAAACGGTTGGTCCTGATACCTTGAAGCGGCATTGCTGTCTGCCAATTCCTCCGCCAACATAGCATAGAAAAAAGCCTCGAAGACTTCGTAGGCCGCCTTAATCGTGTCATTCGTCACAGTTGCCTCATTGGAAGGAAGTTCCTCAGCCCAATTCTCGAAAAACTGACATAGAAGCGAGTCCGAATAATATTTGTAGGCTCTGTTCAGCAAAGCCTTCTGTCCCTCCCCTTGCGCGTGAAGAAAAGTGCACGCCGTTAGCGTAATCAATATGGCTAAAAGAGCCTTCTTCATTTTTTTATTTTGCGGCAAAAATACAATTTTTTGCGATGAAAGACGATGAATGAACGATGAATAACGATGAATAACGATGAATAACGATGAAAGACGATGAATGGTATATTGTACCGTATTCCATTCATCGTTTTTCATCGAAAATATTCATCGAAAATATTCATCGATTAATTTCATCGATTAATTTCATCGATTAATTTCATCGATCAATTTTCATCGTAAAAAATCGTATCTTTGCCGAATCATTCAAAATCCCACCATTATGAACCCCGGCAAGAACAGATGCGAGTATTTGAAGGAGGTGCGGCGGAGAATCGCCACGGAGAACGGCATCCCGCTGGAACAACGCGAGTGTACATTCAAGGGCGAGTGTTCCGGTACCTGCCCCTTCTGCGAAGCGGAGATGCGCTACCTCGAAAAGGAGCTCCACAAACGCAAAACCCTCGGAAAGGCGGTTACTGTAGCTGGGATTGCGTTGTCGTCCGTCGTGATGAGCTCCTGCTATACGCCGTCCATACTACCCGGTAAAGTGCCGGCACCGACCTCTGCCTTCGAAAGCGCCGACCCCTCGATGCAAAGGGAGGCATACGAAGCACATTTCATGACGGTCAGGGGCAACCGTTCCGACGGTCAACAGACTATTGTGGACGGTAAAAGAATACGTACTTCCGACTCATACGTGAGGCCAGCTATGTTTCCTGCTGAATTAGGACAGCCCGTTCTGTGGCTACGCCAACGGCTGCGTTCGTACAGCACGTACATGTCCGACGAGTTGCTGGCTGATGCGATGGTCACCTTCGTGGTGAACGAGGACGGCAGCGTGTCGGACGTGGATTTCGCCAACATGCCCGTAACCGGCTCAACCCAGGATTTCGACTTCCAAAACGAGGTCCGCAAGCAGGTGCTGTCGATGCCCCGCTGGGAACCCGCCACAAAGGAGGAAGTGCCTGTCTCCTACCCTGTTGCGATTGCTGTGAGTGACTTGAGGTAGGGGCGTTTGGTAGCTTGGATAGCAAAATTTGCATCTCAAGTTTTGATGGACTATTGCCTAAAAAATACTATCTTTGCCGCATCAAAAAAAACAACGATATGCAATTGGAATTCACGTTTGAAGATAAAGATTTTATGACTCAGCGCGGGAGCGACCCCGTGCAGGTGGAACAGCAGTTCGCCAATTTTGAGAAGGGCTTCCCCTTCGCCGACATCGACCGTCCTGCGACCGTGGATGACGGCATCCTGCGCCTCGACGAGGACCAGGTGGCTGAATTAGAGGCCGAATACCCCTACGCCATGGAGGGCAAGAAGATCGAGAAGTTCGTGCCCGCGTCAGGCGCCGCATCCCGCATGTTCAAGGACCTCTACGCCCTGCTCGGCGACAAGCTCGATGACAAGCAGCAGGAGTTGGCGAAGACCTTCCTCGCCACCCTGCCCCGCTACCCTTTCTACGAAGCACTCAAGAAGGCGATGGCCGACAAACAGCTCGACCTCGATGCCGAAATCAAAAAAGGCAACTTCCGCCTGATTATCCAATACCTTCTTGAAAAAGAGGGACTTAACTACGGCAATCTGCCCAAAGGTCTGCTGCTCTTCCACCGCTACGACAACGAAATCCGCACCGCACTGGAGGAACATTTCGTGGAGGCCGCGCTCTACGCCACCTCCGGCATCGACGCCTACCTGCATTTCACCGTCTCTGAGCACCATCTGGAGCTCTTCAAGGCGAAAGTGGCGGAAATCCAGCCCATCTACGAGGAGCGTTTCGGGGTGAAATACCACGTCACCTTCTCCATGCAGGCTGCCTCCACCGACACGCTCGCGGCCACGGCCGACAACGAGCCCTTCCGAGACGAGAACGGCAAGCTGCTGTTCCGTCCCGGCGGACACGGTGCGCTCATTTACAACGTCAACAACCGCGATGCCGACATCCTCTTCGTGAAGAACATCGACAACGTCACCAAGGACCAGAACATAGCTCCTACCGTCATCTACAAGAAAGTGTTAGCGGCCTATTTGGCGCAGCTGCAAAGCATTCAGTTCCAATACCTTAAAATCTTGGAAGCTGGCGAGGTGGATCCGATGACGTTGTGCGAAATCATGGACTTTGCCGAATCGAAACTGATGATTTCCGTCGGGGAACAGCCCACTGCAGAGGAACTCTACGAGCTGATGAACCGTCCGGTGCGTCTCTGCGGTATGGTGAAGAACGAGGGCGAGCCCGGCGGCGGTCCTTTCTGGGTGCGCGACGCCGAGGGCAACTGCTCGCTGCAGATCGTGGAGTCGTCGCAGATCGACAAAAACGACCCCGAAAAGCTGGCCATCATGGCGAAA
>ONCM01000037.1 GCA_900316305.1 uncultured Bacteroidales bacterium | reverse complement strand
TTCAAAAATGACAAAGAACGTTTTGGCTTTAACGAGCCAACTTTGTTTGATAATTTTGATTAATAACACGTCCCAATTTTAACGGGACACTAGTGGGTTGTTCCCATTTGACGGGGATGTTGGTTATTCCTGACTCCGTTAAAACTATAGGAAGATATGCATTTAATGGCTGTAACGGTTTGACTTCGTTGTCAATAGGCAATTCTGTTACTTCAATTGGCAACTCTGCGTTCTACTATTGCAGCGGAATGGTAGGAACATTAACCATCCCACAGACTGTAAAAAGTATTGAATCTTCTGCATTTTACTATTGTCTAGGATTCACATCGTTGGTGTTTAACGCAGATAGTTGCACAACGGGATCATTTTTTGGGTGCAGTAATGTGTCTTCCTTGACCTTTGGAAACAATGTTAAAATTATTCCTGCATATGCATTTAGCGAACTTAGCCATATAACCGGGACTTTAACCCTACCGAACTCTTTGATTTTCATTGGGGAGTCAGCTTTTAGAAATTGTAGCGGTTTAACAGGCCCGATAATCATTCCCGATTCAGTCCAAACTATTGGAGACTACGCTTTCCAAAACTGTAGCGGATTAACTTTGCTTACTATTGGGAAAGCAGTGTCAACCATCGGAAACTGTGCCTTCCAAAACTGCAGTGCATTAGCTTCTGTTGCCTTTAATGCCGACAGCTGTGTTTCTATGGGAAATTATGGCAATGTTTTCTCAAACTGTACAAACGCATTCACATTATCAATCGGAGAAAACGTGAAAACAATTCCTGTATCTGCATTTAAAAATATTACTAGTTTGACAGGAGCGATTGTTATACCCGATTCGGTCAAAACAATTGGAGAAACTGCTTTTTCTGGTTGTAGCGAGATAACATCATTAACAATCGGGAAAGCGGTGTCAACCATCGGAGGCTGGGCTTTCAACAACTGCAGCGCATTAGCTTCTGTTGCCTTTAATGCAGACAGCTGTATCTCTATGGGAGATCAAGGCAGAGTTTTCTTAGGCTGTTCAAACGCGGCCACATTGTCCATCGGGGATAACGTGAAAACAATTCCTGGAAACGCATTTAGTAATTTTACTGGTTTGACGGGATCGATTATTATACCCGACTCGGTCAAAACAATTGGAAACTATGCGTTCTTAGGCTGTAGTGGGATAACATCATTAACAATCGGAAAATCGGTGTCAACTATTGGAACCAATGCCTTCCGGAACTGTAGCGCATTAGCTTCTGTTGCCTTTAATGCTGACAGCTGTGCCTTTATGGGTAATTACGGCAATGTTTTTTCAAACTGTACAAACGCAGTCACATTGTCCATCGGGGAAAACGTAAAAACAATTCCTGGATACGCATTTAGTAATTTTACTGGTTTGACGGGATCAATTATTATACCCGATTCGGTCAAAACAATTGGAGAAAATGCTTTTTCGGGTTGTACAAACATAGACACCTTAATAATCGGAAACGTTGTCTTGTCCATCGGACAATCTGCATTCAGTGGCTGTAGTGGTCTGACTGGGGTGTTATATATACCTAATTCGGTTACCACTATCGGGCAATCTGCTTTTTATAATTGCAGCAGTTTGACAGGCTTATTGAATATCCCTAATAGTGTCACAAATATCGGAAGGAATGCTTTTAACGGTTGTAGTGGTGTTGATTCCCTAATTATCGGTGAAGGTGTTGTCTCCATCGGAACTGATGCTTTCAAAAATTGTAGCAGTTTGATTTCCGTCGTTTTTAACGCGGATAGCTGTATCTCGGTTGGACAATACACTTATGATCGTGTTTTCAATGGATGTACAAGTTTTTCCGTCTTAACCATAGGAAAACATGTAAAAATCATTCCTGAGCGCCTTTTTACAGGATGTAGTTCATTGTCAACTGTATATTTTAATGCGGACAGCTGCACTATTGCCGACGGTGTTTTTACGGGCACCGGTTTAACCTCGTTATCCATCGGCGAGAATGTGAAACACATTCCTTCATTTATATTTAGCGAGTGCAATGGTTTAACTGGATCATTGACTATTCCAGATTCCGTAATTGTGATTGGAGATTATGCGTTTTATGGTTGCACTGGTTTTTCAGGAACACTCTTTATCCCTGGATCTGTTACAACTATCGGTCGTGTTGCGTTTGGAAACTGTAGCGATTTAACAGAACTGATTCTTGGTAATAACGTGGACAGCATTGGATATAGCGCATTTTCAAATTGCACAGGACTTTCTTCTATCACGTCATATAATGAGATACCACCTGCTTTTGTGGGCTTAAATTACGGTCATCCTTTCTACAATGTCAACCGCAACACCCCCGTATATGTCCCATGCGGCAGCGCACAAGCTTATCGAAATGTTTGGAGGCAACAAACTAATTCAAATTCCTATTTTTACAATATTTATGATTCTATCCAGCCATACTTCCTCATCACTTCATCCGAAGATACCCTCAAAGGTACTGTCCAAATCACCATGCAGCCCACGTGTACGGAATCTCCCGTCATCGAGGCTACGCCCAATTTCTTCTACGTTTTCGACCACTGGAGCGATGGCAACACGAACAATCCGCGCACGGTTGAGCTCACACAGGACACCACACTGGTGGCACACTTTAGGGAATATACGATTACTTTAGCTTCAAGTGATTCTTTGGTAGGTATAGCCACTACAGTGGTTGCGCCAACAGTAGATAACCAGCAGGCAACCGTTGAAGCCGTTGTGACGGATTCCTGCTATGTGTTCGCAGGCTGGAGCAACGGCAGCACTGACAATCCACTCACGATTTCTGTTTCACAAGATACAACTCTTACCGCCACCTTCAATTCGGTGGTCAACTTGCAAATCACTGCCCCATCAACTGTTTGTCACGGTGATAGTGTAACATTTGCCACTACCGGTACAGACAGTTATCTTTGGTTTAATGGTGACACCACATCTGTTATTAGTTTGTTGCCCGAGAATTCTTTGGAGGTGTCCGTAACAGGTACGAACAGTGACGGATGTTCCGCTTCGGCAACGCACTTTGTGAATGTTCTTCCAAGACCTGAACTTGTTATTAGCGGCATGACGGATATTTGCGAAGGGGAAAGCGCTATTCTTACTGCAACCAGTTCTAATCCGACAGAAGAATTATTACTATTTGAAGACTTTGAAGAAGGGATAGACGGTTGGTACACAATGGATTTTGATGGGGATGGTTATAATTGGTATTCCACAGTAGGAAATAACAATCAGAACGGCTACGAAAGCTATGGTGCTGCCGCTTCAGCCTCATATATTAATGGTGAGGGTGCCTTGTCACCCAACAATATGTTATACACCAGTGTACATATTCCCATTACGGGTGCCCAATTGTCTTGGTATGCCGCAGCGCAAGACCCTAACTGGCCTGCGGAACATTACGAAGTTCGGGTTTATACTCAGTCGATGGGATATGTTGGTTGGAGTTCCACTTCTATTTTTAGTGAAACTCTCACTGATGGAGAATGGAGACATCATACTGTGGATTTGAATGATTGGGCAGGGGAAGACATTTTGATTGGGTTTGTCCATGCCAATTGTTCAGACCAATATGTATTAAAAATTGATAATGTGCGCATTGTTACTGTTATTAGTGACACGTATGTTTGGAGCAATGGACATGCAGACAATCAACTGTCCGTGAATAACGCTGGATCATATTATGTGACAGCCACCAAGCCTAATGGTTGTACCTCTTCCGACTCCGTCACCATCACCGTTTGGCAACCCGACACCATGGACATCACGATAAACAGCCCTGAAAACTACTATGTGATAAATGACGAGACCTTCTGCACCTCCGGCGACTACACGCAGACGCTGCATAACATCCACGGATGCGATTCCGTGATTAACTTGCACCTCACCCTTGCGCCACGAGATACCGTATTCATCACAGACACCGTGTGTGGAGGATGGCACGATATTTATTGGAACGGATCAGGTTATGACACGGTATATTCTGTATTTTTTGGCTACGATTATGACGAGTCTATCTATAATATAGCTGGATATGGCGGTTGGGGAGAACCCTTTGTAGGAAGTGATGGTTCTTCAGGATTCTATGTTAGTGGTGAATACTATCGAAACGACAGTCTATGGATTCAGTACGACGAGACCCGCACTCTTCAAGCCGTTTCTGGTTGCGACTCCGTTGTAAAGAAACATCACTACGTGAAATTCTCGGATTGGTATAGCCTTCGGGACACCGCGTGCGGGAGCTATGTTTGGCAAGGTGACACGCTCGTGGCAAATCCAAACAATTTGAATCGTTGGTTATATGCAGAAAGCGTGAATGTGCAAGGATGCGATTCGATTGTTGAATTGCAATTGACGCTTTTACCCGCCATCGAGGAATCTGTCACTATCACCGCTTGCGACAGCTACATATGGAATGGCACAACTTACACCGAATCGGGCGTATATACATATAATACGGACACGACCCTGCAAGAGACCCCAGCCTGTAAACTCACCACCCTCCACCTCACCATCAACCACTCCGTCACAAATACTTTTGAGGTTACCGCCTGCGACTCCTACACCTGGAACGACAGCATCTACACCACCTCCGGTGAGTACACCCAGACCTTCACCGCGGCAAACGGGTGCGACTCCGTGGTCACCCTTCACCTGACGGTAAACTACTCCAACTCCGGTGACACCACCGCTGTGGCTTGTGACAGTTTCGACTGGTACGAGCACATAGGAATCACGGCCAGCGGAGAATACACCCATACGTTCACCAACACCAGTGGTTGCGATTCCGTGGTTACTCTCCACCTCACCGTCAACACCTCCGACCATACGGACCTGACAGCAACCGCTTGCGGTGAATATATTTGGTTGGATTCCACCTATACGGCAAGTGGCAACTATTCGATTACCTATACCAATGCGATGGGTTGCGACAGTGTTATCACCCTGCATCTCACTATCAACCCGATTCCGGAAGTGGCCATCACGGGCAACACCACGATTTGCCCCGGCGGCAGCACAGTGCTCACCGCCACGGGCGCGGACAGCTATATGTGGAGCAACGGAAGCAGCAATCCCTCCATTCCGGTGAACATGTTCGGGCAGTACAGTGTTATCGGCACGAGCTCGGCTGGCTGCTTCAGCACCGCCTCGGTTACCGTTTTAGTGTCGCAACCGCCGGTCATCACCGTCAGCGGCAACACAGACATCTGCGCGGGCGAGAGCACCACACTCACAGCCAATGGCGGTGTCAGCTATATGTGGAGCAACGGCAGCACCGCTGACACATTAGTAGCCACCACTGCGGGCACCTGGCAGGTAATCGGATACAACGAGGACGGTTGCAGCAATATGGCATCCGTCACGGTGAACGTCTGGCAACCCGCCACCTCCAACCTCTACATCACTTCATTCGACAGCTGCTATATGTGGTTCGGTGCTCCTCGTTGCGAGTCAGGCGATTACACCCACACGCTCCAAACCATCCACGGTTGCGACTCCGTAATTACCCTGCACCTTACCCTGGAGGATGCCATCACGAACGAATTCAGCGCCACAGGTTGTGGCAGCTACACGTGGAACAATATCACTTATCAGCAATCGGGCAACTACACCCAAACTTTCACGGCGGTCAATGGCAATGACAGCGTTGTCACGTTGCATCTGACTATCTTGGAACCTGTTTCCAACGAGTTCAGTGACACCGCTTGCGAGGTATATGTCTGGAACGGCACCTCCTACACGATTAGCGGTAACTATACGCAGACCTTTACGGCTGCCAACGGCTGCGATTCCACGGTCACTCTTCATCTGACGGTTAATTCCGCTAGTTCCTCAGATTTCACAGAAACCGCCTGCGTTAGTTTCGAGTGGAACGGTCAGACGTTCACCACTTCCGGCGATTACACGCAAACCTTCATTGCCGCCAACGGTTGTGACTCTGTGGTGACGTTACACCTCACCATCAACCAGCCTACCACCGGCGTGGATGTGCAGACGGTTTGTGACAGCTTCATGTGGATCGACGGCGTGACGTATACCGAGAGCAACAGCACCGCGACTTACACGCTGACGAATGCGGCGGGCTGCGACTCTGTTGTGACGTTGAATTTGACGCTGAATCATGCGGAAACGACAGAATTCGCGGAAACGGCTTGCGAAAGTTTCGAATGGAACGGTGAGATGTTCACTACGTCGGGTGATTACACGATGACTTTCACCAACGTGGCGAGCTGCGACAGTGTGGTAATATTACACCTTACCGTCTATCCCGCCGAAGAGTCCGAATTCACCATCACAACTCCCGACAGCTGCTATGAATGGAACGCCCAAACCTACTGCACCTCCGGCACCTACACCCAAACCCTCCAGACCGTCCACGGTTGCGACTCAATCGTCACGCTGCACCTGACCATCACCGTCGGCATCGACGATTACAACCTCGGCGCGTCGATGACGGTATATCCTAACCCGACCACCAGCGTTGTCAATGTACAATGTACAATGAACAATGGACAGGCAGGGGAGGTGGAGTTCCAATTGTTCGATGCATTCGGGCGGTTATTACGGTCAACGGACGGTGTAGAGACGCAAAATTTTGCGTCTCTACAAACAGCACGAATCGACCTCTCCCATTACGCCGCCGGTGTCTATTTCGTCAAGGCCGTGGCGGACGGGAATGTCGTGGCGGTGCGGAAGGTGGTGAAACGATGAAGGAGCGATGAAGAACGATGAAGAACGATGAATGAAATTTGTTCGATAAAACGTCATTCATCGTTGTTCATCGTATCCTCGTTTCATCGCCTTTCATCTTATCATCTTATCATCTCATCATCATCTCATCATCGTCCATTCATCGTCCATTCATCGCCCATTCATCGCCTTTCATCGTTTTTCGTCGCCAAAAAAAATCCCGCAGGTGAACACCGTAACAAAATAAATTATACTTTTGCACCATTAAAAATTCAAAAATCAAACATTATGGAAAAAAGCACTAAAATTTGGTTAGTCATCACGGGCATTCTGCTCGTAGTCACCGGTGTGTTGTGTTTCATGTATCCGCCTGAAACCCTATTCTCCATGGCGGTGCTCCTCGGATGCTTCACCCTCGTCTCAGGTATCTCCCGCTTCGTGTTCACCCTGCGCACACAAAAATTCCTGCCGAACAGCGGCACACGCATGCTGTCCGCCCTGCTGATGATCATCATCGGTATTTTTTTCCTCTGCAACCCCATGGCCGTGACGTTGTCTCTGCCTATCGTCTTCGCCATCTGGATTATGTTCGAAGGCATCATGCAATTCGTCCAGAGCTTCGACTACAAGAAATACGGTTTCCAATACTGGTGGGTCATCATGCTCCTCGGTATCGCCGGTGCTGTGCTGGGCGTTCTCGGTCTCTACCACCTCGACGCTTCCGGCATCACCCTCACCTGGCTGTTCGGTCTTGGTCTTATCCTCATCGGTCTCGGCTACATCTTCGCCGTCGTCGGTGTCAACAAGTTTGAAAAAGCTGTGAACGACAACATCAACGCCGTTAAGGACCAGTTCAACCAAGCAATGAATTCCAACAATCCTCAGGTCAACGAATAAAACCTGCCGGATTTAACATTATCCCTTATGTAGGGGCGAATGATTATTCGCCCCTACATTTTTTTATGCCGCCTGCCGAGGCGGATAATGATTCGCCCCCTACATCCTTACAATTTTCTCCCCGATGCTGCATTCCAGGCACCGTTTCCGTTCGCAATAGTGCTCCATCAACTCCATCTGCGCCTGCGAATCGTACGCACTTGCGCACGGGAATCCGCTGTCCGAGAACTCCCGGGTGGTCTTGTTGTCCTCATACCCTACCCTCTCCAGCAACGCCAAGGCATCCTCTTGCAAATCTTCATCCCCGAAAAAACGGGCATGACAGAACCGCAACGGCACTATCGTATTGATGATCAACAGATCCGCCGTGGATGCACCCACTCCCGCAGCATGTTCTACCGTGGACTTCCCCAGCTGGTAATGCGTTTCCCAATAGCTGTCCGGCACCACCGAAAGCCACTGCCGCAACTGGGGATATGGCGTGGTCAACACCCGGTCACGCTGCAATTCACCCGTCTCAAACAACAGCTGCGCAAACTGCGCCAACCGCATCGACGGGAAGTTCTGTGGCCGTAGCCGCAACCAGTTCCACTGATGCGACCCGATGGGCGACAACTGGTACTTGTAACGCAAATAATCATATTCGTAGCGCAACTTATCGACATAATCATCCTTTTCCGCCACATCAAGCATCCCCGACTGCCCGAACAGGAGCGCATAGAGCTGCAATTGCGATGCCTGGTGAGCTCGCACAATCTTGTACGGCAGACTCTGCGCCAACAGCTCGAATGCCGTCCCGTTCTTCTTGCACCCGAACCCGATGGCCATCACCCGATATATCAGCTCTTTCCAGTCCTTATTACAAGCCTCTAACATCGCATAGTATCGGTTCTGGCGCTCCGTCATCCGCTCCACCAAGACCTTCGAAAGCTGGTTCTGCACCACCAAGGAATCCAATTCCGGCAAACGCCATCGACACAACAGGCGGTCTTGACGAGTAACCAACCTCTCATACCGGTCATACATTTCCCTCGGAATTTTGTCCCGTAGCTCCATCGTGGGCACAACCTCCTGACCCGAAAGGAGTATCTCCATATCATGCTCAAAGACCACATGCAGAATCACCGACTTATACTTGTCATCATACTGATGTTTATGTCGAAGCCAATCGGAGCTCCGGCAATGGATTTCGACACTGCCGACCCAGCGCACACCTCCAATATCCACCACCGCCTGCAGGAAATCCGGTCCTGCATCGTGATTGTGATACCCCGGAGAAACCACAACAACCGGCTGCCCGCAGGTCGTCTTCGCATTCAAAAAGTCATAGTGGCGATGCTGCCACACATAGTGCAAAAATTCTTCTTTCATACTATTTCGTTTACACGGTTCAGGGCATACACCCTGTCCTTTGTTCATACTGCAAATATACAACCTGAACAAGCGTTTGTCAATAGTTTTTTGATTTTTTTTATTTTCTGTCTTTCAGGAAGATACAAAATAAATTTAACTATTCAAGATTAAATAGTTAAAATCGAAAGAAAAATTTCGCAGAAAATTTGTATTTTTGCCGCAACTTTATTCACTAAAACAAAATAGGATTATGAAAACGGAAAAGCAATTGCAAGGATTAAAAGGCGAAGACATGGCCGTAAACCTCTTACTGCAAAAAGGTTACAGAATTCTGGAACGAAACTGGCGATGCGGGCACCTAGAGGTGGACATCATTGCGGAAAACGACGATTATCTCGTCATCGTAGAAGTAAAAACACGGAAAAGCGCGGCGTTCGGAAACCCGGAGATGTTTGTGGACAGACAGAAGCAATGGCATCTCATACGCGCTGCCATACGATACGCAAAATTCAAATGTGTCAAAAAGGAAATCCGGTTTGACATCATCTCCGTCATCAACTGTCCTGAGTTCCAAGAGGTCAACCACATCGAGAACGCCTTCAAACCCAGATGGTAAAAAAAAGGAAAACCCGTAAGCCGGGTTCTGTTCTATGTTGTCATTTATCTTGGGCATACGTCGCCGCATGTCTCTATCAACCTACCCTCCGGGTCGGACGAGCAGCCCTCAAGCCCCGGTTTATTTGGTCTTTCAACCCATAAGGTTTACCCCCGCCGGCATCACTGACGGCGGCGTGAGCTCTTACCTCACGTTTTCACCCTTACCCGCAAGCGGGCGGTATCGTTTCTGTGGCACTCTCTGTCGCACTTTCGCGCGCCTTCCCGTTAGGAAGTATGGTGCTCTGCGTTGCCCGGACTTTCCTCAGCCTTGCGGCCGCGACAACTCGGTTTTCCTTTAGCTGTTAGCTGTTGGCCATTGGCTGTTAGCCAAAAGCCAACAGCCAATAGCCAACGGCCAATTAGTAATTCAACATCACCGGCATGATCAGCATGAGCACATCCTCGTTCTCGTCATGCTGCTGCGTGGGCGCAATCAAAGCGGCACGTTGCGGTTTGGAGAAGGACATTTGGATGGTGTCAGCATCCAAATTCTCGATCATCTCACGCAGGAAGCGGGAGTTGAAACCAATCTCCATCGGTTCACCCTGATATTCGCAGGTGATATTTTCAGCACCCTTGTAGGAGAAATCCATATCCTCAGCCGTCAGATTCAGACCGGTTTCCGTCAGAGAGAGACGTACTTGGAAAGTCGATTGGCTGGAGTAGTTGCCCAAACGGCGGATGGACTTCAGGAACTCATCGCGACCGATAGTCAGCACATTGGGATTCTCTTTCGGGATAACCGCCTCATAATTCGGATATTTTCCTTCCTTCAGCGAGGAATAAAGCTCGAAATTGCCAAAGGCGAAACGAATATGGTGCGTATTCTCAGAATATTCAACATGCACCGTATCGGTATGATTTGCCAAAATGTTCTTCAGATGCGCAATCGGCTTTTTGGGCAGGATAAATGAGGAAAACTCCTCGGTTTGCACCTCTGAATTGCGATAACGGACCAATTTGTGCGCATCCGTGGCCACAAACGTGACACAATCGGAAGAAAGCTCACAAAGGACACCCATCATATTCGGACGCAGCTCATCGTTGCCGGTCGCGAAAATCGTCTTGCTGATAGCACGTTGCAGGACAGTGGCACGGATGTCAAAACTCTTGGGCTCTTGAATGGGCTTCACGGACGGATACTCGTCACTCGGGAAACAAGGAGCGCCATACTCGCCGTTAGCAGAGGAGAATTTCAGGATGTTATTCTCCGTATCGATGGCGAACACGAGCGGCATATCCGGCATCAGCTTCAGCGTCTCAAGCAAAATCTTGGCCGGCACCGCGACAGAGCCTTCGCCCTCCACATTGTCCAGTTCAACAACGGATGTCATCGTGGACTCCAGATCCGAAGCCGTGAGTTTCAGTTGGTTACCGTCAATAGTCACTAAAAAATTGTCTAAGATGGGCATCGTGCTATTCGTCCCCATCACGCCGCTGATGGCACTTAAGTTGCGATATAACAAGTCGCTTGATACGATGAATTTCATATTCTTTTTCTATTTTATTTCAAACGGCAAAGATACAAAAATATGGATATGCACAAACAATGATTTTTCACATTGTAGAGACGTGGTGCACCGCGTCTCTACAATGACGGGGCATTCTCATTCCTCAACCGCACCATCTCCTCCAATTCCTCAAACCATTCCGCCCCATATTTGGCAATTAATGGTTCCTTAAGGAATTGATAGACGGGCAATTTCAGCTGGTTACCGTATTCCACGGCCGTCTTGCAGATCGACCAGTGGTCGTAGTTCAGGGCATCGTAATCTCCCACCCTGCTGACCCTGATGGGATACAGATAGCAGGAAATAGGCTTCCGAAAGGGGATTTCACCGTTGCGGAAGCATTTTTCAATGGCGCATTTGGCCACTCCGTCCTCGAAATAGGCGAACGCGCAGGCGTCATTGCTCTCCATCAAGGGCGTGTCGAACGAGTCGCCACCATTGAAGACAAAGGTGCCGCCGTTTTCGACAACGGCGACACCTTCTTCGGTCATATATTTTTGAAATACAGGATAATGTTCCTCTAAATCAGCCACTTCATCGGGGGCTACCGGCGCACCGCTGTCACCCTCCACACAACAAATACCCTTGCATTGCGCAATATCGCAGCAGAAGCACTTGTCAATCAGTTCTTCTGAAACGAGGACATTTCCTACGATCAGCATCGTATCCAAGGATTAACCGAGACGTTTGAACTGACAAGTGAAGTGACGCATCAGTTCAGCTTCCCAAGTGATCTCCAGACCGCGCTTAATAGTGTCGCGACGGTCATAGACATTCTTGAGGGCAGCGGCGATCACGTCCATGTGGTTGTTGGTATAGACGCGGCGCGGGATACACAGGCGTACGAAGTCATTACCACCGAAACGGTTCTCGCGGGTCACCGGATCGCGGTCAGCCAACACGTAACCGATCTCACAAGCACGGATACCGGCTTCGAGATAGAGCTCGCAAGTCAGCGTCTGAGCAGGGAACTCTTCCTTCGGGATGTTGGTGAGCACCTTGTCGGCATCGACGAAAATGGCGTGGCCACCAGCAGGGCGCTGGTAAGGAATGCCGTATTCATCAAGCTTAGCGGCAAGGTAGTGGACCTGTTTGATGCGGGTCTCGACCATATCAAACTCAATGTTCTCCTTCAAGCCGACGGCCAAGCAGTCCATATCGCGACCGTTCATACCACCGTAGGTCAGGAAGCCTTCGAAGGGGATGCAGAACATCTTGGCTCCTTCATACCAATCCTGCTTGTTGGTAGCGATGAAGCCGCCCATATTGACGAGACCGTCCTTTTTGGCACTCATGGTCATTGAGTCGGCATAGCTGAACATCTCCAAGGCAATCTCGCGCAAGGTCTTGTTCTCATAGCCTTTTTCACGGGTCTTGATGAAGTAACAGTTCTCGATGAAACGGGCACTATCAACGTTCACGGGCACGCCGTATTTGTGGCAGAGCTCACAGGTCTCGCGAATGTTCTGCATGCTGACAGGCTGACCACCGACAGTGTTGTTGGTAACAGTGAGGACCATGAAAGGCACATTGCCCTTGTTCTCCTTCAGAATCTTCTCCAATTTCTCCAAATCAACATTACCTTTGAAGGGAACCTCGAGTTGGGTGTCGTAAGCCTCCTTAACGGTAACATCGATGGCAAAAGCCTTACGGCTCTCAATATGACCCTTCGTGGTGTCGAAGTGGGCGTTACCGGGGATAATATTGCCAGGTTTTACGAGGTAACTGAACAGCACATTCTCAGCGGCACG
Organism: uncultured Bacteroidales bacterium; assembly: GCA_900316305.1. Lineage (GTDB taxonomy): Bacteria > Bacteroidota > Bacteroidia > Bacteroidales > WCHB1-69 > F23-D06. Next base: position 25,134 of record ONCM01000037.1, on the reverse strand, counting down.
ACCCTGGTGAGTGGGGATAACGTAGTTGAATCCAGTGAGTTCGGTGATGGTGTCCTTCATGTGATAGAAAGAACGTGCTCCACCGTAGCTCTCGTCGCCCATCATCATGGCAGCCCACTGACGGTCGCTCAGGGCACCCGTACCAGAGTCGGTAAGGAGGTCGATGTAAACGTAGTCGCTCTTGAGCATGAATACATTCTGGTGGGCTTCATTGAGCCATTTTTCTCTTTCTTCTCTTGTGGATTTCTTGATGGGTTCCACCATCTTGATTTTCCACGCTTCTGCAAATGGTAATTCCATAGTATCTATTTTTAAGTTATTTATTTATAATTATTTATATATGTCGAATATCTTTTCTTATATTGGCTGTTGGCTATTGGCTGTTGGCCGTTGGCCGCTAAAAGCCAATAGCTAATAGCTAAAAGCTAATAGCTAGAACTTTTGGATGCTGACCAGGGTGCCGTCCTCATTATAGAAACGCCACTCACCGACTTGCTTTCCTTGCTTATACAAGCCTGTATATCGGACATTTCCGTTGGAATAATAGACCGTATAGCGGCCTTCTTCCTTACCGTTCACATACACGGCTTTGGTCTGCACGGTACCATCCGGATAATAGGCGTACCACAGACCGTCGCGATCATCCCCATGACGGTTGCCATCAATGTACTTCTGATGGTTCTCATAGAAATGCGTCTCGTGGGCGATTTCGCTGGTAGAGTTACCTAGACTGTCCCTCACGTAATAGGCCACCACTTTCGGAGAGTCATCCTCATAGGTCTGGATATTCACCCGATTGTAGAGCGAATCCGCAAACTCAATAGGCGGGAAAACATGCAGACTGTCCATAAAGGCCTGCTCCGCCTCCACCACCTGGCGTTTTGCACGACTGTTGGAAACCGCCAGATAAGCCAATTCGGCCGCTAACAGTCCGAATGCCAGACATATCAACACAATATGCAGTGTACCAAAGGGCTTAGTTTCTTTCTCCATAACTATTTACTGTCACTTGTATAGACGTACCATGGCGCGTCTCTACGAGAATTATTTCTTCTTTTTGAAAGATTTGTTCAACTCATTCAGCACCTCCACGGTAATATCGTGAGCGGGATCGCCATAGAGCAGCTGACTTCCGCCACCGCCTTGATAGGCAAAGATGTACGATGCGTTATAGGTGGCATTCACCCTGTTTGCTGCGGCGAGCAGGGAGTCATTAATTTGCTGCAAGGCAGCCTGGTAACGGGTTTCCAAGGATTCCAATGCTTGCGCGTAATCATTCTGCAAGCGAGTGCTTTCCTCCTGCAATCCCTGTTGGGCATATTGTATCTGTTGCGGATTGAGAGAGCCGGAATTATAGTTCTTCTCGAAATTGGCGGCCTTCTGCTCCAACGCCTTCTGACGGTTCTGGAAGACCACAGCTTGTCTCTGTTTCTCTGCATCGATGCTGTCAGTCAGAATACTGACCAACTCATAATGGGCATTAATCGAGTCGATGTTAATGAAAACCGTCTCGCCATTTCCTTTCTCAACCGGCTTCTGCACCACAGGGGCCTTTTTGCCATTACCCGCAAAATGCAGGATGAACAGCGCTATCACCGCTGCTGCCAGCACACCTTCCACAATCCAATGCGCAGCACCACAACGTTTCTTTTCACAAGATGCCGGGGCTTCTTCAACAACAGGTTTGGATACCTGTTTCTGTTCGACTTCCGTCGTATTCACAACCGTTTCTTCTATAATCTCATTCATTTCGTACTCTTTTTCAGTCTTACTTTCCAAATTCCCTTCCATATTATTCATAATTCATAATTCATAATTCTTCATTCTACATTCTTCATTCTACATTCTTCATTCTACATTCTTCATTCTACATTCTTCATTCTACATTCTTAATTTCCAACGTCCGACAGGTACTTGATTCTCATAATCCGAATCTCCTCCATCGTATATTCGTCTTCGCCCAGAACACGCAAAGCCTCCTCGGCGGAATCCGTGTCGGCGTTGGCGAAATAGTCGATGATGTCCTCCTGATGGTACGGTTCAATCTCTTCATCAATATAGTAGGAGATGTCGATCTTCGCACCAGAAGCGACAATGTGTTCGATTTCAGTGAGCAGCTCGTCCATATCCAATCCCTTGGCAATGGCGATGTCCTCAAAGCTAATCTTGTGGTCAATACCTTGGATGATAAAGAGTTTGTTGGCGGATTTCTTGGCCACGGTCTTCAGGACGAAATCCTGCGGACGGTCAATCTCGTTTTCCTCAACATATTGTTTGATGAGCTCAATGAAACGGCGGCCGTATTTCTGCGCCTTGCCGGGTCCGACACCCACCACGCGAGTCATTTCCTCCATGGTGATCGGGTACTGGATACACATATCCTCCAACGAAGGATCCTGGAAGATGATGAACGGCGGCAAATTCTCCTCTTTGGAGATGGTCTTTCGCAAATCCTTCAGCAGACTGAACAGGACGGTGTCGAAAGCCTCCTCTACATTGCCGGCCACTGCATCCACGGCCTCGTCGTCATCCTCATCCTCCTCGGTCACCGGCTTGATGGCCATGATCGGATAGGGATTGGTCATGTATTTCTTGCCCTTGTCCGTGATTTTCAACAGACCGTAATTCTCTATATCTTTGGCAATCAGATTGTCAAAGATGGAAACGCGGATGATATTGGACCAGAATTTCGCATCATAATCCATACCTTCACCGAATTGTTTCAGCTTTTCGTGGTGGAACTTCAGAATGGAGGTCGTCTTGTTGCCACAAATGATATCGACAATCTGGTCCTCCTTGAACTGTTGTTTCACCGCCTGCACCACCTCCAGCATCAGTTGAATCTGCTCGGAAGCGTCCATTTTGGGCTTCGGATGGTTACAGTTATCGCAATTGTGACAGTTTTCCTCGGTGTAATTCTCACCAAAATAGTGCAACAGGTGTTTTCTACGACAATTGGTGGATTCAGCATACGAAGCCGTTTCCGCCAGCAACTGTTTCACGATTTCCTGCTCGGAAACGGATTTCTTGGCGGAGAATTTCTCCAATTTATTGAGGTCCTTCTGGTCATAGAAGGCGATACATAAGCCTTCGCCATCGTCACGACCGGCACGACCAGTCTCCTGATAATATCCTTCAAGACTCTTCGGCATGTCGTAGTGGATCACAAAGCGCACGTCGGGTTTGTCGATACCCATACCGAAAGCGATGGTGGCGACAATCACATCAGCCTTTTCCATCAAAAAGTCGTCCTGGTTCTGGACACGGGTCTTGGAATCAAGACCTGCATGGTATGGCAAAGCACGAATACCGTTCTCCTGTAACAGCACCGCCAATTCTTCCACTTTCTTGCGGCTCAGACAATAGATGATACCTGACTTACCAGGATGGTTCTTGATAAACTTAACCACCTCTTTATCAACATCTTTAGTCTTCTCACGAATTTCGTAATAGAGGTTTGGACGGTTGAAGGAGGAGATGAAGACCTCCGCCTTTTCCATACCGAGGTTTTTCTGGATGTCGCTCTGCACCTTGGGCGTAGCGGTAGCCGTCAACGCGATTACCGGTACGTTCTTGCCAATCTGCTGGATGATCTTGCGGATGTTACGGTACTCGGGACGGAAATCATGACCCCATTCCGAAATACAGTGCGCCTCATCAATTGCATAGAAGGAGATGTTGATATCCTGAAAGAAATTCACATTTTCCTCTTTGGTCAATGACTCAGGAGCAACATACAACAGTTTGGTTTTCCCTGAGATAAGGTCTTTTTTCACCTCTGCGATTTCGGCTTTGTTGAGCGAGGAGTTCAGGAAATGGGCAATGCCGCGGTCCGTACCGAATGTCCGGATCGCATCCACCTGATTCTTCATCAGCGCGATCAGCGGGGAAATGACGATGGCCGTGCCGTCGCTCATCAGCGCAGGCAACTGGTAACACATCGACTTGCCGCCTCCTGTGGGCATAATCACAAAACAGTCCTTGCCCTTCAACAATGTCTTGATAATCTTCAGCTGGTCACCCTTGAAAGTGTCAAAACCGAAGACTGTTTTCAGCGTCTGGGAAATGGCTTTATCCGTAATTCTCTTCATGAAGAACTAATTTAGTCAACAATATATGAATGATTTATATCCTTTCAAATTTAAGTACAAAGATATAAAATATTTGATATGGATGCACCCAAAATCGTCCAGAAAAAAAAATATTTATCAACAATGGTTGATTGATAGATTTTCTAGCGAAAGGCTAACTAAAGAAGTATATTTTGTAACCAGTATCAACAAAAAAAGCGGACTTTGCAGTCCGCTTTTGTCAAATTATGAAAAAGTTTTGCTGATTTAGAATTCCCAAAGATCGTGTTCGAAGGTACGCATTTTGTCCGTGATACGCTCAGATTCGATACGTTGGTCGCGGGAATTGGCGATATAATCGGAAATATCGCGGTCATAGACGTTGGACTCCTTGTAGATCAGGCTGGAGAAATCGCGCTTCCAGGTGATCAGGTCGTCGAAGGAGACACGTGCGGCTTGGTTCTTCACATTGAACACCTCCTGTTTGGCCAGGAAAGGACGAAGTTCGTTGTAATAAATGTAACCGACACGTTTCTTGATCATATTGGCCTTCACATCCTCAGCGTCTTCCTGATTCTCATCATCATAGTACGAGCTGTTGTTGTTCGGTTTCTCATACTCAATGATGGGTTCAATCTCCAGAATCTGAACTCTGAAGGTGGAATACTGCTTGTCGAAATACCACACCTCTTTGACGTTGTAGGAGATGATCTCCTTCGGCTCGAATTGGATGATGAGTTCCTTGGTACCGATTTCCTCACCTTCTTCGTCAATTTCGGCGATGGTGGAAACATTGGAAATCAAGCCTTGGATCTCCTCACGAGAGTATGGATAGGTGCACATCTCGTCGGAATAGACCGGCAAAACGCCTTCCGTACGCTCCGTGTTGCCAATATCGATAGCATCAAAGATGGTTTGGCCGAGGCTTCTCCAAGTACCGCGCACTTCCGTCGGGAAGTAGAGCGGGTGGTTGATCTTCTCGCGCAAGTCAATGGTGCGCCAGATGGTCCAGTAATACATCACGTCGGCTTGTCTGACGGGAGGATACGCGATCGGTTCGGCAAACTCACCGATATTTACCTGCTCCCAAACCGTCTCCACAGGCTTGCGGATAGGTTGCTCCAACGTGCTGCCGTCAGTCTCGTCCTCCTGTGCGAAGGCAAAGGTGGCGGCCAGTAACAACATTGCGATTAATTTGAACTTTTTCATAATTGTATGTTTTTTTTGTTGATTATCTTACGCGGACAGAGAATTCGTCCAAAGTACGCGAACCGGCTTCAGAAGAAACCTTGATATCGCTGAAATAGATGACCGTGTTGGCGGAAGCCTTCTGGATGGCAGACTTGGCCTTGTCGCTCAAGTGACCGCCTTGACAAACGATGGCGGGCTCTTCCATACCCTTGCTCACAAGGATCACGCGGAAGGAATTGACAGACCATTTCAAGTCATAGACGAAGTCATCACCCATGGTAGCACGAATCATCGGGTTGGCCAAGATTTCGGCTTTCGCTCTCTTACCACCGCGGATGTTAGCACCCAATACGGCACGAGGATCCGGAACGCGTTTCACACGGAACGTGGTCTGACCGAGGGTCTTAGTGGACTCACCCACTTTGGCAGCCACGGTGGCCTGCACCGTCTTTCCAATCAAAGAGGTGGGAACGCTCACATTGAACTTACCAGCACCTTGTGAAGCAGCGTTACAGCCAGGGAAAGAGACGCTCAGCTTGTCGGGAGCCACAGGACCAGAGACAGACACCGGGTTGGCGATACCGGCATAAAGCACGTTCATCTTATCCGCAGCAATCGTAGCGGAAGGAGTCAACACCGTGTACTTATCCTTGAATCCGTAGTATTTCGCTTCACCGCCAGGGCCGATCACCTTGATCAAACCGGCATATTTCTGCTCACCCGTACCACTGGTACCGATTTTCAGTTTCACAAGACCATTCTCGCCTTCGAGCTTGGTAGCACCACCGATGCCTTCTTCAGTCAGCGTGTCAGCACCCATCTTGTAGTAAACCTCAGGTGTGGACTTGCTGTCGTAAGCGGCCACGATAATGTCAGCCTCGTAAGCGTCGCCAGCGAAGACCATCTGGGATTTCGGGATGGAACGACCACTGACTTGGTCGAACTTGAAGTCGTCAGCACTGATAGAAGCCTTCAGATAGTTGAGCATCACGGATTCCGCATTCTTCACCTCACCGATCATCTTGTTGAGCAGTGTTGCAGAAGCGGCAGCAATGATGTGGTCAAAGTTATGCTCCTCCCAAGAGACAGTGTTCATATCCTTGGTATAAGTGGCATCCACATTCAAACCAATGGCTTCTTCAAGACGTTTTTGATCTTCCTTTTTCGCTAATTTCAGAATATTGGCCTTGTACTTCTTGATTTCCTCTTTCAACTTTTTGGCATTGCCATTGTTGATCATGAAATCGGTAGGAATATCGAAATTATCCTTTTTCACAATGGTGGCGACAGTTTTCAACTCCTTCGGTCCTTTTTTACCGTCCGTCAGAGAATCACCATCGACAGCGAAAATCAAATCATTACGCATTTTCTCAATATACTTCACCATTGCGTCAGACTCCTTACGAAGAGTCTGGGCTTTATTGTAGGCTTCATCAACTTTCGCGCCCAGAATGGTTTTCTGACCCAAGAACCACTGGTAGTCATTGGAGTTCTGGTTGGCCGCGATATTGGTAGATGTCACCAAAGTGTCATCCACGACCACGAAAGCGTTCAGAATCTCGGCAGAGACGTTCAACGCCAGCATGGCGGTGTACACCAGGTACATCATCTGAATCATTTTCTGTCTCGGGGTTTCCGGACAATTTGTTGCACCCATATCTCAATTAAATTTAGTTAATGAATAGGTTAATGAAATCAATGAGAATTACTTCATCGCGGCAAGCATGTTGCCATAAACATTACTTAATTTGGAGATATTGGTGGTCAGTTTGTCCATCTCAGCTTTGAAGCTGCCGGCTTGTTCCATGGACTTGGCAGTCTGATCGTATGCGACAGCCAACGCAGCGACAGATGCCGTAGCTTTCTTCACGCTTTCGATATATTCAGCGGTAACACCACCATCCGTTTCGAGGGAGGCGGCAACCTTGTCATATTTAAGAGTCAAATTACGTACAGACTCGGAAGCTTTCTGCAAGCTGGCGGTGTAGTTGTCGGTAGAGACCACTGCATCGGAAACGCCGGCCAGTTTGTGGGCGTTGTCGCTCAAGTTACGCATACCGGATGCCAGGCTTTCCATCAGTTCGGGACCAATCTTAGCCTCTTCGAGCATCTTGTCCAAAGCCTGAGTAGGAGTAACGCTGTCACTCTTCACCTGTTGCTTTTTGTCGCGACGGGATTTCTTCTCAGTCTCTTCCAGCTCAATATCAGAACCGGTGGCCAGTTCAGGATAAACCAAAGCCCAGTTGTACTCCACGTGCAGGGGTTCAAATGCAGAGAAGAAGAAGATGATAGCCTCGGTAAACATACCCACCATAAGCATGATATTTGCCAAAGGCCAGTGCAAAATCTTGAACAATGCACCGACAATAACGATGGATGCGCCCCAGCCGTACAGCTTGGCCATAGTGTTTTTGTACACTTTCGATCTGACGAATTGATCAATCTTACTCATTTGTTTTAATTTTTTAAGTTAATGATTTTATGTTAATAAACTAATTTTCTGAATTTTAATAAACGTGAGAAGCGCTCTTGCTGCTGTTATCGCCTCTCTGGCGGCCCATGTAGGACTGCACGTTACGGAAACCGACGTAGGACTTACAAGTGTCCTGATATTCGTAGGTTCTCGCATAGACGGTGGTGAAGTAGCTGACATCCTTCCAAGAACCGCCACGTATCACTTTTCTCTTCTTCACCGGAGAATCGTCCTTGGTGGCATAATAGACGTATGCCGGGTTCATGTCGTGGGTGAAGTTGGTGGCGGACTCGTCGAAAGCATCCTCGCACCATTCAGCCACATTGCCGCTCATGTCGAACAAGCCCCAGTCATTAGGATGATAGTGGGCAACAATGCCAGGATAGAAGTTATCGTCAGCGATATAGTTACCGCGTTGCGGTTTGAAGTTGCTCAGGAAGCAGCCATTGCGGTTGGTCGTGTAAGGACCGCCCCAAGGATAGGAAGCAAGAGAGTTGCCGCCACGGGCAGCCCACTCCCACTCAGCTTCGGTAGGCAAACGGAACTCATGCTCGAAAGCATATTCCTTGCCGGAGAGCCAAGACATGCGGATACCGGTTCTCCAGCTGGAGAAAGCCTTAGCCTGACGCCAACTCACACCGACAACCGGGTAATTGTCGAACTGCGGGTTGTAGAAATAGTTCAAGATCATCGGCTCGTTATAGGAATAGACGAAGTCATGAGCCCAGCAGAGAGTATCGGGATAGATGTTCACCACCTCATGCTTGATGAAGCGCTGCCAACCGTTGCCCTTACTGCTCGGACGGTTTGCATAGAGACCGCCAAGATCATCCCCCTCCTTGTCGAACTCCTTGGTAGAAGCACCGAATTCATCAGGATTCTTGGGATTTCTGTAATTACGATAATCAATCCACCAATACTCATAATTGAGCATGGAGGTGTTTAGGCGGGTTGACCCATAGTGGTAATAGCGGGTGTTAACCTTGCTGAACAAGGGGGAGAGAGCGGATTGGACTTCCTCATTTTCGGAATCCCACGGAATCTTCTCCTTCCAGTTGATCACCTTAGGCTCAATAAGTTCACCCTCGTTTTCACCCTTCTCATACTTCTTGTAGTGACCGTATTTCTCCTCTTCGGTAATTTCCGCGTCACCGAGAAGCGTATGGGCGATGGAATCGCGCACCCAATACACGAACTGACGGTACTCGTTGTTGGTGATTTCGGTCTCGTCCATCCAGATGGCAGCAACCGTCACATTGCGGGACTGCTGCGTCAATGCGAAGGGAACGTCCTGGTCACCACCGCCCATCACATAGTGGCCGGTAGGGATATAGACCATTCCAAACGGTTCCAGATCGGAGAATTCAGGTCGGTCTTGCACGCCGATGAGCTGTCCGTCACCACCGTTTTTACACGACACCAATAACAAGAATGCCGCTGATAGAAAAATGATTACCCGTTTCATATTGTTCAAATTTTAAATTTCAAAATATGGTTATTAACGTCAATATGTTAATTTTAGTATCTGTTCTTATAAATATATCGAGAGTTACCGTATCCAGAGAAGACTTCAGGCTTGTAAACGTCGAAGCAGTAACGCACAACGACCTCCACATCACCGAAGCTGCGGTGCTTCTTGTAACCCAGAGAGTTCGCGGTGAATCCGTAGGAGACACCCAGATCAAGTCCCTTCAAATAGATATTGGAAGAGTTATGGAAGGGGCGTGCACCGAAGGCAAGCGAAATAGCATCTTGGAAACGGTAACCGATACCACCCCAATAGACGCCATTGTAACGCGCCAATGCCAAGATTTCCCACTGGAAGGTCTTGAGGTCAGTCTTAATGAGTGCCTGAGGCATCAACTCCCAATTAGGATTGAACGGCAGCACCCATGTGTAACCACCGTGCAGATAAAGCTGCGAGGAACGATGTTGTCCACGATCGCCGGAAACACGCAAGATGTTGGTCGTGTCAAACATGGAGACGATTTGCGTCCAGCCCAAACCGGCATACCATTGGTCTGTCTTATAAAGCACACCGAAGTTAAAGTCCAAATCCAGCGTTGATTCAGAGAGGGAGGACAAAAGCGGGTCACCCTCTTGACTCGGGTTGAAATGAGAGTTGTCAATAGCCTGATTATACAAGGAAACTTGAGCACCAATACCGAGATGTCCGCCACCGACACGCAATTTGTACGCGTATCCCAACTTGATCCCGGTATTGCTGTAAAAACCGATTCTGTCGTGCACCAACGTGACACCGATGGAACCGTGCAACTTGCGCAAATAGGATTCTATACTGAAGAGGAAGTCTTGTGGAGCCGTATGCAACGCCGAATCATTATTGATGGCGGTTGTCGAGAGATCACCCCAGCCCAAATACTTGTTGTTGTAATCCGCCGTGAAGCATAACGTATTACTCTGTTCCCCTATTCCGCCGGCGTTGTAATAGGACGTCACCCACGGAAAAAAGGTAAATTGTGCATCATCCTGAGCAAAACCTGACACCATTGCAGACATTGCCAGAAGCACCAACAGACCAACTTTTTGTATATGTTTCCTCATATTCTATAATGAATTGTTTTATACATTAACACTATGGTAGCCAATGTATTACGCAATCTTTTAGACCTGTCAAAAACAGTATTTCCTATCTTATACGCCCTATCTCTTCAAAAAGTTACACAATACATTTTATACCTAATTTTTTGAATCGCCAAAAATAGCATATTTTTTTGAATAAATTCCTTAATTAAAATTTTTCAACAAAATTTCTTCCCACTTTATCAACAAAAATCTATATATCAATATTTTACAAAGAAAATACGATATATTTACATCATAATCAGCAGATTAACTAAAAAACAGCATTTAAAGTCACACTGCCGGTGTGGATGACCGGGTGGCTTTGGACGGCTCTGCCTTGATACTGAACCACTAACTGCAGGAATGATGTGACAGAGATTTGGGCTGCAAGCGTCCATAACAGGTTCTGCCCCAAATTCAGTCCGTCCAACATAAAGTATGAGACCGTGGAATTGTCCCCTACATTTCCTTGCATATAAACATAATCCATTGCCAATGAAACTGTTCCACGGTTCAACATACGATAAAGCCCCGACAGTTCCGCCCGATAGGAACGCAACTGCTCTTCTCCCATACGATTACGCTTATACGCCATATCGCCTTTCAAGGAGGCTGTAATCTTGTTCTGAAACTGCAGCCGGAACTCCTGTCCTATCGAGAAGGTTTCCACCAAATAATTCCGTGTGAAGAAATAGGATGAGTTGTTTCGGGTGTTCCGGTGGAGCAGCGAGGTTTGGAGATAAAACACCTGTACAGGCGTGCTCTTCAATATAAGTTCTTGATTATCAACCGTATTAGTCTCAACACCGTAATAGAGGAGCTGGGTATTCGAAGTTTTTTGGACAATGACATCGAATGCGAACGGGGAACTGCTGTTGTTAAAAGTAAAGGTGTTGGATAGCATGAATCGCTCCGCCACGAGATTTTCATCATCGCGCACAGGGGCAAACGGGACGAACATACGGGTTTTGTGTTTCAACAACGCATTGAGTGTAAACGTATTGGAGAATCGAGACAGAAACTTTCGGAATCCCTGACTACCCGACCAAACCGCTGCGGGCCGCAGCTGCACGCTCTGGGTCCATTGGTTCTGCCACACGTTGACATACTCCGTGCCGGCTAACCAGACTTTCACATACTGCGCCTCATCGGGGAACTGCGCCACCTCAAATTCGTCCAACTCCTCAATGCCGTTCCCGTTATAGTCGTTCCAAACATGGGTGCCTTGTCCCGCCGCCACCTTGATATAGGTATAGGTTTTCTTCAACTCCATACCGCTTCCTGTCTCGTAGTAAGTATTCAATATCAATGCATTACGGAAAAATCGGCCGGTATATTGCACATTACCGACGAAGTAATGCTCGGGAGCACGTTTACCCAAAGAATCCGCCAGCGATTGGTTTCGGTAGGTGGCGTTCAGCGAGAAACTCTGGTTCTTGATCTGTGCGAAGCGGTACTGCGCCCGCACTTCGTGAATCATCTGCGACAGATGCAGTCTCTGCGCATCAGGGGCGAACTCCGTACGGTTCTTGTATCCCACGAGGAATTGGTGTTTGCTATCTCCAGCACTTTGGACTGTAGCATTCAACTCATCAAACGCGTAGCTATTCAATCGCAGAGTATCGGCGAAAGCATCCTTGAAAACGTTATGCTCCAGTAAGTTTTCAATATTAAATTCTACTTTCCCAAGCGTTTTGGTGAGTTGCGCCCGCGATACGGCATAACGGCTTCGCTGCAGCGAATCGCGGGTAAGCAAGTAGCTGGTATTGGTCCGGAGATGCCACGTTTGCCAACGGTCATCCGTCCGCAACGCGTTGCGTAGTGCGGAGACCTCCCCTACCCTATCGAAAAAGTTCAGGTCGTAGAGCAAGTGATGACGTTTGGGTTTCTCCAGTGCCACTCCCGCGGTCAACATCCATTCGGAGCGATTTTCGGAATAGTCGGTCTTGAGGTTATATTGTCGTGCGAACTCCACCTCACGAAACGACTCGAACGGGGTGAAGTTCTTGTGCACGAATTGCAGTTGCAACTGCGACTTCAGCTGCCAAGGCAACGAATCTTTGGCGGCAAACTTCTCTACATCCATCACATTCAGCGAATATGCCAGCCCCATATCGTCGTTGCGATCCTTCTTCGAAAAGGTGTTCTTGTCATAGTGTGACAAAGCGACTTCCGTCTGGATGCGGGTATTCTCGCGGGCTGTGAAGTCAAGTCCGACAGTGGCCATCTGCTGGGATATCGGAGCCGTCAGCATCAGCACCGCCTCATAATCACCCTGCGGCACGCCATCTTGCGGAGCCACCCAACGAAACACCCTTCCATTCGCCGTACTGCTCTGCAACTGATAGTTACCCTTGTTCGCCCCCATATAGGTAAAATCGGGACTAAACAAAGTGGCAGTCTGATTCGTTGAGTAAATATAAATAGTATATATAATATTATTATATGTAGTATCTATTTTCTCATAGAAAATTCGGTCAGGGCTATAGGCTACCGAATCCGCATACGGGAAATAAGCGACAGAACCGGCATCACCCAGTTCTGACAGAAAACGCATATTCTCGTAGGTCAGTTCCGGTTGGATGGAATGGTTTTTAAGATCCTGCTCATGGAAAAACTTCACATAGAGTTTGAGTGGATGCTTACCGCCAAACTCTATTTCGTTGTTAGTAAACAAATTATATCTGGCGAAATGACGATTTGTGTATTCAAACTCCACGATAACGCGCTTTTCGGCGGAGACCAGCATTTTGGGAGTGAAGGTGATTTCGGCCGTATTGTAATCCACCGTATAGTCATTCTCCGCACCCCGAGTCATCAGCTGTCCATCAACATATACGCGTTCCGAACCAGCCACCAAGACGATAGAGACTTCGCCGTCGGCACCGTACAGTTTATAGGGTCCCTGCACGCCGTTCTGCACGGTCAGCGTCTGGCGTACGAAACGGCCTTTGGCCACGCCGCCGCCCGCCTCATTGAACATCTTCGCCTTGGGAGAGGGATTAGAAAGCACTTTGGCACCCAATCCCAGCATATTGCGGGAGACCCGCAGGAATCCGTTATCCGGAGCCGTCCACGCTACATCGCCCGCATTCAAAGTTGCCATCTCTTTGATTTTCAGCGAAATGAATATGCTGCTAATATCCCTTAACAAGAGCGTATTGCCTTCCGGTTGGATAGGGATATTTTTATCGGATACGGAAGCCATAATTTGCACATCCTCAGAAAGTTTCCCAGAGACTTGGAGGTTTAGGGAGGAGTTGAGCACCAGATCTTGGTTGTTGCCGACCGTCACACCACGCGAAACGGCACCGTTGGTATAGAGCTCGCCATCGTTGAGCACCTCCTGCAACGATGCGGAGGGGATTTCGAGAATCTGATGTCCAGTGCGGCGTGGCTCGATCACCAGCGGTGTCTTGTGCGAAATCGGACGGGAAAAGTCGTTCGGAAACACCTCGTACTGACCGAGAAAAGTGGAGTCAAGAAGATACAAGGTGGCAGTCAGCGGGTCGAGGCGGTACTGTGTACGATTGAGGTCGCGAATTTGGAAAGTTTGCGGAATTATGGAGCAGGTATCGAGACGGATGGTGAGCGAATCCGCCGTCAGATGCCGGATTCGCCAAGGCGCACTTTCCTGTGCCGACAGGGGGAATCGGCAGAAGCAGAAGAGTATCGACAGCAGAAGGAGCAGTTTTTTCACCATCAAAAATATTCCACAAATAAATTGGCAAAGATAACTCTCTTTTCTCAAATTTCGTATTTTTGCCGCAAATTTTTTGAAATGGAAAACATAGAGAATTACACGATGAAAGACACCCGTTCCGGGTTCGGTGCCGGCTTGTTGGAAGCCGCTCAACATAACGATAACATTTTCGCCCTGACGGCGGACGTCACGGGCAGCGTCAAGATGGGCGATTTCAAGGCCGCCTATCCTGAGCGTTTCATTCAGTGCGGTATTGCGGAAGCCAATATGATCGGCATTTCCGCCGGTCTCGCCCTGAGCGGCAAAGTGCCCTTCGCCAGCGCTTTCGCGGGATTCGTGTCCGGCCGTGTCTATGACCAAATCCGTATGACCGTGGCCTACTCCAACCTGAACGTCAAGATCGGTGCTTCACACTCCGGCATCACCGTCGGCGAAGACGGTGCCACCCACCAGATGATGGAGGACCTCGGACTGATGAAGATGCTGCCTAACATGGTGGTCATCAACCCGTGCGATTACAATCAGACTAAGATGGCGACCATCGCCGCCGCTGAATACAATGGACCGGTCTATCTACGCTTTGGCCGTCCCGCCGTCCCGAACTTCACGCAGGAGAACAAACCTTTCGTCATCGGCAAGGCCGAAGTCATGGAGGAAGGTAACGACGTGAGCATTTTCGCCACCGGACATCTGGTGTTCCCCGCCTTGCAGGCCGCTGCCGCATTGCGCGAAGAGGGCATCTCCGCCGAAGTTGTCAACATCGCCACCATCAAACCCCTTGATGAAGAGGCCATTATAAACAGCGTCCGCAAGACCGGTTGTGCCGTCACCGCAGAGGAGCACTTCCTCAACGGCGGTCTGGGCGACTCCGTCTGCCAGTGCCTCTGCCGCAATCTACCCGCCCCCGTGGAGATGGTCGGTGTCAACGACCATTTCGGCGAAAGCGGCACCCCCGACGAGCTCATGGCCCACTTCGGCCTCGACAAGGAGCACATCATGGAGGCCTGCAAAAAAGCCATTTCCCGTAAATAACAAACTGTCAATAGAATGCCTGAAATCACTGACGAATTCATCCTGTCGCTGTTCAGTAACGAGAAGACCAAGGAAAAGGCCTTCGAGATGCTGCTGAAGAAGTACCAGAAGCACATCTACTACTCCGCGCGACGCATCGTCACCATCCACGAAGATGCTGATGATGTGACGCAGAACGTGTGCATCAAAATCTGGAAAAACCTTGACAAATTCAGGAGCGAATCCAGTCTGAAGACCTGGATTTCCCGAATCTGCATCAACGAAGCGCTCACCTATATCGAGAAGAAGAAGCGTCTGCTCAACCTGAACGACGACACCTACACGGATTTCCTGCTAGTGAGTCAGGCTGACATCAACACGGTCTCCCCCAACCAGATCGAACAGTTCCTGCAGGAGGAGATCCTCAAACTGCCCCCAAAACAACGCGCTGTGTTCACCATGCGCTACTACGACGAGACCCCCTACGCGGAAATGTCGAAGATTTTCGACACTTCCGAGAGCGCACTCAAAGCCTCTTACCATTTTGCCGCAGAAAAAATCAAAAAAAATATTTCAGAGCGTTTAACCTTTTAAGGATTCCATAGTCATAGATTCGTAATTTGAGACGTTATGATTGATTTAGAGAATATTGAGAAAAGAGAGTCCTACCAGATTCCAGAGAACTATTTCGAGGAATTGCCAGGTCGGGTGATGCAGAACATCCATCAGGAACAACGGAAGAGAAGAAACATCTTACTCTCCGCAGTCGCTGCCGTTGCCATTCTGGTTGTCGCCGTCGGAATTTTCTTCACCTACAACACTCCTGAAGGAAACACCGACATTGCGCAAACGCAGCAAACGGTCACCACCGCCCCCGAAGAAGAAGTTCTTGAAACAATCGCCACAGACTATTACAGCGAAGAACTGGCCATGATGGACTATTACGAGTATGCCTATTAAACATTAACCTGTAAAGTGAATATTATGAAAAGACTATGGATTGTGATGCTTGTGCTGGCTTTTTGTGCGACAAGCAGCCTGTATGCGCAGGACAAGAACCCTAAAACGAAAGTGGCGGACCGCATCTCCTACATGAAGAGCCATCTGACACTCAGCCAGAAAGAGAGCCAGTCATTCTGGAAGCTCTATGAGCAGTACCTCAACGAGGAAATGAAGACGATGGACAACTACCGCAAGAATCTGGAGAAGCAGGGCATCAAGCTGGGCGCTCCCGGTACAAACAAGGAGACCATTGCAAAGTTGAATGACAAACAGCTCACCTATCTCCACGATCAAAAATTCCAATTGCGTCAGAATTTGCTGAATCTGGAAACAACCTACTACAAGAAATACAAAGCTGTTTTGACCCCGCGTCATCTCCAAGATTTGTATAATCTGGAGTACAAGTACAAAAAGCAGATGACGCAGAAGAAAAAAGAGGCTGTAAAAGAGGATCCGGCCATGATTAACACCGGTAAGAAAAAACGTTAAAAAAAAGAGTGCCACACGGCACTTTTTTTTTGTATTTTTGCCACACCTTAAAACGTCAAAAAAGATGGATTACAATTTCTTGAAAATAAACACTTCTGAGGCGGTCTGCACACTGACCATCTCCGCGCCCAAGTCTTTGAACGCATTAAATTCCAACATCTTGAAAGAGATGGACGACTTTCTAACCCATTTGGACAAGGACATCCGTGTCCTGATCATCACCGGTGACGGCGAGAAGTCCTTTGTGGCCGGTGCCGACATCTCGGAGATGCAACCGCTGAATGCGGCGGAAGGTGAGCGTTTCGGTGCCTTCGGGGCATCTGTATTCCGCAAAATCGAAACGTTGCCCATCCCCGTTATTGCGGCCGTGAACGGTTTCGCCTTGGGTGGCGGCTGTGAGCTGGCACTTGCCTGCGACATCCGCATCGCCTCCAACCGTGCCAAATTCGGGCAACCCGAAGTCGGTTTGGGCATCATCCCCGGTTTTTCCGGCACCTACCGTCTCGCCAAGATTGCCGGCATGGGCGTCGCCAAGGAGCTAATCTACACAGGTCACGCCATCAAGGCCGACGAAGCGCTCCGCATCGGACTCGTCAACGCTGTCTGTGAACCGGAACAGCTGATGAAAGAAGCCATGATTATGGCCAAACGCATTGTCAAGAATGCGCCCATTGCGGTGAAATACGCCAAAGAGTGCATCAACGAAGAGTACGACCTGCCCGCCGACGAGGCCATCGCCTTCGAGAGCCGCATGTTTGGCAAGTGTTTCGACACCAAGGATCAGAAAGCCGGCATGACCGCTTTCCTCACCAAACAGGAAGCTCATTTCACCAACGAATAAACATTTCTATCAATAACTTAAAATCAATATTATGAAAATTTGTGTTATAGGTACAGGTACCATGGCTAAGGGCATTGTGAAGGCTTTCGCCGCCAAAATGCCCGTGGTCATGAAGAGCAGAACCCAAGCCAGCTTAGATAAGGCTATGGCTTCCATCGCCAAAGGTTATGGCAAACTCGTGGAAAAAGGCAAGATGACCCAAGAGGCTGTCGATGCTTTGTTGAAAAACATCACTACCACCACAGATTACGCCACTTTCGCTGACGCAGACCTCGTGATTGAGGCCGCTGTGGAGGACATGCAGCTCAAGAAAGACGTCTTCATGGAGCTTGACAAGATCTGCAAGCCGGAGACGATTTTCGCCACCAATTCCTCCTCTTTGTCCATTACGGAGATTGCCGCCTGCACGAGCCGTCCGAGCCAGTTCATCGGCTGCCACTTCTTCAACCCCGCCGACAGAATGGCTTTGGTGGAGGTCATCAAGGGCCAGCTCACCTCCGAGGAAGTCGCCAAGTGCATCGTTGACCTGACCACAGAAATCGGCAAGACCCCTGTTCCCGTGAACGAGGCTCCCGGATTCGTCGTCAACCGCATCCTCATTCCGATGATCAACGAGGCTGTGGGTATTTTGGCTGACGGCATCGCTTCTGCTGAGGATATTGACAAGTGCATGATGTTGGGTGCCAACCATCCCATGGGTCCGCTCGCTTTGGCCGACCTCATCGGCAACGACGTGAACCTCGCCATCATGGAAGTACTCTACAAAGAGTTCGGAGACCCGAAGTATCGTCCTCACCCGCTGTTGCGCAAGATGGTCCGCGCCGGACTGCTTGGCCGCAAGACAGGCGAAGGATTCTACAAGTACTAATCGAAAAAGTGCGTCGGAAACGGCGCACTTTTTTTTTGACCGTTGACCATTGACCAAGGATTGTTTTATCCAAGCAATTTCCTATTTAGATTTCGCCTCAATCATTATTTGATACATTTTGAACAGTTCGGCCACACATTGACTTTCCGTAAATGAGGTTTTGACAGGGAAACAGTACGCCTCCATTACGGCGCGGTCGTTGTCTTGGTGGGCTTTCCTAAGCTCAATGGGCATTGTCAATTCATCGTAGAGGTCTGCCAAGGAGGAATCTGGATAGAGGGCGCGGGCGTCAAGAAGTGTCCGGGCGGTTTGTTCAATCCTCCGTTTCTGTTCATCGGTTGGATTAGGCCAAGGGAAGTTGTTATAGACTATGTCCTTGGAATATCGGTAACGCATTTCAAGACGACCACAAACAGCGCGCATCCAGGCCATGTGGACATTGCTTTCTAAAATCCCGAAATGATAAAGGGTTGCATCTGGGATTATTAAAACAAGATTTGTAGGAATAGTATCTGAAGTCATAAACCCCATAGGGACATACCTTCTTCGTTCTGAAGAAACACTTGGCACAACAATATATGTTTCAGGATTGTTAGTTTCTCTGAATAAATGTGGAATAATTGCTAAACGACGTGTTGCGGCATCAGGACTCGACTCCCTCACCTTCTTAACTTTTTCCATACGCTCAAGTACAGCTGGCATTTGACGCAGTTCTGCTGGTGAAGCATCCTTTAACCAAAGGCAGAAACGAGGCTTGTTGTTGATGTATTCTTTAGCACCAATCAACTTCTTAATATACTTTTCAGCTTTAGGTTCACGAGCAAGAAATGAGGGCAGTTCTTCGGCTTCGATGATAAGATTGCCCCCATCCGTTGGCTGATTACCCTTGCGAATAGCTGGGACATCACAAAGTGGTTTGTTTCGACTTCCTACAAACACATTTGGTGCATCCATCAAATAAGCGTTGATGTTTGTGGCTTCACGTTCATTATCGTTATCGAATATTGTCTTAACCGCTTTATTCTCTGTAAAGCTGAAGCCAATAATAACACAATGAACATGCGCTTTAAGAGAGGCTTCACTATCCCATCTGAAGGTTCGATATGCGAAATCAATATGCAAGCCATCTTGTTCGAATAGCGGCTTCCATAGATTTGCCACTTGTTCGCCTTGTGTTATACTATTTGTTGACACAAGAGCTGCACGAGTCGAAGTTCCTTGCATTGTTTTGGAAGCTTTCTTATACCATCCCGTTACATAATCCATTTCGCCTATATTCTTCCACTTTGCACCAAAAATCACACGCAAATCCGTCCTTTGGCAATCATTCATCATATTAGCACCCACAAACGGCGGATTGCCCATGATATAATCGAAATCAACATGGCGAAACACTTTTTCCTTTGGATAGGAATATGTAATCGCTTTGTCGGCATAAACATCAATCTGATTGTACGTGGTGGACGGTTCACCGACCATCATTGTCCTACCTTCCTGCCGTGGATAGACAAATGCCTGCTCTGCATAAATCACCGGGGTATCATCCTTGACTTCCCATTCATCCCACGGAAGATGCAACGCGTTCCCTTCTTTGATATTCGCATAACTCTTCAGCGGAAGGAAATCAATGTCGTGCTGCACAATTTTCTCGGTTTCGCGTAGCATTTGCGCCTCGGAAATCCAAAGGGCGGTTGTGGCCACGGTGACAGCGAAGTCGTTGATCTCAATACCATAGAACTGGTTGATGCTGACTTTGACAGGGTTCAGGAACTCACCCATCATCACTTGCCCGTGGTAACGTTCGCGAAGCGCTTGATTCTCCAACCGGCGCAAGGAAAGGTATGTCTCTGTGAGAAAATTGCCTGAGCCACAGGCAGGATCGAGGAAGGTGAGCGAAGCCAGTTTGTCCTGATAGGCATCCAGCTTTTTCTGGCGCTGTTTCTCCACCTTTTCCTCAAGTATGCCGTCCAACTCGCGACGCAAATCATTCAGGAACAGAGGGTCGATAACTTTGTGGATATTTTCAATCGAAGTGTAGTGCATTCCCCCGCTACGGCGGGTTTCGGGGTTTAAAGTGCTCTCAAACACAGCACCGAAAATGGTGGGTGATATTTCGCTCCAGTCGAATTCAAGACTGGCTTTCTGCAAAAGGATATCCTTCAAGTCCTCTGTGAATTGCGGTATCTCTATCTCCTCCTCGAACAATCCGCCGTTGGTGTATGGGAAGGCTGCTAGATCCGCCTGCAGGTACTTGCTACGCTTTTCCATAGGCGTTTTCAGAGTATCAAATAAGTCACGAAGTGCACGCTGCAAGTCTTTGGCTTCGTATGACGCTAAAAAATCATGGAATTGGTCATGCTGGAAAACACCCGAATCCTCGGCATAAAGACAGAAGACAATCCTCACGCAGAGGATGTTGAGCCAGCGAAGGGCCTCAGGCGAAACGTCATCGTATTGTTTCAAAAGCGCCTCGTATATTTTCCCCACAATTTCACCTGCTTGCATGGACACCTGCATTTCCTTGCGGATATGCTCACTCTTCTCATCAACAAGGAATTTCAGCCGGTAATACTCTTTTCCGAAATCTTTCAGGAGTATTTCTTCGGGTTCGCCATTGGGCTGATTCATGTCGTAAACCAAGAAAGAGCGGAAATTGCAAGTCACCACCCATTTTGGGTGCTCGTTTTGAGGCATATTCACAATGTATAGCTTGGCCTGCAAAAACGGAGTGATGTAACCGTCGCCCTTCTTGACCGCCTTCCGCAGGTCGATGTTGATAGATTTTTGCTCTATGAGCACCTTTGTCGATGGGATATGTACATCAATAAAGTTCGTGCTGTCCACCATAGAAGCCACACGTTCCTCGTACCGAAGGAAGTCGGGCAGGTTCTCTACCCCATAGACGTTAGTGAGCAGATCTGCCCAGAACAACTGGCTTTCGCCGCGCTCATAACCTTTTCCTTCCCAACGTTTTGCAAATGCTTCCGCTGCCGCAGACATCTGTTTTTCTGTTTTCAATTTTTTTGTTTCTTTTGTCATACTTTTTGCTTTACAGTTTTGGGGCAAAAATAATAAAATTAATGGCAGGTCAGCTTAGAAAAATAACTTCACACATATTTAAACAATCGGGGTGGGTGCTAAACATAGCATCCACCCCGATTCTTTTCGTCTGATGAGCAGGATCCCTGCTCTATATGTTACTTCCGCGCCAGCTTCTTGTTTCCGGGCCAAGAAGAGTAGGTCATGCCCTTGTTCTCCTCGTAGATGTTGCCCATCACGCAGTTGGAGAAGGTGAGGCCATTAGCGGTCACATGATAGTTGGAGAAGTCGTATTGATCAGTGTCCCAGTTAATCGGGATGTAAATCTTCATACCGTAGCCGAGGCTACCGCTGATGTTCACGTTAGTCAACGTCAGGCGGGTCTCGCCATCGGTGGACAAGGCGGCATCATCAATTTCTTCACCAGCGTTGAGGATATTGCAGTTGGTCAGATAGCTGCCACCGTTGGTCGGACGCTCGGAGTCGATGTCAAGGCCGTCCCAATAACCGTTTTCATTGTGCTCACCGCGGAAAACCACCGGTTGGCTAGCCGTGCCGTTGACCTGGATCAGCGCATTGGCGTCCACATCCACTTCTTGATGGTAGGGCATCACAAACTCCACACCTGCGTTAACAACCATGATGGCCGTGCCACCCACATGAACACCTGATTTCAACAAATAAGGGACACCCTGGTTGGTGTAGGTGACCGTCACGTTATCCTCATCAAGCCAATAGTTGTCAACCTCAATCATATTGTTTGTGTTGTTAGTATAGGTGTTACCGGCACCAAGATTATTGACCTGTTTATGATTGGTCAATAGAACAGGACACTTGGTGTTTTTGACGGTATTGTTCTCAAATGCGGAAAAACTGCCACCTACAAATACACCATAATTTGTCGCACCATTGATCACACAATGCTTCATGGAAAGTTTGCCGTTAATCTCCACCACTTCGTCGTAGCTACCACCATTAATGAAGTTGACATACTCGAACTGGTTGTCACTGCGGTTGGAGTTGACCACCACATCATCCCATGCGCCGATGTTCTGGTTATTGGTCGGACCGGTGAGGGTAATGGGTTTGTCGGCCGTACCTACCATACGCAGACCAGCGTTTTCTTCCACCGTGATACCGCTATTGGTGCTCGCAAACATAATCGTCACACCAGGTTCGATGGTCAGCAGGGCATTGCCTTCCACATAGAAACGGCCATCGACGATGTAATCAACCCCTGCGCCACGATCGGGCCAGGTGGTATTGGCGCTGATGCTGCCGGAAACCGTCACAGCGTTGTCGGTACCGCCGCCACCACCGCCGGGAGTGTCACTGAACATGGCCGTGAAGGTGGCGTTACCGTCCACTATGATCGTGCGCGGATTGTCGGCATTGCCGTCATTCCAACAGTTAAAATAGTAACCGGCAGCAGGTATGGCCGTGATGGTGACCGTCTCGCCGCTCTTGTAGCTACCGCCACCGGTGACAGTACCCCATTCTGCATTGTTGGACTTCACCGTGATGGTGTAACTTTTCTTACAGCCCGTCATGGCCAGCACGACCAGGAGAGCCAAAGCTGAAATCTTAATCAATCTTTTCATTGTCAAAATATGTTTATGAATAAAAAATGAATTGTCCAAAATTGAGGGTGCAAAAATACAATTTTTGAGATTTGAAAAAAATCGTTTGTAAAAATTGTATCTTTGCGCCGACAAATTTAAGAGGATGAATATCTATAAGGCTGATTTACACACCCATACACTTTTCTCTCCGTGCGGTGATCTGGACATGACCCCGGAGAACATCATCTCCATTGCGCTGGAGAAGGGGCTCGATGTGATCGCCATCACCGACCACAACGCCACACGCCACTGCCGCCTGGCGGAGCACTATTCCCACAACCGCGACATTTTCGTGCTGTGCGGCGCGGAGGTGACCACCAAGGAGGAAGCCCACTGCCTGGCCTACTTCGGTGACCACGAATCACTCGACAAGTTCCAAGCTTACCTTGACGAGCATCTTCCCGACATTCCCAACGACCCCGACATTTTCGGCGACCAGGTGCAAATCGACGAGGAGATGAACATCGTGTACGAAGAGCCGAGACTGCTGACTTCCGCCATCGACCAGAACGTCAACCAAATAGCGGATAAAGTGCACGAGTTGGGCGGTCTGTTCGTGCCCGCGCATATTGACAAGATGAAGAACAGCCTTATCGCACAGTTGGGTTTCATCCCCTTCGACCTCGACTACGATGCGGTGGAACTCTCCAAAAAAGGCGACAAAGACGAAATCCTGAAAGTACACAAGTATCTAAAGAACAAGATGTTCACCAGAAGCTCCGACGCCCACCAACCCGATATCATTGGTACCGCCCCCTGCTGGCTCAAGATGGAGACCCGCAGCTTCGAGGAAATCAAGAAGGCACTGCACGGGGAGGACGGACGAGAGGTGCTGCTTTCAATGTAGAATGTAGAATGTAGAATGCAGAATGATGAATTATGAATATAATTCCTTAAGCAGTCCCGAAGGGACAAGATTTTAATAACCCCACATATTCCACCATACTCATAGTAATATATATCAAACACTATGATGTGATTTTCATCATTTCTTCCAGCGTAAGTGAAATATACATTAGATGGAGTATCATCAGCGACATTGCGATCCTTGCTATTTTGAATTCCTATTTGTTCAAATAGGCAATTATATGAAGATTCAACGCTTAACGAATCGTCGTAATTCCATTTGAGAGATAAATCGACAATCTTGAAATATTTAGACCTTGACACTTTTTGGATCTGAATAGAGCAAAAAGAGGTGTCAATGTTCACAGCAACAACAGGTGAAATAGTTACATTAAGGAATAAAAATATTGTAATAGCACTATGTTTAAAAGGATTGATTCTCATAAGGATTGATTCTCATTTTGTATGAATAATGCTTGTATTAAACTTTTGAAGATGCATATGATGCTTATGATGGAACTTTCCTTTTCCATTAACAAAAATAGAGTGTTCCAAAGCCTTTCCTTTCCCATCCCCATTTTCTGTTAAGATACTTCCGTTAGGGGAATTAAAACCAAATTTGTAAAATGCATCGGCTAATTTTTGGCTATTTAATTTGTCAAAATTTTTGTCGCTTGTCCAAACCGACTGTTTGTTTTCACATCCGTCTTTACCCGCATATCGTCTGCATTTGTTCCATTCCCTGTATGAGAACTATGTCCTCCTTGAGAATTGTTTAACTGAGTGATTATCACCTTGCGCCCCGTTTCTTTTTTATATTCATATGCTGCACCTAAAAAGCCAGCTGCTACATCACCGTCCATATAGGTGCGTCCTTGAGAATAATTAACTTGTTCGTAGTTGTCGTTATTTTGATCAAGTTGTACTAAAGAGCCTGTTTTGTCATATGTTCCCAGATCATGACGTTCTCCATTTTCAATAAATGTATATGTGTTGGTTTTATTATCATTACGAGTTACGTTGATTTCTGCATTTCCATCTTTATTAATAAAAATCTCGTAATCATCCATACCACTTGGATCCACCAAAATAATCGGATTATTTCTGCAATATGCGTATGAAGAAGTACTTGGGTATTTGTCACTCATCGGGTCCACACTCAGCCAAATGCTCAAGTCAGAGTTGTAGTAGCGTGAACCAAAGTAGGAGTACCCCGTTTCTGCATCTTTCTCCTTTGCGGAAAATGTGTAAAGAACTCGTCCTCTGGTCCACGAAGTTCTCGCCCCAAGGGAGATAGTGCAGGTGCTGCACGGCAGAACCGTCAGAGTATGTTATCCATGAGGAAGAACCCAGGTGGTCGGGGTGGTACCAGTAGCAGTCTTTCTCCTCCTCT
>ONCM01000099.1 GCA_900316305.1 uncultured Bacteroidales bacterium | reverse complement strand
ACCAAGGGCACGAAGGTGCACGAGCAGGAGGTGGACGGGATAGCAGCCAAGGTGGACGCAAGCGCATGGCCCAAAGGGGTGTATATCGTGGCAATGTATCTGGACCACGGCGTGAAGACCCGCCGATTGGTGGTACAGTGAATGAAAGTTGGTTCTATTATTTAGAGTGAGCGTGCCTCCCGCACGCTGAGTTGTATTCACTTAATATACCCCACACTATAAGTGCGGGGTTATTGAGTGTTTGCCCCTTTGAGGCAATTTAATTAATAGAAGTCCCCTTTAGTTATAAACATTCATATTTTACAATAGAGCGGTTGGAGACAAGCCCTTCAGGTGTCATTCGTTAAATAAAGCATAATTAGGCGGGGACGATGTACACTTTTTATTGCTTGATATGGGGATTTTGGCGAGTTTAACAAATTAAATTTGGATATTTAAGAAATTATTTATACTTTTGTAAAGAAAAAGAATACCATGTTGTCAATAAATACAATCGTGAATATTAAGAAGTTGCAGCATTTTATCGATAATTAATGACCCAATTGATTGTAAATAATACATAATAAAAACATATAAAATAAACGTACCGCCATGAAAAAATTGTTAGGGTTTTGCATGTTTGTGATGGTTGCATTAGGGCCATCGGTTGTGCAGGGACAGGGAGGCACGCTGCGTTCCTCGACTGCGGCTAACGGTTTCTCCAATATTGTCAGATATTGCAGCAGCAGGGGAAGCTATGTCAATGCGTCCATGAACCCAATGGGCGTGGGTTTCCAGTTTTCGCTGACCGACTTGGCTCAGTTAATTGATGCTCAATTCCCCAACGATGATTATGTGGTATTGGATATGGAACTGCTGGATGAAATGGTGTTTTTCTGTGGCTTTGACAGGGTGTTAAACTCAGGTCTGCTTGGCTGGTTCAACATCGAAGGGCTCTTCTATGACAACGAGCCGATACACATTGACACTGTAGGGCTTATCAGGTTGGAGAACATAGAGGTGTTCCGTGGGGAGGAGGACGAAATTCATGTGGTTGGCTACGGAGTCCATTCGGAAGGCTGGGTTATACCCGATGTTTCGCTTCCAGATTGGGTGTGTTTGTACAAGGCTTTTGAAGCTGTAGGAGACCCGACCTGCAACAACATGCAATACCGTGTTGCAGAAATGTACAGCGGAGGGTTGAACAGTGATTATAGAGACGTTAAAGTTACTGACGACTTTGTGGTTTTTATGCAATGCAGTGGGAATCAACAATGCAGGCATGAAATAGGAATAGGTGTTGACCTCGTTGTGTTCCCCAAGAATGATATGCTGTCGGTTCCTTATTGTTCTTTGCAACAGTTCCAAACCATTGATGATTACATGATATATGGTCCGGGTTGCACATATGTTTTTTGGGCGAACACTGACCCCTTTAACAGGTTTGACAAATTGTAATGATTGTTTATCAATTTTCTATAATAACAGTTTTCTTACCCACCGTATCTACGATGTTTCGCCGTTGCTGATGAATAATCCTGCAATGATTGTATCTGCCATTGGGGCAAAACTTCCAAGCACGTATAGTCATGTGGGAGTTGTAAAAGGTCTTGTATATGACATGGACAAGTACGCGGTGCTACATGATTTCGAGAGGGGTTCCTCTTACGAAAGCGCAGTGACAGTGTTTGATTTCACAAGCGGCACACCGGCGACCGTGACATCCAGCTATCAAACCTTGCCCATAAGTGGATGGAGAACAGAAGGTCTTTGTTCAGAAGGAGCAACCAGCTATCTGGTCAGCGGGTTTGAGTCTTCAACCATAAATCATTTTTTCAAGAAAACACCTTTTGTGGATGAAGGCGTGAATTGTTCCGTCTTGGATATATTCGACGTCACCGACCTCAATATTATAGAGGCCAAGAATAATACGTGGGGTGTAGATGCATCGAACTGGTTTCCACTGATATTTGAGGATCACTACCCATCAGTGAATCAAGAAGAATTGCAAATCATTTGTGAATAATAATAACTTTAA
>ONCM01000045.1 GCA_900316305.1 uncultured Bacteroidales bacterium | reverse complement strand
CTTCTTGGCGACATCAGGACAAGGACTCAGATTTCTTGACATATATTGCGAGGTTCCGCCCACTCTCGAAGGGAGTTCCTCCTCTTTCGCTTTCAACAAGCAGGACACAGTTCACGTGCGGGTCCCGTGCGGCAAAACATCTGTGTATCAATCCGCTACAGGATGGAGCACCTACAACAATTTCATCTACGAGGAGTGCGTCGGCATCGAGGACCACGAAAAGGCGGAATTCAAGGTGTATCCGAATCCCGTCCATGATGTCGTGATGGTGGAATTGTCCAACGGCGCGGGTATCGCGAATGCGGTGTTGTATGACCTGCAGGGGCGGGTTGTAGAGACGTGCTGCAGCGCGTCTCTACAGGGGGGAACCGCCACTCTGTCCCTGAATTCCGTCCCCGCCGGCGTGTACGTGTTGCGCGTGACGGACACGGAGGGACGGGAATATCACCGGAAAATCGTGAAAAAATAACGGTTAACGAACCCGTGGGGGCGTATGCGATACGCCCCTACAAACCCCAAAAATATTCATCATTCATAATTCAAAATTCATAATTCATAATTCATCATTCCAAAAAATAATGTATTTTTGCTGCGAAAAAACAGGATGGATTTTCCATTAGCGAAAGAATTATTAACCAAAATCAATAATAATTATGAAAAAGTCATTCGTATTTTACATATTTGTTTTGTTGATAGGTCTCAACACTTCTTTGTGCGCCCAAGATTCCATTCCAAGAATCATTATTGGCGACATTTCCATATATGAATCTGCCGACTCCATAGTGGGCGATGGCATACAGGGCTATGTCTCATACGACGCTTTGACAAACACCCTTTACTTAAACAATGCCACGGTCCCTTTTCTTTGGGCCTATAGAACAGAAGGATATTTCAAAGTCAGGCTGTCGGGAGATAATTTCATTAACAAGATGATGTCCAGTAACGATTCCTGCACTTTTTTTGGACCGGGCTCACTTACCCTCGGAGGGTCTTCTATTGAAATTGCCCTCGACTGCGCCCACACAGACTTTTTGGCATTAACGGAAGGGGCAACGGTGAACATCACAGCCTCGGAAGCTGGAATATTCACCCTATATGACGGTTCGATGGACCCAGACCCCATACTTCATATTCCAAATCTTGTTGTTGACAACAGTTCGCTGATTGTCACGGCTCCACTCTGTTTTGAATTCATATCAGATTTATGGTTAAGCGGATGCTATATGGTCGAACCTTCAAATTTCGAATACCAGCTCGACACATGGCTTGATTTGTCGTCTCAAGTATTCCAGAATTATCTGGAAATCCGTGCCGGCACAGTTGACGTTCCCTCCCATACGGTCTCCGATTGGCAAGCCTGGGGCGCGAACGGCGGCATCCGTATGGAACAGTTGCCAGACAGCCAGACTGTTGAGGTGCTGAACCTCCTCGGACAGACGGTGCGCCAATTCAAAACATCCGCGACAAACGTCTTTGTCCCTTTGAAGGCCGGCGTTTACCTCGTGCGTGTTAATAATCAAACGGTTAAGGTTGTGGTGAAATAGATTACACGATTAGGCGGTTAAAGGTTAAGGGGGGATCCGTAGAAACCGCAAATCACAAAACAAAAAAGAGGGAACAGAAGTTCCCTCTCTTCATATATAACAAACACTATTGACTAAAAAAACGGCGGTTGTCGATTTATTTTGCCAAATTGACAATTGCCTTGAATGCCTCAGGATTATTCATCGCGAGGTCGGCGAGAGCTTTGCGGTTGAGCGCAACGTTCTTCTTTGCTAAGTTACCCATCAGAACAGAGTAAGACATTCCATATTCACGGGCACCGGCGTTGATACGGGTGATCCACAGGCTTCTGAAATTTCTCTTTTTCGCTTTTCTGTCACGATAGGCGTACTGCTGGCCTTTCTCCCACGAGTTTACCGCAACGGTCCAGACGTTTTTACGCTTTCCGAAATAACCGCGGGTACGTTTTAAAATCTTTTTTCTTCTTGCTCTTGAAGCAACATGATTGACTGATCTTGACATAATCTTTTTTCCTTTCCGTTTACGTCAGTGGCACAAGGCACTTCGGGAACTGCGCGTAAACATTGTTTTTTAATGAATTAAACTAGCACTGTCCCAACATTTGCTTGACGGTGCGATCCAAATTTTGTTCGACAATGGCGCTGTAAGCCAGGTTACGTTTTCTCTTTTTGCTCTTTTTGGTGAGAATGTGGCTGTGATAAGCGTGATGTCTCTTGATTTTGCCGGTGCCGGTCAGAGTGAATCTTTTCTTGGCAGCGGACTTGGTTTTAATTTTCGGCATTTCTAGTTATTTTTAAGGTTTATATATAAGTATTTGTTATATATTTCTACTTTTTGGACTTGGGCACCATGAGAATGGTCATGTTACGTCCCGTGAGAACCGGCATCTGGTCCACCTTGCCGTAGTCCTGAAGACCTTCGGCAAATTTGAGCAGTTCCAGCTCGCCGTTGTCCTTATAGATGATGCTGCGGCCTCGGAAAGTCATGATGACCTTCACCTTGTAGCCGTCCTGCAGGAAACGGATGGCGTGGTTGCGCTTGAACTCCACGTCATGTTCGCTGATCTGCGGACTCAGGCGGATCTCCTTGATTTCCGTCTTGGCGCTGTTCGCCTTGATCTCTTTCAGCTTCTTTTTCTGTTCGTACAAGTACTTCTGGTAGTCCATCACCTTGCACACAGGCGGGTTGGCCTGGGGGGAAATTTCCACCAGATCCACTCCGCGCTCATCGGCGATAGCCAATGCTTCACGCAGGGATACAATTTGAGGTTCTAAGTCGTCTCCCACCACACGCACGACTTGCGCCGTGATGTATTCGTTGATTCTGTGCTGGGCGTCTTTCTTGTTTCTCGGGCCGAAAGACCTGTTGGGCCGGTTGTTCTGAGCGATGATCAAATCCTTTCTTTTTAAGTGTAATAACTTTATCTATAATTTTTTGGGCGGCAAAAATACACAATTTTTAATTGAATAAATCGTTTTGTCATTTTTTTTATTTTTGCAGCCTTTTAATATTGATATGAATATGAAAAGAATATTCCTGAGTATATGGGTGTTTTGCCTCGTCGCGATGGGTCTGACTGTGCAGCCTTTGCGCGCTCAAAACTCCGAAATCGGCGCTTGCGTGGGCACCACTTTCTATCTTGGCGAGCTGAATCCGTCACGGCTTTTCGCACAACCGCACCTCGCCGGCGGCATCGTCTATCGCTACAACCTTGACCCGCGCTGGGCCATCAAGGCCGACTTCCTGTTCGGGAAAGTGTCCGGCAGCGACGCACTGACCAACAACGGCTACGAGCGCAACCTCAGCTTCTACTCCCCCATCACGGAATTCTCCGTCGTAGGGGAGCTCAACTTCCTCAGACTCTATAACTCCGTGGGCAAGAACCACTTCACCCCTTACATCTTCGCCGGACTCACCCTTTTCTCCTTTGACCCGATGGCCACCTATACGGACGGTACGACATACGAGCTGCAGAGCTTGGGCACGGAAGGCCAGGGACTGGATGGAATGCCGAAAAAGTATTCCCTGACCAGCGTCGCCATACCTTTCGGCATTGGTCTTCGCGTGAACATCGGCAAATATGTCTGCCTCGGTGCTGAATGGGGCTTCCGCTACACCTTCACCGACTATCTGGACGATGTGGGCGGACGCTATTACGACAACGACCTGCTGCGTGAGCAACGCGGTGACATCATCGCCAACCTCGCCGACAGAACACCGGAACTGGTTAACAGCGAGGGCGTTCCTTATCCTCTGCACCAGGCTGGCGAACAACGCGGCAACTCCACCACCCACGACATCTACTCCTTCGCCGGTGCCTTCCTCACAGTGAAATTCGGCAACGAAGACAAAACCTGCGACTTGAAAAAACCTCGTAAAAGACATTAGACTTTGGCCGTTAGCTATTAGCTATTGGCTATTGGCTAAAAGCCAAAGTAAAAAAGAAAGAAAAATATGAAAAACCAATATAATATCAAACATGTAGCCATCATCATGGATGGCAACGGACGATGGGCGCAGCAACACGGTCACGAACGCTCTTTCGGCCATGAACAGGGCGTGGAAGCCGTCCGCAGCGTCACCGAGGGTGCCACTGAAATGGGCATCCCCTACCTGACCTTGTACACCTTCTCCACCGAGAACTGGAACCGTCCCAAAGAAGAGGTGGACATGCTGATGCGCCTGCTCGTGCGGGTGATCACCAAGGAGGTGGAAACCTTCATGAAGAACGGTGTGCGACTGCTGACCACCGGCCGGATCGAGAATCTGCCGGAAGACTGCCAGCAATCGATGCGCGAGGCGGAGGAAATCACCGCCAACAACACCAACACCACCCTGATTCTCGCCCTCAGCTACAGCGGCCGCTCCGAGCTGGTCGATACGGCCAAACAGATCGCCCGCAAGGCTGCCAAAGGGGAACTCAACCCCGAAGATATTGACGAAAACACCATTCAGCAAAACCTCTACCACCCAGAAATCCCCGATGTGGACCTGATGATCCGCACAGGTGGGGATATCCGTGTCAGCAACTTCCTGCTGTGGGAGATTGCGTATGCCGAACTCTTTTTCACCCCCATGCTATGGCCTGATTTCCGAAAGGAGCATTTGCGCGAGATTCTGGAACAATTCTCCACCCGCGAACGCCGTTTCGGAAAAACCGGCGAACAGGTACGAGCACATTGATATTTTCACTATCTTTGCCGACTTTTTTGGAAAGAATGCATTTGATACGAAATATTGTTCTATTGCTAGCGGTTTGCCTCTGCTCCGTGGTGGTCCGCGCCCAAGTTATTGTGGGCAGCGACACCCCCAGCGAACCGTTGACAATTGACTATTCTTCCCCGAAAACTTACGAAATCGGCGGTATAACTTCCTCTGGTACAGCACCCTTTGATCAGCGGTTGCTGATGTTCCATGTGGGAGATGTCATTGAAGTGCCTGGCGATAAAATTTCCAAAACGGTCAAGAACTTATGGAACAGCGGTCTGTATGACGATGTGGAAATCACTGCCACGCGCGTGCAGGGAAATCTGATATTTTTGGACGTCCGGCTCGAAGATCGCTCCCGACTCAGCGCTTTCGGCTTCAAAGGCACCACCAAAAGCGAGGAAAATGACCTTCGTGAAAAATTAGGCATCTCGCAGGGTAATATCATCAATGACAACATGAAGATCACCTGCCAGAATATTATCCGCAACTATTACATTGACAAAGGATTCTTCAGCTGTGACGTCAATGTGAAGGAAATCCCCGATGAAAAGGTAAAAAACGCCGTCAACCTGCTGTTCGAGATCCAGAAATACAAAAAGGTGAAGATTGATAAGATCACCATCAACGGCAACAGCGGCGTGACCGATGCCGTGCTTCTCCGTTCCATGAAGGAGACCAAGGAGAAGCTGCGCTTCATGCCCTTCTACAAGGCCGACACCGCCATCGCCTACCTCTTCAAACATCCGGGCTACTATGAGTCCAAAGATATCAAAGAACATCTGGACAACTACTTCGCCGACCGCGTGAAACTCAGAATCTTCAAACCTTCGAAGTTCATCCGGGCCAATTACGAAAAGGACAAGGTGAACCTCATCAACCGCTACAATGAGCTCGGCTACCGCGATGCTGTCATCACCCATGACACTTTCTACGTGAAAAACAACAACATGTACATCGACATTGATGTCAACGAAGGACAGCAGTACCATTTCCGCAACATCACCTTCGTGGGCAACACCATCTACCCGACCTCTCTGCTGCAACAGCTTCTGGGCATCAACAAAGGCGATATCTATAACCAGACCCAGCTCAACAAGAACCTCACCATGAAGGAGGACGGCGAGGACATTGCATCGCTCTACATGAACAACGGTTATCTGTTCTTCAGCGCCAACCCTGTGGAGGTGGCCATCGACGGCGACTCCATCGACATTGAAATCCGTATTCGCGAAGGCAAGAAGGCCAAATACAACGACATCTCGGTCATAGGCAACACCAAAACCAACGACGAGGTGATTCTGCGCGAACTGACGACCATTCCCGGCCAGCTGTTCAACCGCGCCGACATCATCCGCTCGCAACAGATGCTGATGTCCATGGGATACTTCAACCAAGAGAAGATGGACGTGCAGCCGCGTCCGAACGAGGCTGACGGTACGGTTGATATTGTTTACGTGGTGGAAGAGACCTCCTCCGACCAGCTCTCCCTCTCTGCGGGTTACGGCGCTACGGGATTCATGCTCACCGCCGGTATCACATTCAACAACTTCTCCACCAAGAAGCTTTTCAAGAAAGAGGCTTGGAACCCCATTCCCGGCGGTAGCGGCCAACGAATCTCCCTCAACGCCTCAGTGAGTACGAAATACTACCAATACTACAGCTTCTCCTTCACCGAACCTTGGCTTGGCGGCAAAAAGCCCAACGCTCTGACATTTGGTGCTTATTATCAGAAGCAGAACAATGCCTACTCCAGAAGAGACAGCCTCTACGCCTACACTAGCATCGCCGGTACCTCGCTCTCCTTGGCCAACAAACTCAAATGGCCGGATGACTATTTCCACATGTCACACACATTGTCCTACGAATTCTACAAAGTCAAAGACTGGGGCGGATTCATCTTCAGCAACGGTTACGCCCACAGTATCAGCTATATCTTCACACTCTCCAGAAACTCCATCAACGCACCCATCTACCCGCGCGAAGGTTCCGACATCACCTTCTCGATGCAGCTGACCCCGCCCTACTCCATCATCGCCCACAAGGACTACACCGGCGCCTCCGACCAGGAGAAGTACAAATTCCTGGAGTTCCACAAATGGAAGTTCAGCATGTCCTGGTTCACTCGAATCGTCGATAATCTGGTGCTGAACGTGCGTATGAAGTTCGGTTTTATGGGCTGCTACAACCCAACCATCGGTATCGCCCCGTTCGGACGTTTCTATCTGGGCGGCGACGGTATGTCCAACTTCTCGTACGACGGTCGTGAGATCATTGGTATGCGCGGTTACGACGACGAGGTGCTCTCTCCCAACGTGAACGGAACGGTCGTCGGTGCCTCCATCTTCCAGAAGTTCACCGCTGAGTTGCGCTATCCCATCACCCTGAACCCGTCGGCCACCGTCTATGTGCTGGCTTTTGCAGAAGCGGGCAAGGGCTGGATTGACAAGCAGAAATACAACCCGTTCGACATGTACAAGTCCATGGGTGTGGGTGTCCGCGTCTATCTCCCGATGTTCGGTCTGCTCGGTTTCGACTGGGGTTACGGTTTCGACCCGGTGCCGGGAATGACCGCCAAGAGTTCCGGCAGCCACTTCCATATTTCCATCAACCAATCCATCGATTAAACTTATTGCATAAATACTGTCAAACCAACATCATTTAAAAATAGAAAAAGATGAAAAAACAACTCTTATTCACAGGTCTATTCACCCTGCTTATGTTCTTCGGATTTGCGCAGAAATATGCGTATATCAATTCCGAGTACCTCCTTTCGCAAATTCCTGAATACAAGGAGGCTCAGGCAGAATTAGACCGCGTTGCCGTACAATGGCAGAAGGAAATTGAGGCTAAATTTTCCACCATTGACTCCATGTACAAACGTTATCAGGTGGAATCCATCACCCTTCCGGAACAGATCAAGCAGAGCCGCGAAGAGGCCATCATTGCTCAAGAGAAAGCCGCCAAAGATCTGCAAAAGAAACGTTTCGGTCAGAATGGCGACCTGTTCAAGAAACGTGAAGAGTTGGTGAAGCCCATCCAAGACCGCGTCATCAACGCCGTCAACGACTATGCCAAGGAGAGAGGCTTTGCCTTTGTCTTCGACACGGCAGGGGACCTGACCATCATCTATGCCGACCCGAAATGGGACATCAACGAGCAAGTGCTTCAGAAAATGGGAATCTCCGCTAGTAGAGATTTGGACGAATAATTTATAAATAGTACAAATATAAAGCAAAGAAGATCAATGAAAAAGATTGTAATGATTCTGGCTCTGGCCACACTGTTCTCCGTGCAGGCTGCCCAAGCGCAAAAATACGGACATGTCAACTCCAGCGAAATTCTGGAGGTTATGCCGGGTATCGACTCCCTGCAAATCAAACTGCAAGCCTTCCAACAGGACCTGCAGGCCATGTACGAGAACATGATGACTGAGTTTCAGACTAAGAAGGAGAAATTCGACCGCGAAGTGGGCACCATGTCCACCGCCGTGCGTCAAGTGCGTGAAAAAGAGCTGACAGACCTGGGCAACCGCATCCAAGAGTTCCAAGCCAGCGCACAAGAGGATTTGGAAGACAAACAGTACGAATTGGCCAAACCGTTCCAAGATGCCATCCAAGAAGCCATCAACAAAGTGGCCAAGGCTAACGGCTACTCGTACATTTTCGACACGAAAACCCTGTTGTATTACAGCAGTTCCGATGATATCACCCCGCTGGTAAAAAAAGAACTGGGCATTAAATAGTGAAAGTCATGAGAAAGTTCATCATTATCATCGCAGCCGCACTGCTTTTCGCAGTGCCCAGCTACGCACAGAAGGCCAAATTCGGCCATGTGGACTACGGTGCCATCATGAAGGAGATGCCCGGCATTGACACCGCCCAACTCGCCCTGCTCCAATACCAGCAGGAGTTGGAGGCTGTCGGCAAACAGATGGCGGACGAATTTAAGCTCAAACAGGCGGAATATGCCAATTTGGCCAATTCCACCACCTCCAGCGCTATTCTGAAGGTGAAAGAGGACGAACTGGCCAAGCTCTACACCCGCCTGCAAGACTTTGTCTCCTCCAGTGAGATGGATCTGCAGAAAAAGCAGATTGAGCTGTTGCAACCCTTCCAGGAGAAACTGATGGCCGCCATCAAGAAAGTGGCAGAAGCCAACAAGTACACCTACATTTTCGACATCACCATGTGCGCTTACCACGCCGATTCCGACGACCTGACCGCCGCCGTGCGCACCGAGTTGGGCATCAAATAACGACTACATTATATAATATATGTATCCCTGTAGAGACGCAATGCATTGCGTCTCTACATCGTTTAAATCGACTACTATCCCGTCAAAAATACTCCTTAACCAACTACCATAAACTGTAAACTGTAAACCGTAAACTTCAATAACCAATAACCTATAACCCATAACCTTTAAAAATGAACCCTTTAACCCAACAATGGTCCACCCCGCGGCAAACCCCGCCGTTTATCGATATCAAAACCGAGCATTATCTGCCTGCCTTTCAGGAAGCGATTGCAGCAGCGAAAGCGGAGATGGCGCAGATTGCCGACAACCCCGCCGCAGCGGATTTCGAGAACACCGTGGTCGCGCTCGACCGCGCGGGCGACCAGCTGAGCAGTGTCGCCGACCTCTTTTTCAACATCTTGGAATGCAATGGCGACGACGAGATGCAGGCCGCTGCCGAACAAATCCAGCCCCTGCTGGTGGAATACGAAAACGAGATTTACCAGAACCCTACCCTCTTCGCACGCGTGAAGGCAGTTTATGACCAACAGCAGGCCGACCATGCCTTGCAAGGAGCCGATAAGATCCTGTTAGATAAGACCTACGATGCTTTCGTATCGGGCGGTGCCAATCTCTCGGAAACCGACAAAGTCCGCTACCGTGAACTGACCATGGAACTGGCTAACCGTCAACTGGATTTCGGACAGCGAGCTCTGAAAGCCACCAATGCTTGGTTCGTGCATCTCGAAAAAGGCTCCCCACGACTGGCCGGCATTCCTGATAGCGCCCTGACGCTCGCGGAACAGAAAGCGGCTAACAAGAACCTGGAGGGTTATGTCTTCGACCTTTCCGCTCCTGATGTGAACACTGTTCTCAGCTATGCGGACGACCGCACCCTTCGCGAGGAGGTCTATATGCACTCCAGCAAGAAGGCATACGGGGACGAGTTCGACAACTGCGAAAATATCAAGGAGATTTTGAAATGCCGCGAAGAAATCGCACATCTCATTGGGTATCAGCATTATGCTGATTACGCGCTTCGCAACCGCATGGCCAAAGACCTGACCCACGTCTATAAGCTGCTGGACGAGTTGAAAGCCGCCGCGCTGCCCACCGCCCACCGCGAAATCGAAGAGCTCAAGCAATTCGCTAAAAATCAAGGTTTTGAAGGTGAATTCCAACGTTGGGATTTAAGCTATTACATGGAGAAACTCCGTCAGGAAAAGTTCAACCTTGACATGGAGAAATTGAAGGTCTATTTCCCATTGAATCAAGTAATTGACGGTGTCTTCGGATTGGCTTCGACCCTTTACGAATTACGTTTTGTCCCTTCAGAGGAAATCCAGAAATACCATCCGGAAGTGCTGGTGTATGAGGTCTATCGCGCCGACAAGTTCATGGCAGTGCTTTATTTGGACTTCCACCCGCGCAGCACCAAACGGAGCGGCGCATGGATGACCGAGTTCCGCGACCAGCACGTCACCGCGAACGGTCAGGACGTACGCCCGTTAGTTAGTCTGGTGATGAACTTCACGCCCCCAACGGCCGAACAACCCTCCCTGCTGACGGTCAACGAGGTAAACACTTTCCTGCACGAGTTCGGGCACGCGCTGAACGGAATGCTCTCGGAGGTGAAATACTCCACGCTGTCGGGCACGCACTCGCCCCGCGATTTCGTGGAGCTGCCCTCCCAATTGAACGAAAACTGGCTCACAGAACCCGAATTCCTAAAGACTTTTGCCAAACATTACCAAACCGGCGAATTGATTCCCGAAAAATACGTCACCCAGCTGAAAAATCTGGACCAATTCATGGCGGGTTATCTCTGTGTGCGTCAGCTCTCTTTTGGCTATCTGGACATGATGTGGCATACCAAGCCCGCATCGGAAATCAGCGACATCCGCACGCTGGAGCGCGCTGTTTTCGACACGGTGGAAGTGTTGCCGGTTGTGCCGGGAACCTGCATGAGTCCCACCTTCGGCCATCTCTTCTCGGGCGGATATGCAGCCGGCTATTACGGCTACAAATGGGCGGAAATGCTTGAGGCTGATGCTTTTGCGCTTTTCAAGGAGACTGGTGTGATGAACAAGGAGACCGCAAAACGTTATCTGGAGACCATCCTTTCCAAAGGCGGTTCCGTGGATGCCATGGAGATGTTCGTCAATTTCCGCGGCCGCGAACCTAAAATCGACGCGTTATTGGAACGAGACGGACTGTTGGCTGTTGGCTATTAGCTGTTGGCTATTGGCTGTTGGCTATTGGCATTGACTTAGACAAAATCTTAGACTATGTTGCCTACACCTATTGCCTGTTGCCTAGTACCTATTCAAGAATAATTAATTCCCCATCCGACATTCA
This sequence comes from uncultured Bacteroidales bacterium, assembly GCA_900316305.1. Classification (GTDB taxonomy): domain Bacteria; phylum Bacteroidota; class Bacteroidia; order Bacteroidales; family WCHB1-69; genus F23-D06. The sequence continues at coordinate 5,980 of ONCM01000045.1, read as the reverse complement.
CGAATATTGTATATCTTTGCAGCGGTTATTTGAAAACCTTAACTATTTATGAATGAATTTATTAGAGGAATAAAACGCGGATTTCCCATCTGTTTGGGCTACATCCCCGTCTCCTTTACTTTCGGATTGATTGCCGTGAAGATGGGATTCACGCCCGCGCAGGCGACTATCATCTCCCTGACCAACATGGCATCTGCCGGACAGTTCGCCGGCATCCGGCTGATTGAAGGCGGCGCACCCTATATCGAATTGATAATCACCACGTTCGTCATCAACCTGCGCTACTTCCTGATGTCGCTTTCCCTGTCTCAGAAAGTGGCCCCCGACATGCCGTTCTACAAACGCGCGGTCATGGCCTACTGCATCACGGATGAGGTTTTCGCACTCGCCTCAATGGAACCGGACGAGGTGTCGTTCCCGTTTTTCGGTGGGTTGATGCTTACACCCATATTAGGCTGGACATCAGGCACTTTACTCGGTGCAGTAGCCTCCGGACTGCTCTCCCCAATGGTGCAGGGCTGCATGGGCATCGCCTTATACTGCATGTTCATCGCCATCATCATCCCGCCAGCCTGTAAAAGTCGCAAAGTGGCACTGGCGGTGGTGATTTCCGCATTCCTATCCTGCATGTTCAAGTATGTGCCGGGACTCAATGAGTTGTCGAAAGTGGGTGGCGGCGGATGGGCCATCATCACGGCGGCCATTTTGGGCGCTGCCATTTGCGCCTCCATTAAAGAAGTGAAACGTCGTCGCAAAGCCGCTACGGCAGAAAGGAGTGACGCATGAGTTACCTGTATATTTGCATGTTTCTGATGTTCCTGACCACCTACCTGATTCGCGTGATTCCCATCGGGTTTGTGCGCAAGAAGATGGAAAACCTTTGGATTCAGGACTTTATCTACTACATTCCGTTCAGCGTGCTGTCGGCGATGACCTTCCCCGATGTGCTATACTCCACGACCGCCACAGGAGCCGAACCACACATCTCCGTCTCCGCCATCGTAGCCACCTTGGTGGCCTTAGTGCTTGCTTGGCGGAAACGCGGCCTCGTGCTCGTCGCCATTGTCTCCGTACTGGTGGCCATAGCTGTGGAACTGCTAATGCCGCTGCTGTTTTAGCAGTTCATCGCTTTAGCCAAACAATAGAACATTTCCGCACCCGTTTCCACAATCTCATCCGGGAAATCGAAGTCGGGATGGTGTAGCGGTGGTTGCGCCGTGCCGGAACCCAATCCGAACAGCGCACCCGAGTAGTGCTGCGTGAATAGACCAAAATCCTCGCCCCAGAAGAAAGGAATCGGCTTATATTGATAAGTAAGATTCAGATTGTCAGCACATTCCTTGATAGCATTCACTGCCTGTTCCGCATTATTGGAGGCGGCGAAGTATTCCAGCCAACGAATCTCGCAATGGAGATTATCGTTGGCGGCTTCCGTTTTGGCTTTGGTTTCGATTTCGGAGATAATTTGCTGAAGATGAGCGTCTTCGCGAGTACGGATGGTGAAACGGAGCACGCCGTCGCCAGCAGCCACCCCGTATGCCTGACTGCCCACGCGGAACTCAATGAGTGTGGCAACGCAGAAGTCTTCCCGCTGGACATACCGCTGATTCAGCGACATCACAAAATCGGTGATGCGCTGCGCAGCGGAGAACGGGGAAACGGCATTCCAAGGTTCGGCGGCGTGTGAGGTTTTGCCCGTCAGCACGATATCGCAGCTAACCACCGAACAGGTAAAGCTCCCTGGTTTACAAATGATTGTACCAGCTGTTTCTGCAGGGATGTTATGCAGCGCGTAAGCACAATCTATGGAATACGCATCTAAAATCCCGCTGTCGAGAATCTGTTTCGCGCCCTCGCCGGTCTCCTCGGCCCCTTGGAACAGTAACAGTACCTTACCTGACGGCAGCGGTTTCTCGTGCAGCATCTCCGCCACGCGCAGCATGATCGTGCTGTGCCCGTCGTGTCCGCACTTGTGCGAAACGCCTTCGGTTTCAGACTTATACGGCAGATTCAGGGTCTCGTTAACCCGCACCGCGTCCATGTCGGCACGGAGCAGCACGGTCTTCCCGCCGCCCCCGAAATCGAACTCCGCCAACAGGTGGTTTCCTTGCGGAAATGTGAGTATCTTTGTCGGTGCAAGGCGTTCCAGTTCGTGTCTGATGAAGGCAGAAGTCTTCACTTCCTCGTTGGAGGGTTCGGCCATGCGATGCAATTGATGACGTATCTCTTTGCAATTCATAATGTTACAATATTACTTCTGACTATTCTTACATGGCTGGATGTAATTCTACGGTCAACCCCATGGCAGCGGCAATACGATAGAGTGTTGACACAGAAGGAATGATAAGTCCTCGTTCCACTCGTGATACATAACTCTTGTCCGCACCAATTCTGTCGGCAAGCTCTTGTTGAGTCAAACCGGCATTTTTTCTTGCGTCAAGAAGAATTTGTGCATTGTATTCTTCCCAAGCCTTATCTTCCGCAATTCTGCGGCTTTCTGAACCTTTGGGACCAAAATCCCGTTCAAGTTCAGCACTAACATCATATAATATCTCTTTCTTTTGCATTTTTATTCATCCGGTGCAAAATTATAAAAATTGTATAATAATACAACAACAAGTTTTTCTTTCTGATATACTGTTGTTCACTCAGCAAATATACAACAAGAAAAGCCCTTTGTCAAGCTTTTTGCGAAATTGTTTGTTTCTTGAATATTAATGTGTTAAAAATAAAAATTAACTATTCGATTTTGAATAGTTAATTTTCACAATAAGATTTCGCAAATTATTAGGTGATTACGCGCAGATACGTGCGAAACGCAGAGATAAACTCCTCGGAGATCATCAGAACTCGTACCCCACCCCTAAATTGACAAACCCCTTGATGCCAGCGCCCAGCTCAAAGCTGCCGAACCAATGATTTCCGCCAGCTTTTAACCCGAAGGCGGTCAACTGAAATGCGGAAAATACGTCTGTGCGATTGTGCGGCCAACCTGACGGATCGTCATCAGGCGACCAACCTTCATCAACGAATTGATTCATGCGCTCTGGAGTACGCCTGACTATCAATAATCCAATATCTAAGCCGGAATAAAGGGTAATATGCGGACGGTTCAGGTAGGAGAATCGAAGAGAAGGCATTATCAGGAAATTGTGTTGCTTACACAACCAATATCGAAGATCGGGAGAAACGATGCCGTCGGGATAGTGACTCTCTTTGTAAAAGCCATATCCTGTAGAGAGACCCAACCAGAACCATTTGGCCGCACGATAGTGGTAGTCGAAAGAGAATACAGGTGTATATAATAAATCCGTGCATACCGTATTGGGTAGATTTTCTCCAACTGCGTTTCCTCCTAATTCTCTATGAAACACAAAGCCGAAATGGTCACTCACTCCCAGTCGGAACTCGTGGCGGAACAACGATTTGTCGGCGTTCCAAAGCGGCTGCGCCTGTTTGATAGCCCGCATCTTGCTGAAACTGTGCAGGTAAGCGATTTGGAAGTAGAGATAGTGGTTGCGCTCCGTAATAGAGATTGCTTGTTCCCCGGATTTTTCGCCGTCAGTTTTATAATAAAGGTCATCAATGGTATGTTCTGACCGGGCAAAATCGGTCGTGGCCACATTCAAACCGACCATAAAACGCAGATAATCAAGGTTTGGCAACTGATAATACATCCCGAAATCCGTCATTATATCCGCATAAAATACATTCCTGTCATAAACCGTATTGCGGTCTTCCGAAGAAAAATCCCAAGGAATAATGAAAGGATGTCTTCCTGTATTTGGATTATATCCATCCCAAACCGTCCCTATAGGCATCCTTATTTGTGTCCCAAGGTTTGCCGTAAGCCATATTTTATCTGTAATTGGGTAATGAAATTCAAACTTCAGCGGCATTGAGAGTCCTCGGTATCTCCATGCATTGTCTGCGGAGCGGCTTGTTATTCCGTAATTCAAGGCAGCCGAAACTCCGAAGAAATCAGCGAAATGATAGGAGCACTCCAACCCCGCACGAAAACCGTAACGGAGCTTATTATGGGTGTCTGACGTAAGTTCTCCGCCTTCGAAAAACTGTAAATGATCAGGATGCACGAGATTCGCCTCTGCTGTATATCCGAAATGGAACCCGTTGAAGGGGCTGTCGCGAAGAACCGACTCTGTCTTGATGTGAGGCGAGCCCGCGGGTTGCGCTGTTTCCGTTTGTGCGGGCGCGAGGGAGTTCAACCCTAAAAGCATGAGCCCCGCCAATCCGTATTTTTTGATGCTGTCCATTGTTGAAATGTTTTGCTGTTCATGATGTAAGACGCGATTTTCCAAAAAGGTAACGGTTTGAGCCCACAATTTCTCCAACGAATCGGACGGCGTCTGCCCGTCAGCACCGCTCAACTCGTAAAACAGCTGCTTGAATTCCTCGCTGTGGATGTAGTCGGCGATGATGACAGTGTCTTGCACGCGCACCGTGTCGCGCACATAGACGGTGTCGCGCACCACGTGCCGCTTCACCACATACATGGTGTCTGTGGTTTGCGCGGAGATACTTCCTATAGTACTGAATAACAATACGATAAATGTGATAACAGTCTGTTTTTTCATGGCTTTTGCATTAAATAGACCGTGTCTTTCACTATTGCGGTGTCACGGACCACCACCGTGTCGTTCACCACAATCTCTTTAGTGACGACGATGATTTGGGATTTGGTTTTTGCCTTTTGCTGCGGCAATGTCGCGGTCGATTCAGAAACCTCAAATGGTGAGCTGTACTCCGTTTGCAAACTACTCTCGGATATAGTGTCGGCAGGAAGGCTTACAGGCGATTCAGTGGGCACAATCGGCTCTTGCAACGAACTGTCGTCCAGCGAAGTACGGGCAACCTGCCAGAGGCAGACTCCGCCGACAACCCCCGCAATGGTGGCGGTGGCCAAGGCGACTCGGTGCGTCGCCATAAACACGCCCGGACTGGACGGAGCCTCTGCTGCCGCCTGCCGTATTTGCGTGGTAGTAAGCGGCTTCGCTGGCGCGTAAGTCAGAGAGGAGAGCCCGTTTCGGAACAATCGGTCGGTGCGGGCGGCCTCGGAATGCTGTAATAAGAATAGTAGTATCATGACAAAAACTCCCTTTTTGCGTTTTTCTTTCTCTTGTGCCATTTGGGTGAGCAGCTGCCGCAGCCGTTTGCGGGCGCGGTAGAGCGTCTCCTTGGAGCTGGCGATGGAGATGTTCAGCAGGTCAGCGATGTAGGCATGTGACTGTCCGTCAATAGCATAGAGGTTGAAGATAGTGCGCTGTGGAACCGGCAGTTGTTGCACCGCTTCAAGCAGTTCCTTCTGAGTGAAGTCCATCTCCCAAATGGATGTCTCTTCCGGGGTGACATCTGGTGTCTCCTCATCCACAAACGGCACGGTATCCATGCTTTGCCGCAGATGCTGGATGGCGTGGTTCACGGTGATGCGCATCAGCCAAGCCTCGAAATTGCCTGTGGCGCGATAGGTGTCGGCACGCTCCATCGCCTTGAGGAACGCCTCGTGTGCCAGATCCTCCGCCAACGCCAAGTCATTGACATAGCGGTGACAAAGCCCGATCATCCTGCCGATGTTAGCCGCATACATCCTTTCCCAAAATGCCGCATTCTCCATTTTTTCGCCTTATTCATGATAATGACGCAAAAATAGTAAAAGGTAACACTCGCAGAGAAAATTTTTTCGTTGCAGGTTGTGGGGATTAATCTCCGCAGATCGCGAGGTGGTTTTATTGGCTTGCCTCCTGCTTGCGTTCCAATTCCTCCAAACGTTCCTTCAACGCGCGGATTTCTTCGTCATTCTCCCGTTTTACCGTGTGCTTGAACTTGAACATCGCCAAGTTCAGCTCAAAGGAGGTCTCGCTGCTCTGGACCGGCATCACATCCGTCAGCAAATCCTCCACCAACTGGCCGCCGCGCTGCAGCAACGTCTTCTGCTCCACGGAGTTCTCCTCTTGCTGCGGAA
>ONCM01000001.1 GCA_900316305.1 uncultured Bacteroidales bacterium | reverse complement strand
GCAGGTCGCCCGTGGGGTTGTTGGGCGAGGTGAGCATGACGACGGCCGCGTCCGAGGCGGCGGCGAGCAATGCCACGGTAACCTACACGGTCAATCCCCCTGATTTGCTGCTCTACGCTGATGAGTCGCAGCTGATGCAAGTGTTCAACAATTTGATTAAGAACGCTTTGGAGGCCAACGCCACGGAAATCAGCATCGATGCTGGATTGGGTAGCGAAGACCGCACGGTGATTCAGGTGCGCAACAACGGTCAGCCAGTACCGCTTCGTCAGCACGAGGAGATTTTCGTGCCCTTCTATTCCACCAAAACAAGTGGCAGCGGCATCGGGTTGAGCCTCTCGCGCCGCATCATGCAGCGTCACAAGGGTTCGTTAGTCCTGCGGCAAAGCGACCGCCAACAAACGGTTTTCGCGTTGGTTTTCCCGTAAACCGCTCTGTATGTCTCTTTATTTGCTATCTTTGCCGCCTTGTTTTAACCCTCTTCCTTAAGCAGCCCCGATAGGGGCAAGAGCTCGGTAGCCCGGGGTAAGGCCTCAGGCCGCAACCCTGGGGTGATGAATGGATGATGTGATGAATGAATTAAACGAACAGCGATAAAACGAATCAAAGACCAAAATAATGAATATGAAAAAAATAACAGTTTTGATGATACTGGCCGTGACGGCGGTCGCGGCAAGCGCCCAAAACGTCGATGGCGGCGCCAACGACCTCCTCAAGAAGGTCTCCCTGCAGTACCAAAAGTACAACACAATGCAGTTCCATTACACGCTTAAGACCACCAAGGACGATAAGACGTTAGGTGTCAGCGAAGGCGACTTCTACCTCAAGGGCAATAAGTACAAGACCACCTTCTCGGGGATTCAGTATTTCTGCGACGGAACCTCGATTTGGAGCTACGACAAGGGCACGAACGAGGTCTCCATTTACGAGTACGACCCCGACGATGACCAGAACCTGATGAACCCGCAACGCATCCTCAAGGACTGGAGTGCGCACTTCCGCGCGAAGTTCATCCGCGACGAGTTCGCGAACAACGTGCAGTACAGCATCGTCGATCTCACGCCCAAGACCGCGCAGTCGTATTACCGCATCCGCGTCTATATCGTCAAGACCTCGCTGAAAATCGCGAAGATAGCGGTGTACGAGAAGGATAATACCATTTATACTTACAGCATCGAGCAGTTCAAGAACGATATCCCGCTGGATGACAAACTGTTCGTGTTCGACAAGACCAAACACCCCGGCGTGGAGGTCAACGATATGCGGTGACGTTTACCTACATTGGTAAAAAATCCATATCACAACAATTGAAAAATTGTGTACCTTTGCCGCTTGTTTTGAATATCAAAAATTGAAGGATATATGACATTGATTAAATCCATTTCCGGAATCCGTGGAACTATCGGAGGAAACATTGGCGAGAACCTTACCCCCGTCGATGTGGTGAAGTTTACAACAGCTTTTGCCACTTTTTTGCTTGAAAAAAGAGACCCCGACGCTGAGGGGCACATGCGCATGGTCGTTGGGCGCGACGCCCGCATCTCCGGCGACATCGTGAACCGTCTGGTATGCAGTACGTTGCAGAGCATGGGCATTGACGTGATCGACCTTGGGCTCTCCACGACTCCGACGACGGAAATGGCTGTTATCCTGCAACATGCAGATGGCGGCATCATCATCACCGCCAGCCACAACCCGATGCAGTGGAACGCGCTGAAGCTCCTCAACAGTACCGGCGAATTTGTCTCCGGTGAGGAGGCCAAACGCATCGTGGAACTGACGGAATCCGATGAGTTGAACTATGTAACTATCGATAGATTAGGTAGCTATACCTATTACGAGAACGCCATCCAAGATCACGTGGATGCCATCCTGAATCTGCCGTTGGTGAACAAGAATGCCATCACCAAGGCCAACTTCAAGGTGATTCTCGATACGGTGAACTCTACCGGCGCTCTGTCTCTTCCAGTGCTGCTCAAAGCATTGGGTGTCAATGATGTGACGATCTTGAACGGTGAGATGAACGGTGTCTTCGCGCACAATCCCGAGCCGATTCCCGAGAATCTGGCGGGTATCTGCAACGCCATGAGCCGCTCCAACTTCGATGTCGGTTTCGTGGTGGATCCTGATGTGGATCGCCTCGCCATCGTCAAGGAGGACGGCACACTCTTTGTGGAGGAGAACACCCTTGTGGCTGTGGCTGACTACGTGCTGCAGCATACGCCCGGCAACACCGTCTCCAACCTCTCCTCTTCCCGTGCGTTGAAAGACGTAAGTGACAAGTATGGTGTTACTTACACGCCTTCCGCCGTGGGCGAGGTCAATGTGGTGGAGATGATGAAGAAGACCAACGCCGTGATTGGCGGCGAGGGCAACGGAGGTGTCATTTATCCTGAATTGCACTACGGTCGCGACGCGCTCGTGGGCATCGCGCTCTTCCTGACCTATATGGCAGAGTCTAAGAAGAGTTGCAGCCAAATCCGTGCGCTCTATCCCGATTACTGCATCGTGAAGAAGAAAACCGAATTGGATAGCTCTGTAAACCTGAAGGAAATCTTGGCGAAGATTGCCGAGAAATACGCTAATTATCAAGTGAATACTGTCGATGGTGTGCGTGTTGATTTCGAGGACAGCTGGGTGCACGTGCGCAGCTCCAACACCGAGCCCATCATGCGCATCTACGCCGAAGCTCTCACCCCGCAAATCGCCGAGAACATTGCGAACAAGCTGATGGGGGACATCCGGGAGCTGATGGCGTAATTACTAGTTAGCAGTTAGTAGTTAGCAGTTAGTAGTTAGCAGTTGAACGAAAATGCCTCGGTCGAATGACCAAACAAACACATATCCTGACAGTTACTCTGCTGCTGGCCCTGGTATTGGGGACGGCGGGAACGGTGTGCGCCCAAAACAAGACGGTTCAGTATGGGAAGGAAAATCTGCAACGGGATTATTGCAATGGGTATAACATATCCATTACGTTGAAGGATGTGCCGGATCATTATAGGTTATACCTATGGGGCTACAAGTGTGGAGATTGGCGTGTGGTTGACAGTACGGAAGTGAAAAATGGCAAAGCCTCTTTTCGGAAAAACAGTTCGACAAAAAAGAAAAATGAGATTTCAGAATTGTTTCCTAAAGGATTCTATGATATCTTCGGGGACAATCTTTTTCCATTTCAAATAATCATAAACCAACAAAATAGTTTTGATATTGAAGTGGATATACACAATCCCAATCAGTTTACCAATCATTCTTTTAGAAAATCCGATGAGAATCAGTTGCGTAAAACTATTGATTTCACTTGGAATGAGCAACAGGATGCATTTGAAGGTGCAAAAGCGGCGGCGGAGTTGACATCCGCCATGCCGCAGTCGTTCTTGGGACAATACTATCGTTTACAGGATGAGATTCTCAAAACGGCTCAGTCGGATGATCCGGCGGTTTATTTTGCCATAGGAAGTGCATCTCCTTCTGAATTTCATCATGTTCTGTCATTGGTGGATTTCACGGATGCGCGACTTTGCCATAGCTCCTCCTTACTTTTCCAATTCATCAAAGAGTATTTGACCTCCGATAATCGCGAGTCCGCTGCCGAAATCATCACCGAGGTGGACACCATCCTTACGCGTGCGGCGCGCGGCGGACGCTATCAGTGCGGAATGTACGCACAGTGGCTGTACGGCATCTTCGACAAGACCGGTGACCCGTACTACGAGCCGGTGCTTTTGCACATTTACGACACCTACGATCGCGGTTGGATTCCCGAGGATCGGGAACGGCGGATCAAACGGCAGATGGACCGCATCCGCAAGCTCGCTCCCGGTGCGCAAATCCCCGAACTCACCGCTTACGATATCAATGGTAAACAACACTCCACTAACGAGATAGAGACCAAATACACCATCCTTTGGTTTTGGGATCCCGATTGCGACCACTGTCAGGAGGAGACTCCGATTTTGCACGATATCTACCAAAAGGAGGCCGATAATCTCAACTTCGAGGTCTTTGCCGTGGAGGTCAACGACGACTACGATCGTTGGAAGGCTTTCTCGGAGAAGCATGGCCTCAGCGACTGGATCAACCTGAGCACCTCCATGGGCGAAACCAGCGTCGATTACATCGAATATTTCGATATTGTCACCACACCGGTGATTTTGTTGATTGATAATGAGAATAATCATACAATAAAAGCGCGTCAGACGACGTTAGAGGAAATTGTGCGTTTGATGAAATAATGATGAATTATGAATTATGAATTTTGAATTATGAATATGAAAAAAACATTTATTCTGCTGTTGTTATCCTGTTTCTTTATCGGCATTTCCGGACTTTTTGCCCAGAACGATACGCCGAAGAACCTGCAAAAATCGAGGAACAATCCGGCTAACTATCGCGATAAGGACGGTCACGAGCTGATTTTCAACATCAAGGATTCCAAGGATACCATCGTCTATATGGTAATCCATTATAATGAAAAGCTCATCCTCAAGGACTCCGTGAAACCCGTTTCCAAGGGCAAGTTCGTGTTTAAGGGCAGTGATCGCTACGACGACGGTATGTACTCGCTGGTTTCCATGGATAAGAAGCTGTATCTCAACTTCATCCTCGACAATAACCAGCATTTTACCTATAATTTGGACACCACGATGAATGTGGACCATTTTTCTGTGGTGAATTCTCCCGAAAATGCCGAGATGTTGCGTTTCCAGAAGAAAACAGCTCAAGCTTCCAAAGATGCCAATGAATGGTCGAAGAAGCGCAAAGAGTTCGAGGCGGCTGGCAAAACGGATAGCGCAAACTACTACAAGGAGAAACTTTCCAACATTAACGACGAGATGTCTGCCTTTATTGATGATCTGATCGCCAAAAATCCCGACTTCCTGTTCTCCAAAATGCAGAAATCTTACAAGAATATTGATATTCCCGAATACAAGAAGGAGGATGGTGAGCCGGATTACCAGAAGCAGGCCGCCTATTACCGTTTGCACTATTGGGACAACTTCGACCTCGGTGACCACCGCTTCATCTACATTCCCTCTTTTGATCCCAAAATGAAGGACTATTTTCTGAAGCTGCTCTATCATCAGGAGACGGACACCATCAACAAGTACATCGACCTGTTCCTGGCGAAGACCCAGAAAGACACGTTTATGTACCATTATTGCTGCGACTGGCTCTCTTACCAGTTTGAAACCAGCAAGATCATCGGTCACGACGCGGTTTTCTACCATATTGCCAAGACCAACCAGTTGGCTGGCAAGTGCTACTGGCTCGACGAGGACGTGATTGCCAAGTATGAGAAGCGCGCCAAACGTCTGGAACCCATCCTGATTGGCAATATCGCGCCGGAACTCATCATCCCGGACACCACGATGACCGAAGATATGACCAAGTGGCACTCTTCCTACCGGATGTCAAAGCCTTATACGATTCTTTGGTTCTACGATCCTGACTGTCCGACCTGTAAGAGAGAATCCAAGAACTTGCGGGCAGTTTACGATTCCTTGGAGACGATTGGCAAACGCAACTTCGACGTCTATGCCATCGCCAACGATGCCGACATCGACCGCTGGAAAAAGTACGTGAAGGAGAACAACTACCCCTGGATGCAGGTCGGCGGCAACAAGGGCAACATCGACTACCTCGAATATTTCAACATCTACGAGATGGGCAACCCCGCGATGTTCATCATAGACAACAAAGACCACCGAATCATCCTCAACAAGCGCATCGACATGTTCAATCTTCCGCAGTTCCTGGAGGAGTACGAGAAGATTGAGGAAATGAAACGGAAGAATTAAGAATGTGGTGACCGTATTCACCTCTTCCAAAAGGGCTGTAGGCCAGACACGTGTCAGCCCAGGGTGAACGAAGTGAGCCCTAGGATTCCAAAACGAAACAATAAACAAATAAACCGACAAATATGAAAGACATTTTCGAAAGAATAAAAGAGTCATCGGGTGGCCCGATTGGACAATACAGAGAGAAAATCGACGGTTATTTCGCATTTCCGAAGTTGGAAGGCGAGCTGGGCCCGCACATGCGTTTCAACGGCAAGGAGGTGCTTTGCTGGAGCCTCAACAACTATCTTGGATTGGCCAACCATCCCGAGATCCGCAAGGCTGACGCGGAAGGTGCTGCTCGTTGGGGTATGGCCTATCCGATGGGTAGCCGTATGATGACGGGTCAAACCGCCCTCCACGAACAACTGGAGCGCGAGTTGGCCGATTTCGAACACAAAGAGGCTGCTTTCGAATTCAACTTCGGCTATCAGGGCATCATGTCCACTATCGACTCTTTGGTTTGCCGTCGCGATGTCATCGTCTATGACGCGGAGGCTCACGCTTGCCTGCGCGACGGTATCCGTTTGCACCTCGGCAAGAGCTTCAAATTCCGCCACAACGATATCGAAGATTGCGACCGCATTCTCGGCAATGCCTGCAAGATTGCGGAAGAGCAGGGTGGGGGCGTGCTGCTGATCACGGAAGGCGTGTTCGGCATGACCGGTGCACTCGGTATTCTCGACCAGATTGCAGCCCTCAAGAAAAAGTATCAGTTCCGTATCCTCATCGACGACGCCCACGGTTTCGGTGCGATGGGCCCTCACGGTAGAGGCACCTCCGAGCATTTCGGCGTGATGGACGACATTGATATCTATATCGGTGCATACGCTAAGTCCATGGCTACTATCGGCGGCTTTGTGGCTTCCGAAAAGAGTGTCATCAACTTCCTGCGGTACAACATGCGCTCGCAGATGTACGCCAAGTCCCTCCCGATGCCCATCGTGGTGGGCTGTCTGAAGCGCTTGGAGATTATCCGCAGCGAGGAGGGCGACCGTCTGAGAGCTCAGTTGTGGAAGATCACCCGCGCCTTGCAGAAGGGATTCCGCGACCTTGGTTACGAAATCGGACCGGCAGAGGCTTGTGTCACCCCCGTGCATTTGCGTTGCGGCATCAACGAGGCCGCCAACATTGCCGTTGACCTCCGCGAGAACTACAACATCTTCTGCTCCATCGTCACCTATCCGGTTATTCCTCCGGGAATGCTCATCTTCCGCATCATCCCCACGGCTGCCCACAGCATGGAGGACGTGGAGCGCACCCTCGCCGCCTTCCGCGACATTAAGGAGCGTCAGGCCCGCGGCGAGTACGACAAGCCGATTCCGGATATGGCGTTGATTAAGTAGTTTAGGAGCTTAGTAGTTTAGGAGCTTAGTAGTTTAGGAGCTTAGAAGCTTAGAAGCTTAGAAGCTTAGATCTGATTGTAGGGGCGTATCGCATACGTCCGTAAAACAAAGAAGTAGAAGCTCGGAGAGAGACAGACTCCGGGCTTTTTTGCGTCAAAATGGGAGATGGAAACCCGCAAAACATTGGCAATTGAGCGTTGACCATCGTTTTTTTTGGCAAGAAGACTCCAAGAATGGTCCTAGAATGGTCTAAGAAGAGTCCTAGAAGGGTGAGAGACTGTCACCCCTTCTCCTCCTCCTCCTTGCAAAAAACATCGCGTTTTCTGCAGATTATATAGCGGAAAATGCTATTTTTGCGGATTGTAAAATATGTTCTCTATTATTGTGATAATAGGAGTCTCTATCGAAGGCAGCTTTTAAAATTGTATTGTGTATGGCAGGATTTAACGAAGACACCAGAGTGAAAATACCCGCATTGATGCATTTGACGAGGTTGGGCTATACTTATCGCTCGCTGCACGATTTGCATCTGGACACCACGACGAATATTGATGTAGATACATTCACCAAGAAGCTCAAGGAATTTAACAAGGGTATTACCGATTCCCAAATCAAGCTGTTCATTGGACAGATTCAGAACATGTTAAACAATGAAGATTTGGGACGTGAGTTTTACGAGAAAGTCCTCCAAAATAAGATTTACAAGGTTATCAATTATGATGAAACGGAGAAGACGGACGAACAGCATAAAAATGTCTGGGAGTGTGTGACAGAGATGCCTTGTGAAAACGGCAACGAATCGTTCCGCCCGGATATCACGTTGCTCATTAACGGTTTGCCTTTGGTTTTCATAGAGGTGAAGAAGCCCAACAACAAAGGCGGTATGCAGGTCGAGTATCATCGTATGAACGACACCCGACTGCCCAACACGAAATTCCGCCGCTTTCTGAATCTCACCCAACTGATGATTTTCAGCGACAACAAACCCTACGACTTCACCACCCCTGTGCCTTTGCAAGGCGCTTTCTATGGCTGCAGGGCAGAAAAGCGGATGGTGTTCAATGTGTTTCGTGAGGAAAACGAGTGGTTTGTACGCGATTTCCCATACAAGCCGTTGTTGGATAATACGGAGAACTTTATCTTGAATGATACCAACTATCGCACCATCAAAGCATCATCAGAATACGAAACCAGCAAACAGGCATTTACGCCTACTAACAGCATCCTCACCTCGCTATGCTCTCGAGAACGATTGCTTTATTTGCTCCGCTTCGGATTTGTGTATCTGGACTATGAAGATGAAGATTCACACAAACGCGTGTTTGAGAAGCATGTGATGCGCTATCCGCAGTTGTTCGGCACGCAGGCGATTCGTCAAAAACTCAGCGAAGGCGTGCGCAGCGGTATCATTTGGCACACGCAGGGTTCAGGGAAAACGGCACTTTCCTATTTCGCCACCCGTGTCCTCACCGATTACTATAAGGGCCAGAATATCGTGCCGAAGTTCTACTTTTTTGTAGATCGAATCGACTTGATGGAACAAGCCACCACCGAGTTCGCCAACCGTAAGCTGAAAGTGGTCAATGTGGAGACTCGCGACGAGCTGATGAAGACTTTCCAGAACACCACCGCGCATGAAGGCGACACTGGCGAAAATGAAATTATTGTGGTGAACATCCAAAAGCTGAAGGATAATGACGGCAAGGTGCATTTGCCCGACTACGCGGTGAACATCCAACGTGTCTATTTCCTTGACGAAGCCCATCGTGACTATCGTCCGTCGGGGTCCTTCCTCGCCCGCCTGTTTGAGAGCGACCCCAATGCTATCCGAATTGCCCTCACCGGAACTCCGCTGATCGGCGAAGAGGTAAAGAGCCGCGATGTGTTTGGCGACTATATCAGCACCTACTACTACAACCGCAGCATCGAGGATGGCTTCACCAAAAAGATTCTGCGTGAAGATATTGAAACCTCTTACCGGTTGCGGCTGCAGGAGGTTTGGGAACAGCTGCGGGAAACCATCCAAGTGAGGAAAGAGGAAGTGAGCCGTATGCGAATTCTGGAAAATCCGCGTTATGTGGGAGCGTTGCTCGACTATATCGTTGCCGATTTCAAGCGTTGGCGCATCCAGCAGGCCGACCCTTCGTTAGGCGGTCTTATTGTTTGCGAAACCAATCCCCAGGCACGCATGATGTTCCGCCTGCTGAAAATGGGGCCGGGCGAAGACGGCAGCTACATGCCAAGTCCTGATGCACAAATCCCCGACGACAATCTTGAGGAAACCCCGTGGTTACATCATGATATCACGGCAGAGCTTATTTTGCATGATTTCTACGACAAAAAGGAAAGAAAGGACATCTGCAAGCAATTCCGGAAAAACAATCATCCCGACCTGCTTATCGTCAACAACATGTTGCTGACGGGTTTTGATGCCCACCGTTTGAAACGTCTCTATTTAGGGCGCAAACTGAAAGACCACAACTTGTTGCAGGCGTTGACGCGCGTAAACCGTCCCTACAAACAGATGCGGTTCGGATATGTGGTGGATTTTGCCGAAATACAAAGCAATTTCAACGAAATCAATGATGCATACGCCCAGGAGCTGAACCAATTCAGCACCGGCGACGATACCACCACCATGACGGAAACGGTGCTTGTGGGCGAGCAGGAAGTCCGTCAGATTATGCAGAACGTACAGGAAGTGCTGTTCGATTTCACTCCCACCAATGCCGAAATCTTTGCGCAAGAGCTGGAGGAGGTGGAAGATCGCGACCGGTTGATTCAGATACGCCACCGGCTGGAAGAGGCCAAAGCCGTTTGGAACGAGGTGCGCACGATGGGGAGTGAGAAGCTGAAAGAATTGGTGCAGCAGATGAAGCCCGGCGACCTGCAGAATCTGCTACGGGTAGTGAATGCGCGCATCGACAATGTGAATTTGAGGAACGTGTTCAGTCACGAGGCGGAAATCAGCGGCATGATCAACGAAGCGTTGGCCACCATCGATTTCAGGTTCCGCAAGCGTGGTGAGAACGAGTTGGAGATAGGCACGGACGTAAAGAACGAGATGCGCCAAAAGTGGCTGGCGTTAAGTGGTGAGTTGCAAACCTGCATCGACCAGGAAGATGACGAGTATATTTCGTTGATGGAGTGGATCAGGGAGCATTTGGCCAAGCGCAACTTCGAGGTGAGCAGCATGGCGGAGGCCAAAGAGGATATCGGCTACATGGACATGGCGATGGAGCGTATCCGCGAGATCAACCGCCGCAACGCCAACTTGCAGAAGAAGTACCGCGAGGACGTGAAGTTCGTCATCGTCCACAAGCGCATCCGCCGGCGCGAGCGGCAGAGCGGCAAGGTGGTACTTTCGGACAAGGAGGTGCAGCAGTGCGAGGCACTGAACCATATCAAGGACGCCATTGACCTGCTGATTATGAACCGCGAGCAGCTGATTTGCAACGAGGCTGATTTCAATGTGAAGGTGATAGGCGCTGTAGCAAAAGCATTGAGAGAGATGAAAGTAGAAGCCCAGCATAACGACCGACTTTTCATCTCAGACCTCATTGCCGGAGAGTATTTAAGGGAATATAATGTTTTGAGATAGTATGAGATTATCAGACATTGCATATTATGTTGATGATAACATCAGTAGTGATTGTATCGAACTCAATCAATATATTACAACGGATAACTTGTTGCAGAATAAGGAAGGCAGGACTTTAGCTTCAAACCTTCCTCCCAAAGCGTGCAATCTTACCCATTTTTTACCTGGTGATGTGTTAATAGCCAATATTAGGCCTTATTTAAAAAAAGTCTGGAAAGCAGATATTGAAGGTGGTTGTTCAAAAGACGTGTTAGTAATACGGCCAAAAGAGGGACACAATGCAGATTATCTTTATTCCGTTGCATTACAGGATGCTTTTTTTGACAATGCTATGTTGGGGAACAAAGGCACCCAGATGCCTAGAGGAGACAAAAACAAGATAATGGATTTACCTATATTGGAGCAAACAGACAAGGAAGCTTACATTGGGAAAATCATTAGTGAAATTCAAGAGAAAATCTCCCTCAACACCCGCATGAACGTCGAGTTGGAGGCGATGGCCAAGCAGCTCTACGACTATTGGTTCGTGCAGTTCGATTTCCCCGATGAAAACGGCAAACCCTACAAATCCTCCGGCGGCAAGATGGTGTGGAACGAGAAGCTGAAGAGAGAGATTCCTGAGGGGTGGAAAGTGGTTTTAATATCTGATTTAATAGAAGAAAAGAAATCAGGTGATTGGGGACAAGATGAAATGAAAGGGTCTTACACTTTGAAGGTGAATTGTATAAGAGGAGCAGACTTTAAAAAACCGACAAATGCACCGGAAAGATTTATAAATAGTAAGAACAACAATAGATTATTAGAAGAGGACGATATTATTGTGGAAATATCTGGCGGTAGTCCTATACAAGCAACCGGTCGGAGTGTGTATGTCTCAAAAGGATTACTGTGTCATTATAATAATAGCCTAACATGCTCAAACTTTTGTCAAGCTTTGACTTGTTGTGACAAAACAATTGCTCCATACTTCTTCTACGTGTGGAACATGTTTTATGATAATAATGTCATGTTCAATTATGAAGGAAAGACAAGTGGAATAAAGAATCTTTTAATTGATATGTTTTTGAATAACAATTGGTATTTACCGCCAATTCAAATATTAAGTGTTTTTGCTACAACCATTAAAAGACTCATGTCAACAAAAGATTCAAATGTGAAAGAAATCAATCACCTCACCCGCCTTCGAGATTCGCTGTTGCCGATGCTGATGAACGGGCAAGTAACCATAGAATAAGTATGTCCCGCATTCTGTATAAATATTTGGATATCACGGGGGCAAAGTGCATGATTGGAAACCAGAATCTCCAATTCACCAATGCCTCCCAACTGAACGACCCTTTCGATTGTCATCCCAAATTGATCGACTACTCGAATGTCCCTGCCGATATGCTCCATGGATGGATTCCCGAAAAGTGGTGGATGGAGAAAGAGGAAAACGATGCGAACAATCTGCGCAACGACACCTGGCTCTGCAGTTTGTCGAAGGTTAATGATTCGTTGCTGATGTGGAGCCATTATTGCTACAATCACAAAGGCGTTTGCATCGGGGTGGACATAGACAAAGTGATGAAATCTGTTCCTCCAATGTTCGGTTCCCTGTATCTTGAACCGTTTGTTTTAGAGGTTCAATATCAGGATATAATTGAACGCCCCAATGCTTATCATAGCGCAGAGGATATTTTCAGTTATCAATGGCGTACTAAAGCAAAGGAGTGGGCGTATGAACAGGAAGTCAGGTTGGTGATGCCAAAACCGGGTCCTATGTATGCGGCCTTAACACCTGAGCAGGCGAAACGCTCCAAACGCAATGAAGTTATGGATTGGAAAGAGGTTCACCATTATATGCCGCTGAAGGGCGACTGTTTTGAGTCGATCTACTTTGGAGTCAACACAGATCCTGCAGAGAAGGAGAAAATCATCCAATATGCCCGCACGAAGCTGAATCCGGAAATCAAACTTTACCAGATGCGTGTGGATGACAATGCCTTTCGGTTGAAAGCAGATGTGATATGAAGCTTACGAAAAAGAAAAGTAAATTAGCATATAAGCAAATTGAATCAAAAAAAGTTTTATTTTTGCACAACAGAAAAAATAAAATATTATGAAAGACTTATATGTAAAGAATATTGAGAATGAAGGTGTTGTAACCATGTACACAATCCAGTTTACAGGTGAGGAATTGTCTGAATACGAGAAATTTGTCCAACGTTTCAAGGATTCGGCGGAGTTGAAACGTGATTATCAGATCATCATCTACGCTTTGTCCAAAATCGCCAACAACGGGGCTTTGGAACGCTATTTCCGTCCCGAAGGCAAAATGAACGACAATGTTTGCGCACTCCCTGTGGATTCCGGAAAACTCCGCCTATACTGCCTACGCATTACCGACAAAATCCTTATCATTGGAAACGGCGGTTTAAAGACAACCCAAACATACGAGGAAAGTGAGGAGCTTCTGGGTTATGTGATAGACTTGCAGAAATTTGATTCTTTAATCAAAAGTGAGGTCGCCAACGGCTCCCTGACCATCAGCGAGACCGATATTGAAGGCATCACGGATAAAAACTTTGAAATATGAATGCCAAACTGAATCTTCAGGATTATGTGAACGACATCCCCGCCGATGTGAAAAAGGAGGTGGACTGGTCGTTTGCCATTGCCGACAAAATTGAAGCAACCCTTCAAGAGAAGCGTATTTCCCATAAGGAATTGGCAAAACGGATGGGAAAAACCGAGGCGGAGGTTTCGCGCTGGGTGGGCGGCACACACAATTTCACCTTGCGCACCATCGCCAAGATTTCCACGGCTATCGGGGTGGATTTGATAGGGGTATAATCCTATACGCCCGCAAGAAGCTGAATCCGGAAATCAAACTTTACCAGATGCGTATGGATGACAATGCTTTCCGGCTGCAGCCGGAAGAGATACACGAGCATGAGGACAGAAAAAAATAAAATAAAGTTACCATAATATGGTAATTTTTTATATTTTTGCACCCTCAAAAAATATCACATTATGATCGTTGATTTTGCGGATACTGACTTACAAGAATTAATAGAGTATGGAAAAAACAATAAATATAAGAAACTATCTAAGGATAAAGTCTTTTGCGCAGCGTTAGTGTCGGTTTACAATCGTTTGCTATCGGTGGAAAGCACAAAAGAATTGAAGCAATTCAGCTCTTTACACTATGAGAAACTTAAATTCGACCGATCTGGACAAAGCTCTGTAAGGATACAAAACGGACGAGTAGAACGGTTGATATTCGAAGAATTTGACGAAGGCATTAGAATATTATTGTTAGAAATAAACGAATCCCATTATGGAAGAAAAAAATAAAATAGTACCCTTTATGGCAGTCGCTCCGGGAGCGACCATTAAAGCCGAACTTGAAGCGCGCAACATCAAGCAAAAGGATTTTGCCAAAGCCATTGGTATGCAAGCCACCCATTTGAGCGAGCTCATAAAGGGCAAGCGTGCCATTTCCCCGAAAGTTGCCGACGACCTTGAACGAGAGCTCGGCATCAATGCGAAATTTTGGATGAAGTTGCAAGCCGAATACGAGTATGACTGTGAAGTCATAAAAAAGCGCAGCATCGAGGAACAAAAAGCACAATCATTATTAAATGAATATGGCGAAATGATTAACATCAGTTTGATATTCAAGCGAATTGGTGTTGCCTTTGCTTCGTGCGTCGAAAAATTGAATTTTATTATTAACCAATTGCGCTTACCCAAACCTGCTGAGCTGAAATATAATTTGGGCAAATTCCGCAAATCTGAAAAGTCAGGTACAGATCAACGGGCTATATTCACTTGGGAAGTCCTTGCCCAATATGCCGCACGCCAACAACAAATCAATCAGTCATATAATTCTGAAAACGATGATTATATAAAACAATTGGCAGATGTCTTCAATAAAAATGAAGATGTCATTGAAAGCACCAAAAAAATATTGTCAGATAATGGGATAAGGTTTTGCATTGTGGAAAAAGTCGATAAGGCGAGCATCGATGGCTATTCATTCTTAGACACAGACGGAATCCCGTCCATCGTTGTAACCAAGCGATATGACCGAATCGACAATTTCGCTTTCGCTGTGATGCATGAAATCGGTCATTTAAGGCTTCATGTTTCAGAAACCGAAAAGAGGTTTATCAATCTGATGGAGGACACTAAAGAAGAACAAGAAGCCAACACTTTTGCTTGCAACCACCTTATTCCTGAAAAAATGTGGAAATCCACCACCATTCCTCAAGTACAACTCAACAAACCCTGGCTGATAGAAAAAAAATATAGCCAATGGGCTGAAGAGAACAATTTGCACAAATGGATAGTTCTGGGTCGCATTTCCCACGAAACCGGAATGTACAAATTCAAAAACGACGAATCTCGGAAAATACATTGAAATCATAGCTCAAAAAAATAAGATATGATGGATACAAAACAGCATATAGAAAAGACCGAGGCGCTGATTGACGCCCTTCGCGCCACCTGCTCCGCCTATGGATTGTCGGGCGACAGCAGCGAGTACAAAATCATCGTGCAGGTGTTCCTGTACAAATATTTGAACGACAAGTTCGGCTACGAAGTGAAACGTGCCGACACGGATTACCGCGACAGACTGCGCAATGCTGAGCATTGGGAAGATGCTTACAAAGAATTGACGGATGATGAGCGCGAAGACCTGCAGGATTTTGTGCCCGAAGCCCCGCGGATGAAGCCCGAGTTCCTGATTGCATCGTTATACAACCGTATGGCTGAAGACGGCTTCGCCAGCACCTTCGACGACACGATGGTAGCGTTGGGACAGGCCAACGCCGACCGTTATAGTATCAAGACCTCCGGCAAGAGCAACGTGGCCCTGTTCGAAGCCATCACCACCAATGTCACCGATGTAGATAAACGCGACGACTTCGCGAAAGCGCTGGTCAACAAGCTCATCACCTTCAACTTTGAGGAGGTGTTCGACCAGAAATACGATTTCTTCGCCACCGTGTTTGAGTATCTGATTGCCGATTACAACAAAAACGGCGGCGGCAAGTATGCGGAATACTTCACCCCGCACGCAGTGGCCACCGTGATGGCCCGTTTGTTGGTGGATGAGAAGGAAGAGCTGAAAAGCATCACCTGTTGTGACCCTTCAGCGGGCACAGGAACTTTGCTGATGGCATTGGCCCATCAGATAGGCGAAGACCGCTGCACCATCTATAGCCAGGATCAGAGCCAGAAGAGCACCACCATGCTGCGATTAAATCTGATTCTGAACAATTTGGTTCACTCGCTGCCTAATGTGGTACAAGGTGACTCGCTCATCAGCTGGGGGCACGCTGGCAAAAACGGTGAGATGATGGAACAGTTCGACTATGTGGTGAGTAATCCGCCCTTCAACGTAGATTTCAGTGAAAGCGTGACCCACAAAGCCTTTCAAAATAAAGACCGCTTTTTTGCGGGAGTTCCTAATGTGCCCAATAAGAAGAAGGACAGCATGGCCATCTATCAATGCTTCCTTCAGCATATCCTCTACATTCTGAAACCGACGGGTAAGGCGGCGGTAGTGGTTCCCACGGGCTTCCTTACGGCCAGTAGCGGCATACCATTGAAAATCAAGCAACGCATTGTTGACAATGAATGGTTGCGTGGCGTGATTTCGATGCCATCCAACATTTTCGCCAACACCGGCACCAATGTCAGCGTTATCTTCATCGACAAAGCAAACAAGGATGGTAATGTGATCCTGATTGACGCTTCCAAACTTGGCGAGAAGGTCAAGATAGACAACAACCAGAAAACCGTCCTGCGCGACTTCGAAATAGAGCAAATCATCGATACGTTCAAGCAACAGAAAGAAGTGGATGATTTCTCAAAAGTGGTTGCCTTCGACGACATCCAGCAGAAAAAGTACTCCCTTTCGGCGGGCCAATACTTCGACATCAAGATAGAATATGTTGATGTTTCCGAAGAAGAGTTCAACAGTCGCATGGCAGAACACAAACAGAAGCTGAATGAAATGTTTGCAGAGAGCCACAAACTGGAGGGAGAGATTATGGAGCAGTTGGAGAAGTTGAAATTCAACGACAAGTAGATATGAATCGACTCATCCTCATCGGCAACGGCTTTGACTTGGCGCATGGTTTGAAAACAAGCTATGCGGATTTTATACTTTGGTATTGTGAGAATATGATACAGAAATCTCTATCTTCAGATTCGGGTGAGGTGAAAGATTTATTATGTACTTTCAGAAAAAGATCAGATTATTCATCAATATTAAGTCAAATCCAGAATTTGCGTCAACATGTCGAGAAGTCTGAAACTGTTGATAAAATTATTAAGAAAATAAATGAGGATAGACGATTTCGGGACTCTCAAACACCATTTTTTGCGAGCATCTTTGATACATTATCAAACAAAGGATGGGTTGACATAGAAAACATATATTATCGTTTTTTATTTCCGTTTAATGAGGTGCGTAACTCGTTCAATTTAAGTAAATTCAATTACGAAAACACTCCTGGGTCTTTGAATGATGAGTTGGCTTATATTCGGTCTTTATTGATTGAGTATTTAGATTCAATACAAAAAAATAGTGTTAAAAATTCGATTATTAGGTTAGAGATTAATCAAAAATTGTTTGCTCCAATTCGAAAAATAGATATTGCTGTTAGTTCAGAAAATAGTTGGAGGACAATGCTTCGCCAGCGCGTTAATTATCCTAAAGAAATTTGGGGCAGAATGGCCACTGCCTTTCATGAAGATGCTTTCGCTATAAGTGAAACCATTAGTAGATTCTTGAAAGATCAATCGAAAATGGGACCTGATTGGATAGAAAACATGGATGTTGATATTGCACCTTATTTTTTCTTTAAGCCCGACAGAATTATGTTGGTGAATTTCAATTACACCACGTTAGCTGATATGTATTTTCCTTATAATGACTTATTTCGTGTAAATCACATTCATGGTATTTTGTCAGAACCCGATGGAATTATATTTGGTTATGGGGACGAAATGGATGAGAATTACAAAAGAATGGCTGATAAAAACGAAAATGAATATTTGCGTAATATCAAATCCATTAAATACTTGGAAACTTCAAATTATCGTGACCTGCTAGAATTTATAGAATCTGATTCCTTTCAGATTTTCATAATGGGACATTCATGTGGCAACTCTGACAGAACGATGCTTAATACTTTGTTTGAGCATGAGAATTGTGTGTCAATAAAGCCCTTTTATCATGTGTTTGAAGATGGGCGAGATAACTATATGGAATTGGCACAAAACATTTCCCGAAGTTTTACCGACAAGGCCTTGATGCGTGCAAGGGTTGTGAACAAAACCTTTTGTGAAACAATATAAGGTCGTAATAAACTGCTTATTTGGGCACGTATTGGCTTTCACCGCTAATCGCATCCTTCAATATGGCCTCTACAAACATATCTGCGGCAAGTTGTATTGTGGTTTCTTGGTCTTCGCTCTCGAACTCATACTTTACTTCCCGGATTTTCAATTGTCCCCAGTAACGTGTCTCAATCCAAGCATCCGCAAATTTGAATACTTGCGAGGAATTTGATTCGGGTTTTTCAGGTAATTGCTTCTCCAACTCATCAAGTGAAGTAATTTTCTTTCCTGTAAAATCGTATATTATCCTGTTTTTTATTTCAAGCGGCAAATGGGTACCAGCTCTCCAATATTCAGCTTTATTCGGGTCAGTAAAAGCAAGATAATCACGCAACCGTTGCAAATTGAGATTCTTTTGCTTGGCATACTCTTCGTCAATCAAATAGAGACAGCGAGTTCTGTCAATGTGAATGATTGTAGTTATCTCTCCTACAATATCATCTCGCGTCGGTGCTCGTAACTCTTTCAAAGAAATGCCGTATTCTTCCGCATATTTTTTCGCACCAAATTGGAATCCTTTGCTGGAAACCATAATGCCATTCACGTTTTTCAAGTCAGCCAAAACACCCTGAAAATCTCGCACTTTTCCTACAGGAACTAACGAACTGTAGTTCTTACATTCAATGGCTACGCGGTGTTTGTTGCCAGCAATTTCGTATTCCCAATATACATCAATTTGGTGATCACAACCTGATTTTCCTAGCAGTTTCACATCATGTTCTACTTTTGTGGGTTTGAGAACATCATTGTTCACTAGCTTTTGATAAACACGTTGTGTGAAAAGTTCGTATTCTGTAGCAGAGTTCTTCATATAGCAATTGTATTTCTAACAACTTGAAATCTTGCAAAAACAATGCCAACGAATAAATCATGTAAGAGTTATACAAAACTACATTTCAAGTGCGGAAAGACAGGTGTGAATCTTATCTTCGGCCCATCATCACCCATAAAAAATCTGTGTAATCCGTGAAATCTGTGTGACAACATCTTTATTCGCCGCAGGCGAACCTTTCTGTGATTTCCGTGCTTTCTGTGTGACAAATTTTTATTCGCCGCAGGCGAACCCCGGGGCAATCATTAGCAATGGTCTCACCCTCCGTACCCGCCAATAAGCGCCTCCATCCAGGCCAGCGGGTCAATATCTCTCTTGTACTCGCGGCAGGCCCTGGTACGTGCATCTATAAAGGCTAATTGGATGTCGAACTTGTTTTGGTCATCCACCATATACCGGCATTCTTCCGTGTCGAGGACAGCGCATTGCTTGCCGTTGTCGTCCCAGAGCTCGTCGATGTCGAAAAAGTCGCTCATTTCCGAGAGCTTATACCAGGCCACGCATTTCCCATCATACCGCATGGCATCCTTTATTTTGTGGTACATATACTCCTCAAGCGCTATCCGCTGCGCTATGTCCAACGGTCCGGTGATGATCTGTTTTTCCATTTCTCAACGTTTGCGATTTGCTGTTTTGGGCTTGCAAAGATACAAAACTTTTAATAGAAACGCAATTTGACGAATTCTATTTTTGAATTTTACATAAAATTATCTGATTTTAAAAATAAAAATCGAATGATGTGATTTTTTTTGTATTTTTGCCGACTGAAAAACGAGACGGATATGATACAAGAACTTAAGGTTAAAAACTTCCTGTCGTTCAAGGACGAAGTAACCTTCAGCTTTGAGGCGACTAAGGATACTTTTGCGGAGGATTACCATGTGGTGGAGGTCGCTCCAGGGGTGCGGCTTCAGCGCTTCGCGATGGTGTATGGGGCGAATGCATCGGGAAAGTCCAATTTGCTGTCTGTGTTGCGATTTTTGGGCTCATTTTGGCGGCGGCAACCACAATCTGTTGATGTGGGTGTCGAAGTCATTCCCTTTCTTTTGGATGCGGAGACACCGAATAACCCTTCTGAATTTGAAATCATTTTTTATGTGGGAAGCACTAAATACTGGTATCAACTTTCTGCCACGAAACATGCTGTGTTATCTGAGAAGCTCTACTACTATAAATCGGTGCAACCAACTATGCTCTTCGATCGAAAATTGGAGAACGACCAATCTGTCATACACTTTGGTGCTCCCTTAAAGCTTAGCGCATACGAAAAAGAAAAAATCTCCGTGGAATGTTTGAAAAACATGTCTTTCTTTGTTGCTCGGAATAAGGTGAATGTTTCCCTTCCTGCAATTGATGATGCAAAACTATGGATTACTCGTCAAATAAAGCCTGTGGTTCTTCCAAAAACCAGGATGTTTGAACTGTCGGAGGAATATATTGCAACTGATGAAAAATTGAAAGCACATTTGCTTGATTTTTTGAGACAAGCCGATTATAACATTTCAGGTGTTAGTGCCAAAGTTATAGAGGAAGAGATACCTGAGTTCTACATTGACATCTTTTTGAACAACGATAAAGTTCCTGATTCCGAAAAGAGAAGAATCAAGAATAAGAGAACGATACCTCAATATCGTACGATTTTTGAGCATACAGTTGCTGGAGATGGCGGGAGAACCAAGTATTATCTTACCAAAGACGATGAATCGTTTGGTACTCTGCGCACCTTGGGACTTGAAACAGCCATTTACGATGCACAACAGAAAAATGCAGTGCTTGCTATAGATGAAGTTGAAAACTCTTTGCATCCACAGCTTCTTAAGTTTCTTTTGCTAAACTATTTGCGTACTAAGTCCCGGTCCCAACTGCTTGTCACCACTCATTACGACCCGCTACTCAATGAGGTGACGAAGCAAAACGACCAACGCATTTTCCGCAAAGACAGCGTCTGGTTCACCGAGAAGCTCGCCTCCGGCCATACGGATGTCTATTCGTTGGCAGAATTCAGGGGGCTGAACCGATTGTCCTCCATACAAAAAGCATATAATCAAGGAAACTTCGGAGCATTCCCACAAATCAACCTCTAAACAATTATGGCAAGAAAGATTGAAAACAGAATTCAATGCTGAAAAAAAGAAACTGGAATCCATCCGAAAGAAATACGCTAACAAAAAGAATGTCCTGCTTTGCGACAGTCTCACTTCCATAGAATACTGGTTTCTACTGCATTACGAAAATACGAACAGGTTCTTCAAGGATTCCGCCGCCACGGAGAAAGCGTTGCGCAAATATATTCCGGATTACGAGAAAAAGGAAAAGTTTTTGCAGGAGATAAAATGGGTTTCTGACCTGTGCGCGGATGGGAAATTGGAATCGGCGAAAACCAGGGCCGAAGCTTTCGGACATACCGGAAATTCCTATTCAGAAATATACAGGGCATTTGATTTCTTTAGGGAAAAGCAATAGTAGCCCTTCACCACCGCAAAGATACAAAACTTTTGAAGGCTGTTCGCAGTTCACCGATCCACGGTCCCCGTAACCCCCATCCCCTTGCGAGCCCGAGATTCCGTTTGGCCCGTGCTGGCAAAGCCCTTTCGTTAATACGTGTGCCTCGTTGATGCGAGGCTTTTTCGTTACCAAAAGTTGGCCAAACGGAATGGAGGCGCGCTTTTCGTTAAAGTCTAGACTGCCGTTTCCCGGTTAATCGTTGTTGCTTGCCGTTTCGAAAAGCCCACATATCGATACACTTTACCCTATCGATCAACCCACCGCCATTCCGTTTGGCCGGAAAAGCGAGACAGGAACTCGCAAGAGTAATCATACCGAAAAAAGTCAGAGTGTAACTCGCGAGGGCAAACGTGCCAAACGGAACCTCGTACACGCA
The DNA here is from genome assembly GCA_900316305.1 of uncultured Bacteroidales bacterium. Classification (GTDB taxonomy): domain Bacteria; phylum Bacteroidota; class Bacteroidia; order Bacteroidales; family WCHB1-69; genus F23-D06. The sequence continues at coordinate 121,144 of ONCM01000001.1, read as the reverse complement.
AGGGCAGGAGGATTCGAAAGAGCAGAAGTGCACGCAAGGGCAGGCTTTTGCGCACACTGTCTTGTCCGCCGCAGGCGAACCCCAAAAACCGCAAAACATTTGCAGGTAACGTGTGACGGGCGACCGGTGGTTTCATCCGCTGGGAAACGGATACTCCTAATTATGTCGAAAACGCAAAATTTACAATTAATTGTTAATAAAACATTTGTTATTATTACATTAAAATAATTCGTATCTTTGCCGAATTATAAAAATTCCGGCTTTGGAGACGAAACGCGCTGATAGACACCCGATTGACCTCACCACAGAGATGGTGACAACCTTCCCGAACGGAGGAATGGTGGTAGTGTATAACGCTATCAACCGCAGCACAGAGGATTTCCGACGTATCCTTAATTGCGCGAAACATTTCGCCAAACAGGGCAAGCACGTGGTGATGCCGCCGAAATTGGATGTGCCGTATAAGAACCCGGCATACGACAGGATATTCGGCTCTTTGCGCGGAACGCCATACTACGGCAAGTGCCCTGATTTACTGGTGGATGGAGTGTGGTATGAACATGAGGGTTTCTCTGGGGTGAATCCCAAAAGGTCTTTCCGCAACATGTGCAACCATGGGTTCAAGCAATCAGGCAGAATAATCATTGAAGATTGTGGGCTCACCGACCGTCAGATGAGAAAATCACTTGCAGAGCGAATAAAGAAAGGATCTTTTGTAGAAGAACTTTGGATACGAACCGCCGAAGGCTTGAGATTGTACTATAAAAACACGTAAGGCTGACACACGAAGTATCAGCCAACGCCGGCGACGAATCCGCAGAATCGTCAGTTGGGCTTTCACCCAACTCCGCTGCAAAAATACACTTTTTTTAATATCCAAACATTGTTCGATAATTTTTCTTTGGAAAACACGCAAAACATTTGCAATCTCCATCGGTCAACGGTAGATTGCAAATGTTTTGCATGTTCCAACCCGATGACACTTCACAACGGAATTTATTGTATTTTTGCGGCGGCGAATCCTTTGTTCGCTTAGTCAAGAAAATAAACGCTTTTTATGGAAAATAAATACAAATTGGTCTGCACACAGTGCGGCAAAACCATTCCCGACTTTGCCACTTGGTTTTCACAGAACCAGCAGTGCAAGTGCGGCTGTAAACGCGCGGATGTCGTCTATAGCGCTGATTATCACCATATCACGGAACTGACTAAACCCGTACATAAGCCCGCGAATTTTTATCACTATTTTGACTTCCTGCCTGTTATGGACAAGAAGAACATCGTCACTTTTGGTGAGGGTGCCATCCCGATTGAGGAGTGGGACTTCTTGGAGAAGGTGGCGAAGGAGAAATACGGCGTCGATTGCAAGGTGATGGTTTATCGCAACGACCTGAACGGCGGCAGCAACACCTTCAAGGACATCGCCGCTTCGTTGGCCGCATCTCTTTTCAAAGAAAACGGTGTCAAGGAGTTCTGCGTGGCTTCCACCGGCAACACGGCCACCGCTTACGCCCGCTATTTGGCTGAGGCCGGCATCAAGTTCACGGTCTTCATGCCGCACGATGCGTGCGAGGATACGGTGAAGGCCATCCGTTCCTACGGGCAGACAGTAGTCGTGTGCGACGGCACATACGGCGATGCCAAGAAGGAGGCCAACGACTTCCACGAGAAAAATCACGTGCTGATCTCCACCGGCAACATCGATCCCATTCGTGTAGAAGCCAAGATGACGATGGTTTTCGAGTATTTGCGTCAGCTGGGCAAGATGCCCGATGTGTATGTACAGGCGGTGGCGGGCGGCACAGGTCCCATCGCTCTCGACAAGGGTATCCGCGACCTGCAAACCACCTTCCCGGAGACCAAAATGCCCCGTATGCTGCTCATCCAGCAAGACACCTGCGACCCGATGGTGCAAGGGTGGGAGAGTGCCACGAAGGCCGGATTCCCGGAAGGTTACGAGAAGAACTATCCGGTTATCCCGAATCCGCAGACCATGGTTTCCATCCTCTCCGCCGGCAATCCGGGCATGTACCCGATTGTGGCGCCTATCGTGCGCAAGAGCGGCGGCACGTTCCTGCGCGTGAAGGAGAGCGAGCTGGCGAAATACGGTCGCATCGTCAAGGACGAACGTGGCATCTACTTCGGACCCGCCTCCATCGTATGCTTGGCCGGCTTCTATCAAGCTCTTGAGGAAGGCCAGATCCGCAACGGCGAAACCGTGCTCCTCAACACTGGCGAAGGTGCCGCAAGAGCCAGCTTCTTCAAGAAGATGATAGACGAAGTGAAATAATCATTTTGATTTTTTGCATAAAAAAATAGGCTTCCGATTGGAAGCCTATTTTTTATACTTGCATTTTACTGCTTATTTCTGATAGAAACGCACGCGGTTGTCGAGCACGTTCATCTCGTTGATCAGGTAGCCTAGCAGTGTGTTCTCGTTGCGTTCGCGACCGAGGACGGCGCTCTGCAGGTAGTTCTTCTCCATCATCAGGTTGGGAGAAGCTTGGCCTTCGCGAGTCTCTTGGACGTTGACCACGTAAGCGACGTTGTTACCGCTGACAGCCGTGGGTTTGTTCTTCTGCAGACCGAAGATCTGACCGATAGCCTTGCTATCGACGCCGCGGTTCATGTAGTAGTCACCGGCGAAGCTCAGCACCACGCTGTCGTTCATGGCAACGGAATATTTCTGAGCCAGAGCCTGCATACCGCCAGAAGCGAGATCCTTGTTGAGTTGTTCAGCAACCAAGGCCACTTTGTTTTGACGCTCAAGCATGGTTTTGATCTCATCCTTCACGTCTTTGTATTTCTGGATGCCGGTTTCGCGGACTTGAGCCACGGAAGCGACGGCGAAGAACATTCTGTTGATGTTGAACACGTCAGAGATGGCGTCTTTCTTCACATCGTCACCGAAGGACCAGCTGACGATTTCGCGGCAGTTGGGCAGTTGGCCGATGTTGGCAGACATAGAGGTTACGTTCTGACCATTGACCACCTGAATACCTTGCTTAGCAGCGTTGGCGAGCAGTTCTTCATTGTTGGAGATGCTTGCGGCGAACTGGTTAGCTTGGGAGCGCAGGGCGTTGATGGTGGCGTCGGAAGCGGTGATGTCGTAATCATAGAGGACGAACTGGCGTTTTTCGATGAGTTGGGTGCGGTCAAGCACTTGGAACACGATATAGCCGTTGGGAGCCTTATAGACGTAGATGCCGCCGTTAGGAGTGGTCAGCAGGTTGTTGTAGAGTTCGGGCATGGTGCCTCTCTCGGGCATCCAGAAGGTGGTGTCACCTTGCTCACGACCATAGAGGTAGTTGGGTTGCAGGGAGAAGATAGAAGTACCGGAAGTGATGACTTGACGGAGGCTGTCAGCCAGCAGACGAGCTTCCTTCTTGCTGTAGGGAGCCTCTTTGTATTGGGCGGTCTTGAAGGGGAGCTCGATGGTGGCCACCATCACAGAGTCGGGACGGTTGGCAACGCCGAAGACCTTGCCAAAGTACCATTTCACGTTCTCGTAGGTGAAAGGTTCGATGTAGCTGCCGACAGAGGATTTGAAGATGAGGCTGTCGAGTTCCTGCATGGTGATGTCGCTCTCCTTGTAGTAGGTGCTGTCCACCACATTTGCGTTACCTTTCGACACATTGTATTCAGCGATGCTGGCTGCCTGGGTGAAGGCGGTGAAATCCTTGCGGACGCTGTCTTCGATGGCCTTCAGGTCAGCAGTCGTGGGGTTGATGGGGAAGATAGCCACGTTGATGTCGCGGTTCCGGGTCTTCACATCAAAGAGTTCGTTCTTGTGGGTCTTGTAGAAATCCTTGACTTCGCTTTCAGAAACCTCGGCTTTGAGGTTCTGGAAGGCGGTCATCTCAGGATTGACGGTCATCAGGGACACCATGGCGGTGTTGTTGTCCTTGGCCAGCTTTTTCGCCAACGGGTCGGAGAAGTAGATGGAACCCTGTGCGAGGGCGAAATATTGTTGGGATTTCTCAGCGCTGATGGCAAAACGAACCAATGCCTGATAAGCGTTGTAGATGTCCTTGGTCTGGTCGTTGTTGGCCAGCGTCTCGATGTTGGAGATGATGCTCATGGCATTCTCGGGACCATAGAGTTCAGCCAGTGCATTGGCAAACTGTGCGATGTACTGGTTGGGTTGCTGGGTGCTGAGAGAAGCCACCATGTTTTCCTTGTAATCTTCAATCATTTGGCTGGTGTAGGTCATGCCCAATTTTGCCAACTCTTTGTCCAACGCTTTGTCCTGAAGCATCTGCTGCCAGGTCATCTCGTGGATCTGATACATCTCGTTGTCTTCGAAGGAGGTCTTCTTCTGCAGGAGTTTCATGAGGGCAGTGTTTTCCTCATATTCCTTGCTGTACTGCTGATCCATCTTCTTGCCATCGATTTTGGCCATCACATATTTGTTGGAGAATGTGCGGGTCACGTTGGACAAGTCGCCCAAAATGAAAGCCAAAAGGGCCAAACCGATGATTACCAATAAAAGCACACCGTGCTTACGAATTGCGCCAATTGCTGCCATAAATTCTTAATATTTTAGTTATACATTATATTTCAAAAATTAGCGTGCAAAGGTAGTATTTTTTTGCTTTAGTTTGACGGTCTCCCTGATTTTTATTGTTCGATTGTAATGTTTTGATATATAGTGTTTTGAAAAACAAACACTCGCTTCTCAAGAAAAATATGGAAGCGAGTGTTATGCAAAAATGGTTGGTTTTGCGGCGTTGTATCCGCAAACCTGAAACCTGAAACCTGAAACTTGAAACCTGAAACTTGAAACAATTACTAATGCCAACAGTCAATGGTCAACAGTCAACAGTCAATGGTCAAGAAAAACCTGCGCAAAGAACGGATTATGCTCCGCCTCCTCCTCATACTTCCACTCGGGCGGGAAGCATTCGGGACACCAGTGGCCGCCTTCCAAAACTAGTTTCGGGGAGGCTTCGAAGGTGTGTCCGGCATAGCATTGCCAGGTCAGTCGCTTTCCTGGGTCGCCGTCGTATTCTGTGGAGAGCAGCTTCCCCCCTCGAAACTCGGCCGCCTTCTGCAAATCGCTGACCGTCAGTTTTTCCAATGGTACGGATTCGTCATAACCGTGGTCAATGTGGATGGCCTTTTCCGGTCCTGCAGGCTCCGATAAGTCAGTATCTTTCCAGTCGGGGATGGCGTTATAATCCTCCATGCTGCCGTAGTAAGCGCGGATCTTGGCATCGTCGTGTTGCTTGATCCAATATTGCGTGCCGTAGGTCTTCTTGTTGGCCAGATTCCGCAGCACCGCCTTGATAATGAACGGCGGGGCGAGTTTGGCCAACTTGAAGAATCCCGGAACCGACTGGCTTAGCTGTTGGAAATAGTCGTCCACGGGCACGTTGGCGCGGAAGTGCAGGTAGTTCTCCAGCACGTCGGCATCCAGATAGTACATACCGTGGAAGTTCTTGAGCACGAACCATTTGGGGTCGAAGATTTTCTCGGGAGGGGGACAGTAGGTGGCCTTCAATACGCGGCATTCCATCGTGTAGTTGGTCATGCGGTAGTCGGGACCGCTGCTGATATTGTAGAATCTGTTCCAGAACTCGTCGGGCACCTCGTCGCGACAGACGCACTCCAGCAGTCGGCCGGAGTCCTCCACGGTGGCCCACTCCAGCACGCCGTGGATGGGCACGTGGAACATGATGGGGTCGAAGTTTTTGAGGATTTCGGGGTAGAGAATGCCGGACTGACGCAGGCTGACCCAGTGTTTGAGGCCGGAGTCGGCGAAGACGCGCTCGGCGATGATCTTGCTGACACCGTAGAAGTCGAAGACGCTGGCGCGGACAGGGTCTCCGGTACGTCCCCAGTGCAGCGGTACGTTGCGGTCGGAGGTCTGCGCCACCGAACCGATATAGACGGCTTTGATATCGTTGGCATTGGGCTGCGCGAGGATGGCCTTCACCACGTTTTCGGCGCTTCCCACGTTGACCTTCAGGGTCTTCTCGGGGTAGTAGTCGGCCTGCGGGGAAACCATGCCGCCCACATGCAGCACAATGTCCGAACCCGTGACACCGCGAAGCACGTCGTCGTAGTTCATTAGGTCGCCCCACACGATACGGATTTTGTCCGCAATCGGGGCTAATTTTTTTTCGTTTTTTGGACTCTTCCGGGCTAAAATGGTCACATTGTACTGTTCGGGATAGCGGAGCAGCTCTTTGAGCCCCGCCCAACCCATAGTGCCGGTCGCGCCGGTCAGGAACACGTTTTTCTTCATCTTACGGTTGGAATTTTCAGGCCGCGAAGATAGTATTTTTTAGGCAATAGGCAATAGTTTGTGCCGTGGTTAGCTATTGCATACGAGAACTGAGAACAATAGCGGTCGCCCCCAATTCCCCTTCCTTTGGAAGGGGTGCCCGAAGGGCGGGGTAGGGACGCGAAAAAAATGTATCTTCGCGCCATGATGTTTCGCAATCGAAATAGGGTGTTGCCACTGGCCTTGACCGTCGCTTTTTGCGCGATGGCTTTTGTTGTTTCCGCGCAAAAACGGCAAACGATGCCCTCCGCTGTACTCGTCAAAAACAAGTGCACGAATTGTATCATGTATGATACGCTTTGTCAGTTTCAATATGGGGATATTGTATTGACAGAGGATTCCATCACGTTTCTAAACATGAAATGTATCCATGACTATGACGACCAAGATATTCAGTATAGTTTCTTACATGATACCTATTTGATTTTTTCTTTTCCGAATGGAAAAAAATATATCATGGAACTGTTTGATTATTTTTCCAGTTTTGTACCCCAATATGCGCCAATAATTTATAGACGCGACTGGGACAATACATTGCCTATCCATGCGAAGTTCGGGAATGATTGGACAAAATCGTTGAAGAAGTTTGTCAAGAAGTGGAATTCGTATGCGGATCAAGAGGAAGTTGTATTGAATATTATTCAAAGCGGACCGAATTATTCCCGCATGATCCAGATACAAGGAAAGGACACGGTTTTCGTGGCGTCACACTACGATACGGATATTGATTTGCAGTTCGATCCTGATTTTGATCGCATCGAAATCGTTGACGGTGATACAATCTTTCGTGTTCCTGAGTTTTTTCCGAAGTTTCCTGGCGGTGCGGATTCACTGTGTGCCTATCTGCAGCGGGCGAAACGATGGCCCGATAACCCTTTTTTGGATGTTACCGGGACTGTGCTGGTTGAGTTTGTCGTAGAGAAAGACGGAAGTGTCATGCAACCGAGAGTCAAGGTTTCTCTCTTTCCAGAGTTTCATGACGAAGAGGCTCTTCGCGTGGTTCAGTCCATGCCCAAATGGGAACCGGCGACGGTGAATGGTGTTCCAGTGCGTTGCTATTACCAGATGCCGGTGACGTGGTCGTGGTGAGTGTTGTTTTTTCGATTATTGTGGCGTGTCTCCGACACGCTTACCTCGCGGGGTGCCGTTGTTCCCCACACTGCGGCTGTCGCCTTGTGTGGGGTTAATTGCACTGCGTGCGTCTTGCCTCTTCGAGGCTGCTTAAGGAAGATTTTTATATTACTACCCCGGCCTTCGGCCACCCCTTCTTAAAAAGAAGGGGAATGGTCCTTCGACCGAAATATTTTCGTTAGCCGCTGTAACTGCTAACTACTAACTGCTAACTGAGTTCTAGCATCCGCTGTATCGGCACTAGTGCCTTCTGTCGCAGTTCCTCGTCCATGATGAGTTCGGGCTGCTCCTCGAGGAGGGCGGCGTAGATGTTCAGGAGGTTGTTCTTCTTCATGTTCACGCAGTCGTGCTTGACCGCACCGTTGTAGAGCGTGTAGAGCTTCTTGTCGGGGTTGCGCTTCTGCATCTCGTAGATGATGCCGCTCTCGGTGACCACGATGAACTCTTTGGCGTCACTCTCGCCGATGTAGTTGAGCATGGCGGCGGTGGAACCGATGAAATCGACCTTCTCCAGCAGCTCGCGGCGACACTCGGGGTGCGCCACCACCAAAGCGTTGGGATGCTCAGCCTTGGCCTTCTCCAAATCCTCCACCTCGTAGTGGTCGTGCACGCAGCAGGCTCCGTCCCACAGGAGCATCTCGCGACCCGTCATCCGGTTGATGTAGTCGCCGAGGTTGCCGTCGGGCACGAAGATGATCTTCTCGTCCTTGGGCAGCTGGTTGACGAGTTTCAGGGCGTTGCCGGAGGTGACGATCAGGTCGCACTGGGCCTTCACCGCCGCCGTACAGTTGACATACGCCAGCACCTTGTGGTCAGGGTGTTTCGCTTTGAATTCGGCGAGCTTCTCGGCTTTGCAACTGTTGGCCAAGGAGCAGCCTGCGCTCATGTCGGGCACGAGCACCTTGCGCGTGGGGTTGAGGATCTTGGCCGTCTCCGCCATGAAGTGCACGCCGGCGAAGAGGATGATGTCGGCCTGGGTCTCGGCAGCCTTGCGGGCCAGTCCGAGGCTGTCGCCCACGAAGTCGGCCACCTCCTGCACTTCGGGTAGGGTGTAGTAATGTGCTAGGATGATGGCGTTTTTCTCGCGCTTCAGGCGAGCGATTTCTTGCTTCAGTTCTTCGTTATTCATACTGCTTACGTTCTTCGTTATAACTGCTAACTACTAACTGCTGACTGCTAACTATTTAAATATGAACCTCTTGAAGTCCAGCCCCAAGGCATAGACCATAAGGATGATGAGGAATGCGAAGCCGATGGTGTTGGCGACGCTCAGGAACTTGTCGCTGGGCTTCTTGCCGGTGATCATCTCCACGAGGATGAAAAGGATGTAGCCGCCGTCGAGACCGGGGATCGGGATGATGTTCATGAAGGCGAGGATGATGCCGAGCAGGGCCGTCATACTCCAAAAACGGTACCAATCCCACACTTTCGGGAAGATACTGCCGATGGTGAGGAAACTGCCGAGCTGGGTCGCGCCCTCCTTGGTGAACACAATCTTGAACTGTTTAACATAGTTGCCCAACGTGCTGAAACCCTGCTTGATGCCGGTCGGGATGGATTGCCAGAAGGTGTAATCTACATGCACCACCTCAAAGAATTCGGCGGGCTGTTTGTAGGCTACGCCCATGTTGCCGATCGAGTCGAGGGTCAGCATCGTGTGACAGAGGCTGTCGCCACGCATGTAGTCGATCTGGAGTTCCCCGTTTTTGTTCTCCATGAAAACTTTCTTGAAGTCGAAGAAGCAGAACATCGCGGAGTCGTTGATGCCGACGAGCGAGTCGCCCTTTTGCAGACCGGCTTGGTCTGCCGGGGTGCCTGCCAGCACGCTGTCGATGACGAACGGGATGCGGTAATTGCAGAAAAGGCTTGAACTTCCCGCGCCCACCACCTTGCGGGGCAGGTCTTTCGGGATGTCAATGACCACCTCTTCTCCGTCGCGCTCCACCGTCACGGTCTTGACGTTGTCGAGGAGCACGGTATTGGCGAAGTCGCCGAGGGTTTGCGGGTGCGTGGTATCGACCATCAGTACCTTGTCACCGTTTTGGAAGCCGGCATCGAGCATCTCCTGCGAGAATTCGAGGCCGTATTTGGCGCTGCTGAGCGGGATGTAGTCGTTGCCCCACGTGAAACACATTAGTATATATATAATGATGGCCGTGAGGAAATTGACGAGCACGCCGCCAATGATGATGAAGAAGCGCTGCCACGCGGGTTTCGCGCGGAACTCCCACGGATGTACCTCGTTGCTCAGGTCGCTGGCCTTGGTGGTCTCATCGACCATGCCGTTGATGGAGCAGTAGCCGCCGAGCGGCAGCCAGCCGAGTCCCCATTCGGTGGATTCGGGGTGGTTGGCCCACTCTTCCGGCGCCTTGGTGGAAAAGAAGCTGAAATGCATTTTCCCGTCGAAGCGCTTCATCCTCATGATGGAGAACCAAGGGTTGAAGAAGACGTAGAACTGATCTACGCGGGTTTTGAAGATTTTTGCGAAGGTGAAATGCCCGAGCTCGTGGGTGACGACCAGGAACGTCAGGCTGGCCAGAAGGCCGAGGATTTGCATCGAAATACCCATATTCAATTATGAATGATGAATTATGAATTATGAATGACAATTAATCCAGACATTGTTTTTGCCCCTGGAATTGCCAATTTCAATAACCAATAACCAATAACCTATAACCATTTACGAATATCGTTCCTCATACGGATCGCTTCCGCACGGGCGCAGTCGGCGAAGTTTGCCGCGCCGTTTTCCTGTTTGCGATAGGCGAGGAGGATGCCGCGGGAGGAATTGACCACGCCGCCGTTGCCGTTGCGGAGGTACTTGGCGATGTCTTCAGCCTTTCCGCCTTGGGCACCGTAGCCGGGGATGAGGAAGAAGGTGGTGTCAAGCTTCTGGCGGATTTCCGCGGCTTCGTCGGGATGGGTGCAGCCCATCACGCCACCGATGGCTGAGTAGCCGCACTCGCCAAGGTAGTCCTTGCCGAGCGTTTGCAGTTTTTCGCCAACCACGTGATAGACGCGCTTGCCATTCTCCGTGGGCAGGTACTCGATGTCCTTCGCGCCCTCGTTGGAGGTGCGGATAAGCACGAACACGCCCTTGCCATTATCCTTAATATAAGGAAGATATGGGGAGAGACTGTCAAGACCCATATATGGGCTCAGCGTGATGAAGTCGGCCTCGAACTCGCCGGTGAAGTGCGCTTTGGCGTACATTTCGGCGGTTTTGGCGATATCGCCGCGCTTGATGTCGGCGATGATGACGGCCTGTTTCTCGCGCAGGTAGGCGAGGGTGCGGCAGTAGGCGCGGAGTCCGGCCATGCCGTATGCCTCGTAATAGGCAATCTGCACCTTGTAGCAGGCACTCACGTCCAACGTGCTGTCAATGATGGCCTTGTTGAAGGCGAACAGTCCGTCCTCGATATTCGGGAATTGCTGGGCCAGCGCCTCAGGCAAATAGGTAACGTCGGTATCTAAACCAACACAAACGTGGCCCTTTTGAGCCACGCTTGCAAACAATTTATCAATATTTGACATATTTATCTAGTAAATGATCTTATTATCTAATTATCTAATCCTCTCATTCTCTTATTTGTCCAAAACTCTCAGCATGAAGCCGGTGCCGTGGATGTTGCAGATTTCGACTTCGGGTTGGAAGCCGTCCTCGTATTTGATCTTCCGTTGACCGGGCTCTTTGGGGAGCACCTTGTCTTCGTAATCGACCAGGATGTAGCCACGAAGCTTGGTCATGAACACGTCCATGCTGCGGCTGGTGGTGTTGTCGTCCTCACCCCATACCTCGCGGAGGATGATTTCGCGGGGCACGAGCTTGTTCTTGTGGTCGAGCAACAGTTTCAGCAACTCGCATTCCTTACGGGTAAGGGTGCGGGTGATTTTGGGATGGATGAGCTGCATCTCCGTGTAGTTGAGCAGGAAGTTGCCGAACTTGATGGTCTCGTCCTCGGCGACGTATTCGTGACGGACGTTGTTGCGGCAACGACGGAGGATTGCCTGCATACGCAATCCCAGTTCCTCGATGCTGAACGGTTTAGTCACATAGTCGTCACAGCCCAAGTTGAAGCCTTTGATGCGGTCCTCTTTGGAGTTGTAGGATGAAAGGACGATGATCGGGACGTTCTTGTCGATTTTGCGCATGTTCTGCAGCAATTTGTAGCCGTCGTAATGTTTCAATGCAACATCGATGACGCAAATGTCATACATGCCCTTGTTGAAAGAGGCGTCGGCTTCACTGCCTTCTTTGAAATCCACGACTTCATAGCCGGACATTTCAAAATAATCCTTAATCACGTGGCGCAGATTGTCGCTGCTATCCACCAACATGACTTTTTCTTTTTTCAACTTCATAATTTTACCTGCTTTGAAATATACAAAATTCAATTAATTTCTGCTATTCTTTTTACGTATTCCATACGTGGGCTTTTGATAGAACCACAAAAGTCTGGCTTTCATTTCTTTCCTCAAATGTGCCTGTCAAAAGTGCTGCAAAAATACTAATTTTTTTTTAATATTACGCACTTTTTGATAAATAATGCAAGATTTTTTTTCTGATGTGGCAATTTTTACCCTATCGAGGGCTCTTTTTTCAATGGATTTTTATATGCATTTAATTGATTTTCTGATACTTGTGTATGTGAAAATTACTATATCAAAAAAATGCGTGTCAGGTGCATTTTTAAATGATAATATATGCCAAAGTTGCTTTCGTCATCTTTTCTGTCCCATGAGGGAGGTGTCGCATGGAGAAATCTTGGGATGAATTGGTCCAAAAAAAAGAAAATAATTTTTTTGTGCCCAGTGTCATATAAATTTTATACTTTTGCACCCGAATTTCCAATTCAAAAAAACACCAAACTTAAATTAATAAATAGTATGGATCTTCAAAAATTAATCAAACAAACTGAAGAAAAGAACCCTGGCCAACCTTTGTACAACCAGGCCGTTAGAGAAGTCCTCGAAACCATTTGCGACTTCGTGAACGAACACCCCAAATACGATCACTACAAGATCGTTGAGCGTTTGTTGGAACCCGAAAGAATCGTCAAGTTCAAAGTGACTTGGGTTGATGATAAGGGCGAAATCCAAGTGAACAGAGGTTACCGTGTTCAACACAACATGGCTATCGGTCCCTACAAGGGCGGTTTGCGTTTCCACCCGACCGTGACGGAAGACACCATGAAGTTCCTTGCTTTCGAGCAGACCTTCAAAAACTCCCTGACCACTCTGCCTATGGGCGGCGGTAAGGGCGGTTCCGATTTCGATCCTAAGGGCAAACTTCATGACTGAGCTGCAGAAATACATCGGACCCGACACCGACGTTCCCGCTGGTGACATCGGCGTTGGCGGTCGTGAGATCGGCTTCATGTATGGCCAATACAAGAGACTCCGTGGCGAACACGTCGGCGTGCTCACCGGCAAGGGTCTTGAGTGGGGCGGCTCTCTGATCCGTCCTGAGGCTACCGGTTACGGTGCTGTCTATTTCTTGGAAGGCATGTTGGATGCCAAGAAGGACACCCTGAAGGGCAAACGCTGCATCATCTCCGGTTTCGGTAACGTGGCTTGGGGTACCGCTCTCAAACTCGCTGAGCTGGGCGCTAACCTGGTCGCTATCTCCGGTCCTGATGGCTACATCCTCGACGAGGAAGGCATCAGCACTCCTGAGAAGATCGAATACATGAACGAGCTGAACGCTACCCGTAACAACGTGGTCGCTCCGTTCGCAGAGAAATTCGCTTCCGCCAAGTTCTTCCCTGGCAAGAAAGTTTGGGAAGTTCCTTGCGAAATCGCTATGACCTGCGCTATCCAGAACGAGCTCAACGGCGACGATGCCAAGAAGCTGATCGCCAACAACGTGAAATACGTTGTCGAGGTCTCCAACATGGGTTGCACGGCTGACGCTGTTGCCGAGCTGCAAAAGGCTGGTATCTCCTTCGCTCCTGGTAAGGCTGCCAACGCCGGTGGTGTGGCTACCTCTGGTCTCGAAATGACCCAGAACGCCGCTCACCTGGGCTGGACCGCTGCTGAAGTCGATGCAAAACTGCACGGCATCATGAACAGCATCCACCAGAACTGCGTGAAGTATGGTACCGAGGCTAACGGCTACATCAACTATGTGAAGGGCGCTAACATCGCCGGCTTCATCAAAGTTGCTGACGCCATGATCGCTCAAGGCATCGCTTACTAATCTTCAGTTTGCTGAACTGATTAAAGGGAAGGCTCCTCGAAAGAGGGGCCTTTCTTTTTGGTTTGCAGTTGGCGCAAGCGTGAAAGAGGCAAAAGCCGGAAAAGGATGACCAATGACAGGGGAGGCAGGCGTATAAGTTATCCGCCGATGGCCACCGTCAGTCCCTCATCCGCCAGCAGCGTGTCGGGGAACACGTCGGTGGCGTGCTCTAACAGCCGGTTTTCGTCTTTGTAGCGCGAGGAGAAGTGCCCTAACAGGAGCTTTCTGACGTTACACGATTTCGCGAACTCCGCCGCCTGCTTGGAAGTGGCGTGGTAATATTTGTAAGCGAGCTCTTCATCGCCGGCGCAGTAGGTGGCGTCGTGGTAGAGCAGGTCCACGTTTTGCAGCAGCTCAGCGTATTGCGGCACCACGAGGGTGTCGGAAAGGTAGGCATAGCTGCGCGTGGGGTCGGGTGGGGTAGTGAGCTCTTGGTTCGGAATCAGCTGTCCGTCGGCAGTGGTGAAATCATGGCCGTGTTGGATGTTTCGGATGGCGTCGTAGGGTATGCCATACTGCCGGATGCATTCGGACTTGATGTGTCGGTCGCTGGGCTGCTCCTGAAACAGGAACCCATAGCACGGCACGCGGTGGTCGAGAGGGAACGCGGTGACTTTCACGTTGTTGTCCTCGAAAATCATAGTTGGCTGTTGGCAGCTGATGGGGTGGATGCGGATGTCGAAATTCCGGTGTTGCACGAAGAAGTCGATTTGCGCCTGCAGCATCGGCTCCAGGTCCGCCGGCACGTGGAGGTGGAGGTCGTTGCAGCGGTTGTCGAGCGCGAGGGAGGAAAGCAGTCCTGCCAGTCCGAGGCAGTGATCGCCGTGGGAGTGGCTGATGAAGATGTGGTCGAGCTTCCCGGTGTGGATCTTGTATCTGATCAGCTGCACTTGCGTGCCTTCCCCGCAGTCGATCATATAGGGGACCCCCTTCAGGCAGACAATCTGCGAGGTGGTGTGATGCCGCAGTGTCGGTTTCGCGCTCCCGCAGCCGAGTATGGTGATTTCGAACAAAGCGCCACTCTTTTCCTTTTTATTCATAAACCCCAATATATTGCAATTTTTCGGCAAAAATATAAAAAATATTGTCCGACGGTTTCAAATGATTTGAGGCCGTCGGACAATTGCGATAAACAGGGCGTTTCGCGTCTGCCAATCGTTATTTTTTCTTCTTTTGACTGTTCACGGGTCTGTAAATGACCTCCCAGCCATTCCCGTATCCAGCTATAGTCTGTGCCAGAGCCTCGGTCACTCCGTCGGCAGAGAGGAAACGCTCGTAGGTAGTGCCGTCAAATTGCACAATCGCTCCAGTATTATGGAATCCTTGGTGTTCCAGCATTTTATTGCGAGCATCGGCAGGAACGTTACTGTCCCAACAGTAGCTTAACACATAACGCAGATTCTGCCCGTTGGAGGTCTCGTAAATGTATTGCTCAGTGAGATAGGGAGCTACAAAATACCACTTGTGCCAGCCATTAAAAGGATTACCCCAGAATTCAAAATCCTCATTACCGTCAGTCCACCAGTTCTTGGCGTTGATGTGTTGTTGCACTTCGGCGATACTGGCGCCCCAGTTGAGATAAGGGTCTACAGTGACGTAGCCGGCGTCCCGATCGGCCTTCCAGGCGTTGAATGCATCGGAAGAACCTAAGAACGGCGGTTGCCATAAGCGACGGTAGAGGTTTAAGTAGCAAACCAGATTCTCTCCGCTACCGATGGTCTTGTGTTTTATCACGCCGATGGAATCCTCGCCGTTGGTTTTCTTGCCCCAGAGTTGGAACTCCATGTTCTCACCATGGCTCAGGGTGAAAAACTTGCCGCTTGGGGTTTCCTTCACGACTCGACACACCGCGTTTTTCGTTTCCTGCTGGGTTTCGTTGATCCAGCGGCCATTCTCGCCAAGGGAGGGGTTAAGATGAATGCCTGTACAATGTTGGGGTTGGAAGTCATATAAAGAGACGACCAAGAAACTCGTCAATGAAAATTTTTCGATTTGCATCTCTATGACGCTGCCTATGGCTTTGGGTGTGAGGTTGGCTCCGACGACCCCTTTTTTAGCCGTGACGGTGGCCGAGGCATAGCCCGCAGACAGGGCGAAGTCTATTGGCGTTGCGGGTGCGATGAGGTTGGCGGTGGAAAGTTGTTCCTCGCCGGAAAGCGCCCAAGCCGCCTCGCCAGGGTTGCCGGCCTGCCAGAGCACGAGGGTGTAGACGCCATCGGCCAGACCTTCGACCTTAAAAGTCAAAGACTGCAGCGTATTGCTCATGGCACCGAGTTTCTTCACCAACTGGCCGCTTTGATTGTAGATCAGCACGGTGTCGGTGATGGTGCAGGTGCCGTCGGCAAGTGCCTGCGACATCTCGTTTTGGATGCCCAGTTCCTCGTAAAGGGCGGCGGTGTTGATCGTGATGGTGTCACTGTTTTCGTTGTTGTCTCTTGTACAGGCAGCAAACGACAACATCAAGCAGCAAAGTGCGGCCATCATCATTCGCAGTGTACATCTAGTTGTTAACTTGTACATGTTACAATATTTTGGACTTCTCATAAAACAATTCCTAGTGATTCCTCGGGAGCTGCCGAAGTCCGTTAAACAGGGTTCGTAGGAATCACGGGGCAAAAATACATTTTTTTATAATGACTATAATTTATTGCAATTTTCTAAACTCACTTGTTTTACAATTTGCTCTGTTTCAGAATTTTATAAAAACTTTTCCTCAAGATAAGCATTTGCAAAAATGCACAAATTCATCTTTCATAAATGAGATGAATGTCATCCTCCCACAGGAGTTTGTGTTATAGCCTGACCACTATTGCCTGAAAAATCGTATTTTTGCCGCAAATTTTCCAATATGGCTGAAACCCCTTCTCAAGAGCCGGTGAAGATGCCCGGCAAATATGAACTGATTGCGGAATTGGCGAAATTCTTCCCGGCGGAGAACAGTTCCACTATTGTGGCCACGGGCGACGATGCGGCCGTGGTGGAACCTGATGGAAACCAGATGGTTACCGCATCAAAGGTGTTCGTGGAGAATGTCCATTTCGACCTTACCTACTTCCCGCTGCGCCACCTCGGCTACAAGCTCTCCACCATCGCTTTTTCGGATGTGCTGGCGATGAATGCCACTCCTTCGCAGCTGATGGTGAACATCGCCGTTTCTGACCGTTTCGACCTGAAAATGGTACACGAAATCCTGAGCGGCGTGGCGGCCTGCTGCGAGACGGTACACGCCGACATCGCAGGTCTCGACCTCACCACCTCGCCCCGCGAACTGGTGGTCTCCATGACCGCGATAGGGGAGTGTGCTCCAGCGCAGCTCTGCACCCGCAAGGGCGCGGCCGAGAACGAGCTCATCTGCGTCTCCGGCGACTTTGCTGCGGCATACACCGGTTTGCTGCTCCTCGAACGCGAGAAGAAGGTCTTCGAGAAGAACCCTGGCGTACAGCCCGACTTCACCGGCAAGGACTATCTCCTGCGTCGCGAGCTGAAGCCCGAACCACGCATCGACATCATCGAGAGTCTGCGCCGCGAGGAGATCCAGCCCACCGCCATGGCCAACGTCAGCGAAGGGTTGGCCACCGCCGTCATGCAGATATGCAAAGCATCTCACACGGGCTGTGTGTTGTTTGAAGAAAAACTTCCGATGACAGAGCTTACCTTTGTGACCCTCAAAGATTTGGACATTGTGCATACCGTGGCCGCATTGAACGGCGGCGACGACTACGAGCTGATGTTCACCATCAAGCAGTCTGACTTCGAGAAGATCAAAAAGGTGGAGAATGTATCCATCATCGGCTATATCAAAGAGGAGGCTGCCGGCTACCAGCTCATCACTGGCGACAATGTGCAGGTGCCGCTGCGAGCCCAGGGCTTTAATTAGTTAGCAGTTAGCAGTTAGTAGTTAGTAGTTAGCAGTTGGCCCTTTGCCCTTTACTATTGGATTAAACATAGATATGGACTACTCTCTAAACTCTAAACCGTAAACTGTAAACTGTAAACTAAACTATTGCCTTAACCCATTAATATTTAACACAATAACCCTCAATAACCAATAACCCATAACCAATAACCATTACAAGTGAACAGCAAACGACAATTCCAAATTGGTAATGTGACCATTGGCGGGGATGCCCCCGTGGTGGTGCAGTCGATGACCAATACCGACACGGCCGACGTGCAGGCCTCCGTGGCGCAGTGCAAACGGATGATCGATTCCGGTGCGCAGATGGTCCGGTTGACGGTGCCCTCGTTGAACGAGGTGGAACCGCTCAAAGCCATCAAAAGCCAGCTGGCCAAGGACGGTTACGGCCATGTACCGCTTGTCGCGGACGTGCATTTCAACCCCAAAGTGGCGGAGGCGGTGGCGACCTTCATGGACAAGGTGCGCGTGAACCCCGGCAATTTCACCGATAAGCGCAACTTTTCGCAGCTCGACCTCTCCGACAGCGAGTATGCCGCGCAGGTGGAGCGTATGGCGTTGAGAGCCAAACCGTTGTCCGAAATCTGCAAGCAGCACGGCACGGCAGTGCGTCTGGGTATCAACCACGGCTCACTGTGCGACCGCATTGTCAGTCGCTACGGCAATACTCCCGAAGCAATGGTTCAGTCGGCACTCGAATGGCTGGAGATTTGTGAGCAGTACGACTTCCACAAGGTGGTGATCTCGATGAAATCAAGCAATGTGCTGACGATGATGACTGCCACCAAACTGCTACACGACAGCATGTTACAGCGGAATTGGTCCTATCCGTTGCATCTCGGGGTCACCGAAGCGGGCAACGACAAAGAGGGTAGGGTGAAGTCGGCGGCGGGCATCGGCGCCTTGTTGCTGATGGGCATCGGCGATACCATCCGTGTCTCGCTCACCGAACCGCCGGAGAACGAGAGCCCGTTCGGTCGAAAGTTGATTCAATCGGTTGAAAATCTGGATGTTAACAATTTGAATATCCAAGACGGAACCTTGATCTTCGAAGACGATTCCGAAGATGAGGAACTCTGGTACTGTCGGGCGGCGGCTATCACTGGTTACGCCCATTTCCAACACGGCTTGAAGAACCTCCAATTGCGTAATCCGCATTTCAGCGAAAAGCAAATTGCTGATTACGAATCTCTTATCATGCAAGCTTGCCGTATTAAGATATTGAACACGGAGTTTGTGGCTTGTCCCTCCTGCGGACGTACGCAATATGACATACAGTCGGTATTCTCTGCTGTAAAACAGCGCTTTGCAGGCTATCCCGGTCTCAAGATCGGAGTCATGGGCTGCATCGTCAACGGTCCCGGCGAAATGGCCGATGCCGATTACGGTCTTGTGGGCGCCTCCCACGGGCTCGTCTGCGTCTATGAAGGCAAGAAGCGGGTGTCGGAACCGATGCTGCCGGAGCAGGCAATGGACATGTTGGAGAAATTAATTATGAATTATGAATTATGAATGTGTCAACCCCCATGTTTTAAAACATAATTCCTTAAGCAGCCTCGGAGAGGCAAAACGCGCGAAGCGCAATTAACCCCAGACAAGCGACGAAGTCGCGCAGTGTGGGGTCAGTCAAAGTCAAAAGTCAAAGTCAATGTACATATTAGGTATAGAATCTTCCTGTGACGACACCTCTGCGGCGGTGATCGAGAACAATGTCATCCTGTCGAACGTGATCGCCAGTCAGAAAATCCACGCGGAATACGGCGGGGTGGTGCCGGAGCTCGCCTCCCGTGCGCACCAGCAGAACATCATCCCCGTGATCGACACGGCGTTGAAACGTGCTGGCATCGGCAAGGAACAGCTTGCGGCAATCGCCTTCACCAACGGTCCCGGACTGTTGGGCTCGCTCTTGGTGGGCAACTCTTTCGCCAAGTCGATGGCCTACACGTTGGGCATCCCGCTCGTGCAGGTCAATCACCTGCAGGCGCACGTTTTGGCGCACTTCCTCGACAAACCCGGCGAGGAGAAGCCGAAGCCGCAGTTCCCGTTCCTCTGCCTGACGGTTTCGGGTGGTCACACGTTGCTGCTGCAGGTCAACGACTACTTCGACATGACCAAGTTAGGTGGCACCATCGACGACGCGGCCGGTGAAGCCTTCGACAAGGCGGCCAAGATCCTCGGTCTGCCGTACCCTGGCGGTCCTGTTATCGACAAATACGCCAAAGAGGGCGACCCCATGCGGTTCCAGTTCTCCATTGCGCACATTCCTGGCCTTGACTACAGCTTCAGCGGCCTCAAGACCTCGTTCCTCTACTTCGTCCGCGACAACCTCAAGGAGAACCCCAACTTCATTGAGGAGAATATCCACGATTTGGCGGCCTCCATGCAGTATGCCATCGTCAAGTCGCTGACGGATAAGGTGAAGAAGGCCTTTAAGGAGAGCAATTGCAAAGACCTGGTGCTGGCGGGCGGTGTGTCGGCCAATTCCGGATTGCGCGACGCCATGACTGATCTCGCGCGGCGTTATCATCGCAATATCTTCCTTCCGCCTTTGGATCTCACCACCGACAATGCCGCCATGGTGGCTGTCTGCGGTTATTTCAAATACCTGAAGGGCGAATTTGTGGGGTATGATGTAGCGCCGTATAGTAGTTAGCAGTTAGCAGTTAGTAGTTAGTAGTTGGCACTGCGTAAGGAAGATTATACTTCCTGAAAAATATTAAGTACAAACATAAAAGAACAAGAATATGAAAAGGATTACAATCGTATTGGCTTTCCTGCTTTGCGCAACCGTCCTCTTCGCGCAGGCACCTGAGAAATTTACTTATCAGTCGGTAGTGCGCAATGTGAGCAACAGCCTGGTGGCCAATTCGCCTGTAGCTGTTCGCGTGAGCATTCTGCAGGGCTCGACCTCAGGCAACGCCGTCTATATGGAGTTGCATACGGCAACCACCAACGCCAACGGTCTTTTGACCTTGGAAATCGGTGGCGGCACTGCACAGCAAGGCACTTTCACCGACATTGATTGGGCAAACGGTCCGTTCTTTCTGAAAACCGAAACCGACCCTAACGGTGGTGACAACTACAGTATCACCAGCACGCAACAGATGCTAAGCGTGCCGTATGCACTGTATGCCAAAAATGCTGGTAATATTCCGACCGTTCCGGCCAATGTAAGTGCTTTTGCTAATGATGCAGGATATATTACGATGGATTCTGTTCCATCCGTTCCCACGAATGTATCTGCTTTTTTCAATGATGCTAATTATTTAACGAATTATACCGAAACAGATCCTCAATTCAACGCATGGGACAAGGATTACAATGATTTGGTTAATACGCCAACAATTCCTACAGTACCCACAAATGTCAGTGCCTTCATCAATGACGCGGGCTACATAACCGGTTACACCGAGACCGATCCGAACGTTCCTGCTTGGGCGAAAGAAGCCACGAAACCGGCTTACGACTACTCTGAAATTGCTAATACGCCGGTAGTCCCTACGGTGCCGACAAATGTCAGTGAATTTAATAACGATGCTGGTTACATCACCATGGACTCGATTCCCGAGATTCCGACGTTGCCGGCGAATGTCGGTGCTTTTAATAACGATGCTGGTTACATCACGATGGATTCTGTGCCGACGATTCCGGTGGAAGTGAGTGCCTTCAACAACGATGCACAGTATGTGAGTAATGCTGAATGTGCGGACGTGGATTTATGTGCCTTGGCGAATGCATTGTCGCAATTGCAAGCCCTTGTGGAGGAGCAGCAATCCAGAATTGAGGAACTGGAGTCGCTGATAGGTGCTTCTGACACGACCACGACCCCAATTGATACAACTACCGTGACTCCGACAGACACAACATCAGTGACAGACGGTATTCCGTGCCCTAACGCAGCCACTGTGACAGACATTGATGGCAATGTTTATAACACAGTGCAGATTGGCAACCAATGCTGGATGCGCGACAACTTGCGCACAACTCACTACGCAGACGGCACGGTGATTCCCGCTGGCGTTTCCTCCTTAAGCAGCGAAGAGCCATTTTACTACGATTACAACAGTTCAGCCATCCCTTTGGCGCAGCGAGGCTACCTATACAACTGGACTGCGGTGATGCGCAGTGCATCATCCAGCAATGCCAACCCGAGCGGAGTGCAGGGCATCTGTCCGACCGGCTGGCATGTGCCGAGTGATGCGGAATGGACGCAGTTGACCGACTATGTGAGTAGCCAAAGCGAATACCTTTGCTCGAACAATCCAGAATATATTGCCAAGGTTTTGGCATCTACCACTGAATGGACCTCCAGTACCTATACCTGTGCAGTAGGAAACCTTCAGAATCTCAACAATTCCACTGGTTTCGGTACGTTTCCCGCAGGTTATCGCTATAACATTGGGTTCACCAATTCCGGCAAATACGCTTACTTCTGGAGTTCTACAGAGGCCTCCGATGGTAATGCATGGTACCGTAGTCTCCACAACAATTACGCATACGTAACCCGCAGTGCCTACGGCATGCACCTCGGCTATTCCGTCCGCTGTCTCCGCAACACTGGTGGCGGCAGCTCTGACACCATCCAAACCTCATTGCCGACGGTCTCTATACACACCTCTACAAACGAGACAGATTCCATCGTATGTAGCAGTGAGGTAACGGATAACGGAGGCTCTCCTATCATTTCCTGCGGCGTGTGCTGGAGCACAAATGAAATCCCGACGATTGAAGACAATCACACCGTTGACAGCATGAATAATGACGGGGATTTCACTAGTGTCATCAACACTTCAGATTGGGAACCATGCGGAGCCCTTTATTACTTCCGTTCATATGCCACCAACAGCATTGGGATAGCTTACAGTGATGTCATTATGAGTTTATATGTGCAAAAGGACACTCTTGCTCCTTACATTCAACATTCTTCACCCGACCAAACCCCATATAAGCGTTTGCTTCCTATTCGCGACAACAACTGCACCTATAACGCTCCAAGTAAAGAAGTCATGGTGAATGCACTGCTGCCTATGATTCATGACGATTATACAGATATGTCTTTCGACTATTTAATGGATCATGCTGAATTCTATTGGGAAAACACCAATATTAGCGCTCCAAACCAAAATGACATATTCAATACGCATAATCATCTAACCATTGTAGTAGTCGTTGAAGACCAGTGCGGCAACGAGTTGAATCACGTTGTTTTCTATATTGATCGTCCTGATGATATGACAAGCATCACCTCTCCGTCTATCACCAGCTCCGACACTGCCATTTGCGAAGGTGAAACAGTTGTCCTGACATTCGACTCCTCCAAAGTTGAATCCAGCTATGATTTTGAGGTTGCCCATCCTTTATCATTTGAATGGCTCTGTCTCGAAAACGATGTGGTTTTCTCCAATACCAATTCTGTTGAGACTGTTGTTACTCCCAACCATTCGGATACCACTTGTCACTTTCAAATGAAGGTAACAGACAGATACGGTTGTACTGCCTATTCCGAAACGTGTTCCGTACAAGTTTTGGACTACGCGATTTGTCATCCAAACGTCCCTGTTTACGTGCAGCCCTGCCCTGGTACTCCTACCGTTATCGATTATGACGGTAACGTTTACAACACCGTGCAAATTGGCCAGCAGTGTTGGATGAAGGAAAATCTTCGCACTACCAGAGAACCAGATGGCACCATCATTAGTGGGCGTTACTATCCGAATAACGACTCTAACAACGTGGCCGTTTATGGCTACTTGTATCATTGGTTCGCTGTGATGAATGGTGCATCATCCAGCTCGGCTAACCCTAGTGGTGTGCAGGGTATCTGTCCCACAGGCTGGCACGTGCCGAGTAATGCGGAATGGACGGAATTAGAGACTTATTTGAGTAGCCAAAGCCAATATTTCTGCAACAATGATTCGTCCTATATCGCAAAAGCACTTGCTTCCACAACGGGATGGAATTCACCTGAAGGGACATCTTGTTTGTGTTGTGTGGGCAACAATCAAAGCACCAACAACGCCACAGGTTTCGGCGCATTGCCGTCAGGAGATTACTACTTTGACAGCTCCATAAGTTTCGGTGACAACGCCTACTTTTGGAGTTCTACAGAGATCTCCAACGGATCTGCTAGGTACTGCGGCTTGACTTACAGTGTTGCCCACTTGTACCGATATACCAGCGACAAGAGTAACGGCCATTCCGTCCGCTGCCTCCGCAATTAATCGATTCAAAATTCATAATTAATCAAGGGCGTGGCAGTAGGGCTGCGCCCTTTTTGTAATGCAGAATGTAGAATGCATAATGAAGAACGGTGTGGGAATATAATCTCTTGTCAATGTGTGTTTTGACAAAAAAATATCAACTTACAAGTTGATTTTTCAAAAAAAAGTGTATCTTTGCGGCGATCAAAAAACTCAATTATTATGATGACATTTGAAGATATTAAACACGATGGTCGCTTGTGGGCCGTGCATTACGCTAACGAACAACTGAATGAGTTGGACAAAGTATTCACACAATGGAATGATGCTGGGTGGTTGTTGAATTTCTTCCGTGAAAACTTCAGTGATTTAGTGTCATATTTCAAGATTACAAGACTTGACGAGGCCATATATGACACGATGGAAGACAGCGATGAATTGGAGTGCCTCATTATGGATATCAACCCCGAGGCCAATTTAGACGAATTGTTTCGTCCGCTTGAGAATTCCCGCGCTTCTGAAATGAAGTTGGGAAGAGAAAAGGCGCGATTGAAGGATCGTCCCAAACATGCCAGTTGGTTGCGAATTTATGCAATAAAGTTGAATCCTGGCATATATGTTGTTACCGGTGGTGCCATAAAATTGACTCGGACGATGGAAGAAAGGGAACATACGCTCAAAGAACTTGTGAAACTGGAAAAGGTACGCCAATACTTCGTCGCCAACAATGTCATAGATGACGATAGTTTTACGGATTTTATTAAGGAGAAAGGATAAGAATATGAAAACCGCAGCAGAACAAATTGCGTTTTTGGAAGAACATTCTTCGCCAAAACCTTCAAAATGGATTGAAAAGGCGGAGTGGCGAAAAGCGAACCGAGACTGGTTACGCTATTCGAGGAAAATTGCCATCGTTGTGGCAATGTCTCTGGAGGATTTACACATGTCCCAAAAACAGTTGGCAGAACTTGTCGGTTGCTCACCACAATATGTTTCTCGGTTGCTGAAGGGAGAGGAGAACCTCACATTGGAAACCTTGTGCAAATTGGAGTACGCTTTGAATGTCCCCATTATGCAAAAGGTCTTTGCGTGATCGCTGATTGTTTCCGTCCGCTGCCTCCGCAATTAATCGATTCACAATTTACAATTCAGAATTCATAATTCACAATAAATCAATGGTTTGGCCGTATGGCTGTCGCATTGCGGCAGCCCTACAACGATTGCTGCGGCAGCCCTATAACGTATGCGAAAAAATCGTATCTTTGCCGCCCTCAAAAAATCAGGAACCTATTGTGAAAAAGGAGCAGAATGTACAGGCGGAGGACGCTCTGGTAGTCACCGGCGCGCGCGAAAATAACCTCAAGAATGTCTCCGTCACCATCCCGCAGAACAAGCTGGTGGTGGTGACCGGTTTGAGCGGCAGCGGCAAGTCGTCGCTGGCGTTCGACACAATTTATGCTGAGGGGCAGCGTCGCTACATGGAGACCTATTCCGCCTACGCTCGTCACTTCATCGGCAATATGGAACATCCTGATGTCGATAAGATTTCCGGCCTCAATCCTGTCATTTCCATAGAGCAGAAAACGGTGAACAAGAACCCGCGTTCCACTGTGGGCACGGTCACGGAAGTGTATGATTTTCTGCGACTTCTTTACGCTCGCGTGGCGGATGCCTACTCCTACAACACGGAGGAGAAAATGGTGCATTATTCGGAGAAGGAGCTCGTGGAGTTGATTTTGGAACGTTACAAGGGACGCAGTGTCACACTGCTGTCGCCTGTGGTGAAACGCCGTAAGGGGCATTATCGCGAGCTGTTCGAGAATATCCGCAAGCAGGGGTTCACCCGTGTGCGCATCGATGGCGTGATGAAGCCGCTGATGATGGGAATGCAGGTGGATCGTTACAAAATTCACGATATCGAACTCTCGGCCGATAACCTCACCGTCTCGGAATATTCGCAGAAACGGCTGGCCAACAGCGTGCAGATTGCGATGAAATATGGCAAGGGTGCCATCATGATTCTCGATAACGAGAGCAAGGAAGTGAAGAACTACAGCAAGTTCCTGATGTGTCCCACGACGGGCATTTCCTATCCCGAGCCGGAGCCGAACACCTTTTCGTTCAACTCCCCGTACGGCGCATGCGAGTACTGCAACGGGCTGGGTTATATCACGGAGATTGACATCGACAAGGTGATTCCCGACAAGAACAAGTCCATTAAGGCTGGCGGCATTGCTATCTTGGGAGAATATAAGAACACGCTGCTGTTCAGAACATTGGATGCATTGGCGGAAAAGTACAGCTTTTCGTTGTCCGACCCCATCAAGAACCTCAACGAGCAGCAGTTGAACGCGGTACTGTACGGAACCACGGAAATTCTGCATGTGAAACGTGAGGTGGCGGGGCTTTCCCCCATGCGGAAGACGTTTGAGGGGGTGGTGAACTTCCTCGGCAATCTCAGTGAGGAGAATATGCCGGCCTCTTTCAAAAAGTGGATTTCCCAGTTTGTGAATACGATACCTTGTCCGCACTGTCAAGGGGCGCGTTTGCGCACGGAATCTTTACATTTCCGTATCAAAGACAAGAATATCGCGCAACTTGCCCACATGGACATGGCCGAGCTGCTACAGTGGTGCAGGGCTTTGCCCGCCCATCTGGAGCCAGGCCGCAAGCTCATTGCCGGTGAAATCCTGCGGGAAATCATCTTCCGGTTGGAGTTCCTTTGCGATGTGGGGGTGCAATATCTCTCGTTGGATCGTTCCTCAGCGTCGCTTTCCGGTGGTGAAGCACAACGTATCCGACTAGCTACCCAAATCAGCTCCCAACTCGTTAACGTGATGTACATTCTTGACGAGCCGAGTATTGGTCTGCACCAGCGCGATAACCACTATCTCATTGAATCCTTGAGACATCTGCGCGACATGGGCAACTCCGTCATCGTGGTCGAGCACGAGCGTGACATGATGAAGGCGGCTGACTACATCGTCGATGTGGGTCCTGCGGCGGGCGAGTATGGCGGCGAGATTGTGGCGGCGGGTACCTACAAGGAAATCCTGAAAAGCGGCTCATTGACAGCAGCTTATCTGAAAGGAAAGAAGAAAATCAGCGTGCCGAAGCAACGGCGAAAGGGCAATGGTGAGTGGCTCTCTGTGGTGGGCGCGACTGGCAACAACCTTAAAAACGTCACCGTGGAGTTTCCGTTGGGAACGCTCATCTGCGTGACGGGCGTCTCCGGCAGCGGCAAGTCAACCCTCATCAACGAGACGTTGTATCCCATTGTCAGTCATTATATTTACCGTTCCGAAAAGAAACCGCTTCCTTACAAGGATGTGGTCGGTTTGGAGCATATCAACAAGATTATCGACATCAACCAGCAGCCTATTGGACGTACGCCGCGTTCAAATCCGGCCACTTATGTCGGTGTGTTTGAGGACATTCGCAAATTGTTCACACAGATGCCGGAGTCCAAAATCCGTGGCTACAAACCTGGACGGTTCTCTTTCAACGTGACTGGCGGTCGCTGCGAGGAGTGCAAGGGCGCGGGCGTGAAGACTATCGAGATGAACTTTTTGCCCGATGTGTATGTCACTTGCGACAAGTGCGGCGGCAAACGTTACAACGACGAGACGTTAGAAATTCGATACAAGGGCAAGTCTATCAACGATGTGCTGGAAATGGACATCCATCAGGCGATAGAATTTTTCGAGAACATCCCGGCTATCGTGCGCGAGCTCAAAACCATGGACGATGTGGGACTCGGCTATCTGAAGCTCGGACAGCCCTCCACGACGCTTTCCGGTGGTGAGGCGCAGCGCATCAAGCTGGCGGCGGAACTCTCCAAAAAAGACACTGGCCAAACGCTATACATCCTCGACGAACCCACCACGGGTCTGCATTTTCAGGACATCTCCATCCTGTTGGACGTTTTGAACCGTTTGGTGGAAAAAGGGAATACGGTCATCGTTATTGAGCACAACATGGACGTGATCAAGATGGCCGACTGGATTATCGACATGGGTCCCGAAGGCGGTCGCAGTGGCGGCGAAGTCGTGGCCACGGGAACCCCAGAAGATATTGTTCGACAAGGAGTTGGTTTTACCTCAATATTTCTGGCGAAGGAATTGTAGAGACGTAATGCATTGCGTCTCTAAGTCAATCGTCTTTGCACAAACATTTTCCGAGTGACGAGGAAATACATTGCGCACCCGACAACATGTACGGCCACTACGGTCCAGAAAGCGGCTGTGTAGCCGAAATATTCCGCGATGACACCGCCGAGCACGATGCCGAGTCCCATCCCTAAGTCCCAGCTGGTCAGTAGGGTGGAATTTGCGGTACCGCGTTCATTGTGGTGTGCCACCGAGATAATCATGTTTTGGAAAGCAGGCCACATGTGTCCGTTGCCCAAACCCACCAAGATGGCGGTGGCGTAGAAGCAGACAGGATGTTTGGAGATGACGAAGACGGTGTAGCCGATAGTGGAGATGAGGATGCCGATGCCTGCATGGCGCGTCAACTTGCCTTCTCTCAGGGATTTGCCGCCTTGCAATCGCGACAGAATCAATCCCAAGGAGAGCAATAGGAAGAATGTGCCCGAACCGCTGGTAATGCCCAGTATCTCTTTTCCGTAGATGGCCAAGTAATTACTTAGCACACCGTAGCATAACGCGAAGAAGACCATGTTCACGCCTATGAACCAGCCTCTTAGCAGGAAGAATCGGTCGAGGGAAATCTTTTTCTTGTCGGCGAGAATTTGTCGGTTGGGGAGCTTTACGGAGGCGGAGATGGTCACGCTCAGAAGGGCGAAAAGCAGCGCGACGACGAAGAGTACGTTGAAGTTGCCTGTCCACTTGTAGAGGGCGATGCCGACGGTGGGTGCGATGGCGGTGGCGATGTTGTTGCTCAGCCCGTAGTATCCGATGCCCTCGTTTCGTCGTGAGGAGGGCAGTACGTCGATAGCGACGGTGGAGTTGGCCACCGTGCTTGCCCCGAAGGGTCCGCCGTGGAGTGTGCGTACCAGTGCGAAAAGCAAGAGCGTGCCCGCCAGCAAATAGAGACCGTAGAAAATAAAACTCACCAACATAAAGAAAACCAGCACCTTTTTGCGGTTGAAGGTATCCACGATGTAGCCGCTGAACGGTCGGAAGAGCAGTGCCGCGACCGCGTATCCCGAAAGGGTTAGCCCGATGACATCCTTGCTGGCTCCGAAATGTTCGCTCAGGTAGATCGGCAGCAGTGGCGTAAGGATATAGAAGGCGAAAAACAGCGAGAAATTCGCCGTCATCACCTTGATGTATTCCTTGTTCCAGAGTACTTCTTTGCCTTCTGCCATATCTTTGGATTTTTCGGGCGGCAAAAGTACACTTTTTAATGGTTATTGGTTATTGATGTTGTAGAGACGTTTCAGAGACGTTTCAGGAAACGTCTCTACAATGTGTTGATAAACAGGGTTTTGCGAAGAAAATTAACATAAACAACCGAAGCAATCCCAAAAAATTGTATTTTTGCAGGTTAATTCTGTGAAAAATGAATACGAAAAAGAAATACATAAGATATATCGTTTTGTTGTTCTGTGTGGCTCTGGCGGTGACCTTCGTGTCCTGTCAAACTTCCAAGAATCAGACACATAAGTCTGGGAAATATCAGAAAGTGCGCACACGTCACACTCCCCATTGGAACTCCAGCACCTCTCAAAGTACTACTTATTATATCAAGAAGAATTCCACCCGCAAAAGTCACGACAGCAAGAAGGTAAAACGTTAGAATCATGCATAGAATATCCGAAAAATATACCATACTGATCTTACTTTTCTTGTGTGCGGGGCTTCGCGTCTTCGCACAGCAAGATAACCATATTCAATTCAATGTGGTGAACGACACCGCGCGCATCGAGGCTGATATAGAAGAGGATTCTTTGGGTAACCTTATCAACTCGATGTACGACGCCAACCTCGACAATGTCGATCATGGTAACGGTCTGCTGTTCACCTATTTTAATTGGATGCCGGGCTATAACCTCTACCAGAACTTCGACATTGTGACGATCCACTACCGTCACCAAGGGTCGGCGGCACGTGACACGATTGACCTTACGGGTTATCACCATCCGGCACAATACCGGATCACTTCCAATTACGGCTTTCGTCACCGCAGAATGCACCGCGGTGTCGATCTCGGCTATCCCGAGGGCACGCCTGTCGCAGCTGCGTGGGATGGCATTGTGCGTATCTCCAAAGGTACGGCCAACACTGGCGGATACGGCAATCTGGTGGTCATCCGGCACAATAACGGTTTGGAAACCTACTACGGACACCTTTCCCGCCGACTGGTGAATCCGGGACAGATGGTCAAGGCCGGTGATATCATCGGACTTGGCGGCAATACGGGACGTTCTTACGGCGCCCACCTCCATTTCGAGGTGCGCTATCTGGGCAACGACATCAATCCCAACCGCCTTATTGACTTCGATAATTTCAAGCTGAAGTTCGACACTATGTACGTTTCCGGTTATACGGTTTCCGTGCCGAATCCAGCTCAACCCACAACGGATCAGCCTGCTAAGCCGAAACCGTCCGGCACACCGCAATACCATAAAGTGCGCAAGGGCGAGACCTTGGGCGGCATTGCGATGAAATATCACACCTCCGTATCCAAGATCAAGAAACTCAATCGTTTGCGTGGCGATTTTATCCGTGAGGGCCAGCGACTGCGCGTCCGTTAGCCATGTGCTCCCGACGATTTTCCTGGATTTTGCTGCTTGTGCTGACACTGTTCAACGTGTCAGGCCAAAACACGCACTATGATTTCGGTTTTGTGCGGAATCAAGCCGTTTCCGTTATCGAAAACGGACATTCCCTGTCGTACGCGTGGGCGGGCGGACTTAATTCCGTGCATTTTTCAGAAATAGACCTCGATTTGGATGGCGTTCCCGATTTGTTGGGCTTTGAGAAACATGGCAATCGGTTGTTGCCCTTTTTGCGGCACGGTAATGGGTATGAATACGCCCCGCAGTATAGCCGCTGTTTCCCTGACTTGCACGATTGGGTGATTCTTTACGACTATAACGGTGACGGTCGGCAGGATATTTTCACTTACGGACTGGCTTCCATCCGCGTTTTCGAGAACGTTTCCGAGGATACGCTTGCTTTCCAGTTGGTTACGGATGCTTTGCAGGCCTATTACTACAATGGCTACACGAATATTTATGCTTCCCCCGATGACTATCTGGTGGTGGATGATGTGGATGGTGACGGACATCTGGACATCCTCAATTTCTGGGTGTTAGGGCGTTATGTGCACCAATTGCGTAACGCCGCCAATAGTGACGAACCGTTTGACTTCCGGTTGGAGAACGAGTGTTGGGGACATTTTGAGGAAGCCGCCGACAACAATGTTATCACGCTCTTTTCTGACTGTGGGATGAAGTCCGGCGACGACCACACGCGTCACACCGGATCTTCGATGTTTCTGCACGACTTTGATGACAACGGTCTGCCAGATCTTTTGCTCGGCGACGTTGATTCCCCATACAATATATTATTATATAACCACGGCACGCTTACCGATGCGCGGATGACGGAGCAGGACACCGCTTACCCCTCTTCCATGCCGATCCACCTCTATTCGATGCCGGCTGCCTCCTTTGTCACGCTACCTGGACAAAATATTCCCTCGTTGGTGGTCTCACCGTCAGACCCTTCGCTGACCAAGTCGCAGGACCTGAACAGCGTGTGGGTGTATGACTATGACACACTCTTACAGCAATATACGCTTTCGCAGACGGACTTTTTGCAAGGAGAGATGGCGGACATGGGAAGCGGTTGCCATCCAGTGTTGTACGATTTTGACGGGGATGGACTGCTTGATTTGTTCGTCGGGAACTATGGTCAGTTCGACAGTGCGAAAACGGTCAATGGTTGGTTGACTTCGTACTTTTCCTCTTCGGTGAGCTATTATCGGAACACCGGGAATGTTTCGTCGCCAGTCTTTACGTTGCAGACTCGCGATTTCGGGAATCTTAAGGCGTTGGGACTGTTGGCGTTGCATCCCACGTTTGGAGACTTTGACGGCGATGGTCTCTCCGATATGCTTTGCGGTAATGAAGACGGTACGCTCGTGTTGGTGCCGCATCAGCGGCTGTTGACGGGAGCGGGAACGGTTACCCCTTCTTTTGCCGGCATCGATGCCGGGGAATGGAGTGCCCCACAGTATTTCGATCTGGATGGGGATGGCAAGCGGGATCTGGTTGTCGGAAACCGTCGGGGACTGCTGTCCTATTACCGCAATATCGGTTCGGAAACGCCATTGTTCCAGAAGATTACGGATACCTTAGGCGGGGTTGATATGCGTGATTTCACGCAGTCGTATTTCGGCTACAGTGTCCCCTGCTTCTATCGGGACGCGTTGCACGGTACAGTGCTTTTCTGCAGTGGCGAGCAGGGCGAAGTGGCTTACTACAAGCAGATTGACGGGAATCTGGATGGCATTTTCGAAAAGACGGAGGCGAATTTGGTGGAGACGATAGACGGTGTTGCGGTTCCCTTCAAGGAGGGTAGGAGAGTGGCGGCTGCAGTTGCCGACCTTAGCGGCGATGGCCGTCCAGAGTTGTTAATGGGCAACTATGCCGGCGGACTGGCCTATTTCAGCGGTACTGAACCACCCGCGCATACCTCTCTCGCGCAACACGAACGTTTGAACGCACGCGTATGGCCCAATCCGACCAGCGGGGTTCTTTATGTGGATTGCGAACAACAGTTCGAAACGGTAACGATTTATAATGTTTTCGGACAGATAGTTAAGGATTTTCATCCACAAAAGTTTAGTCCGATGACCATTGATTTGTCAAGCCTAAGCGCAGGAATATTTTTTGTGAATATTAACAATAAATATATCACTAAAATCGTTCGTATCCCTTAAGTCAAGGGTCAAAGGTCAAAAGAAAAAAATTGTATCTTTGCCGATTCAAATAACGAGAAAATGCTACATATTAACACTCCCGAAGAGACCATTTCGGCCACCCCTGAGAAAGTGTATCAGGTGTTGTCCACATTTTTCGAACGCCAGATTGAGGGTGTTCCCGGCTTAACAGATTGGGTTTCAGAACCAAACGGTTGCCGATTCAAGGTGCAGGACCATGTTCAATGTCGGCTCACGCTGGTCGAGCAGGTGCCGAATTCGCATGTCGTTTACCGTGCGGAAGTCGATACCCCGCATGTCACCGCCACGGCCGCTTTTGACATCGCTCCGAGCGGTTCCAATAGTGTCCTGAAGGGCAAGATGGATGCCGATGTCCCGTTTTTCCTTCAACCGATGATCAAGGGCGCTGTTAACCAGTTCATGGGCACGGCGATGCAGTTTTTGAAGAAAGCCATCGAAAACTACTGATATGGAATACAGTATTCGTACTGACAAGCTGGTCAAGAAATACAAGAACCGCACCGTCGTCAACGAGGTTTCCATTAACTTCAAGCAAGGCGAAATCGTG
This sequence comes from uncultured Bacteroidales bacterium, assembly GCA_900316305.1. Lineage (GTDB taxonomy): Bacteria > Bacteroidota > Bacteroidia > Bacteroidales > WCHB1-69 > F23-D06. The sequence goes on along the minus strand of ONCM01000001.1, from coordinate 87,886 downwards.
GGACTGCTCGGTCCCAACGGTGCCGGCAAGACCACATCCTTCTACATGATTGTCGGTCTGATCAAACCCTTCTCCGGTCGTATCTTCTTGAACGAGCAGGACATTACTGAAGAACCGATGTACAAACGTGCGCAGATGGGCATCGCCTACCTGCCGCAGGAGGCGTCCGTGTTCCGCCAGCTGACGGTGGAGCAGAACATCAAGGCTATCCTCGAATTTAGCGGCAAGAGCAAGGCTGAGCAGAACGAAGTGCTGGAAGGACTGATTGCGGATTTTAATATTGAAAAAGTGCGCCATAACAAGGGTAATAACCTGTCGGGCGGTGAGCGCCGCCGTGTGGAGATTGCCCGCTGTTTGGCCGCTGCTCCCAAATTCATCCTTCTGGACGAACCTTTTGCTGGGGTCGATCCCATTGCCGTGGAGGACATCCAGAGCATCGTCCTGAAGCTGAAGGAGAGGAACATCGGCATCGTCATCACTGACCACAACGTACATGAGACCCTTTCCATCACCGACCGCGCCTACCTTCTGTTCGAGGGTAGCGTCCTCAAGGCCGGCACCGCCGAGGAACTCGCCGCCGACCCGCTGGTAAAGAAGGTCTATTTGGGGTCGAATTTCGAATTACGGAAGTAGTCAATGTACAATGTACAATGTACAATGTACAATGGCTGGTATTATAACGACATAAAACTATTAATTTGATGATGAGGGAAAATTTGATTTTGGATAAAAGCAAAGCATTTGCTTTATATTGGTTGGAATTACTTTATGAGAGTGGATACATTAATAAAGAATCGTTTGACAGTTTGAACAAGGATAATAAGGAACTTCTTAAAATGTTGACTGCGATAATAAAATCCGCTCGAGAATCCTTGAAAAAATTGAAAATAGAAGTAACTAACTAATAAAACACATAAGATTCCTCTAAATTCATTGTACATTATACATTATACATAAAAGGAATAATAGTTATTAAAATCAAACATACACGTTTAAATCCCAATGTACATTGTTCATTATACATTGTACATTAAAAAAGTTTCGATATGAAAAGCATAGGTAAATTATTTATCACAGTAGTTCTTTCAACACTTGTGTTGTCCACTTCCGCGCAAGTCAAGCAAGTCTTTCAGGTCCTTCATTTCGACACGAAGCAGCCGATTGAGGGGGCGACCTCGTCGATGTACGGGCAGACGCTGACGACCAACGCGAAGGGCGTGGCCGTGGCTAACCTCCCTGCCGACAAAAAAGGGGCCTATCTGCCGCTGGAAAAGTGGGAAAAGGATGGGTTCACCTTCAATGGTCGTACACCGTCCAGTTTTTGGAAGGATTTTCAGACATCCGATACCATCAAGTTCTATATGGTGGAGACGTCAACCTATTACAAGGTTCTGGACGACCAAACCCTGAAGCTCTTCCGTTATTGGTATGACGATGCGGTGATGGAGTACATCAACTCCATGCGCGACTCCGTCCGTAACCATCCCGACGAGACGGCCTCTCTTGCCGGCAATATGATGGAAGCAGTCATGGCGGTCAAGAATCCCGTGCGTTTGAGTCGTGATGATGCTTCGGACATTATCAAATATTACATGCCGGAGTTTGAGAAACCGGCTTTTGCCGAGGTGTTGAAGGTGTTGCGCTCCGGCGACGTCGATAGCGCTGTGGCTATGGTCAGAAATCATATCGACACCACGGACAACAGTCGTGAAAACCTCGAATGGATCGACCTTTATCGTGATCTGAAAGTGTTGAATCTCGGTTCCGAGGACGACGGACTGATCAGCGATTACACCGTCTATCTCTATAAAAATCACTACTCCAATGACGAAGCGGTGAATTATATCCAAGATCTGAACCGCGACAACCGTTACGAGATGGCGGATTCCATCAGTCGCTTGGAGAAGGCTAACAACCGCAATCCGCGTTATCAGGATGTCTTCGAACCTTCTGTCGTTCAATACATGTTTGGCGAAAAGCAGGATTTTGCAAAGATGAAAACGACGGCGGAGGACAGACTTCGTCTCAACAAAACCGTTTATGAGAAGTATCCCTATTATAAGACGTTGGGTGATTTGGCTTGGGCGCAGAAGAATATGTATTTTGTCTATGTGTTGTTGGATGACAGCGTCTCGGCCACCCACGCCGTTGACAGCGCGTTGGCTTACCAAGATAAGCGATTGGCCTATTATAAGGATTCCAAATACAAGTATAACCAGACTCTGATTTCTGATTATCAGAATATTTTGGATGTGCTCAACGATAATCCGGCGTATATTCCGGAGCAGACGCGCTATGAGTTGTGCGATGCCATCTTCAATGCTTCTAAGGAAAATTATGAAAGCGATACCTCCAACTTATTCTTGAAGATGCAACTGGCTGAAAATGCGCTTTATTGGTTGCAGAATGCACCTCAGAATGAGGAGAGCGGTCCGAGAAGAATGGAGGTCGTGAAACAGCTCAACGATATGCTGACCAAGCTTTCCAACGAGTTTCCGGAGTACTACACGTTGCAGAATGTTCAGGTTGCTTCGCAACTGCTGGCCAACTGTCTGATGCAGGGTTGCGACAACGATAAGATGCAGGATGCATTCCGCCGTTATGAGCAGAGTTTCGATGCAGTGAATGCCGTTTTCCCGAACCTCTGCAATGAGGTATTTCTCCGTTTCAACACCATCGTGGAATCCTATATGACTTCTGGTCAGATGTTTGCCCTTACCGAGGAACTTGACCGTTTCAACGACCGTTTGCTGAATATCAAGGCGGAAGGTGATCCGCAGAAGCTCCTTATCCTGCGTGCCGAGCGTGCCAATCAGGTGGCCGAATCCCTCTACAGTGATGAGGCTTACGATGATGCCGTTGGTTATTATCTGCAGGCTAATGAACTGTATATGAAGGCTATCCAACATGATGAGCAGCAGTGGATTCCTTATCTTCGCAACTATCTGCAGATGGGTGACGCGCATCTCTATCAGAATCAGTTTGACAAGGCCATGATGACCTATCAGAAGATTCTCGATTTCGAGCCGCAGATTCCCGCCACGATGATGCCGCAATATACCCGGATGAAAGGCAATGTCTATTACTACATTGGTGATGTCTATAAGGCCACCGGTGAGATTGCCAATGCTGAAAAAGCGTATAAAACGGCAGAAAAGTGGTTTAAGAAAGCCATCTCCATGGGTGATCAAGACGCTTACCAGTCGATGGGCGAGATGTACTGGGGCAAGGCCGTGCTCGCCGCACAGAACGAGGATATGAAGAAATGTCGTCAGATGGTGGCAAAATCCGTCATTTTCTATGAGCAAACCGAATTGGATGTCCCGCTGAAGACCTACGAGCGCGCCAAATCGGTGATGGCGGACTTCTACAAGGAGGATAATGACGGCGATAATTATTACCGTACCGTGGCGGATCTGACCAAATATTACGAGAAATTTGTGGAATACGACCGCGATTATATCGTCGGGATGCTGGAAAATGCCGAGAAAATGTTGAACAGCGGCAGAATCACGAACGAAGAAGCCCTCCATTATTCTCAAGATTTGTTGGATGGTCTTCTCTACCTGAACGATATGGGCGAGGACGTGGAGCTGCCCTATCTGCGCAGTCTCTTCAACATGGCCCGCGCCTACGTGGTCAACGACTCCATTAAGGAGGCCATCGAGCTCTATCGGGCTTGTCAGGATATGAACGTGACCATGTATAAAGATACTTCTGAGAAAGTTTACAAGAACAATATGGTGGAAATCTACACCAAATTGCCCGCTTGTTATGAGAAGATGGCGGAGGAGATTGACACCGCGCATTCCGATCTTTGGTACTACCGCGCCATCGACACCCGCGACACGCTCATCGAGCTGTTGAAAGAGACCAACGTGGATGGTGACGTGAACAAAACCTACCAAACGGCCGTCCAGTACCGCAATAATGCTGGTGTTTTTTACCACTTGGAGATGATGCCCTCCGCGCAGGACTACCTTGACAAGTCCAACGAGCTGCTGATGATGCTCTACAACAGTGAGTATAAGACTGAAGTGGAGGAAGATGTGATTCAGAACTACACGCTGAAGGCTGCCTTCTACCAAGATGCTGGCAACGACGAGAAGGCAATTGAGAACTTCCGTACAGCTGTTTCCTACGGCGAGAAAGCCGATCTCTCTGAACAGGTTCCTCCCTATTATTATGCAGCCATCCCGGCATTGTTGGAACTCCTTCAGAAGGACGAGGCCGCCAACGCCCAGGAAATTGCGAAGTTGAAGAAGGAACTGAAAGAGATTTCGAAGAAATTGAAATAGATAGAGAGATTTTATTCATAATTCATAATTCATAATTCATAATTGAATGAACCAGTATTCGCACACGTTTACAGTCACCTGTCAGGACATGAACAAGGACTACCGGCTCAGTCCTCATGCGGTGTTGCTCTATTTTCAGGAGAGTTTTGCGCGGTACATGGGCTGTCTGCACTTGGCGGCCTTCGACTTGGTGAAGGAGCATCGGATGTGGATTATCACGGAGATGGAGGCGATGATGATGCCGGTGGATACGTTTTGGGGCGACGATATTGTGGTGACTGTCTGGGTGAGCGAGATTACGTCGCTGCGGGTCTATGTGGATTTCCGTGTGGCCCATGCGGACACTGATGTGCTGATTGCGAAGGGTACGAGTTGCTGGAATTTGATGAGTGCCAACACCCGCAAACTGGAATCGACGGACTGCATTGTGCCGAAGATCACGGTGTTGCCCGAAATGATGACGGCCAGCCACAAGAAGGTGCGCTTCCCGAAGGATGGCACGGTGCTGAAGCAGGTGACGCACAAAGTGAATCAGCTCGATTTGGATTTCAACGGACACGTCAACAATCGCAGCTACGTCAGTATTGCGATGCTCACCGTTCCCGACGCTTTCCTGACGACCCATCGCACGAACCGTTTTGTGATCCATTGGCTGCACGAATCCTACCTTGACGAGAATATGACCTGCACATTACGTCAGGTTGACGAGAACACCTACGTGCACTTGATTAAGAGAGAGGACGGTGAAACCGCTGCGGAGATTTTCTCCGTGTGGGAGCCGCTGACAAGCACGGTGGATGTGGCGGAAGTCGCGATGAGGCGATGAAAGGACGATGAAAAGCGATGAATGGGCGATGAAAAGCGATGAAAGGACGATGAAAAGCGATGAATGGACGATGAAAAGCGATGAATGGACGATGAAAAGCGATGAATGGACGATGAAAAGCGATGAAGATTGATGATTTTGGGTGATAGTACGGTCCCAAAAACTGCTAACTACTAACTACTAACTGCTAACTGAGAAATATGGATACCTTTGGGAATATATACCGTCTTACGGACTGGGGTGATACCCACGGTGATGCGCTGGAGGGCCTGATTGAGGGCTGTCCGGCGGAGGCGCGTGTGGATATGGACTTTGTGAACGCCGAACTGAATCGGCGGGCTCCGAGTGGAGACGCGCTGTCCACGAAGCGGCGGGAAACCGACCGTGTGGAGTTCCTTTCCGGTATTGCAGACGGCGTGACGACGGGCGAACCGATCCGGTTCCGCATCCCGAATGTGGATGTGAAGGTTTCGGAGGCCAACCGCCATGTACTGAAACCGTCGCACGCATCCTACACGTATATGCGCAAGTACGGCGTCACCGACAACGAGCAGTGTGGACGGGCGTCGGCGCGACAGACCGTGTGCCGGGTGGTGGCGGGTGCCATTGCCAAACTGTGGCTGCAGGATAGGGGAGTGCGGATTACCTCGAAGGTGGTCAGCATGGCGACACCCGCACGCGAGGGCGACTCCGTGGGCGCACTCGTGGAGGGTCGCATCTGCGGGCTGCCGGCGGGCTTGGGCGAGCCGGTTTATGACAAGTTCTCGGCGCGGTTAGCCTACGCGATGCTTTCTATCAATGCGGCTAAGGGCTTCGAATACGGAATGGGTTTCCAAGCTGCGGAGATGTCCGGCAGCGAATATCACGACGTGCAGAACCCCGACTTTTCGTTCCGTACCAACCACGATGGCGGTATCCAGGGTGGCATCACCAACGGCGAGGAAGTCTATTTCCGAGTGGCGTTCAAGCCGATCCCGTCAGTGCGCTACGATAGGGGAACTATTGATTTCGAAGGAAATAAATCGATTATGCGCGGCTCCGACCGTAACGACCTCTGCGTGGTGCCGAGGGTATTGCCGGTGGTGGAGGCGATGGCTGCGATGGTGGTGATGGACTTTTGGTTAATGCAGAATGTAGAATGCAGAATGTAGAATCGCCTATTCATCGTTCATTCATCGCCTATTCATCGTTCATTCATCGTTATTCATCGTCATTTTCCGATGCAGAATTTTCCAAAAATGTTGTTGAGGATATCGTCAGACGAGACTGTTCCGGTGAGTTCGCCTAAATCGTGTAAGGCCATGCGGACGTCTTCGGCGACAAGGTCGGTGGGCATTTGGTGGCGCAGACCGGCTTCGGTGCGCTCGATGGAGGCGAGGATGCCGTTCAGCAACGCCTGATGACGCTCGGAGGTGAGTAGCGTGAGGTCACGGATGCCGTTGTCTTTGATAAATCGGTCGATTTCGTTTAATACCGATTCCAGATTTTCGCCTTTCTTGGCGGAGATGAAAACCGCCTTTTTGGTTTCCTCGGATTTGTCGGCGATCAAATCGGTCTTGTTCCCGATAAGGATGATTTTTTTGTCATCCAGTTCGATTGAATCGGTGGTTTTGGAAATTTCCGATTCAACTTCTTGTAGTGTTTTGCGTGCGTCGAAGATCCACAAGATGATGGCGGCGCGGCGGATGGTGTCGAGCGTCCTTTCGATGCCGAGTCGTTCTATGGTGTCACCAGATTCGCGGATACCGGCTGTGTCGATGAACCTGAACAGGGTGCCGTTGAGCACAAACGTGTCTTCGATGGTGTCGCGGGTGGTACCCGGAATGTCGGACACGATAGCGCGTTCTCGTTGAAGTATTGCGTTCAGAAGGGTGGATTTGCCTACGTTAGGCTCGCCCACAATAGCCACGGGGATGCCATTCTTCAGCATCGTTCCCCATTTGTAGCTTTGCAGCAGCTGGTTCACTTCCGTCTTGATATGCGCCAACAGGTCGAGTAGGGCGGTACGGTCGGCGAATTCCACCTCCTCTTCACTGAAGTCGAGTTCCAACTCTAACAGCGATGCCATCTGCAGCAACTCCTCGCGCAGCACGGCCATCTTGTCAGACAGCTCGCCCTGCAGCTGCTTCATGGCGGCGTGGTGCGCAGTCTCTGATTGCGCCTCGATAAGGTCGGCGATGGCTTCCGCCTGCGGCAAATCCAGTTTGCCGTTGAGGAACGCCCGTTGCGTGAACTCGCCCGGCGCGGCCATCCGGCAGCCGTTGCTGACTAATAACTCAATGATTCTCTGTTGGATATAGATTGACCCGTGACAGCTGATTTCCACTACGTCCTCGCCCGTAAACGAGTGCGGCGCCGCAAATTTCGTCACCACCACCTGATCGAGGATTTCGTGTGGTTCGCCATCCGGATTATTCGTGTCAATATTATATATTGTGGCAAATTTCGCGCGATTCGGCTCCAGACCGTCAAACCCGGATTGCTCCGAAAACAACGTTCCGGCAATGCCGAACGCTTCCGGACCTGAGATTCGGATCATCGCCGTGGCCCCAAGGCCTGCGGGCGTCGCTATGGCACAAATCGTATTCATAATGAAAAATGAAGAATGTAGAATGTAGAATGATGGTCAATCGTAGAGACGCAAAATTTTGCGTCTCTACAAGAGGGTGATGTCGCCTTTGCCCTCGCGAATCACCTCAATCCCGCCGCTGGTGCAATCCACAACGGTGGAAGGGGTGTTGTCGCCGTAGCCGCCGTCGATGACAATATCGACCACGTCACCGTAGCGTTCGTAGATGAGTTCGGGGTCGGTGGTGTACTCAATCACCTCGTCGTCGTCCTTCACGGAGGTGGAGAGGATGGGGTGGCCGAGCTGGCGTACGATTTCGCGGATGATGTTGTTGTCCGGAATTCGGATGCCGATGGTCTTCTTATTGCTCTGCAGCAGTTTCGGCACGCTGTTGTTGGCTTCGAGGATGAAGGTGTAAGGCCCCGGAAGTACTCGCTTCATCGTCTTGAACACGCTGTTTTCCAACGGTTTGGTGTAGTCCGACAGGTTGCTCAGGTCGTGACAGATGAACGACATCGCACTCTTCTTCTTCCGTTCGCCGAGCATGTCAGTGATCCGCTCGATGCTCTTCTGCTTGAAGATATCGCAGCCGATGCCGTAGATGGTGTCGGTCGGGTAAATGACGATTCCGCCGTCCTGCAGACACTCCACCACGGTATTCACCGCCTTCGGATTCGGATTCTCGGGATAAATCTTCAACAACATAATCCAACAATTATATAATATTGTAAAAATCTAATTCTGACGGACGTATGAGATACGTCCCTAAAAACCAACTGCTAACTACTAACTTCTAACTGCTAACTAAAAAAAAGAAGGGTAAGCGACTTATATCGCATCGCTACAACCTTAATGCCCTTGCTACATTCCTGTCCTGGGGGAGTTATAAGGGAGCAGATCGTATAAGACTTACCCGCTGCAAAAATACAATTTTTTCGGTTCGATGGACTAGTAGCCCAAAATTTTCAGCATCGACTTGTAACTCTGCTCTTTAGCGAACAGTTTAGTGCAGAGTTCGCCCTCTTCGTCGCGGTAAATGATGATGTGTTTCGGCGCGGGAGTCATACAATGCTGTATTCCGCCGTATCCGCCGAGGGCGTCCTGATAGGCGCCAGTGTTGAAGAGTCCGATGTATTGGATGTCCTCCGGACTGTCGCCGGCGGGGTAGTTGGCGGAGTCGATTTGCGGGAGGAAGACGGCGTTCAGGTGCGACTCGGAGTTGTAGTAGTCGTGGCTGTCGCAGGTGAGCCCGCCCATGAAGACGCGCTCGTAAGCTTTGTCCCAGTTGTTGATGGCTAAGATGATGAACTGCTGGTTGATGGCCCACGTATCGGGTAGGGTAGTCATGAAGGAGCTGTCGATCATATTCCATAACTCCCTGTCGTTCTGACGCTTCTGTTGCAGCACGGAGAAGAGGACCGCGCTAGCCTCGCCTACGGTGAAGGAGCCGAACTCGGTGAAGATGTCGGGTTCCTGCACGCCCTCGCGCTCGCAGATGTTCTTGATCTGCGCCACGATCTCCTCGGCCATGTACTCGTAGTCGTAGTCGAAGGAGAGCGAGTTCTTGATGGGGAAGCCGCCGCCGATGTTCAGTGAGTCGAGCTCAGGACATATCTTCTTGAGGTCGCAGTAGAGGTTCACGCACTTGGTGAGCTCGTTCCAGTAGTAGGCGGTGTCCTGGATGCCCGTGTTGATGAAGAAATGGAGCATCTTGAGCTCGTAGTTGGGGTTGTCCTTGATCTTTTCGCGGTAGAACGGGATCACATCGTTGTAGCGGATGCCGAGTCGTGAGGTGTAGAATTCGAAACGCGGCTCCTCCTCGGAGGCGATACGGATGCCGACCTTGCATTTCGTGTTGATTTTCTGCTGCGCGAGTAGGTCAAACTCCTTCTTGCTGTCGAAAACGGGAATGGTGTTGATGAATCCTTGGTTCAGCAACTCCACGATATTGTCGATGTAGATCTGCCGTTTGAATCCGTTACATATAATGTAATTCTCCTTGTCGAATTGTCCGGATTCGTGCAGCGTCTGGATCAGATTGATGTCGAATGCGGAGGAAGTCTCGATATGTACGTCGTTTTTCAGCACCTCCGACATCACAAACTCGAAATGGTTGCTCTTGGTGCAGTAGCAATAGTGGTAACTACCTCTGTAATCGGCTTTTGCGATAGCCACGTTGAACCATCTCTTTGCTTTCTGGATGTTGGCGGAGATCTTCGGCAGGTAGGTGATTTTCAGCGGGGTACCGTACTGCTTGATGATATCCATCAACGGTACTTCGTTGAATAACAGGTTGTTGTCTTCTACGTCGAACTCCTCCTGCGGGAAATCGTAGGTTTGTGAAATCAGGTCGATGTACTTGGTTTTCATTCTTCCGGGTTTTTGAAATTAAAACGCGGCAAAAGTATATAAAAAAATAATACGGATGGTCGGGAAAAATTAAATCCGAGTGAGACGGATTGTGTTTTAAATTCGAAAGTGAGTGAGATGGATTGGGAGTTGAATTGGAATTTGTGATGGTTGACGGTGAGGTGAGAGGATAAGAGGATGAGAGGATGAAAGGATTCGATGAAACGATGAATGGGCGATGAAATGCGATGAATGGGTGTGTTACAACAACTGCATTGCAATCTTGGCGCAGGCTTCGGCGTCGGCGAGGGCGTGGTGGTGGTTTTCCATCGGGCAACCGCAGGCGGCGGCCACGGTATGCAGCTGGTGGTTGGGCAGACGGCGGCCGAAATGGCGGCGCGAAGCCCGGCAGGTGCAGAGGAACGAATAGTCGGGGTAGTCCATCTGATAGACGCGGAACACGGCCTTGAGGCAGCTCTCGTCGAAGGGACTGTTGTGCGCCACGAGCGGCAACCCTTCGATCAGTGGCTCGATCTGTCGCCACACGACAGGGAATATGGGCGCGTTGTCGGTGTCCTCGTGCGAGAGGCCGTGCACGCGCTGGCAGAACCATGCGTAGTAGTCGGGTTCGGGCTTGATGAGCGAATAGAACGTGTCGGTGATGACACCGCCGCGCACCACCACCACACCCACGCTGCAAACGCTGCTGGGCTGCCCGTTGGCGGTTTCGAAATCTATGGCGGCAAAGTCGGTCATTGTGGTTGGTGATTTGTGATTGGTGAATAGTGAATAGTGATTAGTGATTAGTGAATAGGGGGCTTAGATATTACATTCAAGAATTAAATAGATATTACATTCAAGAATTAAAAAAAAAACGGCGGCAAAGATAGGAAAAATCGTAGTGCAGTCACATCCAGATTTCGTCGAACTGCTGCATGGCATCCCGCAGCCTTTATATCTCAGCTTCAGACATCTCCCACATCGAGCGTTCGCAGGTGTAGGTGGTCATCCGCAGGAGGTCGGGGATGCTGTAGCGCAGGTGCGTGCAGAGGGCGTGGACGAGGTAGCAGACACAGATATGCTCGAACTGCGGGATGCGCAGCGGCCCCTCCGCCCAGGTTTGGCCGTCGTCGAGTTTGTTGGACTCGCCGTTGTGGATTGTGTGCGCATCCATCCGCGAGAGTGACGACACCGCCCACAGCATCTCGTTCCAGTGCGAACCGTAGAACGCATCCTCCTCCATCGGGAAGAGCTTCGGGTCCTCATAGTCGTGACAGTAGTTGATTTCCCCGATCAGATGGAAACGATTGGCGCTGTGCTCGCCGATATCGGGAAGCATATCCAACTGTCGATTAAGTTGTTGTTGCTCTTCGTGAAAACGGTTCATCATCTTCAGCAGTGCCTCGTTCACGTGCTCGAAGCGGCGCACTTCGGCCACGGTGCAGTGCAGTTCGAACATCCGGTTGAGGATGCAGGCGCGGTCTTCCAACAGTCTGTCGAGCACTTCCTCAGTGGGCGTGTCCCAGTCCAGGTCGCCGTCGAAGGGTTTGGCCACGCGGAGGATTTCCTTTTCGGTGGCAGCGAGCATTTTGCGGAGTGTGTCCGTGTCCGATATCCCATGTATGTTCTGTTTCAGTGTCAGCGAAGCGTCCCACTTCAGATACTTCAGCTGCAGATCAGGAACGCTGCTCTGCCCGCACTCGGTGGCCAGCACCTCCAACAGATTCTTTTTGCCGCCGACAATATGGTAGTACTCAGCGCGATAAAGCAGGCGCACGTTGTCCACCCACTGTCCGATGCGCTCCCAATCGGGTACGTCTTGCAAGATGGGGCGGTAGTCGTCGCGCATCAATACCGTGCGCATCAGCTGCGAGAGCGCGATGACCGCCACCTGCAGTTCCACGGCCATCGCCTTCAGCTCTTCGATGATATGGGCGATTTCATCCTCACGGTTAGAGTACAGCTGCGAGGAGCTCATCAGCTGCAGGTAGTCGATGATCACCCAGCGGATGTCGTATGTTTCCCGCAGTTGGCGCACCTTCTCCCGGATAGAATCCACCGTCAATGTTGCCGTGTCGTCAAGGCGGATCCATTCTGGACATTGGCCGGTGGAGTGGCGAAGCAGCAGTTGTTCGCGTTTCATTTTGAGGGAGAAATAGGCGGTGGGCTGTTGGTTTTCCATTGCAAGTTGGAACGCGAGGGTGGTCTTGCCCATGCCGGGGCGTCCGCCGATGAGGTTGAGCGTGCTGGGCCGGTAGAGGGCGGACAGTTGGTCCAGGGCGCGTTGGTTCTTTTCGATTGTCATACTCTTGATTTTTTTGCAAAAATAGTGTTTGCCGGCCTATCCTATAGGAATATGCTATTAGCAGACACGGCGGCAAAGATAGAGCAAAGGTGTGCAAGAGTGTGGCATATCGGTACAATCACGCTATCGGATCCCCGCAGTACTTCCGCCGCAGGCATTTCGTGCAGTGCAGTCCCATCCAGACCTCATCGAACTGCTGCATCGCCTGTTGCACCAGCTCGGGTTCATCGGTGAGGAGGCCCGCCTCGAAGTTGCGGGTGTTGGTCCCTTTCATGCCGATGCCCGCGCCGGTGAGGTTCGCGCTGCCGAAATAGACCGCGCTGCCGTCGAAGACCAGCATCTTGAAGTGGACCCGGGGGCAGAGCACCCGTTCCAGCCCTTTCGCCAGCGACGGGTATTTGTCGAAGTCCTCGCGGAAGGCCGGACCCGGCTCCTTGGCGTGGATGAGGCGTACCTCCACGCCCTTGCGCACTAACTGCGCCAGCACGGCGAGGAACGGCAGTGTGCCGTCCCCGACTTTCACGTAAAGGTCTTTGATGTCGGCGGTGCCAATCCACAGCGACTTCCTGACGGAGGCCACGCGGGAGAGGACAAGGTTGTAGTGGTCGGTGTTGGAGATGTAGGTGAGCATAATTCGGATATATAATTTCGCTGGCAAAGATACGAGATTTCCTTTTACAAGATGAGAAAGACAAGAGCCATTTATTATCCGTAAATATTCTGGTACGTCCGGATGTCGCGTTTCTGGTTGAGCAACTCTACGCTCTGCGCCATCAGTTCCGAGCGGCGCGTGTCGTGCGCGGGCCACAGCTGGTTGTGGGTGGCGAAGGCCGTGAGGATGTTGAACAGCTGCCATACGCTCATATTGCTGACCGTCAGACTCTGCTCGTATGCACCGACAGGTAAGCCCGCCCGCTCGTAACGGTCAATGTTCTCCTGGTATGGGATGAGCTGCGCGGCATCCTGCTCCTCCATCCCGGAACGCAGCAGCAGCTTGCTTCCCAACCCCAACTCCCGCAACGAGGCCTTGGTGTTCAGGGCCGCCTTCGCATTCTCCAACATCTTGTCGCGGTTCTGCTTGAGCTGTGGATGGCCGCTGCCTATTGAAAGCATCCGCTTGAGCGTGGCCTGGTCTTCCAACGTGTTGGTGCGCAACAGCCTGCTTTGCGTTGTCTGCGTGCTCCCGTTAGTGCAGACCAACCGCACATAATAGTTGCCGAAAGCAATCTCGGTGGGATTCCATCGCAGCCAGATGCCGTTGTCCACAATTTCGTCGTTGGGCGCAATCTCCATATATTCCGGATTCAACGACTTCATCCGGATGGAGACTTGTGAGCCGTTGTTGTACTCCACGCTCTCCGGCTCGAAGCGGTTGTCGTCCATAAACATCTCGGCAAAGTCGAAGAAGGACTCCGGCGGGATGATGTGATGGCTGGTCTGGAGTACGCTGGTGATTTGCCGGCTGTTGGTGTCGCCGACCAGGATGATGCGCTCCTTGTCCTTCTTGCCGGCCTGGGCGAAGAAGTTGCGCAGGTTGGCGACGCCGTTGCCGCCGAAGGAATCCTACGCCATTTTGCTCTGCTTGGGCAGGATGCCGAAGTAACGGTCGATGTTGCCGACCATATCCGGCGTGAGTTTCACGCTGCCGTTGCCGCCATACAGGATGGTGATGGGGGCGAAATCAAGAGACCTGAGACTGTGGTCCGACAGAACGCCAAAGGGATAATTGCCCGCGGTATCTTCATGGAAATATGCCTCACGCTGGGCGTATTTGTTCGGATTTCTCGGGCTATAATAGGAGCATAAAAACTGGTCCTCCTCTTCCCAACTGGGAAATTTGAATGATTCGAGATAGATCATAGTCGTTTGTTTTTTTCGGCAAAGATAGTGCGGGAATGTGCCAACACGTGGCAGAATGGGGCAGGCCAGCTCTTCGCCAACTCCTCAAGAGCATGTCAAAGCGCTTGGGGTTGATGTTGGTGGGGACGAGCCACAGCGATTTCTTGAGGGATGGCACGGGAGGGGAGGGAAGGGATTACGAAAAATCTTTACGAGCGTATGCATCATTTACTTTACCAATAATTGTCCCAACATCATTATCCTCATAGACACTTTTCAAAAAAGAGAATCTTTCGTCCTCTGACAATATGGCAAAAGGTTGTTGTGAAGTAAATGTCTTGATGAAATAGGTGTCAATGTCTCTTTCAGACGATTTTTTTTCAATACGTAATTGGTTTTGCAGAATGCTACCAATAGTATCTCGACAGTTGCCCTCAACATGTAATACTAACCGGTATTCCGTGTCTTCAACTAATTGTCTTTGAGATAGAGGATACCATTCAAGATGTACAAGGCTGTCCCAATTTTCACTTCTCATTTGAATACACCCAGATTCCCAACTAGTGCTATCTATTGGTTCTTTCCAATTCATAGTAGAATATCTATCTTGCAAAATCTTTCTTGTCGTTTGACAAAATTCATTGACAAATGACATTAGTTGATCCTTGTATGTGGATAAAACACTTTTCAAATCATTTGTCTTTTGAATCATTCTTTCTGTGGCGTAAATCTTTTCAGCGATCGAATCGCTCTCGTTAATTGAGCATTTTTCAAGTATCAATCCTTTCATATTATACATTAAGTCGATTTGACTTTTTCTTAATCCAAGTAAACCATCAAGATAATCAATATACTGTTTAATTCCGCTGGATAATAGATCTTCTTTTAAAGTGCAATTAGGGAGCACGTCGTTCTTTAGCCACGGAAGAATATCGTCTTTATAATTTAAAGGGATGAATTGCCCCTGCTCCGAATCACTCTTCCATCCCAAAACCTTTCTGGCTTTATTAAAACTTTCACTACTGACTTCTTTTCTACCATCTTGGGTGAGATATACAACAAAAACATTTTCTAAAAGTCCTGTTGAATCATTCGTTTTGAATCCGGATTGGCGAACACAATCAACATATCTGTCAATTTGGTCTTTTTGATCACCAGCCCAGTATATTTTATTTTCAATAATAATGGCATATTTCCCCTTCTCTACAATCAATGCGTCAATTCGATTTTGTTCATTGGAGATGTTCGGTGCCCCCACCTTGATATTCATTTCACATTGACATTTGCTTTGAAGGAGTTTGATAAATGATTCTAAAATGGGGTATTTTCTCTCAACCTTGTATTGAAGTAATTTTGCTAAAACACGACTGTGCCCATTTTCATTAATATGTAGTTCGTCAATTACATTAAAGGAAAAAGGTAGTTTGCTTTTCTCTTTTTGATACACTTCTGCAAAAGAGTTAACTATGGCTATTACAGACAACAGATTCTCTTTGTATTCTAGAACTATTGGATTGACAATGTTATATAGTTTTTTGAATTTGTTTGTAATATCAATCAAGTCACATGAATTTGTCGATTCTTTAAGACAAATGACACAACCTTTTTTTATTTCAACATCAGGATTGTCTTTTGTTTTTTCTTGTATCAAATTAGCAAGTTCAAACAAAGCACCACTTTCGTTATGGATAACAAGAGGAGTGTTAGTTTTGGCTAATTCATAATGAAAATCTTTTGGAAAATCTTCATCAATTGGAATTTGAAAATGAACAATAGTGCCATTATTTAGTTCGTTATACCAACCTCTATTTATTGGGCAACAACGTGTTGCCCCTTGCAAAAGTCTCTCTAGTTCGTCAATTTTCATAATAATGAATTAAATTTAGACTGTTAATCAATTTCTTTAATGTATTGTTACTTTCATTAATGTCCACTAAAAAATCAACATAGTTCTTTGAAATCACTGTAAATTAGTTAGTTGTAAAGATTTTCCGAGTCAACGGATTTGAATTTTACTTTTGCCGAAACAAATCGGCAATGAACAAAGACAAATACGTTTTCGCCCAACTGACTTCCTTTCTCGACAGGAACCATTTCAACTACCTTGTCCGGAAATACGGCGGCAACCGCTATGTGAAGCACTTCACATGCTGGAACCAGCTGCTAACCCTGATGTTCGGGCAGCTTTCCAACAGGGAAAGTCTTCGTGACCTGATAGTCGCTTTGGGCGCGCATAGAGGCAAATGCTATTTCCTCGGGATGGGCAAGGGGGTTACCAGAAGCAATCTGGCCAAGGCCAACGAGAACAGGGACAGCCGCATCTTCGAGGACTTCGCCTATCACATGATAGACGAAGCAAGTCAAAAAAGGAAGACTGACATTTTCAATCTCAAAGGCAACGTCTATGCGTTCGATTCGACCACCATAGACCTGTGCCTGAGCGTTTTCGAGTGGGCGAAGTTCCGCAAGACGAAAGGGGGCGTCAAGGTCCACACGATGTATGACATCGAGACTCAAGTCCCAGCGTTTGTCCACATCACTCCAGCGTCTGTGCATGACATGAATGCGATGGATATGATACCGTATGAACCAGGATCGTTCTACATTTTTGACCGCGGCTACAACGACTTCAAACGCCTCTATCGCATCAACATGATGGGGTCATTCTTCGTCATACGCTCCAAGGGTAACCTCAAGTACAGGGCGGTGAAATGGAAACGCCGGCTGCCAAGAAATGTCCTCTCGGACGCTGAAATCGGGCTGACAGGCTTCTACCCCTTAAAGCACTACCCTGAACGACTGAGACTCATCAGATACTGGGACGAGGAACAGGGGCGCGAGTTCATGTTTCTAACCAACGCTATCGGCCTATCGGCTCTGTTGGTTGCCGAACTTTACAAGAACCGCTGGCAAATCGAGCTGTTCTTCAAGTGGCTGAAGCAGCATCTCAGAATCAAGAAGTTCTGGGGTACCTCGGAGAATGCTGTCAAGATACAGATTTACGTTGCCATCATCACATACTGTCTGGTGGCAGTCATCCAACACGACATGCACCTTGAACGCTCAACTTACGAAATCCTTCAGATACTGAGCATTTCGCTCACCGACAAAACCTCACTCGGAGATCTTTTCGACAAAACTAATTTCAACAAAGTCAAAGAACAAATTGATAATGGTGAACTGTTATTATTTAATTGGTAAACATTCAAATTTTATTCGTCCAAATTTTTAGTGGACACTAGTGTGTTACTTTCATTTGTCACTATTAATCAGGATGTGTAATTACTTGTGTTGGATTATTATTTCAACAATCTTTTTAAGACAATCAAATGCTTTTCTCCAATCATATTTAAAATACTTGTATCGGCACCAGTCATTCTTTTCGTTCAACAAAGAATCCAGTCCTAAATCGTTAAATGCCCCATCTCTTTTGGGCCTTTCACTTTTGGCACGATATACAGAATCGTATTCAACTTGACAAAACAGCTGTGCTTTTGGAAATTTATCACGAGTCCAACCGATGTAAACATGGATTTTTCCAATTTTAACAACAAAAATAGCACGGTCATCGTAGTCTTCTGGCTTAGGAAAACTGATGTCATCGTTCTTTTCCAGATCCTTTTTTATAGAATAAATATTGCCTTGAAATTTAAGTGAATATACTTTTTTGACATTATTTGCATCTGTAATAAAAGCCCCAACTTCTGCAACTGTTTCAAAATTGTTTTTTTCGGCTAATAATTCTATCAATTCCTCTTTGTTCAAACTATCCATATCTAGATTTGTTAATTGTTTGATGTGATTCAAATATTGCACTAATGTCTCTCTAACAAGCGGCATAGTGGCACATTCATGGATGCATAGTTGCAACCAGTTAATAATATGTTCATAATATGAAATACATTTATAAGCAATACCATTGGCACTATCTCCACTGGCCTCATGGCCATAAAGAGTAAGATAGTAGATCATATAGTTTCCTTCTCCATACTTTTCTTTAGCAAAATCGTTGTAACGTTTCAATTGTTCAGGTTGGTCTCCCGCATAAACTTTGTTTTCAATGATAATGCCATGACTGCCATTCTCTATAAAAATGTCAAGTCTGCCATCCACTCCTATACCGTATTCGGTATAGACTTTGGCATTGGATGTATCAAGGTAAATTTTATCATTGTTTTCGATTGTTTGCAAAAACAATCTCAGAAAAAGGTCACCTTGTCCGTGTGACCCTTGGGGATTCATGAAACCGGCAATGATTTTGGAATGAGTCACCTCGTAATGGGCCACCCCCAACATTTCAAACACGTTGAACCTTTCCCCTCTCTTTCGGCTTTCCTCCTTACGAACCTTTTCTTTTTGCAGGATAAGGTTTACATCTTGTAATAACTTCTTTAATTGCTCCATATATCAGATGATTTCTCCGCCGCAAAATTACAACTTTTCCCCTTTCCCTCCACCTCCTTCTTACAAATCCTCCAACGAATACCCGAACCTTCCCCTCATCTCCCGCAAAATCTCCCGCAAGGTTTCCGGCAGACGGGACCACATCTCCTTTACGATCTCTTCGGGGATTTCTTGGTAGTAGGCTTCGGCGATGCCGCCGGTGATGCAGGCGAGGGTGTCGCTGTCGCCGCCGAGCGAGACGGCCAGGCGGATGGCGGTCTCAAAATCTATGGCCGCGAAGTTGGTCATATCAGATGTTTATAATAAAGGTGCCATATAGATCGGCAGGTATGTGATGCCATCCACTACCTTATAGTCCGCAGCATGAAGTACTGTGGGGGTCGTTATATAATCTCCAAACTTCTTCATGCATTTTGTCAAAGATGACAGTGTGTAGTTCTTGCCGCTTTTGACTTCTACAGGTTGGATGTTGTGGCGGCTGGTAACCTTTTCTTTCTGGAGCAGAAAATCAATTTCCATACGGTTTTCGGCCTCTTCTTTGTCGTAATTGCTGTAGAAAAACAGTTTTTTGTCGGTCGCTTTGAGCATTTGCGCCACAACATTCTCCACCAACATTCCCTCATTGATTTCCAGTTTGTCAAACATCAGTTTCTGGTAAATCTCATTGCTGACGATGCCTCTGGCGTTGAAAGCTAACGAGATGAGCAGCCCCGTGTCGCAGAAGTAGCATTTGAGTGTGGTGCGGTCCTCGTTGAGTTGCAAACCGATATTCGGCGCAGTGGTGTTGTAACAGATGTTGACGATGCGGGCGTCGTCGAGCCAGAAGAATGCACTGTCATACTCCCGCATCCGGGCTTTATCCTTCAAGGCGGACAAGGTGAATTTCTTTTCGTGCTTTTGGAGTTGGCCGGGGATGGCATCATAGATGGCCTCAACGCGGGCCAAGGCAGAACCGGCATATTTCTTGATGTCGTTTTGGTAGAGACGCAGAATCCGCCGTTTTACGGCATCCACTTTGTTGAAGTCCTTTGATTGGACATATTCGGCCACGGCTTGCGGCATACCGCCTACAATCATATATTGGCGGAAGTAGTGCATTGCATCTCGATGGAAGTCCCCCATGGGCTTTTGTTGTTCAAACTGCTTTTGGATGTAGGGCATCAGCACCTCGTTTCCCATAGCCCAGAGGAACTCCTCAAAATCCATCGGATACATGTCGATACCTTCTTCTTCAGAAGGTATGACAATGTTCTCCACGTTTTTTTTGATGGAAATGAGCGAGCCTGTTTCCAGATAGTCGAAACGGTGGTCGGCGACCAACGTTTTGATGGCTTCTCGGGCACGGGGACATTTCTGCACTTCGTCGAAGATGATGAGCGACTTGCGTGGCGTGAGTGTCTTTTTGTAATGGAGCTGTATGTTTTGAAGGAGTGTGTCCACATCCTCCAGATATTCATCGAACCAGGACTTGACTCTGGCCGGTGCTTTGCTGAAGTCAATCATGATATAGGAGTCGTACTCGTTGCGGGCAAACTCCTCGGCGATATAGCTTTTTCCGATACGTCTGGCACCCTCAATGAGCAAAGCAGTAGCGCCATCCTGCTCATGCTTCCACTGGACTAATTTGTCATAGATCTTCCGTTTCATAAATCACGTTTCCTAAATTTTTCAAATAGGTGTTTATACACCTTTCCAAGAATTTTTGAGGCTGCAAAAATACACATTTCCGCGATTTTTGAAAATAATTTTTTCTACAACTTTTCCCCTTTCCCCCGCCCAATCTTATCCACAAAACTTTCACCCCACATTCCCCGCCAACGGATACCCCCAATCCCTCTCCATCTCCCGCAATATCCCGCGGAAGGTCTCCGGCAGGCGGGACCACATTTCCTTTACGATCTCTTCGGGGATCTCTTTGTAGTAGGCTTCGGCGATGCCGCCGGTGATGCAGGCGAGGGTGTCGCTGTCGCCGCCGAGCGAGACGGCTAAGCGGACAGCGGTCTCAAAATCCGTGCTGTCGAGGAAGGCGATGATGGCTTCCGGCACCGTGCCCTGACAGCTCTCCTGAAACGTGTACCCGGGACGGATCTCCTCGCAGGTGATCTCTTTAGGGACAACCGGAAGGCCAAACTCCTCGTATATCAGCTCGCTTAGGGACTGGTCGCTTTGGAGGAACGGCACCTCCTTGGTCTCGGTTTCCATCATGGCGGACAGGCACCGCTCTGACAGATAATGCTTGTTCCGGCTCAGTTGTGCACCCACGTCCACGAAGTTGTCGTTTTCATCCTTCTCGCAACGCAACAGCATCTCAAATACAAAACCCATTCTTGAGAACTCGTATCTTGGGGCATCCGGATTGGGGTTGATGAATGTCCAGAAGGCTTCATCCTGAAGTTTCCCCTCCATACGGTTCCACTCGTCAGCGTTCATTTGCTTGTAAACAAGAGCCGTACGGCTGCAATTGTTCTCGTGCAGCAGTAAGGCTTTGATGAGTTTCAGGTCGTTGGTGAAGTCGGATACGGAAGATTTGGTTTCGTCCAGCATGTCCATTCCTTTTGCAATTTAATTAAAGGCGGGAATTTGCTCCCGCCCTTCGTTCTACTTCTTCGGCACGAACACGTAGGTCTTGTTGCCTATCGATTTTGCGGTGCCGCCCATCTTGTGCGCTGCGTTCATCAGTTCGCCGGACGTGGAGTACGTCTGGCTCATGCCGTTCGGAAAATTTAATGTGTACATCATCATAACCCTGATACGTGTCGGGCGCAACTTTTGGTGAATACTGAAAAACGCGGCAAAGATAAGGCATGGGTGTGCCAGTGCGTGGCATAGTGGAGACGCGGCCTGCGTCTCCACGGTGGGGATGTCGTCCCGATGTCCTCGCCCGTATCAGTTGTTCTTGTTGATCAGATTCACCACCACCTTGACCATCACATCCTTTTCCTCAGGATTGCTTTCCGCAATCATCAGGGTGAGAGCCACCAAAGTGTTGTCGGCGATGCGCTTGCTGCCGTCTTCGTGATAGAGGATGCCGTTGTTGTTGAGGAACCAAAGGAACAGTGTGGCGGCGATGCGTTTGTTGCCGTCGCTGAACGAGTGGTTCTTGGTGACCAGATAGAGCAGCATGGCCGCTTTCTCCTCCACGCTGGGATAAAGGTCGTTACCGTCGAAGGTTTGATAGATTTGGCCGATGGAGCTCTTGAAGGAACCGTCCTTTTCGTTGCCGAAAAGGGGGCTGCCGCCGAATCTCTCCCGCAAAGCCGCGATGGCTTGCTTCGCGTTGTCGTAAGTGGCCTGAAACATTTCCTCTTGGGTGGTTCCACCCACCACTAACTGCTGGTAATCGTAATTGTCGAGCGTGTCGAGCGCGTAGGTGTAGTCAACCACAATGTCGAACAGTGCCTGGTTCTCGTCGTTCTTTAGCAACGGCTGGTTTTGAATGGTTCTTCCGAGCATTTGAACGAGCTGTCTGAGTTCGCCAATCTGTTTTTTCCGGATTTTTTCATTCACCACATAGCCGTTGATCAGATAGGCCTTCAGCACCGTGTTCGCCCACTTGCGGAAATCGACACCCCGCTGGCTCTTCACGCGGTAGCCTACGGAGATGATGACATCGAGGGAATAGAGCGTGGTGGGTTTGTACTTAGACAAAGTATTATGCATAATTTGCATATTACTATTCTTGTCAAGCTCCCCCTCCTTGAACACATTGCTGATGTGCCGAGCGATCACCGACTGGTCTTTCTGGAATAAGTTTGCCATTTGGGCTTGCGAGAGCCAAACGGTTTCGTTCTCTAAACGTACATCAATTGCTGTTTTGCCGTCTTCAGTTTGATAGATAACAATCTGTTCTTCAATGTTTTTCATAACTTTTTTGTTTTTTTATTGTTCTCACTAATATTGTTCTCACCAATAAAGTATGCTAAAAACAAAAATGTTACAAAAAAGTTCTTTCAAAGCAGTAATTTATTTGA
Source organism: uncultured Bacteroidales bacterium (assembly GCA_900316305.1). Taxonomy (GTDB): domain Bacteria; phylum Bacteroidota; class Bacteroidia; order Bacteroidales; family WCHB1-69; genus F23-D06. Next base: position 65,325 of record ONCM01000001.1, on the reverse strand, counting down.
TTTAATTATCACTACTTACTTATCTAAAACAGCTTTCATCTCTTGCAATAGTCGCCGTATGGTTTTCAGTCGCTCTATCTGACGAGGATATTCCTTCTTGTCGAAATACAGAGGGATATCGTGAGATGGTAGATTCACCATCAGCAAAGCCTGCCGGTCGGTAATTCCGTAACGGTTCATGAGCTGCCACACAAGGTTTTTCTCGCTCGGATATCCAGATGCTATCAGATTAGCTATAGGCTGTATTGAGAAACCGAGTTTCTCGACAGCAGCGATGTCGTTAATAAAATTATCCAGATACTCTGGTGTCAGTTTTTCTGTTGCTGTACCTACTTCATACATTCCCTTCATGCGAGATTCAACATATAGTTCCATATTATTGATGTTTTCGTTTCTTTCGAAACGCAAAAATACAACAAGGGTGTGCCAGTTTATGGCACACCCTCGTTGACAAATCATGCTATCGGATCCGAACAGAACTCCCGCCGTTTGCAAGCCTTGCAGTGCTTGCCGATTCACTATCAATTACAATAATGAATCTCTGTAATGCTCAATGTCGCGAATAATAGCATTCAAATAGTCAATTTTTTCTTCTTTTGTACGATCTCCCATGCTATCGTCCAGTAGTTGATCCAACCACACATCTCAGCCATATTGTCCATCCTCATCGTATACTGTTAGTTGAAGGTATTCGTAATATTCTTCTTTTTCGTTACTTTTCATAATAATCTTGTTTAATATGTTTTTTGCTTCTTTTCGAGATGCAAAAATACAACAAGGGTATGCCAATTTGTGGCACATCTCGAAATATTTTTTATGTCAATATCGTCCTGTCGGCACATTGTTTTCATGATTATATGGCAAGAAGAAAACGAAAACCTCCGCCTACTAGCGACAGGGGTCAATGTAGAAAATGCTATTATTTGCTAAAAAACATGCAATTGGGCAGTGCAGAATTCCCAGCTATTTTATGCGATGTGATGCGGAAAAGTCAATACTCTCTGTCTTCTTTAGGTATTTTAAAAACTCATAATACATTCCTACAGTTTCATCATATCTTGCTTCTAATCCGCCTTTAAAAAACGCCAAATGATAGGCATCAATTGCCAGTTTGTTTCGTTTTTTGTTGTAATGCATTCCAGTCCCTTTGCCATCAACACAATCCACGTATTTAAACTCATCTATATATATATCATAGACGGTGTTTAGTATTAAATTGTTGTCGTTTTGATGTCCACAGCAAACAAGAATATCGGCATCTAATGTCAAGATTTGTTCCTTTAGATATTTATAGTTCTCTTTTATCGCATCTCCTAATACACTATCCAATATTGTTGGATCCCCCGCTTCTTTTTTGCAATTAATTCGTGCAAAAATCTTTTCATCAGAAAATTTCAAGGCTTCTTCCCAAGAAAAGCCATCATACAATATCATCTTTTCTGGCTTTGTATTACGTAGTCCATAAAAAAGACATGCCTCATTTTGATAAAAGAAACTATCTGACACAATATTATTACTTGGGGGAATCTCTCCTCCTTTTTTATAAAAAGTTTCTGTTCGAACATCCCAAGCATCGTTACCATCGGTATTCTCATCCTTAGTCAAAAAAAGAACTCGCAATGGGCACTGACTCCACATCGTGTTTTCTAATTTGCTTTCATGTCGGTGACGGCGTATTGCATTATCATAATCCTTATCAAGATAGTAATTTCCTTTATTCATTATTCCATCGTCGGCAAAGTTTGTTTCCCCACGTTCTTCATTACTTTTTCTCCATTCATTGAGAATGCGTTCGTTTTCGGCAATATAGTCTATCATATCACAAATGTTTTAATTGATTTTTACCACATCCAAATAAAGGGATGTATCCGCACACGCTTTCTTTATGTCAACTCCATACTTGGCTTTAAAAGCATTGTTTACTTGTTCTTTCCCTTGTTGAGTGCTTAATAAAGGAAATGATTGGGATACCACTTCAACAGACATTCCCTTTTCTAACCGGATACCATTGGCAATCCTATTGCTTTTTACTGTTACTCTGTATAACATAACGTATGATTTTGTTGATTAAGTTAATCTATTCAAGGTGCAAAAGTACAATAATAATTTGAAACTGCCTTTTATTTTCTATTATGCAGGGTGCTTTCTATTACTTTCAAGGCAATGTCGGATATTGTATGACTGAATCCGGAGCAGATCTGGCACGGAATAGCTCTTGTGAGTACAAAGGTCGTGGATAGCATAGCAGACCACGATGTCTTTGAATTGCGGTATGTCCAAACAGCCTTCTGCCCAAGTGGTGCCGTCGTCAAGATTATCAGGCTCGGGCTTTTCTCCGAGATTGGTGATAAAGGAACGGATTTCAATGTCCTCAGTCCAGGCAAGGGCATCAAGCATCTGCGCAAAATTGGAGCCGTAATCTCCATCATCATTAAAATGCAACACTTCGGCAGCCTCGTCCACATCCAGCCGACTCTCCACCTGTATAACTGTACCAGGACAGCAACTTTCAATGAAATTGACGCAGAGGAAGTCCATCAAGACATCGTGTCCATCGTACAACTGTTGGGTCAAATCCAGCAGGTGGTCGTTCACCTCGCGGAACCGCGCCACCTCTTGGTCTGTCACATGTATCCTGAACATCTTGTTCATAATCACATGCCGGTCGGAGAGCAAATCTTTCACCTGCTCTTCGAGCTCTCTGTTCATCATCCATCCATTCACATCCATAATGCCGAGTATCTTTTCCTCCACAAAACGTAGCGTAGCTTTCAGTTCAATCCATTCTTTGTTGTCTTTCAATTCTTTATTCATATCTTTGTTGTTTTTTCAACGCTGCAAAAATAAAACGACACTGCGCCGGTCCGTGGCACCGTAGAGACGCACGGCCGTGCGTCTCTACATGCACGTCTTCACGCCATATTCTTCCAGAAATCCTTTAGTTCCGCTCGATGCGCGCCCCCATTCGGTTTCGCACATTTTTTACAATTTGACATTTTTATCACGAAATCTGCCACTTTTACATCGAAAAATGTCATTTTTATATATTTGATTTTTAATGAGTTAAATTGATATTTGCATTGATTTTATTGAAGGGATTTTGTATGTTTGTGGCTTGGAAATTTTAAAAACAATGATATGGCAAAAATTAAAGTACAAGACACGGAAATAACAATTATCACAAATGGGGATCAGGATTTTATTAGTCTGACTGATATGGCAGGAGCAAAAGGCTATGAATCTCGTGCAGCTGATGTGATAAAGAACTGGTTGAGAAATAGATACACGATAGAATTTCTCGGTGTATGGGAAATCATCCATAATCCAGATTTTAAAGTGGTCGAATTTGACCACTTTAGAAAACAAGCGGGACTTCCGTCTTTTGTGCTTAGTTGTAGCGAATGGATTGAAAGCACCAACGCCATAGGAATCGTTGTCAAAAAAGGCCGTTACGGAGGGACATACGCGCATAAGGACATCGCTTTTGAATTCGGGTCTGCCATCAGTGTGTCCTTTAAGTTGTATCTCATTGAAGAGTTCCAACGTCTGAAAGAGGCAGAGCAGAAGCAGTTGGGATGGAGTGTCAAGCGAGAACTGGCGAAGATCAACTATCGCATTCACACCAGTGCCATTAAGCAGCATCTGATTCCCCAAAAACTCACCCCTGAGCAGAAGTCTTACGTGTATGCCGACGAAGCGGATTTGCTGAATGTGGCGATGTTCGGGATGACCGCCAAGGAGTGGCGCGATGCGAACCCTGAACTGAAGGGAAACATTCGCGACTACGCCACGATGAACCAGCTGATTTGTCTCTCCAATTTGGAAAATTTGAACGCTGTGTTCATAAACGAAGGGCTCCCCCAAAGCGAACGTTTGGAGAAGTTGAACCTGATTGCCATTCAGCAAATGAGTGTGCTGGAGCATTATGGGAATCATAGGATGTTGTCTGACACAATACTGGCTTAACACTAACTTTGGCCTATGGGGGCTGTAGAAACGCGGCACGCCGCGTCTCTACACGCACGTCTCTATGCCTGAAAACCAATACTACTCCCTTTTCCTCCGTCCCCAATCTTCTCATGTCGGCAAAGTTCCTCGATCTCCGCCAAAGTAGGGCGGGTGCCGTGGAGAACCTCCTCCATCACCACCTTGCGGACAATGTTGTCGATTTCGCCGCCGGAGAAGTCGTGGTGGGCAGCTAATTGACGGCAGTCGTCATCGGTGAGCCAGGAAAGTTTGCTCTTCCAAATGCTCTGCTTGGCCTCCTCGGTCGGCTGCCCGAACTTGATCTTGAAGAGGAAGCGGCGGGCGAAGGCGCTGTCGAGATTTTCGGTAAGGTTGGTGGTGGCGATGAGGATGCCGTCGAGCTTTTCCATCTCCTCCAAGATGATGTTCTGGATGGCGTTCTCGGTCTGCGCCACACTGCTGGAACCATTAATGTTGTTGATATTCTGGCGGCTGCTCAACAGCGCGTCGGCCTCGTTGAAAAGCAGGATGGGCTTCAGCTTCTCCTTTTCGCAAAGTCTGCGGTAGTTGGTGAAGATGCCCTTCACAAGCTTCTGGCTCTCGCCGTACCAGCAAGTTTTTGCTGAGCTAATATCCACATGGCATACCGCCCGACCTGTGGCGCGTGCAATCTGCATCGCCGTTTCGGTCTTTCCGGTGCCAGGCAGACCATGGAACAAGGCAGCAACACCTTTGGGTAATGCCTGTTTCTCCAACCGCTGCTGCAGCTCCGAGAATTTTCCATCGGCAAGGTTCTCCTTGAAAAGTTCCAACTGTTTGGACAGTTCTTGGTCGTAGAACAGGGGCTTTTCGGCGATTTTGTCGGGATAGATCAAGCTTTGACTGCGACTGTTGGTGCTGAAAAGATCGTAATCCTCTTCCAAAAACAGCTGTTTGCCTTTGTCGGTGAGTACGATGGAGGCATCAGAAAACATACTGTCTTGGGTCACCTCAATGAGTCCGGCTTTTTGCAGTTCATGCTCTCCATCTTTGAGTTCTCTGGCCACATCCATTCTCTGGTACGTCTCTTTATAGATGTCTTTCAAGGTGCACTCTATGTCGCTTTCACGATCGCGTGTGGTGACGAAATCGTCGCAGATTTCGTAGAAAAGTGTGCGAACCTCTACGTCAAAATTCAATTTGAGGAAGTTTTTCAAGAAAGTGAGATTTTTGTGCTGGTTCTCCAAAGGCTCTATATGTCTGAATAGCCGAAAACTGGACACTTTTTCATTTTCCCGGCTTTCGATGAGGTTCGAAACCGCATTCACAAACTGGTAACGGTCAAAATCAGATGCTTCAAGCGTTTTCAAATCCAACTTTTTGCCATCAAAAATAGCCTCTTTCACCTGCGGATTAATAATATAGTTGTTTCTATCACTGAACTGATGTGTCTTTTCGTCCAAAAAGATGCGTTTGCGAACCAGTTCTTCAAAGTCGTTTCTCATCATCAGAAATTCCATGCTTTTGATGCCGAAGAACGAACTGATGTTGTCTTTGTCGAAGTCGTTGCGGTCAACATTTTGGGCGAATCCCGCCACGAAGATGGTTGCCTGTAACGGCGTGACATCTAAAAATTCGGCTAATAATTGGTTTTCCTTCACCGCTTGTTCCACTATTTCGGATTTGTAACGAGGCTCTTCCGGCTCCAATGGTTCTCTTTTCCCGTTGCGTCGTCTTGGGCGCTCGTATTCCGGCAGTGTACCCGGTGCAATGGCGTTAATCAATTGCGTTTCAGAGTCTTCCATTTGTACGGCGAGGAAGCTCAGGATCTGAATTAGGTTGTTTTCTTTTTTCATAACGACAATATTAATAATGTAACAACTGTTATTTGTTTAGGCGCGGCAAGGATGTCGAATCTCCTATGTGTGCGGCAGGAATGCCGCAGCTCCTAAGACGCTGCAAAAATAAAACGCCACTGTGCCATTCCGAAGCACAGTGAAAAATACTGAATGAAAAATTTTGGCAATATCATTTTTTAACTCTGCCACAAAATATCCGATCATACCATGCTCCTTTATTTTGCCGCAATTGATGTTTTTTATATATTTGCGGCAGAATAAGCAAATCGCAATATAATATGAATATTATTGGAAGACAGCCTGTTATAGAAAAACTAAATCAAATTTATTGCTCTAAAAAAGCAGAGCTGGTTGCCGTGTATGGGAGACGAAGGATCGGGAAAACCTATCTGATACGCGAACTTTATCAGGAGGAATGGTGCTTTTACCATACAGGACTTTCCCCTGTTGAAACAGAGAATGGGAAATTCAGCGTATTGGGTCTCCAGTTGCAGAATTTTGCCTCATCGCTACGACAGTTCGGAGCTGCTATCGAAACAGTTCCGACAAACTGGATGGAGGCTTTCGACATGCTTATTGCTCTTTTGAAAAAGCACAGCCGCAAAAAACGCTGCGTGGTGTTCATTGACGAACTGCCTTGGATGGACACCGAAAGATCGGGGTTCATTACAGCCTTCGAGCATTTCTGGAACGGCTGGGCATCCGCACAGAAGAACCTGATGCTCATCGTTTGCGGTTCTGCCACATCTTGGATGGAGGACAGCTTGATTAACAACAAAGGTGGTCTGTACGACCGCGTGACCTGCGAGATACATCTTGAACCATTCAAGCTGTCAGAATGTGCCGACTATTACCATAGTAAAGGAATTGTGATGGACAGATACGACCAACTGCAATGCTATATGATTATGGGTGGGGTGCCCTTCTATATGGATGGTCTGCAAAAAGGAAAAAGTTTGGCACAAAATATCGACAGCCTTTTTTTCGACCACCACGCTCAGCTGCGCAACGAGTTCGACCGGCTTTTCGCTTCGCTTTTCACCAACCACGAGGACTGCAAAAAAGTGGTGCGGTTGTTGGCTACCCGCCGCGAAGGTTTTCCAAGAAAAAAGATTGCAGAACTGACAGGGATACCCTACGGTGGAGGGCTGACCAAACTGTTGAAATCGCTTACAGCCAGCGATTTTATCACCGATTACACACCCTACAACCGTTCTTCACGCTACCAATGCTACAAACTGGTTGATAATTTCTGCCTTTTCTATCTCAAATTCATCGACAATGTGAAAAATCTCTCCCGTACTTTTTGGCAGGACAACCTGCTGTCACCCAAACTCAATGCATGGCGAGGCTTCGCCTTCGAGACCGTTTGTTTTGAACATTCAGATAAGATAAAGGCGGCTCTCGGAATCAGTGGTGTACACACAGAAATAGCCCCGTGGAGGAGCAAAGAGGTCACACCGGCGCATCAGATTGACATGGTCATTGACCGTGCAGACAGAATTGTGAACATTTGTGAGATGAAATTCTCCAATGCCGAATACACCATTACCAAAGCATACGACCAGGAATTACGCGAAAAAGCACAGGCATTTATGGAAGAAGTCGGAAACAGGAAAACGCCTCATCTGACCATGATGACCACGTACGGTCTGAAGAACAACGAATATTCCAGCCGCATCCAACGCAGTCTCACGATGGATTGTTTGTTTTGATGTTATTGTTTGTCTTCACCATCTTTTCAACTGTGCCACAAACTTTCACACCAATTGACTATTTTTGCCGCGTTGAATTTTGAATCCACAGACGATGACAAAAGACCTTATAAGAAAGTATATCTGGCTGATAGACACGATTAACACGGCGGGATGGTCGGGAATTACCCTGAAAGAGATCTCCGCCAAATGGGAGCGGAACGACCGGCTTTCCGGCGGGGAGGAGTACCCGAGACGCTCGTTCCATAACCATGTGGCGGCGGTGCGCGAGCTGTTCGGTATCGAGATTGCCTGCCACAAGAACACCAACTCCTATTATATCGCCAACAGTCACGACCTCAAGGACAGTTCTGGCTTCAAGGGGTGGCTTTTGGATGCGCTTTCGCTCAACAGCCAACTGGAGGAGAGCAGCCAGCTGAAAGATCGCATCCTCATAGAAGAGATCCCCTCCGGCAAGGAGTTCCTGCCCACCGTTCTGGAGGCGATGCGCGACAACAAGATGCTGACATTCAGTTACAAACCGTTCTGGGTGGAAGATGACTACATGTCGAATTTCTACCATGTGGAACCCTATGCGCTGAAGGTATTCAAGCGGCGGTGGTACCTGCTGGGCAAATATGGTGACAGCCCGCTGAAGGTCTATGCGCTGGACAGGATGCAGGATATCGACATTGAGTTTGAGAGCTTCACGCTGCCCGCCGACTTCAATGCGGCGGAGTTCTTCGGCACCTGCTTCGGCATCATTGTTGGCGACGAGGAGCCGCAGCTGATCCGGCTGAAGGTCGATGCCTTCCAGTCCAAGTACTTGCGCTCGCTGCCGCTGCACCCGTCGCAAAAGGAGGTCGAGCGCACGGAAGACTATTCCATTTTCACCTACTTCCTCCGTCCCACTTTCGACTTCGTCCAGGAGCTGCTGGGGTTGGGCGAAACCGCCGAGGTGCTGGCTCCCAAGACGTTGCGCAAGGAAATCTCCCGCATCGGCAAGACGGTGTGGAAGCTGAATGGGTGAGCGCTTTAACCTTTCCCGCCCCCAAAACCATGCTACCCGTGAAATCCGCATGACCACCCACACTCGCCGCAGGCGAACCTTTCTGTGCTTTCCGTGATTGCCGTGTGACCTCCCCTTTTCACCACAGGCGAATCCCAGTGCCCTGCAAAACACGGGCAAATGACCTGCGTGCGCATCCGCTTCAGCCCTTCTTTCCGTCGGTTCAGCCCTGTTTTTGGCCGTTTCGGCCCATTTTTCTTTTCCCGGATCCATAGGGATTCTATTTTCGCGGCCATAAAAAATGAGGAAATGAAAAACGTTAAAGTATTGATTATTACGGCAGTTATGATGTGTGCGATGCCTGCGGTTTTGGCACAACAGGTCTTGAATTTGGAAAAATGCCATGAATTGGCCCTCGCCTCGAACAGCCATCTGAAAATCGCGCAGGAGCGTGTCAAGGAAACGGAAGCGCTGAAAGGGGCTGCTTTGGCGCAGTTCTTTCCAAAAGTCAGTGTGAACGGCACTTACAACTGGAATCAGAAAAACATCTCTCTGCTGAGCGACGAACAGCAAGGCGCCATCAACAACATGGGCACCACGGTGATGTCGCAGGTGACCCCGGCCATGCAACCGGTCGTCATGCAACTGATGCAAAGCGACCCCCAGTTAGCCATGACGTTAGCGCAGAGTTTGGCTGGAATGAATGTGGAAGAAGCGTTAAACGGCGTTGGTCATGAGATTACGGATGCCTTCAACATCGATACGAGAAATATCTTCGCGGGAGCGGTCACGGTATCGGAACCCATTTATCTGGGCGGCAAAATCCGTGCCATGTATAAAACCGCAAAACTCACCAACCAGGCGGCACTCCTGCAGGCGGACCAGACACAGGAAAATCTGCTCATTCAGGTCGATGAAGCCTACTGGCGGGTGATTTCATTGCAACACAAACAATCACTTGCCCGTCAATATTGCAATCTTTTGGATACGTTGAATCAAAACGTGGAAGCGATGGTGGCCGAGGGCGTGGCCACGCAAAGCGACCTGACGCAAGTGCGTGTGAAACTTAACGAAGCGCAGATGAGTCTGACCAAAGCGGAAAACGGCTTGGCATTGTCGAAAATGGTGCTTTATCAGCTTTGCGGACTGAACCTGACAGGCGATTACGAGATTGCCGAAGAAGAGGGCATGAGGTCTTTTCAGCCTGAGCAAACACTTGACATGCAGAATGTTTGGAATAAGCGGAAAGAGATCAAACTACTGGAAATCGGCGATCAGATGGCCAAGACGAATGTGAAGATGGCTACATCCGGCTTGCTGCCGAATGTGGCGGTGACGGGGTCGTATTTGGTGAGTAATCCCAACGTTTTCAACGGTTTCAGGAATAAGTTTGCCGGAATGTTCACCGCCGGAGTGGTCGTCAATATCCCTATTTGCCATGCGGAGGATTTCCTTGCCGTGAAGGCGGCCAAGCACAAACGCAATGAGGTGCAGTATGAGTTGGAGGAAGCGCGAAACGCTATCGAGCTGCAAGTCAATAAGCTAAATTATGAGTTGGAGGTGGCGAACAAGAAACTCGTGCAGGCGCAAAGCAACCTGCTGAATGCGGAGGAGAACCTTCGTCTGGCGAATGAGTCGTTCGAGGCGGGCGTCATCAACAGCAGCGACCTGATGGCGGCGCAGACGGCCTGGATGTCGGCGAAATCGGAAGTGGTGGACGCGGAAATTGAAATCCGTATGGACTACCTCTATCTGCAGCAAGCCCTGGGAAATAACTGAAACCTGAAACTTGAAACCTGAAACTTGAAACCTGAAACTTGAAACCTGAAACCATATAATGTAGAATACGAAAAAACAAACAGATATGGAAAAGACAAACAAAAACTTATGGATTGGTATTGGTGTGGTGATTGCCGTGGTGCTCATCGTCGCCTTGATTGGAGTGGTGGCCTTGCGCCCCGAGCCGGAAGTTCTGATGGGCGAGGTTGTGGCCAACGAATACCGTGTCGCCAACAAGGTGCCTGGCCGGTTAGACACTCTTTACGTGCAGGAGTCCTCGCAAGTGCATGCCGGCGACACCCTGGCCTTCATCAGCAGCCCCGAGGTGGATGCCAAGCTCACGCAGGCGAAGGCCGCCCGCACCGCCGCATCCGCGCAGAGCAGCAAGGCCAACAGCGGCGCTCGTCAACAACAGATAGCCTCTGCTTACGAAATGTGGCAAAAGGCGCAGGCTGGCGTGGATATCGCCAAGAAATCCTACGACCGCGTGCAGGCTTTGTACGACAAGAAAGTGGTTTCCGCGCAAAAACGCGATGAGGCCGAGGCTCAGTATAAGGCCGCCATGGCTACAGCAAACGCCGCTAAACAGCAGTACGACCTTGCCATGGAAGGTGCGCAAAGTCAGGACAGGCTGGCGGCACAGGCACTCGTGGCGCAAGCCAGCGGCGCCGTGTCGGAGGTGGAATCCTACATCCACGACCGCTTCCTCATCGCACCCTGCGACGGCGAGGTGATGGAAATCTACCCCAAGCGCTCGGAATTGCTGGGGACGGGCTCTCCCGTGATGTCCATCCTGGACATGAACGATGTCTGGTTCACCTTCAGCGTGCGCGAAGACCTGCTCAAGGATTTGAAAGTGGGCAACGAGGTGGAAGTGCAGATTCCCGCGCTGGGCGAGCAGACCTACAAGGCGAAAGTCACCTACCTCCGCGCGATGGCCTCTTACGCCACATGGCGCGCCACCAAAACCAACGGACAGTATGACGTGAAGAGCTTCGACGTCAAATTGGTTCCTCAAGAGAAGATTCCGGACATGCGTCCTGGCATGACGGTCATCATAAAACGTTAGTTCCGTTCATCATATTCATTGCATCATGAAACATCTGTGGAACTGCTTCTGTAGGGAGCTGGGGCTGATTAAAGAGAGCCCGCGCTACCTGATTCTGCTCACGGCGGGCATCCTCTTCAGCTATGTCTTCTTTCTGACGTTCATGCATGAAGGACAACCGGAGAACCTGCCTATTGCAGTGGTGGACCAGGACGGCAGCTACCTTTCGCGCCGACTGTGCCATGAAATTGACGCGACCCAGGGCGTGGATGTCGTGGCCGTCTATAACAGCCACAGCGAAGCGCGCGAGGCCATGCAACGACAGGAAATCTTTGCCTTCCTGGAAATTCCCGCAGGCACCTATTCCGAAGTGCTCGACTTCAAGACCCCGCACCTCGCACTCTATTCGAACAATGCTTACTTGTTGGCAGGAACCCTGAGCTACAAAACGTTAAGCACCATAGGAAAACTCACTTCCGCAGCGGTGCAACGCGAGGTGATGCGGAAAAAAGGCTATTCCGAAGACCAAATCATGGGGATGATCCAGCCCATTGAAATCGATGCGCACCTGATCAGCAACCCCTGGGGCAGTTATCTGCCGTATGTGCTCACCACGATGCTTCCCGGCATCATCGGTGTGATGGCACTGCTGCTTACTGTCTATTTGGTGACCAACGAATATAAACTGAAAACCGAGAATATTTGGCTTTCAACCGCTGGCGACAATATGCTTAATGCACTGATCGGCAAATTGTTACCCTATACATGTTGGTTCACCCTGATAGGCATTATCGGCAACATGGTGATGTTCGGATTCAGCCATTTCGTCTGTCTGGGTAGTTTCTTTGCCCTTTCGGTGGCACTGCTGCTGTTCGTGATGGCGATGCAGGCAATGGGCGTGTTTCTTGCCGGACTGATTCCTGACCAACATCTTGCAGTCAGCGTCGCCGCCATTTACGGAATGCTATCATTCTCAATGTCAGGATTTTCCTATCCGGTAGTCAGTATGCCCCCCGCCTTGCAGGCCATCAGCTACGTATTCCCGCTGCGTCACTATTACTTGACCTATGCGGACGTGGCGATGTTTGGCGCTACCTTTACGCAGTACTGGCCACATCTTTGTTGGTTGCTGTGCTTTATGATGGCAGGCTGCATTGGCGGATTGCTGCTGAACAGATGGGCCAAGAGCAATTCGGATGACGCGGCTATAGAGTGTTAATATGGATAAACAGAAGATTATGAAAAATTTTTGGCATAATATAACGTCGGGATTGAAGGATATTTACGATGTTTTCACGCTGGAATTATACCGCATTTTTACCGATGGGGGAGTGATGCTGATATTCTTCGTGGGTTCGTTGCTCTATCCCCTGATTTTCGGGGCGATATACAAGCACGAATGTATCCGGAATTTGCCAGTGGCGGTGGTTGATGATTCACAAAGCGCTCCGAGTCAGCGGTTTATCCATGAGTTGGATGCCACGCCTGAGGTCAACGTCAATTACAACTGCAACACCTTGTCAGAAGCGGAAACACTGATGCGTCAGCGCAAAGTCAACGGCATCGTCTATTTCCCGAACGACTACAGCGACCGTTTGGCGAAAGGGGAGACGGCACGGCTTTGTCTCTTCTGCGACATGAGCAGCTTCCTCTACTACCGTAGCGTATTCACCGGTGCCAGCAGCGTGATGCTGGACGAGATGAAACATGTCGAACTCGAACGCTACGCCATGGCCGGAGTGACGGGAGAGGATGCCGAAACGGCCATTACGCCAGTGCCTTACGAGGATGTGAAACTCTTCTCCCCGGCGGGAGGGTTCACCAGTTTCTTGGTTCCGGCACTCTTGGCGTTGGTCATCCATCAAACCCTGTTTCTCGGCATCGGCATCCTTTCGGGCACGGCGCGCGAAGAGGGGCAGACTGTCGCCATCGTTCCCGAACGTTTGCGCAACAGAAGTGTCTATCGGGTGGTCATAGGTCGATCGTTGGCCTACTTGATGATTTACATCCCATTGGTGGCCATCGATTTAGTGCTGCTTCCGCGGGTTTTCGGACTGCCCCACATCGGTCGTCTCGACGACCTCTGTCTCTTCTTCCTGCCGTTCTTGTTAGCCACCATAGCGTTCAGTATGACAGTGGGTTCCTTCGTGCGACAACGTGACACGGGCATCATCGTCTGCATCTTCTTCAGTGTGGTGTTGCTCTTCTTGTCGGGGGTGGTCTGGCCTCGCTCCAACATGCCGCTGTTCTGGAAGTATTTCTCCTACTTGTTCCCCTCCACACACGGCATCCAAGGCTTTATCCGAATCAACTCCTTGGGCGCGCACCTCAAGCAGGTACAATTTGAGTATCAGATGCTTTGGGTGCAGTCGGGACTCTATTTCCTGATCACCTGTCTGCTCTATAGAGTGAAATTCTTCAAATACGAAGACAGAGCCGTGTGTATTTGAATTTTATGTTATTTTGCAGCTTATTTGAAGAAATATGGTTGCCAATACGAAAAACAGAAGACTTCCAGGGTTTCGGCTGAAGCCGTTGCACGTGATAAACCCCTTCACGGTGCGGAACGCCCTCTGGCTCTCCTTGCCAGCGGGAATCATTCTCACTGGAATCATGACCTTAGGGCATTTGGACACCTCCACTTGGACGATTGCATCCAGTTATCATCCTGCATTGAGTTTGGCACTGAATTGCGGACTCTTTTTCGTCCTTTTTCTCTTTGTTTTCAGTGTGGTGAAAAGCAAACTGCCCGTGGCGTGGCGATTTGTGCTGGCAAGCGTCGGCTCTTTGCTCATCGCCGCGATTTTCTCGCTGCTCTCTGTTGGACTGCAACATGTTATTTATGAGGGGTTTATGGTTGAACAAGCCTATAGCAGCAACGTGATTAAGGACGGGTTGATTGTCATCACGACTATCATGATTACGCTGCTGATTTTCAGTCTGAACCACCGCCATCAGATGATGTTGGAGAATGAACGGCTACAGTCAGAGAACTTGTTAGTGCGTTATGAAACCCTTGAGAGTCAGTTAGATCCGCATTTTCTGTTCAATTCGCTCAACACGCTGAGCGGTCTGATAGGTATGGATGACGACAAAGCGCAGGAATATTTGCAGCAGTTGGCATCAACCTATCGCTACACCATCCAGCAGAACAAACTGGTGCCAATCGAGGAGGAACTTCGCTTTGCGGATGCCTATCTTTACATGATGAATATCCGCTACGGCAGCAATCTGAGGGTGGTACGCCTGTTGGATGGGGTAGAGGGCTTCGTGGTGCCCATCAGCTTACAGCAGTTGATCGAGAATGCGCTGAAACACAATGTGATAAGCGACAAGCATCCGTTGGAGATTCGTCTTGAGGCAACCGATAACGGCACATTGCGAGTCAGCAACCGCATTTGTCCCAAAGAGACCACTGCTTCCGAGGGCATCGGCCTTACCAACCTGGACAAACGCTACGAACTGATTGCTGGCGAGCATATCTCCATGCACAGCGACAACGAGATGTTTGTGGTGGAAATCCCACTGATTCCCAGACAGAAGGCGATGGAGATTCTTGAAAAAATGAAAGAATAGGTGATGCTATGAAAAAAGTGGTCATTATTGAAGACGAGGCGATTGCGGCTCAAAGATTGTCAAAGATGCTGTCGGAGGAAAATTCCGATTTGCATGTCGTGCAAGTGCTTCAAACGGTGGAAGATACGGTGGAGTGGTTTCAGACGAATCCCACCCCTGATTTGGTGTTCATGGACATCCACCTCGCGGATGGGCTGGCCTTCCGCATCTTCGACAAAATCACCATTGACTGTCCGATCATCTTCACCACTGCCTACGACCAATATGCGTTGCAAGCCTTCCAAGTGAACAGCATCGACTACCTGCTGAAGCCCATCAGTCGTGAGGATTTGCAGCGGGCATTGTGCAAATTCGGGAAAATTGAAGGGAAAGCCCCCGTAGCGGAAAACAGCCAGCTCTCCGCTCTGATGGAGATGTTTAACCAGCAGACACGGCAATACCAATCCTACTTCCTGATTCCAGTGAAAGACAAGTTGATTCCTTTGGCCATCGCGGAGGTGGCCTGCTTCTATTTGGAGGACAAGGTGTCGCGAGCCATCACGTTTGACGAGAGGGCTGTCGTGGTGGGCAAACCGTTGGATATTATTGTGGAACAGTTGGACCCGCATCTCTTCTTCCGCGCCAACCGTCAATACGTGGTGGCGCACAAGGCCATCGAAAGCATATCGATGTGGTTTGGCGGCAAGCTGAATCTTTCCCTTTCTGTCAAAGTCCCCGAACGCATTTTGATCAGCAAGGCCCGTGTGCCTGAATTTAAGGAATGGTTTACGGCGTGAACGGAATGGAACTGTTTGGGAGAATCCTGTTTCCCGATACAGAATAAAAACGCACGGCCAATACAATGTCCGTGCGTTTCGTGTTTAGTGGTCTGCGGTGAAGAACCCGCGTGGGAGGTTACCCCGCGATGATTCGTGTGCCGCAGTTCGGGTCGTGCAGCTTGCCGGCCTCGGTGATGATGCAGGTTTTGCCGCTCTTCTCGACGTATTGGATGGCGGCGCGCACCTTCGGGGCCATGGAGCCCTCGGTGAAGTGCTTCTCCTCCAGATATTTCTTAGCTTCGCTTACCGTGATAGTGTCTAATGCCTTCTCATCGGGTTTGCGGAAGTTGATATAGACCTTCGGTACGTCGGTGAGGATGTAGAACTCGTCGGCGCCGATTTCCATAGCTGTCATGGCAGAGGCTAAGTCTTTGTCGATGACCGCCTGCACGCCCTTCAGATAGCCGTCTTTCATGGCTACGGGGATGCCGCCGCCGCCGACGGTGATGACGATGATGCCCTGTTCGGCCAACTGCTTCACCAGCTTGATGTTCTGGATGCGGATGGGCTTCGGGGAAGCTACCACCTTGCGCCAGCCGTTGCCCTTCGGGTCCTCACGGTAGATGTCGCCGGTCTCCTCTTGGTACTGCTCGGCCTCCTCGCGGGAGACGTACGGACCGACGGGCTTGGTGGGGTTCTGGAAGAGCGGGTCGTTGGCATCGACCTCCACGTGCGTGAGCAGCGTGACGGTGTCTTTCTCCCAGCCCTTTTCGGCGAAAATGTGTCGCAAACCCTCTTCGATGAGCGCGCCGATGGAGCCTTGCGTCTCGGCCACGCAGAAGTTCAGCGGCATGTCCTCCACTTGGAAGGTCTCCTTGCCGGCCTTGTGCTGCAGCATGACGTTGCCCACTTGCGGACCGTTGCCGTGACCGATGACGATGTTGTAGCCGTTCTCGATCAGCGGGATCAGGTTGCGGCAGGTCTCCGTGACGTTCTCGATCTGCTCCTGATAGGTGCCTCTTTGTTTACTTTTCAGTAATGCGTTGCCGCCGAATGCGATGACGGCGAGTTTTCTCTTTTCTGACATATATATCTTAATTATCACTACCCCGGCCTACGGCCACCCCTTCTCAAGAAGGGAAATGGTCCTTCGACCGGCTTGTTCTCGTTTAACTACTAACTGCTAACTGCTAACTGCTAACTGCTAACTACTAACTACTAACTACCAAATATGCGAGCGTTTTTCCGGTGCCATGTACATCGGGTCGCCGGGTTGGATGTTGAAGGCTTCGTAGAAGGGGTCGATGTGGCGCAAGGTGGCGTTGACGCGCCAGCGGCCGAGGGCGTGCGGGTCGCTCTTGGTGCGGCGCAGGATTTCAGCTTCGCGGATGTTGGCGGCCCAGACGGCAGCGTAAGCCAGGAAGAAACGCTGCTCGGGGGTGAAACCGTCCATTTCGCCTTTGATCTGGCCGTCTTTCTTGGCCTTCTGGAAAGCGGTGTAGGATACGTTCAAACCACCGTTGTCGGCAATGTTCTCACCCAAGGTAAACTCACCGTTGGCATAGGTGCCAGGAGCGACTTCGATGCTGTTGAAATGATCTACAATGAGTTGCGCTTTCTCCTTGAAGATTTCAGCGTCCTTCTCGGTCCACCAGTCGGCGAGGTTGCCGTCCTTGTCGTAGTTGCGGCCCTGGTCGTCGAAGCCGTGGGTCATTTCGTGGCCGATCACCACGCCGATGGCACCGTAGTTGGCGGCGTCATCCGCGTTCATGTCGAAGAACGGGGGTTGCAGGATGCCGGCGGGGAAGCAGATCTCGTTGGTGGTGGGATCGTAGTAGGCGTTCACCGTCTGCGGGGTCATCTGCCACTCGGTGGGATCGACTTTCTTGCCGATCTTGCTCAAATTGTAGGCCATGTCGAATTGGCGGGAGTTCTTCACGTTGGCGTAATAGCTCTCCGTACCGATGGTCAGACCGCTGTAGTCGCGCCATTTGTCAGGATAGCCGATCTTCACGGTGAAAGCGGCCAACTTGTCGAGGGCGTTCTTCTTGGTTTGGTCGGTCATCCAGGTGGAAGCCTTGATGCGCTCGCCGAGAGCCCATTGCAGGTTCTTGACCAGCTGTTCCATGCGCTCCTTGGCCTCTGCTGGGAAGTAGTTTTTGACGTACATCTGACCGACGGCCTCGCCGAGACATTCGTCAAGGTTGTCGATGACGCGTTTCCAGCGCGGACGGTTCTCCTTGCGGCCGGAAAGGGTCTTGCCGTAGAAATCGAAGCTGGCATCCACGAACTCATCGCTCAGATAGCCGGCGCTGTTGCGGATAACGTTCCAGGCGAGATAGGCTTTCACCACGTTGAAGTCGATGACTTCCAGGATGTTGTTCACGCCTTGGATATAGGTGGGTTGGCTCACGTTGAGCGTGTCGACCTTCAAGTTCAAGGTTTTCAGATATTGTTGCACATTGAGGGCGGGGATCAGCTGTTGGAATTCCGCGGGCGTGCATTTGTGGATGGTCTGGTAGGGGTCGCGCAGCACGGTCTTGTCAATGGCGTATTGCGCCAGCAGGGTCTCCAAGGCCATCACGCGGTTGGCCATTTCGGTCTCGTAGCCTTTGAAGCCGGCCATCGCGCTGTAGCCCGACATGCCGAGCATCTTCGCCACCAACTTAACGTACTCATCTCTAATGTTTTGCTGGTCCTTATCCAAATAGTAGTCGCGGTCGCCGATACCGAGACCCGACTGCCAAATGTGGGCGATGGTCATGCTGCTGTTGTCAGGGTCGGCGGAACCGAACAGGGCGAAGAAGGGCGTTTGGCCGTTCATCAGCATCTGGGCGAGCTGCACGGAAAGACCGTCGCGTTGGAGGCTGTTGATGGTTTTCAATTCGGGTTGGATGGGGTTGGCACCGCCACGGTCGAGGTCGCCAGTGGCCATACCTGTGTTGTAGAAGTCCGCGATTTTCTGCTCAATGGAGCCGGGAGCGTTTTTCTGCGACGCAATCTTGGTCACCAACTCTTTGAGCTGCTCCTGGTTGTTCTCGGCCAGCACATCGAAGCTGCCGTAACGGGCGTACTCGTCGCCCAGCGGATTGGCAGCCATCCAGCCGCCACAAGCGTACTGATAGAAATCAGCGGTGGGTTTCACCGTCTTGTCCAGGTTGCTGGCCGCAACACCGGAAGTCTGTTTTTTCGGTTTTTTGGGTTTTGCAGGGGTTGCCATACTCGTTGTATTAGCGAAAAAAATAAAACCGAGTGCCAAAACACTCGCCATCATAATGTTTTTTTTCATTTCTAATTGATTAAAAATCAGTATTCTAAAATAAAAACGCCCCTAGGTTAGGGGAACGGCAAATATATAAAAAAATGTAGAATGAAGAATGTAGAATGTAGAATATTATTAACGGATGGCGGTTAACGGTTAACGCTTAGGGGTTTAGGAGCTTAGAAGCTTAGAAGTTTAGAAGCTTAGTAGTTTAGAAGCTTAGTAGTTTAGAAGCTTAGAAGTTTAGGAGTTTAATGTTTAATGTTTAATGTTTAATGTTTAATGTTTAATGTTTAATGTTTAATGGTCAATGGTTAATGTTTAATGGTCAATGGTTAATGGTCAAAAGCCAATAGCCAACAGCCAATAGCTAAAAGCCAACAGTTATTTCCAGTATTTCTCCGATCCCTTGATCACAAACCCCTTCAACTCGATGTTGTCTTTCTGTCCTTGGTAGAAGAGGCGGCTTTTGCGGGTGGTCTTGCAGTTTTTGATGACGACATCGTTGTTGACCCCGTAAAAACTGATGTACATCTTGTCACTGCAAGGAATAAAGGTGCATTTGTAGTAATTGGCGTGGTTGTCGATGTAGTATCTCGCATCGTCGGAGTTGTTGAGATAGAGGGTGCAGCGGTTGTAGTTGCGCTTGGTGCCGTTGGAGTTGGAACTGTAGCGGATCAGACCGATATGGCAGTTGTTGTACTGGATATTGTATTGGCTGTTTTCGGTCACGTTGAAGTTGAGGCGCGAATCGGAAACCACGATTTCGTCGTTTTTGCTGCGATAGAGGTTGAAGGCCAGACAAGCGGGGTATTTGAGCTTCTGCTCGGCCTGTTTGTTCATTCGCTCCACATCCGGGATGAGGATGACGTTCTTGAACTGGTAGCGGATGGTCTTGGTGGAGGTGACCGGAGTGCTGCAGATGGTGAAGTTGGCGAGATGCGTGGAATCGGGGTAGTGGAACCGCAGGCCGTCAACGGTGATGCCGGTGATGTGGCTGACGTTCGTGCTGGCGGCGGTTTTCGGGGCGAAAAGGACGACCCGGGAGACGTTGGCTGGTACGTTGACGGTCATGTTCTGGATGCGGACGTTGGGCCAGCATTTCTGGGCGAGTTCGGGACGGGAATTTCGTTGGTTGTCCAGTTTTCCTGCTGAAACTAGGTAGTTATGGGAATAGGTGGCATCGAAGATGCAGTTTTTGAACAGGAGGTCGAAGCCGGTGTAGGCGTTGTACGAAGGCTCGAACAACACCGGGACGAAGTCGGAGAAACGGCACTCCTCGAACTGCAGTTTGCCGAACAGGGACGAGAACTGGTTGTAAAGCTCATGGAATGCGCAGTGGTAAAAAAAGACGTCGCGACCGTAGCAGTGGATGTCGAAACGGTTGATGTCGCAGTTTCGCAAGGTAGTGTTATTCAGGTTGTTGGTGCCGAAGATGCCCCAGTTTGCATGACCGGTGAGTCGCACGAAGTTGCTGTTCCAGACATTGTTCATCTGGATGCCGTAGCCGTAATTGTTGGTGCGCGAGTAGGTTCCCTCAATCAGCACGTCCTCCATCCGGAGGTTGGTACAGTTTTCGATGTTGATGGCCGCATCGGCGTACATGTTTTTCGTGTCGGGCGTGTAGATGTTTACTTTGCTGATTTTGAGATTGTTGATACCATTGATGTCGAAACAGTAGGTCTTGACGGTGGAAGAAGTGTCGCGGGTGATGGAGAGGTCGGTGATGGTCTTCATCTCATTGTCGGTGAGGTGGAATTTGGCGAAGAGCACGGTGGAGTCGGTGCTGTAGAAAGCGGTGGGACGGTTGCTGCCCTTGCCGTTCTCCACCAGCATGATGTCTTTGCGCATGGCGCCGTATTTGTGGCCGGCGCGGTTGGCGACCCAAGGGGTGAGATCCTCCAAGACGAGCATATACGTGCCGTTCGACAACTCTTCAACGCCATGGAAGTTGCTGGAATCCACCATCTTAGGTTCTAACGTGATTTCCTGCCATACGGTGTCGTACAGGGTGAAGAGATATTGCGCTTTGGCGCTGTTCTTGACGATCAGCTGGAGTCCGTTGAAGTTGTTGTGACGGGTCAACGGGATGGGGCGCGCACTTTCCGTGATCTCCACGGTCAGCGTGCCGATGCCCTGGTAGGAGACTTCTGCCCCGATAGAGATGGCGTACAGGTGTGTGCGGTAGAGCGCGTCGTAGCGTGCGCTGTCCGTCTCAGCCTCCGCCAGTCCGAAATCGAACGGCGATACGGTCGTGACAGTGTCTTTCCGCTCCTGATGCTGTGCCTGACCCACGCTGGCCAGTGCAACGAAAATCAGGATAAATACTATCTTAAATCTTTGAATATCAATTGATTTTATATGATGAAAATGTGACATTTCCGATGAATTCAATAAGGGGTCTAAAAACCTGCAAAAATAAAATTTCTATGGATATTTTTTTGAGGAAAGATGACGGAAAAATTTCTACCTTTGCGGCTGTGTTTTGATCCTGTAAAATATGAAGAAAATCACATTGGAAACGGAGATGCGGGTGTATGAGAGCCGCGAGGAACTGCCCGAAGATTTGATGGCATTGTTGGCTCAGGCGGAAGAGGCTGCCACCCGTGCGTATGCGAAATACTCTCATTTTCAGGTCGGTGCAGCCATCTTGATGAACAACGGGAAAGTGGTCACTGGGGCAAATCAGGAGAATGCGGTCTATCCGTGCGGACTTTGTGCGGAACGGGTGGCGGCATTTTCGGCCTCGGCCATGTATCCCGAAGTGCCTTTCAACAAGATTGTGATCACGGCCATCAATCCCGAAGAGCCGCTGAAGGAGCCGGTCTCCCCGTGCGGCAGCTGCCGTCAGGTGCTTTTCGAGTACGAACAGAAGTTCGGACACCCCATAGAGGTCATTCTTTCGGGTCAGGAAGGCCCAATCTACCATTTTCATAGCGTTGCCCCGCTGCTGCCTTATACGTTTCATGCGGGGTTCCTGCCGAAATAATGTAGAATGAAGAATGAAGAATGTAGAATGTAGAATGAAGAATGTAGAATGAAGAATGTAGAATAGGGGGGTGATATATTTTCAATTATAATTTTCGGACGAAAAGTTGGGCGTTTTCGAAGCGGGTGACTTTGATTTTGTCGCCGGTTTCAGCGTAGCCGTGCTCTATGGTGGCGTCCAGCACTTCGCCGTCGATGTTGACTTTGCCGGAGGGACGCAGGATGGTCTGCGCCACGCCCTCTTTCCCAACATACTCTTTCATAGTCAGGTCTTGGGAGTTGAAGCCGTTTTTGCTCTCCAGCTCAGTGCGTAACGCCAGCGAGCCGAAGCGCGTCTCGGCGAGAATCAGTTTTTTGCCCAGCCATAACGACAGGAAAAAGCCTGCCAGACAGCTTACTAGCACGAGTATCGTCATCTTGCTGATATAGGCCGAAGCGTTGAATTCGGGGTCGAAGCTGAATTTGAACCCCACATTATATACTAATGTAAGCACCAGCGAGGCGACGATCAGCACAATGCCGGAGATGCCCGTGACACCGAATCCGGGCACGACGAAGAACTCCAACATCAGCAGTACCAGTCCGGCGATGAAAAGCAGGATTTCCCAGTGTGCGGCAAGACCTTCGAGGTAGTGTGGCGCGAAGAAGAGTAGGGCAGCGGTAATGGCAATGATGGAGGGAAGCCCGAGTCCCGGGGCCTGCAGCTCGAAATAGAGGCCGCCCACGATGCACATGATGAGGATGCCGCTGACGACTGGGTTGACCAGGAAGTTGATGATCTTGTCGATGGTGGAGAGTTCTTGCTCGGTGATTTCGACAGGAGTCTCACTGACGTGCGACAGGGCTTCTTCGCGGCTGCTCACCACGCCCTCGCAGAAACCGTTTTTGGCGGCCTCCTCGGAAGTGAAGGTCAGCACTTTGCCGGAATCGCTAATGCCGGGAATTTTCACGTCGGGATCGACCATCGCCTGCGCGATGTTGGGGTTGCGGCCATTATGCTCGGCGGTGGTGCGCATGAGCGAGCGCATGTACGACTGATACTTGTCGGGCATGATCTCGCCGGTCTGGTTGACCACAGAGGCCGCGCCGATGGAGGCTCCGGGCATCATGTAGATGCTGTCGCACGCGATGGAGATGAGCGCGCCCGCCGATGCCGCGTTGTTGTTGATGAAGACGATGGTCGGCACCTTGGTGTTCAGCAGCAGGGTGCGGATCTTGTCGGCCGCCTCCAACTCGCCGCCGAAGGTATTGAGCTCCAGCATCAAGTAGTCGAACTTGCCCTCCTCGGCCTCCTTGACCGCCTTCTCGGTGAGCCGCAGCGCCGGCTTGGAGATGTTGTCGTCGATTTTGTAGTAATAGGCTTTGGGTTGCTGGGCCAAAACGGCGAAACTAAGTGCGAATAACGCCACCAAGATGAAATATGCTTTTTTCATACGTGTTCGTTCTAACTATAATTCAAGCGGCAAAAATACTCTTTTTTTTCGACCATTGACTATTGACTTTTGACCAGTGACATAACTCCAAAAAATTGAAACCTGAAACCTTAAACTTGAAACCGAAAAAATTGTATCTTTGCCGGCTAATTTTTTAGAGATGAAAATAGACAAAGTAGATCAGATTTTTGATGAATTCAAAAATGCTAAGATATTGGTAATCGGCGATGTAATGATCGACTGTTACCTCACCGGAAAGGTTTCCCGAATCAGTCCTGAGGCGCCGGTTCCGATCGTGAATGTGCAGAGCCGCAGCTATCGTCTGGGTGGTGCCGCCAATGTGGCGCTCAACCTCAAGTCCCTTGGTGCGGATCCGATCCTCTGTTCGGTCATTGGTAGCGATTCCAAAGCCAAGGTGTTCTATAATTTAATGGAAGACTGTGACTTGACCTCTGACGCCATCGTCCCGATGTTCGGCCGACGCACCACCATCAAATACCGCATCATCGGTAACGACTGCCACATTGTGCGTGTCGATGACGAGCGCGTGCAGCAGCTCAAGGAGCGCGAAAAACGGCAGTTCCTCACCACCGTGGAGCAGATTATCGACCATAACGACATCGATGCCCTCATTTTTGAAGATTATGACAAGGGACTCTTCTCCCAGGATCTGATTTCCGAAATCATCGCTTTCGCCCACAAGAAGAACATCTATGTGGCGGTCGATCCCAAAGAGAAGAACTTCAACAACTATACGAATGTCAACCTCTTCAAACCCAACATGAAGGAGCTCACGAAAGGTCTCCACATGGAGGAGAACGTGGAGCTCTCGCTGGATGAGATTCACGAGGTGGCCAAGGATTTCGCTGAAAAACAGCATATTGACAAGGTGATGGTGACCATGTCCTCCCGAGGCATCGCCTTCTACGACCGCAAAAACGACAAGTTTTATCATCAGCCGGCTTTCCATCGCCGCGTGAGCGACGTTTCCGGTGCCGGCGACACGGTGATTTCCGTCTCCACGCTCTTCCTGCTCAAGGGACATACTGTGGAAGAGACCTGTCTGGCTTCCAACCTGGCCGGCGGTTTGGTTTGCGAATATGTCGGCGTGGTGCCCATCAACGGAGCCCAGCTCAAAGAGGAACTGGCTCGCAATATGTAATTGAGGATATTTTTCACAAAATAAATACTAAAACGCTCTGAATCTCGTTACTGGCAGTCTGATTTTGAATATTATGAGATTGAAACGATTAATAGTTCTTACAACACTCCTTCTCGCCGTGACGGTTACCGCGAACGCCCAGTTCGGTGTGCCCAACTTGCTGAAGTACGACAAGAAACCATTCCATTTTGGTTTCACGTTGGGTTACAATCAGTTCGACTATATGATTTCGTCGAAGCCTGACTTGGCGGAGTACGACTCTTTGATGATGATCAACACCCACTCCATGAGCGGTTTCAGCCTCGGTATCGTCACCAATGTGCGATTGGGTAAGTATTTTGACCTGCGGTTCATCCCCGGACTTTCGTTCGGCGACCGCTACATTAACTATACCATCCGTTATTCTTCTGGTACAGAGATTGTCACCGGCAAGAATGTGGAATCCGTCTATTTGGATATTCCCCTCCTGCTCAAGTACAAGTCTTCCCGAATGCTCAACAACGTGCGGGCCTACGTGGTGGCCGGCGGACAATACACTTTCGACATGATTTCCGCTAAGAAGAAGAAAGCGCCGGACAATGGTGAGGTCGTGCTGAAACTCAACCCCCACGACGTGCAGGCGCAGGTGGGCGTCGGTTTCGACTTCTATTGCACCTACTTCAAATTCTCCACCGAACTCAAGATGTCCTTCGGTTTCCTGAACATGCTCGTGCCCGAAGACAATATGTATGCGACCAGCGTCACTGGCTTGAAAGCCAAGAACTTGCAAATTTCATTCATTTTCGAATAGGACGATGAAGAACGATGAAGGACGATGAAAAACGATGAAAAACGATGAAAAACGATGAAAAACGATGAATGTCAAATCACTGTAAACTTCAATAACCGATAACCCATAACCATTATAAAATGAACGAAGATCTTTTCAAACAAATCATAGCCCATGCGAAAGAGTATGGCTTTATTTTCCCTTCCAGCGAAATTTATGACGGCTTGAGCGCGGTGTATGACTACGGTCAAAACGGCGTGGAGCTGAAGAATAACATCAAACAGTATTGGTGGAAGTCGATGGTGCAGTACCACGAGAACATCGTCGGTCTGGACAGCGCCATTTTCATGCACCCCACCATCTGGAAGGCTTCCGGCCATGTGGATGCGTTCAACGACCCGTTGATCGACAATAAGGATTCCAAGAAACGCTACCGTGCCGATGTGCTGATTGAAGACCATATCCAAAAGATTGAGGATAAGATAGATAAAGAGATTGAGAAGGCGAAAAAGCGCTTCAACAACTTCGACGAGTCTCTCTATCGTCAGACCAACACCCGCGTGGTGCAATATCAGGCGCAGGTGGATGACATCCGCAAGCGTTTTGCGGAGCTGATGAACAACAACGACCTCGTCGGTTTGAAAGCGCTCATCGAAGAATTGGGCATCGCTTGTCCCATTTCCGGTACGCGCAACTGGACGGATGTCCGTCAGTTTAACCTGATGTTCGCCACCAAGCTCGGTTCTGTTGCTGACGGCGCCGACACCATCTATCTCCGTCCCGAGACGGCGCAGGGTATCTTCGTGAACTTCCTCAACATCTACAAGACCGGCCGCATGAAACTGCCGTTCGGTATCGCGCAGATAGGCAAGGCTTTCCGTAACGAGATTGTAGCTCGCCAGTTCATCTTCCGTATGCGCGAGTTCGAGCAGATGGAGATGCAGTTCTTCGTGAAGCCCGGTGAGGAACTCAAGTGGTTCGACTACTGGAAACAGACCCGTTTGCAGTGGCATACCGACCTAGGCATTGCTCCCGAGAACTACCGTTTCCACGACCACGAGAAACTGGCCCACTACGCCAACGCCGCCACTGACATCGAATTCAAATTCCCGTTCGGCTTCAAGGAATTGGAGGGCATCCACTCCCGCACGAACTTCGACCTGTCGCAACATGAGCAGTATTCCGGCAAGAAATTGCGCTACTTCGACCCCGAAGTAAACGAAAACTACGTGCCTTACGTCATCGAGACCTCTATCGGTGTGGATCGTATGTTCCTCGCTGTCTTCAGTCACGCTTACACTGAGGAGACCTTGGAGGATGGCTCCACCCGTACGGTGCTGCGTCTGCCCGCGAAGTTGGCTCCCTACAAGGTGGCTGTGTTGCCGCTGGTCAAGAAAGACGGTCTGCCGGAAATCGGCCAGGAGATCTTCGACATGCTGAAGAAGGACTTCATGGTGCAGTACGAGGACAAAGACGCCATCGGTCGCCGCTATCGTCGTCAGGATGCCATCGGCACGCCGTTCTGCGTCACCATCGACAACCAGACCAAGGAGGACCAGACGGTCACGGTTCGCGAGCGCGATACCATGGCCCAATACCGCCTGCCCATCGCCGATCTGACGGTGGAATTGCTCAAAAAATTACGGTAACCCCCTGTAGAGACGTTTCATGAAACGTCTCTACAACCGATACCCCATCGTAGAGACGCGCCATGGCACGTCTCTACATTTATTTTAAACAGGGCAAATTTGCAGGAAATATATAATGCAAAAATTGTATCTTTGCAGGTTCAAAATTAAAATGGAAAAATAGTATAAAATGAGAAAATATACACTCCTGGCTCTGTTTCTTCTGGCCGTCTTGAGCCCCTTTGCGCAAGGCCTGAAGATCTTTATCAGTCACAAGGCTTTTTGCACGAACAACCTGCAGCCTTACATCGAATATACGTTTATTGTGGGCGGCAATACGGTGAACTATGTGCCGAATAAGCACCACAAATACGAGGCGGCCGTGGAAATCCGCGTCGATATGATGAAGGGGGATTCGCTGGTGGAACAGTTGCACTATATCCTGAACAGCGACCAGTTTGCCGACACCGTACGTGCTACCAAGCCGGATTTTGCGGACATCCAGAATGTGCGTGTTCCGCAGGGCGACTATTTCCTCTATTTCTATGTTCGCGATGTGAATGGCGACACGGCGGCTTTGCGCTATATAGACCGCATTTTGGTGGATTTTCCGGAAGACCGTGTCACCACGTCCAAGATTTCATTGTACAAATCCTTGTCTAAGGCTACCACGCCCGGTCTTTTCGTCAAATATGGCTACGAGCTTCCACCGCTCTATTCCAATTTCGTGCCTGAATCGCAATACACGTTGCCTTTCTCTTTGGAGGTCTATAATACTCCGCGCATATTGGGTAACAGCAAGTTAAAGGCCAAATGCTACGTCGAGTACGCTGAATCGCCTGTCGCGGCCAACACCGACAATATCATCACGATGGAAATGCCGGTCAAGGATGTGGTGCTGATATGCAACGAGTTCAACGTCTTCAACCTTCCGTCGGGCAATTATTTCGCAGTAGTGGAACTCTTTGACGATAAGGACAGCCTCCTGCATCTTGATAAGGTGTTCTTCCAAAAGAGCAATCCGTCGGTGAAGCTGAGTCTGGACGACTATACGCACGTGACCACGAAAGGGACGTTTGTGGAGTCCGACACCAACCGCAAGCTGCTGATTGACCAGGTGAAGAGTTTGTATCCGATCAGCAGTTATGCGGAACAGGAATTCTACCAGAACCGCCTTAAAACCCTCTCTACGGAAGAGTTGCAGCAGTTCTTCTACAGTTTCTGGCTTCGTCGCAGTCCTTCGAACCCCGAAGCTGCATGGAGACAGTATGAGCAACGTCTGAAATTCGTGGAGGCGAACTACGGCAGCAAGCAGGTGCGCGGATACCTCACCGACCGCGGTCGCGTCTATCTCCAGTATGGTCCGCCGAATGATATCAAGGAGGTGCCGTCCGATCCTGTGACCTTGCCGTACGAGATCTGGCACTACTACTATGTGAAAAACCAAAACAACGTCAAATTCGTCTTCTATGATCCGGTGCTGACCGGCAACGACTACGAACTGCTCCACTCCAATATGCCCGGTGAGGTTTCCGATCCCAACTGGAAGATGCGTTTGGTACGCAAGATCCAGACACAACAGGATTTGTATGACCCGAATCCGGTCGATTACTGGGGCAACGATATGGACGAATATTGGAAATATCACTGATCCTGTCTGACGATGAAACGTATTTTTGACATACTCTTCTCGCTGGTTGTCCTGGTCATCGGCATTCCGTTCGGACTGCTGATCGCCTTGGCCATCGTGATAGATTCACGGGGACATGTGATATACAAGCAGAAAAGGGTAGGGCGCGATAATGTTGATTTCCAGCTCTATAAGTTCCGTACGATGTGTACGGATGCCGACAAAGGGAGCCAGATTACGGTGAGCGACCACGATTCGCGCATCACCAAGACGGGCACGTTCCTCCGGAAGTACAAGATCGATGAGTTCCCGCAGTTCCTCAACATCCTGAAAGGAGAGATGAGCATTGTGGGACCGCGTCCTGAGGTGCGCAAGTACGTGGACCTTTACACGCCCGAGCAGATGCGGGTGCTTACGGTGCGCCCCGGCCTCACCGACTACGCCTCCATCCGCTACGTCAACGAGAACGAGATCCTCGCCGCCTCCGATAACCCCGAAGAAACCTACATCCACGAAATCATGCCCGACAAACTCGCCCTCAACCTGCAATACATTGAGGAACAGTCGATCTGGGTGGACGTTAAGATTATGTTTATGACGCTGAAGGCGATAGTTGTGAGAAATGAAGAATGTAGAATGAAGAATGTAGAATGAAGAATGTAGAATAATTATGAATTATGAATTATGAATTATGAATGGCAACGGCTAACTACGAACTACTAACTATAAACTATAAACCATAAACTATAAACTATCAATAACCAATAACCAATAACCATTAAAAATATGTACACAAACGATCACGGACTTTATGTGGCGCACTGCGATGAGGGTGCGCTCAGTATTCAATCTAAAATGGCCAACCGTCACGGTTTGATTGCCGGTGCTACGGGCACGGGCAAGACCGTCAGTCTGCAGGTGCTGGCCGAAACATTCTCTCAAATTGGTGTCCCTTGTTTCATGGCCGACATGAAGGGCGACCTCTCCGGCATCAGCCAGACGGGCGCGATGAGCGGCTTTATAGAGAAACGCCTGCCCGAATTCGGCATCGAGAACCCTGAGTTCCAGGCTTGTCCGGTGCGCTTCTACGACGTTTTCGGTGAGGAAGGCCATCCGATCCGAGCCACGGTGAGCCAGATGGGACCGCAGCTGCTCTCCCGTCTGCTCGGTCTCAACGAGACGCAGGACGGTGTCCTCAACATCGTCTTCCGCATCGCTGACGAGCGCGGACTGATGATCATCGACCTCAAAGACCTGCGCGCGATGTTGGAGTATGTCTCCAAACATGCCAAAGAATATACGATGAAGTACGGAAACGTCTCCACCGCCTCCATCGGTGCCATCCAACGTGCGTTGCTGCAGTTGGAGGCGCAAGGTGCGGACAAGTTCCTCGGGGAACCGAGTTTCGATATCTACGATCTCATTCAGACCGAGAACGGCAAGGGCGTGATGAGCGTGCTCGCCGCCGACAAGCTGATGATGCAGCCCAAGCTTTACAGTACGTTCCTGTTGTGGATGCTCTCCGAACTCTACTCCACGCTGCCCGAAGTCGGCGACCTCGACAAACCGAAGCTCGTCTTCTTCTTTGACGAGGCGCACACGTTGTTCGAGGATACCTCCAAAGCGTTGGTTGACAAGATTGAACAGGTCATCCGCCTGATCCGAAGCAAGGGTGTGGGTATCTACTTCATCACCCAATATCCGACCGACATTCCCGACAACATCCTCGGACAGTTGGGCAATCGCATCCAACACGCCTTGCGCGCCTACACGCCCAAGGATCAGAAGGCCGTGCGTGCCGCCGCCGACACTTTCCGTGCCAATCCGGCGTTTAAGACCGACGAGGCCATCATGAATTTGGAGACCGGCGAGGCGCTCGTCAGTTTCCTCGACGAGAAGGGTGCTCCCGGCATTGTGCAACGTGCAAAGGTACTCTTCCCGCTGTCACAGATCGGTGCCATCACCGAAGGTCAGCGTCTCGATATCATCAAACAGAGCCGTGTTTATGGCAAATACGACACTCCCGTAGATAACGAGAGCGCCTTTGAAATCCTACTCAAGGAAACCGAAGAAGCATTGGCTATTGAAGAGCAAGAGAAAACGGAAATCGAAGCCGCCAAAGAGGAAAAGGCTTCCGAAAAGAAATCCTCCAAGAAGCAGGGCGTCCTCGGCAAGGTGATCAAGGCCGTCATCACGGCCATAACCGCCACCATCGCCTCCGCTTTGGGCACCGCCGTCAGCGACAAGGTGACCGGCAAGAAGACCAAGTCCAAAACGTCCACCAAGGAGAAGGTCATCAAAAATACCACCTCTGCGGCAACGAGAACAATCACGAGGGAGATTTCGAGGGACATACTTGGAAACATATTAAAATAGTTAGTAGTTAGCAGTTAGAAGTTAGCAGTTAAGCTCCGATGCCGAATAACTACTAACTACTAACTGCTAACTGCTAACTCAACATAGCTATTTCAAAATATGCGCAAAGTATTAGTTATTTATACCGGCGGGACCATCGGCATGATGATGGACCCGGAAACGAAATCACTGAAACCGTTCGAATTCAAGGACGTCAATCAACAGTTGCCCATGTTGTCGCTGTTGGACACGGAGCTGACATTTGAGTCTTTGTTGCCGTTGATCGACTCCTCCGACACCAATCCGGAATTCTGGATCCGGTTGGCGAAGGTGATAGGGGAGAACTACGACCATTTCGACGGCTTCGTGGTGCTGCACGGCACCGACACGATGGCCTACACGGCATCGGCGTTGAGTTTCCTGTTGGAGAACCTCGCCAAGCCCGTCATCCTCACCGGTTCGCAGCTGCCGTTGGGCGTGATTCGCACCGACGGAAGACGCAACATTCTGAACGCCATCGAGTTTGCATCGGCCGAGCAAGACGGGCACCCGATGATTCGCGAGGTGTGCGTCTATTTCCAGAATGCGCTCTATCGCGGTAACCGCATCTACAAGGACGATGCGGCGCGCTTCAACGCCTTCTATTCGCCCAACTACCCCAAGTTGGCCGATGTGAACACCTTCATCGATTACCACAAACGCTATTTCTTCATCCCCAACAGCAAAAATCCGCTCATCGTGCACGACAAGATGGACACCAACGTGGCGGTGTTGAAGATTTTCCCGGGCATCGGCGATGTCTTTTTGGAGAACGTATTCCAGACTAAGGGCTTGCGGGCGGTAATTATGGAGACCTTCGGGGTGGGTAATGCTCCCACGAACCCCAACTTCTCCCGCATCCTGCAAGAGGCTGTAAATCGGGGCATTGTGATCGTGAACGTCACCCAATGCAAAGGCGGCGGCGGGGTGCTGATGGGTCGTTACTACACGGGCAAGAACCTCTCCGACATCGGCGTTATCAGCGGTCACGACATGACCACCGAGGCCGCCATCACCAAGCTGATGTACCTCCTCGGCTGTTTCGACGACGTGAAGAAAATCAAGCAGGCGATGGAAGTGCCGTTGAGAGGGGAGTTAACCTTGGAGGACGATGTTTTCGAAGAATAATATTAAAACATCTTCCTTAAGCAGCCTCGAAGAGGCAAAACGCACGGAGTGCAATTAACCCCATACAAGCGACGAAGGAGCGCAGTGTGGGGTGGGAAGCACGAAGAGATAAAACGCACGGAGTGCAATTAACCCCACACAAGGCGTAAGCCGCAGTGTGGGGCTATAACAAACAAGAACCCAATATGAACAAAGACCAAATCGAAATCTGTTGCGGCTCGATACAATCGGCGGCGAACGCGAAAGCCGGTGGCGCAGTGCGCGTCGAGCTTTGTCAAGGGCTGGTGGAAGGCGGCACTACGCCGTCGCCCGCTACTATCGACTTTGCGGTGAAGGAACTGGGATTGAAAGTCTTCGTACTTATACGTCCCCGTGGTGGCGATTTCTGCTACAACGAACTGGAGA
This sequence comes from uncultured Bacteroidales bacterium, assembly GCA_900316305.1. Classification (GTDB taxonomy): domain Bacteria; phylum Bacteroidota; class Bacteroidia; order Bacteroidales; family WCHB1-69; genus F23-D06. The sequence goes on along the minus strand of ONCM01000001.1, from coordinate 32,858 downwards.
TCAAAACGATGGAAGAGGATGTGGCCTTCTGCAAGAAAGCGGGTGCTACCGGCATCGTGGTCGGTTTTCTGCACCCAGACGGCACTATCGACACGGAGTTGACTCGCCGTTTTGTGGAGCTCTCCGCCCCGCTGCCCGTTACCTTCCACCGCGCTTTCGACGAGTGTAAGGAGCCGCTGAAGGCTCTGGAGCAGATCATCGACTGCGGGTGCAAACGCATCCTCACCTCCGGATGCCAGCCCACCGCCATAGAAGGCACGGATATGCTGCAACAGTTGGTGAAACAGGCGAATGGACGGATTTCCATCCTCGCCGGTAGCGGTGTCACTCCCGAGAATGCGGTTTCCTTGAAACAGAAAACCGGAGCTCCGGAAATCCACGGTTCTTGCAAGATGACCCGTCCCGATGGCGCGTGGGAGACGGATGAAGAGGCGGTGAAATCGCTATTGCAACGGCTGTCGTAATTATAATTATGAATTATGAATAATGAATTATGAATAAAAAATTGTTTGTCATTGTTAATTGTCTGTTGTTCTGCTTGTTGTCCTCATCGGCTGTGGCTCAGGACGACTACTGGAGTTCGGTGTACCTGGATTGTCAAAACCGTCCCGGGGTGTCGCAAAATATATATGAGAAGATTTCTAATTATCGCATCATGTCCGATATCCAGAGTCGCGATATGGCGCAGTATCTTACGTTTTTGTATGCTTATATGCCGCAGAGCGACCTCGCTGACTATGATTTCGAGTTTTTCGAGGATCAGGTGAAGGTGGCGTTGGAGGCGCGGAATACCTTCTCGTGGGGGAAGACCATTCCCGACGACATCTTCCGCCATTTCGTGGTGGTTTATCGCGTGAACAACGAGAACTTAGACACCGCGCGGTCGTATATCTTCCACCAGCTGAAGGACCGCATTAAGGACATGAGCATGTACGACGCTGCGTTGGAGGTGAATCACTGGTGTCACGAATACGTTGATTATCAGCCAGCTGACGTGCGGACTTCTGCACCGTTGGCCACGTTGAAGACTTCGCACGGACGTTGCGGTGAGGAGAGTACCCTCACGGTGACGGCTCTCCGTGCCGTGGGCATTCCCGCCCGCCAGTGTTACACCCCGCGTTGGGCGCACTGCGACGACAACCATGCTTGGGTTGAGGTCTGGGTCGATGGCAAGTGGTGGTTTCTCGGTGCCTGCGAGCCCGACCCCGACCTCAACATGGGCTGGTTCGCCTATCCCTCCACGCGCACCATGATGGTACACACCAACGTCTTCGGTCGCTATGACGGTCCCGAAGAGGTCAACAAGAAGACGCGGTACTATTCCTGCATCAATGTATTGTCCAATTACGCTGATACGGTGCATCTTACCATTACGGTGGTCGATGAGCAGCAAAAGCCCGTCAAGGATGCCTTGGTGCGTTTCAAACTCTACAACTACGCCGAATACTACACGTTGGCCGCCAAGTTGACCGACGAGAATGGTCAGGCCTCGCTCGTCACAGGCAAGGGCGACCTGCTGGTGTGGGTCAGCAAAGACGACAAGTACACTTTCTACAAGGTGGATTGTCGTGTTGAAAATGATCCAACCATTGTGTTTATACCGAAAGAAAAAACGTTGAAAGAAGAACCTTGGGAAAAGATGGAATTGCTGGATGATTATGTGGATTTCACCATTGTGCCGCCCGTGGGCAATCCTGACATTCCCGCGCCGGATGCCGCCCGTCAGGCGCGTTGCGACCAGCGCAAGCAGTATGAGGACTCTTTGCGCGAGGCCTACCGTGCCACGTTCCCCACGGAAGCGTGGGTGAAAGCGCACCTGAAAAACGAGTACTTCACCGACGAGGAACTGTACGACATCGTGCGCCGGAGCGAGGGTAACTACCTTGAAATCATCCAATTTCTGCAAAAATATGACAAGAAGGAGGACGGACTTTATTTGAAAGAATTTGTCAACGCATTGTCGGATAAGGATTTGCGCGATACGAAGTGGCAGACCTTGGAAAGACAGCTCACTTACTACCACGAGGGTGACTATCCGTTAGATGTCTATTTCAAAGGCATTTTGCCGGCACGAATTTCCAATGAACTGATTCGTGGTTGGCGGGGTGTAATGAGTCGCGGCTTTCATTTGTTTGATGAGGACCGTTCCTTAAAAGCAATTTATGATTTCGTCAAGAGGGCCATTGTGGTGGACAATGAGTGCAACTATTATAACTGTCCGATCAGTCCAGTAGGCGTTATACGTTTCAATCGGGCAGACGCCCACTCCCGCGATATTTTCTTCGTAGCGCTTTGCCGTGCGTTGAACAAACCCTGTTATTTGGACAATGCCTCTAACGAAATATATGCGTGGGAGAACGGCAAATGGAACTTGGTGACTTTCGAGGAAAAGCCCATTGAGGAGTATAAAACGCTTATCCTGCACAATCCCAACAAGATGGGCTATTACACACAATACACGCTGCAACGCTTTGAGAACGGGGAGTTTGTGAGTTTCGACTTTGAGAACGACCCGCGTGTGGAGACCAATCCCATCGTGCTTTCCGTTCCTGCGGGATATTATTGTCTTTCCCTCGGGAAACGTTTCGACGACGGCAGCGTCTTTTCGCAAATGCAGTTTTTCAACGTGACAAAAGACACAACTGAACGTTATATTGATTTCTTCCGCAAAATCCAAGATTCATCTCTACCACTCGGTGTCTATGGAATCATCAATTTGAAGAAAATCGAAGTGGGTGGTCGCACGCTTTCTTCTATCTTAAAATCCAGTAAGAAACAGCACATTATCCTCTGTCTGGGCACGCCCGGCACCGAACCCGTCAATCACCTGATGAAGGAGGTGGCCGCTAAGCAGGAGGGATACGAATCTTGGAACGGACCGATGTTTTTCGTCAAGAAAGAGGGAACCTGGAAGAGTGAAACTGGGCAACCTAAGAATCTGACCGTAATTGAGGAAGGCTATGCGGAACTCGTTGAAATCTTCTCGAAAGCCTTGGGTAGAGAACTGGGAAAAAGGAGCCCGATGTGCTTTGTTATAGACAAGAAAGGCAACATCATCTATTTCTCCGAAGGCTATAACATCGGAGTGGGGGACCGGATGTTGGAAATCGTGAAGTAGTTAGCGGTGAGAACAGTGCACGAAAAAAGGCGTGAAACCGTTTTTCGAGCGCTTATCATGTAAGATAGGTAACTGGAATAACCTTTGGCGATAATAAGCAGAAAAAACAGTTCACGCCTGAAGCGTGAACCTTTCGCTCGCTTATTCTCCCGCCAAAAATTTTCCAGATTTTATCTTACAGAGAATAAGAGCGTTAAGCTCATTGTTCTATATGTTGTAAAAATATCTTTTCTGTTTCAGACAATTATTCTTCGCAGATATTTTTCATGCTGCAAAAATACACATTTTTACAAAACAATCGCAAATTTTTTAGCTGAAAATTTCGTATCTTTGCACGGCAATTAATGTGATTAGTAAACATCAATAGAACAGATATTTATGAAAAGAAACGGAGACCCTACAAGACATTTCTTTACCTACTATAACCGGACGATTCAGGAAAACTGGAACGCGCCTGCCTTAACAGATTACAACGGCACCACAAGCTATACCTACGGCGAGATGGCCGCCCAGATGTTCAAACTTCAGATCCTGCTGGATCAGGCTGGGCTGGGGCGTGGCGACAAAGTGGTGATTTGCAGTCGAAACTGCGCCAACTGGGCTGTTTCCCTCCTCTCCATCGCCGCCAATGAGGGCGTCATCGTCTCCATCATGGACGCTTTTTCCCCGTCCGACATCGAGAGCCTCACCAACCATTCCGACGCCAAGGCGATGTTTGTAAGCCAGAATGTTTGGAAAAATTTGGATGTTCAACATCTTGAGAATGTCTGTCTGGTGCTGGATACCGACGACTTCCAGCTGCTCTACGCCCGCACGGAGAAACAAGAGCAGGCTTACGCGAGATACCGTGACATCTATCGTGAGCGTTATCCGCGCGGACTCAGTCGCGAGGATATCAATCTGCCGACCGACAACCTCGATGAGCTGATGATCATCAACTACACCTCCGGCACCACGGGCGCGCCGCGCGGCGCGATGCTGACCTACCGCAACATCTCCGCCAACGTGCAGTACAGTCAGGAGGAGATTCCCAACCACGCCGGCTGGACAGAGGTCTGCATGTTGCCGCTGGCACACATGTTCGGCATGACCATCGAGTTCCTGTATCAGGTTGCCGGCGGCTGTCACGTCTATTTCCTCGGCAAGACGCCTTCACCGGCCACGCTGCTGAAGTGCTACTCCGAGACCAAGCCCTACATGATCCTGACCGTGCCTTTGGTAATCGAGAAAATCTTCAACGCTAAAATCTTCCCTGCGCTTAGAAAGCCGAGTGTCAAGGCATTGTGGAACACGCCGATACTTTGTAAAATCGTGGAGAAAAAAATCTACGATCAGCTGATGAACGCCTTTGGCGGCAACCTGATCTGGTTGATTACGGGTGGTGCCGCTTTGAACCAAGACGTGGAGCGCGTGTTGCGCCGCATCAAGTTCCCGCTGGTGGTCGGCTACGGCATGACCGAGGCCGGTCCGCTGGTGACCTACGAGCACTGGCACAAGCAGCCTGTGGGCTCCTGCGGTAAAGTGGTGACTCGTAACGAGCTGATTGTCAATTCTCAGCATCCCGAAACCGAGGTCGGCGAAATCCTGTTCCGTGGCGAGCACGTGATGAAAGGCTACTACAAGAACGAGGAAGCTACGAGAGCCGCCATCGACAGTGAAGGATGGCTGCATACTGGTGACCTCGGACTAATGGACAAGAAGGGCAACCTCTACATCCGTGGACGTTCCAAGGCGATGATCCTCACCTCCGGCGGACAGAACATCTATCCCGAAGAGTTGGAGTCCAAGCTCAGTACCCTGCCTGGCGTTGGCGAAAATGTGGTGGTGGGCCGTCAGGGTAAGTTGGTTGCCTTGGTCTATCCCGATCCCGCTTTCGACTGGTCGAAGATCACCGTGGAAGAACAGATGCAGCAGAACTTGGAAACCATAAACACTATGGTGGCCAAGTATGAGCGCATTTCCGCTATTGAAACCGTGGACAAGGAGTTCGAGAAGACTCCGAAAAGGTCGATTAGGAGGTTCCTTTATAAATAATGTAGAATGTAGAATGAAGAATGTAGAATATAATTATGAATTATGAATGATGAATATATAATTCGGCCGAAGGACAATTCCCCTTCTTTTAAGAAGGGGTGCCCGAAGGGCGGGGTAGTTATTGGCAAGAGCTCGTTAGATGCGAAATATGTAATATGTTTTGTGCTAAGTCTATTCGTGTTCGTTTCCCTGCAGGCTCAGCCGCTCGTGATCATGCACACGAACGACACGCACAGCCAGATTGATCCCTATTCCTACAAGGAGGACGTCAATGTGGGTGGGGCGCTGCGGAGGGAGGCGGCCATCCGTGAGGTGCGGGCGGAAAATCCCTACACGCTGCTGCTCGACGCTGGCGATTTCTCGCAGGGAACCCCCTATTTCAACTTTTTCAAGGGCTATGTGGAGGTGAATCTGATGAATGCCATGGGTTACGATGCAGCCACGTTGGGCAACCACGAGTTCGATAACGGCTCCGCAGCTCTTGCCGCACGACTCAAGACCGCCAAATTCCCGGTGGTGTGCGCTAACTACCAGTTCGCCAACAAGAAACTGACGAAAGTGATTAAACCCTACGTTATTATTGAGCGCGGTGGTCATAAAATCGGCATCTTCGGACTCGGGGTGAACCTTGATGGCTACACGTCACCGCAAAACGCCCGCGAGGTTACCTACCTCAATCCGTTCCAGGTCGCCCGCGACATGGTGGCGGAACTGCAACGTCAGCAATGCGACCTGATCGTCTGTCTCTCGCATCTCGGTGTGGACACCACGATGACGGATAACGACTTCGAAATCGCCCGCCAAGTGCCCGGTATCAATGTGATTGTCGGCGGTCACTCCCACGAGGAAATCAACCCGCCCGTCGTCATCGGTGACACTCGCGTCTGCCAGATGACGAACCGTGGCAAATGCTTCGGCATCCTCACTGTTAACCATTGACTATTGACCATTGACCATTAACCATAAACCATAAACCATAAACTATAAACTATAAACCATAAACCTTTAACCTATAACCGTTAAAAATGCCAGAAAATTTGAAATTTGTCGCGGATTTGGCGCTGATATTGACCTCAGCGGGAGTCGTGACCGTGATTTTTAAGCTTCTGAAGCAGCCCCTTGTACTGGGGTATCTGGTGGCCGGTTTCCTGGTGGGACCGCACCTGCATATTTTCCCCACCGTCACAGACATTGCTGAAGTGGAGGCCTGGTCCGAAATCGGTATCATCTTCATGATGTTCGGGGTCGGACTGGAATTTAGCTTCAAGAAACTGATCTCGGTGGGCAGTAAGGCCTTCATTACCGCGTTTGTCGGCATCATCGGTATGATGGGCGTGGGTACGTTGCTCGGTGTCATCATGGGCTGGGGTATCATGGAAAGCATCTTCCTCGGCGGTATGCTGTCTATGTCCTCTACCGCCATCATCGTCAAGGCTTTCGAGGATTTGAACCTCAAAGGGCAGTCGTTTGCCAACCTCACGATGGTGGTACTGATCATCCAGGACATTGTGGCCGTGGTGATGATGGTGTTGATTTCCACCGTCGCGGCGAGTAAGCATTCCGCGCCCGGCAAGGAGATGCTGATGAGCATCGTGAAACTCGTCTTCTTCCTGATTATCTGGTTTGTGGTCGGTATCTATCTGATTCCGACATTGTTGCGGAAGTTCAAAAAATATATCAACGATGAAAACCTGTTGATTATCTCCCTCGGTCTCTGCTTCGCCATGGTGATCATTGCCAACAGCGTGGGATTCTCCTCCGCTCTTGGTGCATTCGTAATAGGTTCCATTCTTGCGGAAACCGCTGAAAGCCATCGTATTGAGCGTCTTACGGAGAGTATTAAAATCCTCTTCTCGGCCATTTTCTTTGTCTCGGTGGGCATGATGATTGACCCGCAAATATTGGCGAAATATTGGAAACTCATTCTTTCCTTGGTGGTTATCACGTTGGTGGTCAAGGCGTTCGTTTGCACTGTGGCTGCCTTGGTGGCGGGTGCCAATCTGGAAGACTCCGTTAAGTCCGGTTTCACGCTGTCGCAGATTGGTGAGTTCGCTTTCATCATCGCGTCCGTGGCCGTGGCGCAGCACGTGATGTCCTCCTACATCTACCCGGTCGTCATCGCTGCGTCGGTCATCACCACTTTCACCACGCCTTACTGGATCAAGCTCGCCACACCGGTTTATAATGCTTTGGATAAGCGGATGTCGCCCAAGACGAAAAGTGCGTTGGATGCCTACGCGCTGTTCGGATCGGGCAACGAGGGCAAGAAAAACTGGAGCAGCATCATCAAGAGCACCATCCCCAATGTGGTGATATTCTCGGTGCTTTCGTTCGCCACGCTGTTCGTCATTTTCGAGTTCTTCATCCCGTTTGTCAAGAAGCTGCCTTACATTGAAATGATTCCCACCTGGGGCTTCAACACAATGGCCGCCATCGGCTCCCTGTTGGCGGTATCCCCGTTCCTTTTCGGCATTGTCCGCAACAGTCCGAAGGTTCATGAACTCTATCGCAACTTGGTGAAGGAGAACCGTGCCAACATGTTGGCCATCATCGTTTGGACACTCTTCCGCTTCACGATTGTCTTCTACTTCGTTTTTACCATTTTAGTGAAGTTCTTCAAATTCACTAAGTGGGTCATCATACTGATTGCCATCGCCGTGATCTTCGTGATTGTCCTTTCCCGCCACAACCTGAACCGTTTCACCAAGCTGGAACAGAAGTTCAAGACAAATTTGAATGGGGAGGGCGATGAAGCGATGAGACGATGAAAAACGATGAATGAACGATGAAAAACGATGAAAAGATGATGAATACATTATTCCTTGATAGAGACGGCATTATCAACGTGCAGATTGTGGGCGGGTACGTGCGCAAGCCGGAGGAATTTCAGCTGATTCCGGGGGTGCTGACCGCCATGCAGTGGCTGCGGCCGAAGTTCCGTCATATTATCGTGGTCACCAACCAGCAGTGTGTGGCCAAGCGTATTTGCAAGATGGAAGATATTGAGGATATCCACCGCCGGATGCGGATTACCTTCGAGGAGAACCTCACCCCGTTGGACGCCGTCTATTGTTGTCCGCACAAAGCAGGGACGGGCTGTGGTTGTCGGAAACCCGAGATTGGGATGGCGCTGCAGGCCAAAGCCGACTTCCCCGACATCGACTTCGCCGACTCCGTGATGGTCGGCGACAGTCTCTCCGATATCCAATTTGCCGTCAACGCTGGCATCCAACCCGTCCACGTCGGCGCCAAACACCCCGGCGAATACGAGGAGATTGCAAAATTGACATCATTACATTATAATAATCTATTGGATTTTGCGAAAAATTATGATGGGCTTAAAGTTTAGAGTTTAGAGTTTAGAGTTTAGAGTTTAAGGTTTAAAGTTTAAAGTGTCCATCCCTATAAACTATAAACTATAAACCATAAACTTCAATAACCAATAACCAATAACCATAAAAAATGACTTTCTTCTTCATCTTCTTCCTCTGTTACCCCCTCGCTGCACTCCCTTTGGCCGTGCTGTATCTGCTGTTGCCATTGGTTTACGTGATTGTGAACCATGTGGTGCGATACAGACGTAAAGTAGTGGATGATAATTTGTTGCACGCTTTTCCTGAACTAACAGTTAAAGAGCGGAGGCGGGTTCGTAACCGCTACTATTGGCATCTTTCGCAGATTGCCATTGAGATGATTAAGATGCTGCTGATTCCGCGGTGTGCGCTGCGTTACCGCTACCGTTGTGTGGACACGGAGCTGGTGAACCGTTTCTATAAGGAGGGGAAGAGTGTGATCCTGATGTCGAGTCACTATAACAACTGGGAGTGGATGATTGTCGCGCTGGACGAGATGTTTTTGCACCACGGCATTGGGGTGGGGAAGGCCAACAGCGACAAGGTTTTCGAGAAGTGGGTGAACCGCGCGCGTACCCGCAGAGGCACGGAGGTCTGCTTTGCCGACACCGCCCGCGAGGTTTTCGCGCACTACGAGGAGAACCACATCCCCGCCGCCTACATGATGCTCGCCGACCAATCGCCCAGCAACAAGAACAAGTGTTACGTCACGCAGTTCCTCAACCAGAAGACCGGCGTGATCTACGGTCCCGAATATTTCGCCCGCAAATACGACATTCCCGTGCTCTATTACCAGGTCATCAAGGAACGGATGGGCAAATACCGCATTGAAGTACAGGTGATTACGGAACACCCCAATGACGAGGAACCCTACGCCATCACCCAGAAATACACGGAATTATTGGAACAGACCATCTGCCGCAAGCCCGAATATTGGATTTGGAGCCACAGAAGGTGGAAACTGAAATTCGATTAATGTGTTCGGGGTCGGTTATCCCGAATCGTAGAGACGCAAGATTTTGCGTCTCTACAAATGTGGAAACCTGAAAAATATTGCCTGTTGCCTATTTTACACCACCACCTTCACCCGGTATCCTAACTTCGTGGGCTCCTCGATGATCTCTTTCGCGAGGGCTTTAATCGGTTCTAGCACCTTCGGGTCGAAGCCTTCAGCTTGGAATGGAGAGGAGGTGAGATCCTTTATCATGAAATCGACGGCCGTGATGTCTTTTAGCTCGCCGTAGGTGAGGCGCACAGTCATCGGACGGTAGTCATAGAGCACGTTCGTGAGCATCTCGGTGGAGATTTGCTCGATGACATCGCGCTTATCCGCAATATTGTATTTGATGCAGAACTTCGACATGTCGGACAGCATGCTCAGGCTGTCAGCATCGTGTCCCTCCAGTTCGAATACGAGCTTGTGGATGCGCTGCACGAAGGCCTTGGTCGCACTGTGTACCGGTTCCTCGAAAATCTGGTGCGGCGTGCCGTCCTCGTGGATGTAGCCGCCGTACATGAAGAAGATGCGGGTGCTGACATCATGCGCGAACTTCATCTCGTGGGTGACGATGAGCATGGTCATGCCCTCCTTGGCGAGCTGGCGAATGACACTCAGCACCTCGCCGACCATCGTGGGGTCAAGGGCTGATGTGGGCTCGTCGAAGAGGATGACCTCGGGGTGCATGGCCAAGCAGCGGGCGATGGCCACACGCTGTTTCTGTCCGCCGGAGAGGTCAGCCGGCATTGCGTTGGCCTTCTCCGCCATCCCCACCTTGCGCAGGAGGGTGAGCGCCTCTTCCTCGGCCTCCTGCTTGGTGATGTCGCGTAGCAGGAGGGGCACCTTGGTGACATTGTCGAGGACATTGAGGTGCTCAAAGAGGTTGAAACTTTGGAACACCATACCCACTTTTTGGCGCAGCTTGTTGAGGGGATAGCCTTTTTCAAGGATGTTCTCCCCGTCGAGGATGATCTCGCCCGAGGTGGGCGGGTCCATCATGTTGAGGGCGCGCAGAAAGGTGCTCTTTCCTGTTCCGGAAGGTCCTATTATACTGATAACCTCGCCTTTTTCAATCTCGCAACTAACGTCTTTCAACACCTGATGTGTAGAACCGTCTGGATCGGAGAAGGTCTTTGTCAAATGGTTTATGGTGATCATTTTTGGTTGTTTTTTTGGATTTAACGATGAGATCGAGTGCTTTGCCCAGCAACCATGCCAGGATGAAATATATTATGGTAACGATCAGCAGGGGAAAGAAGGCGTCGAAGGTACGGGTGCGGATGATGTCGCTGGCCCGCGTCAGGTCTTGGATGGCGATATAGCCGACGATGGAGGTGTTTTTCACTAATGAGACGGCCTCGCCCTTATAGACGGGCATCACGCTCTTGACGGCCTGCGGTGCGGTGATGTGCCAGAAGGTCTGCCATTTGGTGAGTCCCAGCGCCAATCCCGCCTCGATCTGTCCTTTGCTGACGGACTGGATAGAGGTACGGAACATCTCGCTGACGTAGGCGGCGAAGTTCATGGCGAAGGCCAATACGGCGATGGCTGTGCCGCCCAGACCGGTTTTCGAGAAAATTACGTAGAACATGATCATCAGGAACACCAGCATCGGGATGCCGCGCATGAGGTCAATGTAGATTTTGGCGATCTTGGAAAGCCCTTTGCTGCGGCTCATCCGCAAGGCGCAGACTCCGGCGCCGAACAGGGTGCCTAAGAGGAGGGAAAACAAGGAAATCTTGACCGTTTCCCACAGACCGTCGGTGATGTACTTCCAGCGATCCTCCACCACGAGGTTGTTATAGAACATGTCTTTCAGCTTGTTGCCAAAGCTGGCAGTCTGTCCGTTTTCATCTTTTACATAGTAAGCGGCGCGGACAGAAAAATGGGAGGAAGTGAAATCCATGGTCTTTTGCCGCTCCTCCGTGATAAAAATACCACCGATGATGATGTGGATCTTATTGCTCTGGAGGGCGGAGATGGCGGAGGTAAGAGGGTAATGTTCGAATTTCACAGGGCGACCCGCATAGCGGCCAAAACGTTGGAGCACTTCGGGCTCGAAACCCTGCCAATCGGAGGCGACATGAAAGGAGAGCGGCGGCAATTCTGAGACAGCTCCCACGAGGATGGGTTTTCCTGTCGGCTCGGGACCGAGGTCGGGAATCCTCAATTGAGACGGAGTTTCGTTCAAGAACCACTTGTCGTGGATTTCCTTCATCTCGCCTGTGGCATTCAGGGAATCAATGAAATGGCTCAGGGAGTCGCGCAGACCGTTATCTCCCTTGCGCAGGGGGAAGGCGCATGGAATGGCTTCATCGCCATAGAAAGCAACCTTGATACCAAGGCGTTTCTGTTCATCTAGTGGAATGGAACTCTCATCATCCACGAACACGTCCAATTTTCCTTGCGAGAGCGCCAGCAAGGCATCGCTTACGGAATTGTATCCCATTTTGACGATGTTATTGCGGGAGGAGAGATGGAGGTCGTAGGTGCTGCCCGTTTGAACGCCCACCCGAAGCCCCGTAAGGTCGGCCTCGGAGTGCAGCTCCTTCATCGGTAGTTTTTCCGGCTGCTTCTTCGCGCAACCGACCAGGCATAAGGCCAGAAATAAGATATAAAGTTTGTTCATCTTCATACTATCAATTTTGGTTGCAAATGTACAATTTTAGGGTTATGGTTTATTTTAAGTTTCAGGTTCCAAGTTCCAAGTTTCAGGGTAGCACCACCTTTATCCGGTATCCTCGCTTCGTGGGTTCCTCGATAATCTCCTTGGCGAGGGTGCGGACCTCGTCCATCAGATGCGGGTCGAAGTCATCGGTTTGCAACGGGGAGGTCTCCAACCCTTCGATCATGAAGTCTATCGTGGTGCGCTCATACAGCTCGATGTAGGAGATTCGCACCGTGAGCGGACGGTACTCGGCCAGCACAAGCAACACCATCAGGTTGATAATTTGCTGCATGGTTTCAATTTTGTCCGCGATGTTGTATTTGATACAGAACCCCAGCATCTGGGAGTGCATCTCCACGATGTCAAAGTCCAGACCTTCAACGACGAACGGCAGTTTGTAAATCTGTTGCACGAAAGCTTTGGTGGCACTGTGGATGGGGTTCTCGAAAATCTGCTGCGGGGTGCCGTCCTCGTGGATGCCTTTGTCGTACATGAAGAAGATGCGGGTGCTTACATCGCGGGCGAACTTGAGCTTGTGGGTGACGAAGAGCATGGTCATGCCTTCTTTGGCTAACTGCCGGATGACCGTGAGCACCTCGCCGACCATAGAGGGGTCGAGGGCGGACAACGGCTCGTCGAAGAGTATGACTTCCGGATGCATGGCCAAGGCGCGGGCTATCGCGACCCGCTGTTTCTGTCCGCCGGCGAGGTCGGCGGGCATCGCGTTGCATTTCTCGTCCATGCCCACCTTGTGGAGGAGGGTCATGGCTTCCTTTTCCGCTTCCGCTTGTTCGACACCTTTCAACTTCATGGGTGCCAGCGTGACATTCTCCAGCACCGTGAGATGCTCGAACAGGTTGAATGTCTGGAACACCATCCCCATCCGCTGCCGCAGCTTGTTGATGGGGTAGTCTTGGGCGAGGATGTTCTCCCCTTCGAAGAAGATTTCGCCGGAGGTGGGCTTGGTCATCAAGTTGATGGTCCGCAACAGGGTGCTCTTGCCATTGCCCGACGGACCGATGATGCTGATTACCTCTCCTTTGTGGATTTCGCAGCTGACATCCTTCAGTACCTCCAACTGGCTGCCGTCAGGATTGACGTATGTTTTGGAAAGATGTTTTATGCTGATCATATCTTGATGGCGATTTTGAAGATGTAGTCCAGGAACTTGCTCATGAGCCAGGCCAGGATGAAATAGATGATGGTGATGAAAAGGAGTGGGAAGAATGCCTCGAAGGTGCGGGCGCGGATCATGTCGCAGGCGCGGGTGAGGTCTTGGATAGCGACATATCCTACCACGGAAGTGTTTTTGATAAGCGCAATCGCCTCGCCCTTAAACTGTGGGAGGGCGCGTTTGAGTGCCTGCGGCCCGGTGATGTAGCGGAAAATCTGGATTTCGGTGAAGCCCATGGCCTCTCCCGCCTCGTGTTGCTGATTGCCAACAGCCAGGATGGCGTTGTCCATTGTGGCCGCGAAAGAGGATGCGAAGGTCATGGAGAAGGCCACCACGGCCACCCCGACGCCGCTGAATCCGATCAACACGATGTAAAACAGAATCATCAACAAAACCACCATAGGGATGCCGCGGAGGATTGATGAATATATCTTTGCTGTTTTGTTGAGCCAGCTTCGTTGGCTTCTCCGCATGGCTAACAGCCCGATGCCGAGTATGCTGCCGAAGAGCATGGAGAGCAGGGTGATCTCCAGCGTCACTTTCAACCCTCGTGCCAGGAAAACCCAACGATTCTCGACTATCAGGTTTTTGTTGAAGGACTCCTTGAAATTGGAGAAATCAGGAGCCTCGTCTTCTGTTTTGGCGGACAAGTCTCGTACGAAAAATCCGCCGTGACAGTGGTAATACACGTCGGTGAGCGCCAATTTTCTTTGACGCTCTTCTGTTACGAAGATGACTCCTCCGGCCATATCGATATTCCCAGACTGCAGGGCCGGAATAATGGCGGCGAAGTCGAAAAGTCGGTATTGGACAGGTCTCCCTATGTATTCGCCGAAACGGTTAAGTATCTCTATTTCAAGGCCGTACCATTCGTTACCAATCATGTAGGAGATGGGAGCAGTGGTGTAGGAGGTGCCCACGACCAATGGCTCGCCAACAAGACTGTCGTTCTGGATATCGGGCATTTCCATGTGCGTATAGTCGGTGGCGTTCATCCACCTGTCGGTGATGTCTCTCAATTCACCGGAAGACTTCAGCCTGGCAAGAAATTCATTGAATTTGTTTACCAAATCCTGATTCAACTTGGTGCAGGCGAATGCGCATGGGTAACTTTTCTCTGTCCTGAAGGCCATTTTGATGCCGTTCTTGTGGAGCAGGGTGTCCGGCAGGCTGATTTCGTCATACAGGATGGCGTCAATGCGGCCTTTGCGAAGCGAGGCGATAAGGTCGGAGAGCGTTGGCTGGCGTACTAACCGGAAATCGCTGCGTCCGGCAAAGTCGATTTCGAAGCATGTGCCGGTCAGCGTGCCGACCACTTTGCCTTCCAAATCCTTTTCCGTCCGGATTTCTTGCTCATCCGTGTCCTTTGTTTCCTGTTTTTTGCTGCAGGAAACCAGACAGAGCGTGATACAAAGAAGATAAAACAACCGTTTCATACAGGGAAGGGCTAACAGGATTTCTTGGCCGGGCCGAAGGTGATGTCAAGCAGATGCAGGTATTCCTCGTAGGGGGCTGTGCCCGCTAAATCGGATAAGGCTTCGGCCAGCTGGTGGTAATACCAAGCCACATCCTCCTTGCCGTTGGGCGCTTTGAACCGTTGCCATAGGGCGTCGCCGATTTGACGGTAGTCGGCGGAAATTGTGCGGAGGTTGGATAGTTTGTCGCCCATGGCCACGATTTTACTGTCGTGGGGCGCATTGGCAAGCTGGTCCAGCTGCGCCTGCTTACGGTCGTGCCACGGGGCTCCTTTGGGGAGGGGACAACTCTCATTGAGTACGAGTCTGGTGACCCGTTCGCCGAACTGTTCGCGGATTTGTTCGGCTGTCACATCCGTGTCCTCCACTGTGTCATGCAGAATGGCAGCGGCAAGCAGCTCGGGGTCGTCGGTGAGGGCGGCCACGATGCACACCGCCTCCATGGGATGGAGGATAAAGGGATAACCCTTGCCTTTACGCGGTGTACCGGCATGGGCGTCAATGGCGAACTTCGCCGCCCGGTCAAAAAGGTCTGTATTAATCATACTATATGGTTTCAAGTTTCGGGATGTCAAAGTTACAAGATCCAAGTTCCAGGTTCCAAATCGTCACATCATCTTATCATCGTCCTTCATCGTTTTTCATCGTCCTTCATCGTCCTTCATCGTTTTTCATCGTCCTTCATCGTTTTTCATCGTCCTTCATCGTTTTTCATCGCCTTTCATCGTCCCCTCCTCGCCTCAAATAATATTCACCTTCTTCGCCTGCTCAAAGATACGATCGGCGCGTTGGGCGTTGTAGTCGTTTTTGCCGTAGAGGGTGTCGAACATTTTGACGAGGCCGGCCACGCCGAAGCCTTTTTTCAGGATATAGACGATGCAAAGGTTCTGCAACGCCACGGAACTGGCCAGAATGTCGAGCCCGGTGCCGGCCAGTTGCATAAGCGCCAGCTGATAGGCGCTTTCGCTGTAGTCATCCCTCATTCGAACGACATCGCCGATAGTCTGCATGTTTAACAGTCGAAGCACGTTGTAGTAGGGCATCAGACTGTCCTCGTAAACCTCGGCTTGGTTGATGGCGGCCATTTTGTTGACGAGCCGCTCGAAGGGGTTGAGGGCGATGAAGGAGCGGAAAGTGTCGCCGTTGAAAGGCACTTCGTCGAAATTGCCGTCGGCCACAAGTGACTGCACCTTGCGGCGGTATTCGGTGATGTCCTTACGGATGTTGCTGAACTGTTCGTCGGCCAGCTCCAGCATTCCCGCCAGACGGCTCATGTTTCGCTGGTATTCGCGCGGAATCTCGACATCGGTCTTGTAGCCCATGTCGTGGTACATATTGGCCCACACATGCTGCAGGACACTGCGCATCTGGAGTTCGAAACGCACCTCGTTGAGCTCCGGCATCGCGGGGTCATCGCAGATTTTTTGGGGCAGCCGGCAAATATAGTGCAGCGACATGTATCCGAAACGGTCTATCTCCATCATCTTGCGCTTGTCGACGGTGTTTTCCCAGTCGATTTCGAACAACTGCTCGGCGAGGGCGGAGATGACGTCCACTTCGTCGCTGAAGAAAGTGACGACGCGGATGCCGACAATATCGGTGATGTCATCCAACGTGCGGTATTTGTAGCCCTTCAGTTCCAGCTTTCCAGTAAGGCTTTCCTCGGTCTTGATGCGGGAATTGATGCTCGCCACCACAATCTTGTTCTCGTTGAGACAATGCTCTATCCGTTCCATCGCGATAGAACGGAGCTTCTCGAAAAGAGGGAGTTTCTCACGATACTCGTCGAGAATCATCTCACAATGCATGTCCAGTTTCATATTCTCTGACCTTTGACCATTGACCTTTGACTATTGACTATTGACCGTTGACTGGTGGTAGTCGTAACGGAACGGCTCCCGGCAGAATCTTGACTTCGAAGCGGGAACCGGTGAGAAGCTCGCCGTCGAGATAAACGTCGATGAGGTCCTTGCTGCTGACTTCCACCTCGCGGGCCTGCCGGTATATGATTTTGTTCTTGCCCAGTCTGCTGCCGATGTGTTCGCCACTGCGGTAGAGGGGGATCAGCATCAGGAGTCGCAACAGGCTCATGCTGCGGAAGAGGCACACGTCGATGAGGCCGTCATCGATTTTCGCATTGGGTGCGCAGTTGAATTCGCCGCCCACGCGCCGCCCGTTGGCGAGGGTGCATAGCACCATGTGGCCTCGGGTGATACGCTCGCCATCCACTGTTATCTTGATGCGGTTGAAGCGGCTTGTCAGGATGGCGTTCACCACGCCCCGCGTGTAGGCCTCGTGGGCTGTCTTCCCCTTGGCGACGAGCTCGTTGGCTCGGGAGGCCACCTTCGAGTTGAATCCGATGTTGCACACGTTCAGGGAGTAGCTGTCGTTCACCCGGATGATATCCACGGGAGTCACGGTGCCCGCCAACATCTCCTTTACACTGAAGAAGTTGCGTCCCGGAAAGTTGATTAAGAAATCTTTCGTGGTGCCACCGATGTAAAGAATGGCCATGGTGAATTTCGATTTTTGTTTCTTGGATTCAGAATTGAAGGCGGTAGCCTTTTGAGAATACGACGCCAGATATTCTGAATATCCCACCAAACCCGTGGCCACCTCGATGATGACGCCGTTTCCGCCACAGGCCACGAAACAGACCTCCTCCTCGGGGTGCAGATCGCAGTAAAGCCGCACGAAACGCGTCGCGTCGCCCTCGCCCAAGGTGGTGTAAACCTCGTGCGGGTGCGGTGTCTCCTTCAACTGGCCGTAGAGCTCCTGATATTGCGGCACCTTGTCGGCCCGACCATTGGTAATGTAGATGTATTTCATTCGTTTAACGGTTATACAGTTAGCCGCCAATGGTCAATGTGGTGAATCCAAATACATTTCGTATAACCCCATTAACGGCTAACTCCTGACTACAAACTGCTGACTAAATAATGGTGATGATGTTCGAGAAGCCGGTGATGTCGAACACCTCCTTCACCTGAGGGTTCATGTTGCGAAGTACCAGCTTGCCACCATGCTTCATAACGCTTTTCTGTAACATGAGGAAGGTGCGGAGCCCCTGAGACGAGGTGTAGCTCAATGCCGTGCAGTCGATGTCGATGTCAGGATGTTCGTCCCCCATCAGCTCGTTGGCCGCCTCCTGAAACTGGTTCACGGTGGTGGTGTCAATGCGCCCGTCAATCGCTACGAAGGTTTTGTTGTCCTCTTTAGTTATCTTTATATCCATAATTGATTGTCTAAATATCAGATGTCTAATGCCTTTTAACTATTAACTTTCTTCGTCATGGTGAGCACATTGTTGCCGTCCTCATAGCGGTATTTGATGCTGTCCATCATCTTCTTGCAGAGGAAGATGCCGAGGCCGCCCACTTCGCGTTCTTCGGCACTCTGGTTCACGTCGGGGTCTTCTTTTTCAAGGGGATTGAAAGGCATGCCGGCGTCGCGGAGCTCGATGGAGAGCAGCAGTGCGTCCTCGTCGAAATGGATGTCGGCTTCTAACCAGCCGATACCGCCGTCGTAAGCATAGCTGACCACGTTCTCGACGGCCTCTTCAATGGAAAGGCGGAGTTTGAATTGCAGCTCATCGTCGTCCGGAATGTCGGGTGACGACATAAGATATTCTATGATCTCGCTGCTCTTGTCTTTAATGGGGTTGAAACGTTTCTTCATATTTATATTCTTATATACTTCGTATTGGTGACTTCGTGTTGATTATTTCGTGTTGTTAGACTGTTAAACTTATGATGGTGATGTCGTCGTTTTGCGGGTTGCCGTTGGTGAAATCCAGCACTGAGCGGTAAAGTTGATCCACGGCGGTTTTGTTGTCCATGTCGTGGCCCATTTTGCCGACTTCCTCCAGCAGGCGCTCGTTGCCATACTGCTCCATTGCGGCATTCTCGGCCTCGGTGACGCCGTCAGTATAAGCTACGAGACGGGTGCCGGGCTGTAGGTCTATGCTCTCGGTCTCGTAAGGGAAGTTCTCGAAGAGACCCACAGCGAGGTTGCTCTTGGCCTTGAGAAAGTAGGGTTTTCCGTCGGGCGGCACAACGACCAGCGGGTTGTGTCCGGCATTGCAGAAATCCATCCGCAGCGTCTTCAGGTCGATGCGGGCGATGAAGAGGGTGACGAACATGTCGTTGCTGTTGCCGTCGGCCACGCTGTTGTTGATTTTCCCAATCGACTCGTGCAACGGCAGGCCCAGACCCGCCATGAAATGCAGCGTGGCCCTCGTGATAGCCATCATGATGGAGGCAGGAACGCCTTTGCCGCTCACATCGCCGACAGCGAAGTGGAGGCAGTCGCCCTTGAGGATGAAGTCGTAGAGGTCGCCGCCCACCTCGCGGGCAGGGGAGACCATGGCATGGAGATGCGGCGGGAATTCGGTACTCAGCATACCCGACTGGATCTTGCGCGCCACGTTCAGCTCCGACTCCATGCGCTCGTTTTCGTTCTTGGTGGTCTTCAACTGGTCGATGTAGTCGGTGATGGAGTTCTGCATGTAGAAGAAACTGTCGTGCAGACGCCGCATCTCGTCCTGGCTTTTGATTTCCGGCAACTTGGCCTTGAAGTTGCCCTTGGCCATGTTGAGGGCGGATACCGAAAGCTCGGTGATGGGACGTGTCATCCGGCGTATCACGTGACGACAGACGAAGAAAATGATGGTCAAACCGAAGATGCCGATAATCAGCAGGGCAATATGCATTTGCGTGGAACGGCGAAGTACCTCTTTGTAAGGGCAGGTGATGCTAAGTTTCCAACCGTTGTGCAGGGGACCATACACCACAAATGCTATCTCGCGCCCTTTTCCCACGCGGCGGTGCAGGCTGTCTTTGTTCGATTTGAGATCTTCCACCACTTCCTGGAAGGAACTGTTTCCTGAAAAACTGTGTTTGTATCGGTTGATCAGGTCTGAGTCGGAACTCTTGATGCCTATGATGTTGTCCTTGTTGAATATAAGGGTGGCAATGGAGTTGTCGTAGGGGCGGAGACCCTCCACCGTGCTCTCAATTTGGTCAATAAACATATCGGATATCACGACAGCATAGACGTTGAGCTTAGCGTCCACCAAAGGATAACAGTAGGAGACGATTCGTGAAGAACGCGAATCGAGAGGCCTGTAAGGGGCGGTCCAAGAAGCCATCTTCGTTTTTAGTATATGTTCTAGATTCCAAGAGGCAGCCAACAGCTGTAGTTGTTGGCTGTCGGGATGGAATTCGTGAACACTGTCATTGACGTAGGAACTGAAAATGGCAGGACGAAGAGTGTCAATACTCCCATCGGGAAGGACAAACAGAATAGCGAATCCGTTTATCAGTTCGCTGACTTCCACCGTGCGGTCAGAAATGGCCTGAAGTACTTTGGGTTGAGCCTGAAGGGTGGATATATATGCCGCTATGGATTTGGTGGTGACTTCGACCGTGTTCAAGGGCTTTTCCAATTCGCTGATGGTTCCGTGTAGGATGTGTTGGGTGGAACGGGTCGCTTCATCTGCGATGATTTGGTGCGAAACGATAGCAATCACCACCATGGCGATGAAAAAAATCGTCGACACAATACCGATAATCCGCCAACTCAGGCTACTGGAAAAAGAACGTTTGTTCATATATGCTCACAACTTATTCAAAGTGCAAAAATAATAAAATTAGTTGATCGTACAAAAAAAACACGACAAAAAAAAATCCCCGTCACGGATTCATCGCCACAAGGATTACCGTCACAATATCAATTTCACACGGAAGCCTAACTTGGTGGATTCTTCCACTACCTGTTGGCACAGCCCGTTCAGTTCGTTGCGCTGCGCGTCATTCAGAGGCGTGGATTCCATCTTCTCCACCATGAAGTCCAAGGCCGTGACACCTGACAGTTCGCTGTGGGTTAAACGGACGGTGATGGGACGGTAGGCCGCCATCACTTCGTCGAGCATCTTGTCGCACAGCTGTTCCGCGGCTTCCTGCTTTTTGGGAATGCCGTATTTATAGCAGAAGGCACCGATGTCAGAATGCATGCCCCGGAAGTCGAAGTCTGGACCTCCGATCTCAAACACCTCCTTGCGGATGCGTTGGATGAAAGCTTTTGTGGCACTGTGGATAGGGTTTTCGAAAATCTGTTCCGGGGTGCCGTCCTCGTGGATATACCCGTCGTACATGAAAAAGATGCGAGAACTCACGTCGTGAGCGAACTTCATCTCGTGGGTGACGATAAGCATGGTCATGCCTTCGTCGGCCAGTTGGCGGATGACGCTGAGCACCTCGCCGACCATTGTGGGGTCGAGAGCCGACGTGGGCTCGTCGAAAAGGATGATGTCGGGCTTCATGGCCAGGCACCGGGCAATGGCCACACGTTGTTTTTGACCGCCTGAGAGGCTTCCAGGATAGACGTCGGCTTTTTCCACCAGTCCCACTTTACGAAGCAGCGCGAGTCCTTCCTCGCGTGCCTTTTCCGGATCTTCATGGCGCAACTGGCAGGGGGCAAGCATGACATTCTCCAGCACGGTCTTATGTCCGAAAAGATTGAAATTCTGAAACACCATGCCCATCTTTTGGCGCATCATGTTGACAGGATAACCTTTGGTGAGGATTTTCTCCCCATTGATGACAATGCTGCCGCTGGTGGGTTGCTCCAGCAGGTTCAGGCACCGCAATAACGTGCTCTTGCCCGTGCCTGAGGGACCGATGATGGATATGACCTCGCCGCGGTGTATGTCGGCATTGATGTCGCGCAGGACATCAAGATTCTCATATTTTTTCTTCAGATGAGTGATGCGGATAATGGGACTATCCGAGGGTTGAGTTGAAAGTTGGGAGTTAAGAGAGGAACGTTTTTGCAGGATGCGTTTACGGCGGATAAGGAGCCATGTGCCGCTACCGATGACGACAACGAGGATGACCACGATCCACGGCCATTTTTTCGTGTCTTTTTCTGTGCCAGACGGTTTTGAGGGGCCAGAGAGCAAGCCGATTTCCCCTTTACGTGTGGCAAGCATGATATGCGACTCGTAGTAGCCGTCGGAGAAGAGTACCTGTTTCTGCCGCTCCTCGGTGATGCTGATGCCACCCATGGCCATGTCGGCTTTGCCTGTCTGCACAGCAGGAATCTGCGAGGCAAAGTCCATTACGAGGAATTCCAATTTCCAGTTGCGCCTATTGGCCCACTCCGTCAGAATATCTATCTCAAGGCCCGACGGTTTTCCCGAACAGATGAAATTGAACGGAGGCATGGCCGGGAAAGTGGCCACACACAGGGTCTTTCCGGTTCCGCGTTGCTGCGGTATGCCGATGGCCGATGGGTCATCGGCATTGGTCCAACGGTTGAAGATATCTTGATAGGTGCCGTCGTCACGAATTTCTTTCAGGAATTGGTTGAAATCTTGCTGCAATTCGGTATTGCCAAGTCGAAAACATGCAGCTATCGGAATAGGTGCCAAACCTGCGTTCACCGAATCCACCTTGGCTGCTACCTCTTTGTTGAATGTCAGCGTCAAGCTTTCGGTGCCAAACACATCCACCTTGCCGTTTTCTAAGGCAGCCAACACATCGGAATAGGTGGCCACGCGTTTTATGTCGGCATCGGGTGCCATTTCAGTGACGGCTATGTCTTGTATGCTGCCGATGATGACCCCCACAGTCTTGCCAGAGAGAGCCTTGAATACTTCCGGGACCTCCGTCACCGTTGTGTCGGTCTTGTTTGGAGCCAGCATCGATGGCACGTAGCATACGGTTCCGCCAATGGCCAGTGCCACCGCCGCTATGATGGCTTTCATGCCCTTACGTTGCACCAACGAGGTTAGCAGCAGCCCAATGAGCCATGCCATAAGGAAATAGATGATGGCCGTCACGATAATGGGGAAAAAGGCATCGAATGTGCGCGAGCGGATAAGGTCTGAGGCTCTGGTCATGTCGGCCACGGCGATGTAGCCCACGATGCTGGTGCCCTTCAGCAGGCTCACCACCTCGCCCTGATAGACGGGCATCACGGATTTGACCACCTGTGGAAGTACAATCCTGATGAATGTCTGCCTACGCGTGTAACCCAAAGCAAGGCCAGCCTCTGTCTGACCGCGGTCAATGCCCTGTATGGAGGTGCGCAGCATTTCGCTGACGTAGGCCGCCATATTCATGGAAAAGGTGACTATTGCCACCACTATGCCTGTAGCTTCCAGTGGTGCCATCACCACATAGTACATCAGCATGAGCAACACCAGTACGGGCGTGCCGCGCATGATGTCAACATACACCTTGGCCACCTTCTGTAACCAGGACCGACGGCTCATACGCATCCAGCACACTAAGCCACCCAGCAAGGTGCCTAATATGGCGGCGCAGAACGTGATGATGAGTGTCACCTGCAAGCCGTCGAGAATCATCCTGTAGCGGTCCTCCGCTATCAAGTTGTTGTAAAAACTGTCAGACACGCTCCACTTCATTCCGGAGCAGCCGGTAAGCAAAAAACAGCCGCAAATGGTGAGGATGGCAGCAAACACCCGAAACAGCTTCTTCATTATTACGATTATTTATTTTCCAATCTTGTTCTCATTTTATTACAATTCCTGATACGTTCCAGCATGGTGGCGGCCCATGCGGCATCACCTATCTCCCGACGACAGAGGAAGAATATAACGACCAACCTGACAAAGATTAAAAGGAGCAAGGATCTATTGTTCATTGATTTTTTGACGCCGCTTTTGCAAGTAGATTAATACGTTGATTTGTGTTTGTTTTACATGGTTATTTTATTTTTTTCCATTTCGCTCCCTGCCGTACGATGGATCCGTCAGGGTTCTGGCGCAGAGCGGTCCATTCCATCTGATAATCGGCGATGCTGGTGATTTCCCACCATTCGCGTAATTCATCCTCACCAACGTTTTTCCAGCGAGTAGCAAGCAACGTGCCGTCGACAAAGTAGTCTTGGAACTCGCGCGTGGTTACGGGCTGCCACTCTCCATCGGCGTTCTTGGTCCAGTACTTGTATGTTCCGTCGTAGTAGAACATTAGCCGTGCATTAACATCGTTAAAGGTCTCAATGCCCGTCAGCTCCGTGCATTCCCAAAAGCCGATGACTTCCGGCTTGTAGTTGACTTTGACCTTGACGAAACGAAGAACCATCGTTTCGTTGCCCGCCACGTTGCCGTCAATCGTCACGGTCACCTCGTAGTTCGCAGTAAACTCGCTGTCGTTGATGGCGGTAACGGTGTAATACTCCATCACCGTCGTGTGTTCGTTGGGGTGACCGGTGAGCATCATCTTGTTGTCGCTGATGGTGACGTCGGTTTCTAATTGGTCATTCCAAAACGTCCCCGTTTCCGGATGTGTGGTAATCGAAGCGCTGACATAGGCTTTGGTGTCAGACACGAAGGTGTAAACAAACTTCTCGTTGGTTGGCAGAGGATGCCCGTTTTTGTCGGTCATTATCCACATCCCCATAATCTTTTCGGATAGATTCTCGACAGTGTTGTTCTCTTTTTTACAGCCAGAAAAAAGCATCGCTAGAACGGCCATTGCTAAAAATATTTTTTTCATTTTTTTAATTTTGATTGGTTTATTGTCTATGATTTTATCCTTGATTCTTGAATGATATTTTTTACCATTGCCAAATATTTATCAGGCGACATATTCCGCAGCAAAAATATACAATTTCTGTATATAATGCAAGGACGGGATGCATGTTTTGAAAAGGAGAATCATCATGGAACTGATATCTCATTTTGTTTCAAGAAATTATGAATCTAGAAAGTACAGAAAAAAGAATTAATAAGACAAGAAAATGAATAAATGATACAGCGAGAACATTATTTTTGTATTTTTGCGGGTTGATTTAATGAATGGTTATGGGTTATTGGTTATAGGTTATCGAAGCCTATCCAATGGCAAATGGCTAAAAGCAAGTCAAACAAGAATACGAAACAATTATTAATATCAGTAATATGGACAAAAATCAAATGCGTGAAATTATCGCCAAGAGAGTCGCAAAGGAACTCCATGACGGCGATGTGGTGAATTTGGGAATCGGTCTGCCGACCATGGTTCCGAACTATCTTCCCAAGAACGTGAACGTTATCCTGCAATCGGAGAACGGTCTGCTCGGCATGGGCCCCACACCCGCCGAAGGTCAGGAAGACGACAACCTCGTGAATTCAGGCGGCGGTTACATCACCGCACAGCCCGGCGCTGTCTCTTTCAGCTCCGCCGATTCTTTCAGCATCATCCGCGGCGGTCACGTCGATGTGACAGTCCTCGGTGCTATGCAGGTGGATGAGCAGGGTGACCTCGCCAACTGGATGATCCCCGGCAAGCTGACCCCCGGTATGGGCGGCGCTATGGACCTTCTCGTGGGCGCCCGCAAGGTGATCCTCGCTATGGAACACACCCAGAAGGGTAACCCGAAGATTCTCCACAAATGCAATCTGCCCCTCACCGCCAAAGGTCAGGTGAACCTCATCGTCACCGAAATGGGCGTGATGGAAGTCACCGACAAAGGCATCGTCTTAACGGAAATCTATCCTGAGTTCACGGTCGAAGATGTTCAAGCTGCCACCGAAGCCACGCTGATCATCTCCCCGAATCTCAAAAAGATGGAAATTGACTAGTTAGCAGTTAGTAGTTAGCCGTTATTCCTTGAGCAGTCCCGGAGGGACAAAACGCACGAAGTGCAATTAACCCCACACAAGCGAAGCGCAGTGTGGGGTAGTACAGAACGAATAAACAATTAAACAAATAAACAATGGATTTTGGAATATCAAAGAGAGAAGAACTCTTCTTACAGATGATCCGCGAATTTGCGGAGAACGAGGTCAAGCCGCTCGCCGCAGAAGTGGATGAGCAGGAGCGTTTCCCGATGGAGACGGTCGAGAAAATGGCCAAGATAGGTATTATGGGCATCCCTGTGCCGGTGGAATACGGTGGACAGGGCGGCACCAACCAGATGTATTCGATGGCCGTGGAGGAACTCTCCCGCGTGTGCGCCACCACTGGCGTCATCGTGTCGGCTCACACCTCGCTGTGTATCAACCCGATACTCGAATATGGAACGGAAGAACAAAAGATGAAATATGTACCGAAATTGGCTGCCGGCGAATGGATCGGCGCTTTCGGTCTTACGGAACCCAACGCCGGTACGGACGCTGCCATGCAGCAGACGACCGCCGTGTTGGACGGTGACGAATGGGTGCTCAACGGCACGAAGATTTTCATCACCAACGCCGGTTACGCGCATGTGTATGTGGTGATGGCCATGACCAACAAGGAGTTGGGCACGAAGGGCATCTCCGCTTTCATCGTTGAAAAAGGTACTCCCGGTTTCTCCATCGGCAAGAAGGAGAAGAAGATGGGTATCCGTGGTTCCGCAACTTGCGAGCTGATTTTCGAAAACTGCCGCATCCCGAAGGAGAACCTCCTCGGCGAACAGGGCAAGGGCTTCAAAATCGCTATGAACACCCTGAACGGTGGTCGTATCGGTATCGCCGCTCAAGCGCTCGGTATCGCACAAGGTGCTTTGGATGAGACGGTTAAATACGTCAAGGAACGTAAACAGTTCGGCAAGCCCATCGGCGCTTTCCAGAACACGCAGTTCCAGTTGGCCAACTTGGACGCCAAGATTCAGGCCGCTCGTCTGCTGGTGCGCGAGGCTTCTTATAATAAAGATATGCACAAACCTTACGCCGTCGAGGCTGCCCGCTGCAAGCTGTTCGCCGCGGAGACCGCGATGGAGGTGACCACCAAGGCTGTGCAGTTCCACGGCGGTTACGGTTACACCCGCGAATATCCCGTGGAGCGCATGATGCGCGACGCCAAGATCACCGAGATCTACGAAGGCACCTCAGAGGTCCAGAGAATGGTCATCGCCGGTAATTTATTCAAATAATCAAGAATATAGAACATTATGAATATAGTAGTTTGTATCAAACAAGTTCCGAACACGAACGAAATCAAGATCAACCCCGAAACAGGGACATTGATCCGCGACGGCGTGCCCAGCATCATGAACCCCGATGACAAGGGCGGCCTCGAAATGGCCCTGCGCCTGAAAGACCAGTACGGCGCCCACGTCACCGTCATCACCATGGGACCTCCGCAAGCCGACATCATGCTCCGCGAGGCTCTCGCCATGGGTGCTGACCGTGCCATCCTGCTCACCGACCGCAAGTTCGCCGGTGCCGACACGTTGGCTACCTCTTACGCACTGGCCGGTGCGCTCAAGACCCTCGACTACGACCTGATCATTGCCGGTCGTCAAGCTATCGACGGCGATACCGCTCAAGTGGCTCCCGAAATGGCTGAGCATCTGGGACTTCCGCAGGTTTCCTACACTGTGGACCTCAAATACAACAACGGCCTCTGCACCGTGAAGAAGGAGACCGAAGAGGGTTACCAAATCCTCGAAGTTCCCACGCCGTGTGTGCTCACCGTGCTGGCTACCGCCAACAAGCCGCGTTACATGAGCGTGAAGGGCATAATGGAAGCCTTCGACAAGGAGGTGGAAATCCTCACCGCCGACCAAATCGATGTGGATCCCGCCCGTCTCGGTCTCAAGGGTTCCCCGACGCGTGTGAAGAAATCCTTCACCAAACCGCAGAAATCTCCTGGCCAGGTCTATGAGGTCGATGCCGAGGAAGCTGTGGGTATCATCATCAGCAAATTGAAAGAAAAATTCATCATCTAATCCCAAAACAACAGAAAAATGGAAAAAACCGATTATAAAAACGTATTTGTATTCGCTGAACAACGTGACGGTGTCATCCAATCTGTTGCGTTGGAGCTGCTCGGCAAGGCCCATGAGCTGGCCGGCGTGCTGAACGAGAAGGTGGTGGCCGTCCTGCCTGGACACAACATCACCAAACACGCCCAAATGCTGATCGAGCACGGTGCCGACGATGTCATCTGCATCGACGAGCCCGAATTAAAAGACTATCTCACAGAACAATACGCGCAGACCATCTGTCAGGTGGTGGAGAAATTCAAACCCAGCATCCTGATGATTGGTGCTACGACCATCGGTCGTGACCTGGGTCCGCGTTTGGCTGCCCGTCTTACCACCGGCCTCACCGCCGACTGCACCCGCTTGGAGATTTCCGAAGAGGGTGAGTTGATGATGACCCGTCCGGCATTCGGCGGCAACCTGATGGCTACCATCATGTGTACGGAACACCGTCCGCAGATGTCCACCGTGCGTCCGGGCGTGATGCAGAAGATGCCTCGCGACCCCAACCGTCAAGGTAACGTCATCGCTTTCAAGCCCACTTTCGACAAGAGCAAGTTCCTCGTCCGCATGGTCGAGAACGTGAAGGTTGACAAGGGCAAAGTTGATATCACCGACGCGAAGGTGCTTGTCTCTGGTGGCCGCGGTGTTGGCTGCAAGGAAGGTTTCGAGAAGCTGCAAGCGCTCGCCAACGTGTTCCCGAACGCAGAGGTTTCCTCTTCCCGTGCTATGGTGGATGCCGGCATCATCGACCACGACCGTCAGGTGGGTCAGACCGGTAAGACCGTTCGTCCCGACCTCTATTTCGCTCTCGGTATCTCCGGTGCCATCCAGCACTTGGCCGGCATGGAGGAGTCCGACTTCATCATCGCTGTTAACAAGGACAAGTTCGCACCCATCTTCTCCGTCGCCGACCTTGGTATCGTTTGCGACCTGAACAAGGTGGTGCCGTTGTTGACCGCACGATTGGCCTCCGAGATTGAGAAGAAATAATTACGACAAACCTACGTTGTAGAGACGCAAAATTTTGCGTCTCTACAATTGTGTATATACGATTAGATTGATGATCGAGGTCAAAGAAATCGAGAAATCCTACGGCAGTCTGCAGGTCCTGAAGAAGGTCTCTCTGTCGATTGAGAACAGCAAAGTGGTGACGATTGTCGGTCCTTCCGGGGCCGGCAAATCGACGTTGCTGCACATCATCGGCACGTTGGACAAACCGGACAGTGGAGAGGTGGTCATTGACGGGGTGAATCTGAACCAGCTGAGTGACGACAAACTGGCGGAATTCCGCAACCGTCACATCGGCTTCGTCTATCAGTTCCACCATCTTTTGCCCGAATTCACGGCCTTGGAGAACGTGGCGATGCCCGCTCTGATTGCCGGGAAGAGTCGGAAGGAGTCCTTTTGCAGAGCGCAAGAACTTCTTGATTTTCTGAAGCTTGGTGATAGGGTAGGGCACAAGCCCGCCCAATTGTCGGGTGGCGAGCAGCAGCGCGTTTCCGTGGCGCGGGCGTTGATGAACAACCCCGAGCTCATCCTTGCCGACGAGCCCTCCGGCAACCTCGACACCGAGAACGCCCGCAAACTCCACGACCTCTTCTTCGTCCTCCGCGACACCTTCAAGCAGACCTTCCTCATCGTCACGCACAACGAGGAACTGGCCCAGCTGTCGGATCGGAAGATCGTGCTGCAAGACGGAAGAGTAATTAGCAGTTAGTAGTTATTCCAAAAAGGGCTGAAAGCCCGACCTATGTTAACCTAGGGTGAAGCGAAGCTGAGCCCTAGGATAATAACCCTATGAGCCCTAGGATAATAACCCTAAGTAATATGAAACACCTTAAGAAACTAACAACCATCCTCCTCATCTCCGCCACCACGCTCTTCATGGCGGGCTGCGGGATCGCCCAGCTGATCAACCTGATGAACTGTAAGTTCAGTCTGGTGAACATCAGCGACATCACGTGGGCAGGTATCAATATGAGCAACATCAAGAGTGTCAGCGACCTGCAGTGGGGCGACTTGCAGAAGGCATATCAAGCCATCAAGAACAAGGACTTCCGGATTGGCTGCAACGTGAATGTGAACGCCAAGAACGAGACAGCCAAGCCGGCCCGCCTGTGCGCCTACGACTACGATGTCTTCTTGGAAGGCTCGTCCATCGCGCAGGGCAGCAGTGCCACGCAGACCACGGTCATCAATCCCAACGCCACTGCGCTGATTCACGTGCCGATGAGCATGGACTTGGTCAAGATTTTCACGAATGGCGACACCAAGAACGTCATCAACTTCGTCCGCAACCTGATGGACTACGGCAACGGAACGCCGTCCAACGTATCGGTGAAGTTCACCCCCTATTTGAACACTGTAAACGGCACTGGCAAAGGTGCCAAAATGCCTACTATAACCTTAAATAAAACCTTTCAGTAAAAACCAAAACTTATGATTCAAAGAGTTCAATCCATCTTTTTGTTAATCGCAACCATCATCCCCATCGTGCTGATTTTCATTCCGTTCGGTTATGTTGACACCGAACTCGCGCGATATGTCTATAACTCCATTTCCCTGAAGGAGATGTGTCCCGATGGCGTTTCCGTCATCCGTCTTTACTATCTGGCATTCTGCCTGTTCTTGACGGCGGGCATGAGCTGTTTTGCCCTGTTCCGTTACAAAAACCGCATTAAACAGATGCAGACTGTCTCGTTCACGATGATCATCTTCCTGATCACGCTGCTGCTTATCCTGTGGGTTTGTCCCGACATCGTCTTCAAGAAATTCTTCGGCGCACGCATGGAGGACTTTACATTCACCTTCAACACCGTGCCCTTGATCATCATGATCGTCATCGAAGCCGTCTGCCTCTTCATGGCCAACCGTTTCATCAAGAAGGACGAAGAGCTTGTGCGTTCTGCAGACAGACTGCGTTAGTTAGCAGTTAGGAGTTAGCAGTTAGTAGTTATAAGGGAATCGGAATGATTCCCTTTTTTGTTGATAAAAACAACCCGGCGGCGTAAATCCATTATGGATTTGCGCCGCCGGGCAATATAGTTGTTGGGGTGAAGGATTATTTCACCTTTTTGAAAACCAGCACGTCAAGACCTGTCAAGGCAATCATTTCTTCGGTGTTTTCGCCTTCCATTTGGTCGAGCGGCAAGGAGAATTCCTCTGTTTCCTTATTGTAGGTCATAGCGCGGGTTCTGACGGTGTTGTCTTCCTCTGTTTTGCTAAGAACAAGATTCTTTTCGCCATCCCAGGTGTAGGCCCATTTGGAAGCTGCTGATTCATTAAAAACAGAACTCGTTACGGAAGTAGTAATGTCAACAGAATCTGCAGCGTTGAAAGCCATGTCTATACCCAAATCAATATGAATACCCATGGTGTCAACAGATCCAGTGTAGAGCCACTCATGGCCGACAATATCGATCTTTTTCTCTTTGTTGCAAGAAACTGCGAAGACAGCAACCAATGCCATAACGGCGATAATGAAATACTTTTTCATTTTGATTTGAAATTTGGTGATTGAATGAAGGGGACTTCTATTTTTTACTTCTTCGCGCTGTCGCCGACCTTAGTGCGAAGTCCGTTAAACATCAAGATAAGCAAACAACGCTGCAAAATTAAAACATATTTCTGTACATAAGACGCAAAACTTTCAAAAGGTTGCAGCTTGTTGATGTTTTTTTTGTTTATGTTTATTCAACTATTTGATTTTTATTTAGTTAATTAATTTATTCCAAGTCGCATCACTTGCTCGTACCGGCACAGGTTCTAGACCAGGTTTGTCAGGGTGTTAAAAACCGCCCCTGTCTTCCTTGATTATTTTGTTCTCTTCGCGTGTGTTGTGCTGGCGCGGCACCTCCACGAAGCTCCCGTCTATCATGGTGCCCTCATGCAAGATCAGGTTGTTCTCCTCCAGGCTGTTTGTATGTTGGTTTGGTCTGATTCATTGTCCTTTCTAATTTGCGGCAAATATACAAATAATTCTTTGAATGACAATGGGTTGCGAAAGATTTTTGTCATAAAAAGTTCATTTGTGGCGAATTGGCTCAAACGGGAATTTCGGGTGTCGTTTTCAGCGGATTTTAGTTCATAAGAAGCTGTTAACCAGGAAGATATAATTAGAAGTTCCCATACATTTGTTACAAACCATATTTCGCGTCTCTACAACCAATTCCACCTGGGCCCTCCCGACTTTGGCGGGACAGCGGGATGAGAAAAAAAAATAGTCGAATTGTTGATGTGTTAAAAAAAATTTTAGTTTTGCAGGGTTCAATTTTTGTATGATTATTTAATCAAGCCCCAACTGGTAAATGGACAGAAAAATCATATCGTTATGTCACAGGATATCGCGTCCTGTCTGCGTTTTTTTACTGTTTTTGGTCGGTGTCCATCATCTGCAAGCGCAGGAAAAGTTCATTTTTACCCCTCAATGGACCGCGCAGGCGCAGTTCGCCGGTTACTATGTGGCGCAGGAAAAGGGATTCTACAAGGAAGCCGGGCTCAACGTGGAGATCGTCCACCCTTCGCCCACGCAACCGGCCATGAAGCGCATCCAGAACAAAGAAAGCCACGCCACCACCCTGCAACTCTGCCAGGCAATAGAAATCGTGGATGAAGGAATCGATTTAGTGAACATCTTGCAAACCTCGATGAACAACTCGATGGTCATCGTGTCGCGCCGCGGGGTTGATCCGCTGACACAAAAAGGTGAGCGCATCGGGATCTGGAGCGCGGGGTTCGGCCAATTAGCCATTTGTATGAACAAGAAGGAACATCTTGACTATGAATGGATTCCCTTTGCTTCGAATGTAAATCTGTTTGTGGCGGGTGCCATTGATGCGACCCTGGCCATGAGTTACAACGAATATTATCAACTGGTGCAGACAGGCCTGCCGGTGAATGAGAAGAGCGTCTATCGTTTCTGCGACCACGGCTACAACGTGCAGGAGGACGGTCTGTATGTAACCCGCGAGTATTACAACAAACATCGCGAAGAAGCAAAAAAGTTCGCCCAGGCCAGCCGTAGGGGTTGGGAATGGGCGGCGGCACATCCGGACGAGACCCTCGACATCGTGATGAAATACGTGCAGGAGAACCACATCATCACCAACAGGACCTTGCAGAAGCTGATGCTGGAAGAGGTGCTGCGTCTGCAGGTGGATCGCGAATCGGGGAAACGGGAGTTCCGTCTTCGCCCTGACATGGTGAAGCGGGCCAGCGACCTGATGCTGGAGTACAATCTGCTGAAACATGAGATCACTTACGAACAACTAATCGCCCAATAGTCATGAAACTCAGAATCCTGTCTTTCGTCAAACGGTCGTTGGCCACGCGCATGAG